>NZ_JBHYGW010000017.1:131057-179356 GCF_042738015.1 Lentzea sp. NPDC059081
CGCGTGAGCCCGTGAGGTAGTGGGGGGGGGGGGGGGCCCCCCTCCCCCCACTTCCGCATGCCCTGAGCAGCGGCGTCGCTAGCTCGTCGTGCCCGGCGGCAGCAGCTGCTGCACGTCCAGGCGGCCCGAGAGCACGTCCTCGGTGTCCATCATGTCGGCGACCCGCTGGAGCCGGATCGGGTTCAACGACAGCGGGAACGTGCCCACGGACACGAGCGCGGCGGTCGGCTGGTCGACGTCGGCGTAGCTGGTCAGCGAGTCCTGCACGGCCAGCTTGTTGCCCTGGGCGCGCTGCTGGGCCTCGCGGAGCACGTCCCGGAACACCCTGAGGGTCTTCGGGTTCGCGTCGGCGAACTTCTTCGACGCCGCGTAGCCGGACATCGGGAAGTCGAGTGTCGGGCCGCGCGCGGTGTCGCTGAGGATCTTCGCGCCGATCTTCCGTTGCGCCTTCGTGATGAACGGCTCGATCATGAACGCCGCGTCCACCGTGCCGGAGGTCAGCGCGTTCTCCATGTCCGCGAACGGCATGGACTTGAACTTGATCTTCTGCTTCTCGACCGCGGCGGTGTCCAGCACGGCACGCGTCGTCAGCGCGCCGATGTCGGTCTCGCTGTTCACGGCGATGGTCGGGCTGGGGTTCTTGCCGGCGTCGTCGTAGCTCGAGTTCGAGGCCGTGACCAGCGCCATCGAGTTCGGGCCTGCCTGGTAGGCCTCGCCCTGCAGCTGCAGCTCGGTGCCCTCGGCGACGGCCCGGAAGAGGCTGACGTGCGTGGCCCACGTGATGTCCAGCGTGGTGTCCAGCTGCTTGATGGCTTCGGCCTCGCTGGGCTGAGTGACCAGGTTGACCTGCAGTCCGGCCTTCTCGAACAGCTTTTCGGTCAGCGCGATGCGCAGCGGGGCCACGTCGACGACGGGCAGCACGCCGATGCGCAGGATGTTGCGCTCCACGTCCGCGTTGCCGCCGTTCGACGAACCTCCGAACAGGCCGCAGCTCGCGGTCAGAACACACGTGATGAGCACTGCGGCAAGCCGCAGAGCTTTGGCTCGGGTAGCCATGGCACCTCTCGCCGGTAGGCCTGAGTAGCATCGAATTGATCAGTGAGTGTCGCCACAGACCAGGTGGTCCGCTGTCCGAACTGGGCGTTCGGACGGACGTGGGGCGTGCCGACAACCGGGGATGTTAACCACCTGAACGTATGAAACGACACCCCATCTCGATACGGTGAGTGCTTCTGGAGACTTCCCCCGGACAGGGGGTGACCATTACGCTCCCCGCCGGGTGGCACAGGTTGTTGTCGACCGACGTGTCTTCAGACGGGGTGGGGCGCCTCACCGGGTGAACCGCCTCTGTGCTGCAATTCGGCCCGTTTGACGAGTCCATGCTCGGTCCTGGGGAGAGACCGGGACACTGCTGCTGGAAGAGGAAGCCCAGAGTGGCCCGACGTGAGAGAGGTCCCAGCCAGTTTGGCGTGGGTGACACCACACGCTCCGAAAGGCCCGAATCGGGTGACGGACTGGCTGCGCTGGGTGACGGAACGATGAACGTGACACCGGACCCGGTGAGTCGCGAGATCGCACCCGGAACCGGTTCAGGACCTGCCCGATCCGCGCCATGGCGCCTGCGCAACTGGCGGCTGCGCACGAAGCTGCTCGCCGTCCTGCTGATCCCGACGGTCTGTGCCCTTGCCCTGGGTGGTCTGCGCGTCCGCGGCGACCTCCAGGCCGCGACGGAGTTCAACAACCTCGCGAACCAGATCCAGCTCGAGACAGCGGTCGCCGACCTCGTGCAGCAGCTGCAGCGCGAGCGCGACCTGTCGGTCAGCTACGTCGCGTCGAACAAGAAGGTCGACCGGGTCGTCCTCGAGCGCCAGCTGCGCCGCGTGAACGACACCAGCGAGGCCTTCAACGCCAAGATCTCCGAGCTGAGCTCCGACCTGAACCCGACCGCCGTCGAGCGGTTCCAGGTCGCGGCCAAGCAGCTCGACCGCCTGAACAGCCTCCGCAACTCGGTGCGCGACACCCAGTACCCCGCGGAAGCCGTCCAGCGCACCTACTCGGAGTCCATCGAGACGCTCATCAACCTCGGTGAGACGACGATCGCCGAGATCAACGACCCGGAACTGGTGCGACTGCACCTGACCACGAACGCCATCGCGCGCATCAAGGAGCAGGAGTCGCTCAAGCGGGCGATCCTCCTGGACGTCTTCCAGCGCAAGGCGTTCACGCCGTCCCAGACGCGCGCCCTGCAGGCGGCGGACGCCGAGCTCGACGCGGCCCGCAACGACTTCCGCAAGGCCGCGACGCCGGAACAGGCGAAGATCTACGACGACACCGTCACCGGCCTGATCGTCGACACCGCGAACGACATGCAGGAGTCGGCGCTCAACCAGCAGGCCGGCGGCAAGAAGGACTTCAGCCAGCTGACGTCCGAGAAGTGGGACATCGCCGCCACGCTGACGGTCAACCTGACCCGTGACGTCGAGAACCTGCTGGTCGAGCAGCTGCAGAACAAGACCGACGAGCTCTCCAGCGACACCCGCACCAGGGCGTACATCGAGTCCGGCGTCGTGCTCGCGATCCTCGCGCTCGCGTTGCTCATGGCGCTGTTCGTCGCCCGCTCGATCCTCAACCCGCTGCGCACGCTGCGCCGCACCGCCCTCGACGTCGCCGACCACGGCCTTCCGGACGCGGTCGAGCGGATCCTCGCGGACCCGAACCCGGAGAACGCGGCCAAGACCGCCGTCGAACCGGTGCCGGTGCACACGCGGGAGGAGGTCGGCCAGGTGGCGCGCGCGTTCGACGCGGTGCACGGTGAAGCGGTGCGACTGGCCGCCCAGCAGGCCCTCCTGCGCGACAACGTCAACGCGATGTTCGTCAACCTCTCCCGCCGCTCTCAGGCCCTGGTCGAGCGCCAGCTGAACCTGATCGACCGGCTGGAGCAGGACGAGCAGGACCCGGACCAGCTGGCCTCGCTGTTCGAGCTGGACCACCTCGCGACCCGCATGCGCCGCAACTCGGAGAACCTCCTGGTCCTCTCGGGCACGGACCTCTCGCGGCGCCTGACCCGTCCCGTCCCGGCCGCCGAGGTCCTCGGCGCCGCGGTCTCCGAGGTCGAGCAGTACGCCCGCGTGCAGGTCGGCCAGACCCCGGACCTCACGGTCCAGGGCCGCGCGGTCAACGACCTCGTGCACCTCATCGCCGAGCTGCTGGACAACGCCACGGCGTTCTCCGACCCGGTCACCAAGGTCACCGTTCGCACGGCCAAGACCCGCAAGGGCGAGCTGGCGATCGAGATCCAGGACCGCGGCGTGGGCATGGGCGACCAGGAGATCCTGGACGCGAACGAGCGCCTGGCGGACCCGCCGGACGTCGACGTCGCCGTCTCCCGCCGAATGGGCCTGTACGTGGTCGCGCGGCTCGCCAAGCGCCACGACATCAAGGTCCGCCTGCGGGGCAACGAGGACATCGAGGGCGGCACGACGGCACTGGTGATCGTGCCGGAGACGCTCATCGCGATCCCCGGTCAGGCCCCCGTCTCGACCCCGCCGACCGGATCCGGCTCGCTGGCCTCCGCGTTCGGCATGTCGTCGCCCACCATGTCGTCGCCCTCGATGGCACCGGTGCAGACGCCGGCCGAGCACACGACCGAGATCGGCACGACGGCCACCAGGGCCAGCGGCATCGCCGGCGCGTTCGGCGGTTCCACCGGCTCGACCGGCCTCACGCCGAGGATCGACGAGTCGAGCCCGAGCATCCCGGTCAACTTCGTGCCGAGCTCGATCACCGACACCGGTGCGGGCGCGACGGCGATCCCCGTCTACAGCGACCCGCCGATCGAGGACTCGACGCCGTCCGAGCGGTGGCGTCGTGACCAGCTCGCGGCGGTGGAGCCGGAAGGCTCGTTCGGCGAGCCGACCCTCTTCACGGCCTACGAGGACCGGCACGAGGAGCCGGGCGAGATCTCCTTCGAGCCCGGGTACGAGACCACGCAGTTCGTGCCCATCCCGCCGATCGACGACGAACCGGCCTCGACCAACGGCGTCTCGCGCGCCTCGGTCGACCAGGGCCGGCTCGACATCGGCATGGGCCACCGCAACGGCACGTCGGGCAAGCAGGTCGAGCACGACCTGGACGCCCCGACGGAGCGCCTCCCGATCTACGAGGCCGTCCTGTCGCAGTGGTTCCAGGCGGTGGGCAGTGAGACGTCCGCATCCGCCGCCCAGCCGGTCCGTCCGGCCGCTGGGCACGACGAGACGGCCGCGTCCAACGGGCACGTCGAGTCCGGACCGGGCAGCGTCGACAAGGGCGGTGTCGAGTACATCGACGAGCCCCCGTCGACCCCTCCGTTGTCGGACGGGCCGGAGCCCGAGCTCCCGACCCGTACCCGCAAGCCTGTCCCCGCGGTGGCACCCACCACCACGTCCGCAGCCGGCCTCCCCGTGCGCCAGCCGCGCGTGAAGGTCCAGAAGGCGGTCGAGGAAGAAGTGGCACCGGCCGAGCAGGAGCGAGTTGTGGAACCGGAGCCCGTTCTGGAGGAGACTCCAGCAGCGGCGCCCGTTTCCGAATCGGCTTGGCAATCGCCTGCCGATGAGGGATGGCAAGCGGCTCAGGCGTTGTTGAACAAGACGCCGGAGACGAAGACCACGGCAGGATTGCCGAAACGGACACCGAAGGCTCAGCTCGTGCCAGGATCTGCAGCACCCAAGCCGCAGTCCCTGACGCAGACAGCGCAGCGCCCGCCGCTGCCGCCCCGCACCGCCGACGCGGTGCGCGGACGGATGTCGAGTCTGCAAAGTGGTGTCCGGCGAGGCCGGCACGCATTGATCGAGGCATACGCTGGTGACCAGTCGAGCCGGCAGAACGAGGAGCAGGAGTGACGACCGCAGCGCAGCCAGGCAGCTTTGGTTGGCTTATCACCGACTTCGTGCGGAGGGTGCCCGGCGTGGCACATTCCGTCGTGGTGTCCGCGGACGGGCTGTTGCTCGCGGGGTCCCAGGGGCTGCCCCGGGACCGCGCAGAGCAGCTCTCCGCCGTCGCGTCAGGGCTGGTCAGCCTCACACAGGGTGCTGCCCGCTGCTTCGAGGCAGGCGGGGTCAACCAGACCGTTGTCGAGATGGAGCGGGGTTACCTGTTCCTCATGTCCATCAGTGACGGCTCGTGCCTTGCCGTCCTGGCGGCACCGAACTGTGACATCGGCCTGGTGGCTTACGAGATGACGCTTCTGGTGGAGAGAGTCGGTCAACAACTCACCCCTGAGCTGCGCGCGCAGCTTCAGGGTGTGGTCCGTCGCTAGACCTCACTTGGGTTCAGGGGTGAGAACAAATGGCTGGGAGACCTGGCGCTAGAGGCCGTGGACTCGGTAGGAACTTCAACTACCAGGAGTGGGCCGCTGGTGGGTTCCAGTTCGACGAGCCTGACGCGATACCCCAAGAATCAGAGGAAGCCGAGGACGCACCCCACGATGAGCGGGTTACAGGGCAAGGGCTAGGCGATATGTCTCAGCGTGAGGTGGACGACTCGTCGTCGTATCCGTACGACGACGTGCCGAACCGGTTCGACATAGACGGGTACGGCACCGGGTTGTTCGGTGGACCCGGTGCGGACCTCTTCGGCCAGCACGAGATGCCGGACGCGGTACCAGAACAACTGCCGTACACCACGGGGCCGCAGCCGGTGTACAGCACTGGTGCGCAGCCGGCATACAACACCGGTGCACAATCCGTTGTGCGCCCCGAGGAGAATGCAGCTGCGGACTCGGGTTCACTGGTGCGGCCTTACACACGCACCGGTGGACGCACACGACCCGACTACGACCTGGCTATCGAGGCGCTGATTTCGACCAGCGAAAAGGGCCTCGAACGGGATGCCGCGGTGCTTCCCGAGCACAGGTCCATCTGCGGGTTGTGCGTGGACACGCGGTCGGTGGCCGAGGTCGCAGCACTCCTGCGCTTGCCTCTAGGCGTCGTACGGGTGTTGATCGGCGACATGGCAAGCATGGGATTGGTTTTGATTCACCAGGGCGGTCTGGTCGTGGGGGACCGGCCTTCCATGGAATTCCTGGAGAGGGTGCTCAGTGGGCTTCGCAGGCTCTAGTCCCCAGGGCGCCGAGGGCGCACGGAAGCCGACGACCTCCGCCAAGATCGTGGTGGCGGGTGGCTTCGGTGTGGGCAAGACGACGTTCGTCGGCTCGGTGTCCGAGATCGTCCCGTTGACCACCGAGGCGGTGATGACCGAGGCCAGCGCGGGGGTGGACGACCTCTCCGCCACGCCCAACAAGGTCACCACGACCGTCGCGATGGACTTCGGCCGCGTGTCGCTCGACAGCGACCTGATCCTGTACCTCTTCGGTACACCGGGTCAGCACCGCTTCTGGTTCATGTGGGACGACCTGGTCCGTGGTGCCATCGGCGCCATCGTCCTGGTCGACACCCGCAGGCTCGCGGACGCGTTCGCCTCGATCGACTTCTTCGACGACCGGCAGCTGCCGTACGTCGTGGGCGTCAACTGCTTCGACGGGCTCCTCCACCACCGGCTGGAGGACGTGCGCGAGGCGCTGACGATCGACGAGTCGGTGCCGATCGTGACGTGTGACGCGCGAAACCGGCAGTCGACGAAGCAGACGCTCATCACGCTGGTCGAGCACGCCATGCGCCAGTGGATGTCGGTCCGGGCGGGCTGACCTCCTCTCGCGGGACAACTGCAGAACGTGCGACGAGGCGAGCGCCACCTCCGGGTGCGGCGCTCGCCTCGTCGTTGCGGTCTGACCTAGTTCGTTCGCCGATCGTCCAAGCAGTTCTCCCTCCGCCGTGGGGTGCTGCTGCTAGCCGATGACCACGCCGACGCCGACGATGGCGCCGAGGTCGACGCCACCATCACCGAGGTCCACGCCCGCGCCGACACCGACGCCCGCGCCGATGCCGATGTCCAGCAGGCCGTCGAGCAGGCCGTGGTGGTGGCAGTGGTGGCCGGACGGCCCGACGACGGTGCCGAGACCGATGCCGGCGTCGACGTCCACATCGGCATCGACCACGGCGTCAACGACAGCGTTCACATCGGCGTCGATGATGGCGTCCACGTCAGCGTCGACGACAGCGTTCACATCGGCGTCGACGACGGCGTCCACGTCGGCGTCGACCACCGGGACGGGCGGCGCGGCGACGAGCGGTGCCACGGCCGGGTCGACGGCGGTGGTGGGCGCGAGGTCAACCGTTGCGCTCACGTCGGCAGCGACATCCGTGTCAACTACCGCCGCGGCGTCCACGGCCGCGTCCACCACCGTGTCGATGTCGGTGTCGACGTCCACGCCGGCAGCCACGTCGGCGTCGACGTCAGCATCGATGTCGGCATCCACGACGGCGTCCACGTCAGCGTCGACGATCGCGTCCACGTCGGCGTCGATGTCGGTGTCCACGACGGCGTCCACGTCGGCGTCCACGACGGTGCCGAGGTCGACCCCGGCGTCCACGTCCGCGTCGACCTGGGCCGCGAGGCCCAGCGCGAGCTGGATGCCGCCGTTGTCCATCACGGTGATGCCGGGTCCGGTGTCGAGGGCGACGTGGGCGCCGGCCGCGACGTCCAGCAGGTCGACGTTGCCGCTCACCCCCGCGTTCGCGTTGACTTGGTTGTCCTGCAGGAGCACGAGGATCGGGTCGGCTGACGCCGTGCCCGAGGAGAACGGCAAGGCGAACGCCAGTGCCGTGACGGTGGCGGCGGCTCGCAAAGCCCACCGGGAGCTGGCCATCGTGCGGGACCTCCTTGGTCGGTGCGGACGTCCTTCGGGAACGTCCACGCCCACCGACGCTAGGTCGGGCAACGGCCACGCACGGGTGATCACGCGGCACTGACCGGGGGATGACCGGCTGTCAGTCCTCGTCCACCAACGCGGCGGACGTGATGCGATGGAGTGGGAACCTCAGCACCTCTCCGTAGCTGTGGTCGTACCCCTCCAGCACTCCGCCACCGACGACGTGCGGCTCGATTACCCGCTGTGCCGCCGTGCCGTGGGAGTCGACGAAACCGACCAGGACCCTGCGCCGGGCCCGTGCGGCCTGCTGGAGCAGCGACAAGGTGGCTGACGGACCGGCGCCGAGATGTCCGGGAACGGCGACGCGTTCACCCCGTGGTGTCGCGGCGGCGCGATCACCGGCTCGGACCAGCCGGACGAGTTCACCCAGCCGCTCGTCGGCGGGCACGGCCGGTGACGCCGGTTTCCGCGCCGACCGCTGCCTCGGGGTGGTCCTGCGCCCGCCGGGACGCAGGTCGAGCACCTGGCCGTCGGGACCCTCCGCGGCGGGGGCGAACCCGGCCGACCGCAGGCCGTCCAGCACGTCCGCCAGCGGCAGCGGGCTCACCAGCACCGTCGGCGCGATCCGGCGGAGCTCCAGCCGGGCGGCCTCAGGGTGCGCGAGGACCTCGCTGACCAGCACCGGGTCGTCGCAGCGCAGGAACGAGCCGGCGGCCCCGCCGCGCAGCCTGCCGTGGCGCCGGGCGGCGTCGTCGATCAGGTACGTCAACGACTGCGGCACCGGCGTGCGGGAGCGGAGCTTGAAGAGCTCGTGCAGGTCGTCGGCGGTGCGCCCGGCGTCGAGCGCACGCCGCACGGTGGTCTCGCCGATCCGGTAGACCGTGGCGCTGCCCGCCGACTCGACGTCCGCGACGAGCGCCATCTCGTCCGCGAGGTCCGGTTCGAGCCTGCCGGGGGCGACGACGGTGAGGTCGGCCTGCACCAGCACGTGGTCGAGCGGGTCCGGCAGCGCGTCGGCGAGGGTCTTGGCGGCGTGGCCGGGTCCCTCGTCGAGCAGCACGCGGCCGGCGCTGGTGATCGCGCCGAGTGCGAGCACGCCGACCGCGGTGCCCTCCTCGACCGTCCAGCGCACCAGCTCGTCGCGCTGCCTGCCGCCCCGGCGCGGCGCCCGCCAGCCGAGCAGCGCGGCCAGCTCGGCCGGGCTCGCGACCGCGGTGCCCCCCGGGAACGCGGCGAGCGTCTCCAGGACCCACCGGCGGTCGCGCGGTGCCTGGGCGCGGCGGATCTCGTCCGCGAGCGGGGTGAAGAGCCGGTCCTTCTCGTCGCGGCGGCCGACCAGCGCCGGCAGCCTCGGCAGCTCCAGCCAGGCGTGCGCGATCGTGGCCCAGCGGACCTCGGCGGTCGCGGCGATCCACACGTCGGCCTTGGTCGTCGGCACCCACTCGGGCTCGGCGGCCTCGGTGTTGGCGACGAGGTCCGCGCCGACGACGAGCTCGATCAGCAGGGCGGCCCGCTGCTCGTCGACGTTCAGGTCCTTGGCGACCTTGCGCAGCTCGCGGACGCCCAGCCCGCCGGTCCGCAGCACCGGCGGCGGTTCGGCCGACCAGCTCGCGAGCAGGTTCTCGACGTGCCGGACGAGCTCCAGCGCCTCGCCGCCGCCCGTCGCGTCGATGCTCGCCGGCTGCAGCGAGGTGGTCTTCGGCTTCGGCTCGGTCACCTGGATCGGGCCGAGCGGCCGGGTGCCGCGCAGCTCGAACGCGATCTCCCTGGGCAGCTCGACGGTGCCGGGGTCGCGCCGCAGCAGCAGGCCGCGGGCGAGCAGCCGTTGCACCGGGGTCTCCGCCTTGTCGAGCGGCACGACCCTGGAGGCGTCCCTCGTCTCGCCGATCGGCGGTCCGGCGGCGAGCTTGTGCAGGACCCGCTGCTCGCCCTCGCTGATGCCGGCGAGGTCGTAGGTCTGCCCGGTCGCGCGGCCCAGGTTGCCGGGGAACGTGCCGAACGCCTCGCGGGTGACCGGCGGGACCGACAGCTCGTCGTCGCCCCAGGCGAGCGCCAGCGACCGCAGCTTCGCGACGGCCTGCTTGAGCGGTTTGGGCTTCACGTCGGGCCCGAGCACCCCGGCGAGTGTGGTCAACGCCACGGGATCGGTGTCCGCACCCTGGACGACCAGCCCCTCGAGCACGGCGAGGGTGAACGTGTCGAGGTCCTCGCAGGCGCGCGCGATCGACGCCCTGGTGCCGACCCGTGTCGCGAGCACGGACATATCGGCAGGTGGGGGCGTTGCCAGGTCAGGACGCGCGCGCAGCAGCGCGATGAGTGCGGCGTCGTCCCTGGCGCGCAGCCAGTCGGCGAGAGTGGTGCCGGACATTCTCACCACGGTATATGGACCGGACGACATCGCATCGTCGCCAGGTGGGGAAACCAGGTCTGTCACACTTGTCGCGTCATCGGCACCACCGAGGAGGAGAAAGTGGCGAAAGGACGCCCTGGACGGGTCGACCCGCACTGGCCGGAGGGCCCCGACGGCGGCCACCCCGTCACCGAACTGACCAGCGACAGCCAGGGTGCGCTCTCCCCGTTCGGCGCGGTGACGTTCCCGCTGCCGGTCGAGGACCTCGGCTACACGCACCCGGTGACCGAGATCAACAAGTCCTGAGCCGCGCGAGCAGTCCTGATCGGACTGTCAGGGCGGTCTTAAGACTGCCGAGTCGCGTGCGTACCGCAATGGGCCCGGGGATAGGCTCACTTCCCGCTTGAGCAGCACTGCGTGGGAGGAAGACGATGCCGGTCCCCGGCCCTGGTTACTCGATCACCGTTCGTCTGGAGGCGCCGCCGTCAGCGAGCGCCGCGGGTGACCTCACCTCGGCCGTCGGCCGTGCGGGCGGTGTCATCACGGCGTTCGACGTCGTGGAGTCGCACAACGACCGCGTCGTCATCGACCTCACGTGCAACGCGCTCTCCGCGAACCACGCCAAGGACATCACCGACACGCTGGAGACGTTGCCCGGCATCGTCGTCCGCAAGGTGTCGGACCGCACGTTCCTCGTGCACCTCGGCGGCAAGATCGAGATCTCGTCGAAGGTCCCGCTCCGCAACCGCGACGACCTCTCCCGCGCGTACACGCCGGGTGTCGCCCGCGTCTGCGAGGCGATCGCCAAGAACCCGGACGACGCGCGCCGCCTGACCATCAAGCGCAACACCGTCGCCGTCGTCACCGACGGCTCGGCCGTGCTGGGCCTGGGCAACCTCGGCCCCGCCGCCGCCCTGCCGGTGATGGAGGGCAAGGCCGCGCTGTTCAAGAAGTTCGCGGGCGTCGACGCCTGGCCGGTCTGCCTGGACACCCAGGACACCGAGGAGATCATCCGCGCGGTGGAGCTCATCGCCCCCGTGTACGGCGGCATCAACCTCGAGGACATCTCCGCCCCGCGCTGCTTCGAGATCGAGGCCCGCCTGCGCGAGAAGCTCGACATCCCGGTCTTCCACGACGACCAGCACGGCACGGCGATCGTCGTCGTCGCGGCCCTGCGCAACGCGCTTCGCGTGGTGGGCAAGGACATCAAGGACTGCCGCATCACGGTCTGCGGCGTCGGCGCGGCCGGTTCCGCGATCATCCGCCTGCTGCAGGCCCAGACGCCGGGCGACATCATCGCCGTCGACGTCGACGGCATCGTGCACCGCGACCGCCCCGGCCTCGACTCGAACCTGAAGTCGATCGCCGCGTCCACGAACAAGGACAACCAGGCCGGCCGCCTGCACGACGCGCTGGTCGGCTCGGACGTGTTCATCGGCGTCTCGGCCCCGAACCTGTTCGGCGCCGAGCAGGTCGCGACGATGGCCAAGGACGCCATCGTGTTCGCGCTGGCGAACCCGGACCCGGAGATCGACCCGATGGAGGCCCAGCAGCACGCCGCCGTCGTGGCGACGGGCCGTTCGGACTTCCCGAACCAGATCAACAACGTGCTGGCGTTCCCCGGCGTGTTCCGCGGCCTGCTGGACGCGCACGCCAAGACGATCACCGACGCGATGCTGCTGGCCGCCGCCGCGGCCATCGCCGACGTGGTGGACGGCGACCGCCTCAACGCGTCGTTCATCGTCCCGTCGGTCTTCGACAACACCGTCGCGCCCGCCGTGGCCGAGGCCGTCCGGAAGGCCGCGACCTCCTAGTGCGGTGACCACGAACCCTTGCCGGGTTGTGCGCGGTCCAGGGCGACGCATCGTGGTGCCTCCCCCACGTCCTCGTACTGGTGGTACGGGGGCGTGGGGGAGGTGCCGCGAGGCGTCCACCTGGGCCCCGCACAACCCGGTGAGGATTGTGGTCACCGCACTAGGGATTTCGGCACGGGCCGTCGTTCTCGGGCAGGCATACGATCGCGGTATGACCAAGCAGTTCACCCACCTGGACTCCCAAGGCGCGGCCCGCATGGTCGACGTCTCCGGCAAGGAGCAGACGACCCGCACGGCCGTGGCCACCGGTGTCCTGCACACGACAGCCGAGGTGGTCGCGCTGCTGGGCGCCGACGGCCTGCCCAAGGGCGACGCCCTGGCGACGTCCCGCATCGCCGGCATCATGGCGGCGAAGCGCACCTGGGAGCTCGTGCCGCTGTGCCACCCGATCGCCCTGTCGTCGGTGGTGGTGGACCTGGCCCTGGCCGAGGACTCGGTCCTGATCACGGCCACCGTCCGCACCACCGACCGCACGGGCGTGGAGATGGAAGCCCTGACCGCCGTCTCCGTGGCGGGCCTGACCCTGCACGACATGGTGAAGTCGGTCGACCCGGCCGCCTCCCTGGACGCGGTGCGCGTGGAACGCAAGGAAGGCGGCAAGTCCGGACTGTGGGTGCGCCCGTGAAGGCAGCGGTCATCACCGCCTCGAACCGAGCCGCTGCCGGCGTCTACGAGGACCGCAGCGGCCAGCTCATCCTGGCGTGGCTGGTCGAGCGAGGCTTCTCGACCCCGATGCCATCGGTCGTCCCCGACGGCGACCCGGTCCGCGAGGCCCTGGTCGCGGCGGTGACGTCCGGCGCCGACCTGGTCATCACGACCGGCGGCACCGGCATCAACCCGACCGACCGCACCCCGGAGATGACCCGAGCCGTCCTGGACTACGAGATCCCCGGCCTGGCCGACGTGATCCGCATGTCCGGCTGGCCACGCGTCCCGGGCTCCGTCCTGTCGCGAGGCGTCGCGGGCGTCGCGGGCAGAACCCTGATCGTCAACCTGCCGGGCTCGACGGGCGGCGTCCGCGACGGCCTGGAAGTCCTCGGCACCGTCGTGGACCATGCACTCGACCAACTGCGCGGAGGTGACCACAGGTGAGCGTGGTGCTGCGAGCCCTCGTGACCGAGGAACCGCTGTCCGTGGAGGAACACGCGGCCCTGGTGGCCTCGGACCGAGCAGGAGCGGTGGTCACCTTCTCCGGCGTGGTGCGAGACCACGACGGCGGCCGCTCCGTGCTGGAGCTCGAGTACCACTCCCACCCCTCGGCCTCCGACGTGGTGGCCGAGGTGGTCGACACCCTGGCCTCGAAGTACCCCGGTGTCCACGGCATCGCCGTCTCACACCGGGTAGGTCCGCTGAAGATCGGCGACGTGGCCCTCGCCTGCGCCGTGGCAGCCGAACACCGCGGGGAGGCCTTCGCCCTCTGCTCCGACCTGGTGGACGAGGTCAAGGCGCGGCTGCCGGTGTGGAAGCGGCAGGTGTTCTCGGACGGCAAGGACGAGTGGGTCAACTGCCCCTGACCGCAGTCCGCGCCTGACCGGCGGCTCGCCGGAACGTGACCGACGGCCATGCCAGGGCACGCTGGCGCAGGGGTCCCCTTCGATTTCAGGTCCCCCGCGACCCAACGTACTCAGAGGGTCTGACACTCCGGCGAACGAAACTCAGCCGCACCCCGCACCCCGCACGCCCACAAACGCGATGCCGAAGGCGAGCAGTAACAACCCCCCACGCACTCGCGACCGCGATGCCGAAGGCGAGCCGGAAAGACCTGACGCCGATGGGTAGCGGTGAACCCACTCGTGGTTTTGCGATTGGGGCTTGACTTTGGGTGCGAGGTGCTACCACTAGTGGATCGGCCGGGTGCGGAGCATCCGGCCTTTTCCGGCCGAACCAGCGCCTCGCAAGGGCCCCGAAGTCAAGCCCCAATCGCAATCGTCGCGCAGCGGCGATGTACCCAGCTGCTTCGTCCGAGGTGCATGCCCACGCTGGAACAGGCACGGAACCACCAAAGGCGACCACGCTGGAACCGCAACGGCGATCAAGCCGAAACCCGCACGGCCCCAGCCCAACGCAAACAGGGACCTCACCGCCGGGGGGTAACGGTGAGATCCCTGCCGCATAGCATCAGCCCCACAAACCAGGGACCGCGTCAAAAACTCCAGATCAGATCTGGATCTTGTGCCCGGGGAAGATCAGGTCGGGGTTCGTGATGAACCCCTTGTTCTTCTCCACGATGGCCTGGTAGCCACCCTCGACCTTGTTCTCGGTCGCGATCTTCGACAGCGTGTCGCCGGCCTTGATCTCGTAGTTCCCGTTCGGGTTCGACGTCGAGCCGGGGAGCGACACGACCGGGGCCTGCTGCACCGGCGCGGCGGCCGTGCGCTGCTGGACCGGGGCCTTGCGCTGCTGCGCGGGGGCCGGGGTCGTCTTCTTGCCCGTGTAGGCGCCCAGCTTCGCGCTGCAGGCCGGCCAGGCGCCGGGGCCCTGCGACGCGAGCACGCGCTCGGCGACGGCGATCTGCTGCTCACGGGAGGCGTTGGCGGGGTTGCCCACACCGCCGTGGCCGTTCCAGGTCTGCTGCGTGAACTGCAGGCCACCGTAGAAGCCGTTGCCGGTGTTGGTGGCCCAGTTGCCACTGGCCTCGCACTGCGCGAGTGCGTCCCAGTCCATTCCAGGGGCGGCGTTGGCGGTGCCAACGGCCAGGCCCAGAGGGGCGCCGGCGATGATGCCGACAGCCGCGACCTTGGCGATAGTGCGAGCGGCGGAGCCGTGCTTGCCCTGCTTGCCTCGGTTGAAAGCCATGTGCCTCTCGGTCCACCACACCTGCTGCCAGGGGCTCGGGTTCGGGGCCCGGTACGTCCCTGCGTCCCAGTCCGGCGGTTTCTCTCGCTCGGGGGTGTTCCGGGGAGCCCGTCGGACTGGGTTCGGTGCTGGGCTCTCCGGTCGTGCTTCTGGCTGGTTCGGGCCAGCCGAGGAGCGACCGTACGTAACCGAAACCGCGCTCGCCAAATGTTTGCGACTGTGACCCGTGTCACTGTAACGTTTCGGCGGGTTGTGTGGAACCGACAAAACAGCAGCTCAAAGGTGCCGTTATCGGTTCGTTTCCATCTTGAGATCGACCGAGATCAATCACGGAAAGTGAGTCGTGGCTCACGCTTGTTGCGCCTATCGGGGGCGCGTCGGAGGCGGTCGGGAGCGACTCGAAACCTGTTCCGGGAGGGCTGTCGTTTGGCCATGATCTGAAGACATGAGACTCGACGCGCTGCGGCAGGCGCTCGCCTCCCGGCCGGGCAGGGCCGTGGCGTTCGACGAACTGGTCGAGGCGGTCTGGGGTGACGACCGGCCGGCCAACCCCAAGCAGGCGTTGCGCAACCTCGTCCAACGGCTGCGCGCCACCGAGCAGGTCATCACCGAGCCCGGCGGCTACCGGCTGGTGCTGCGCAAGCCGGGCCCGCACCAGCTGCCCGCCGACCTGCCGGACTTCGTCGGCAGGGAGAGCGAGATCGCCGCGGCGCTGGGCAGCACCGCGCCCGTGCTCGCGATCACCGGGCCGCCCGGCGTCGGCAAGACCTCGCTCGCCGTGCACGTCGCGCACCGGCTGAGCGAGCGGTTCCCCGACGGCCAGCTGTACGTGAACCTCCGCGCCTTCGACAACGCCTCCGCCATGACGCCCCATCAGGCGCTGCACCGGTTCCTGCGCGCGCTCGGGGCCGAGGAGGTGCCGGTCGACCTCGACGCGCAGACGGAGCTGTTCCGGCGGATGACGGCGGACCGCGCCGTGCTCGTGGTGATCGACAACGCCACCGGCGACCTGATCGGGCCGCTGCTGCCGTCCGGCGAGCGGTGCCGGGTCGTCGTCACCAGCCGGACCGACCTCGCAGAGCACGAGCAGGTCCGGCTGGCCGTGTTCGCGGACGACGAGGCGCAGGAGCTGTTGGCGCGCATGCGGATCAGCGGCTCGCCGGACGACCGCGCGGAACTGGTGCGGCTCTGCGCGAACCTGCCGCTGGCGCTGCGGATCGCGGCCGCGAACGTCGCCGCCGGCCACATCACCGACTACCTCGCCGACCTGCGCGGCGACGACCGGCTGGACGCGCTGGAGATCGAGGGCGACGCGGCCGTCAACGCCGCGTTCGACCTGTCGTACAAGGCGCAACCCGGTGAGGCGCAACGGCTGTTCCGGCTCCTGGGCCTCATCCCCGGCCAGGACTTCGGCGCCGAGGCCGCCACCGCGCTGCTCGGCGAACCGGCCGGCGAACCGCTGCGCCTGCTCGTGACCGCGAACCTGGTGCGGCACGACGAGGACAGGTACAGCCTCCACGACCTGCTGCGCATGTACGCGGTCCGGCTGACGCACGACCGGAGCCCGCGCAAGCGGCTCTTCGACTACTACCTCCTCAACGCCGAGGCGGCCTCCCAGACGCTCAACCGCGAGTTCTTCCGCCTCGACCTGCCCGAGCTCTCCGAGTCGCTGCCGAGGCACGACCTCGGCACCGAGGCCGCGGCCGTCGCGTGGCTCGACGCCGAACGCGCCAACATCGTCGCCGCCGTCCAGCAGGCGGGCCCCGACCCGGTCGCCTGGCTGCTCACCGACATGCTGCGCGGCCACTTCCACTTCCAGGCCCACCACGTCGACTGGTTCGCCGCCGCCAGGGCCGGCCTCGCCGCGGCGAGGCAGGCGGACGCCCCTGTCCCGCTGGCCGTCATGCACGGCAGCCTCGGCCTCGCCCACTGGAGCACCGGCAACCTCGCCGACGCCGTCGACGAGTACGGCGAGGCCCTCGAGATCCTGCGCGTCCACCGCGACGAGCGGGTGATGACGTCACTGCTGATCAACAGCGGCATCGTCAACTGGGAGCTCGGTCGGCTGCGCACCGCCGCGCGGCTGCTGGCCGAGGCGCTCGAGACGTCACCGGACAACCCGGCGGTGCTGTTCAACCTCGGCGGCGTCCACCTCGACCTCGGTCCGCTCTCCGCGTCGGTCGCGCACGTCACGAGGGCCCTGGAGATCGCGGAGGAGCAGGACCTGCTCGTCGGCCGCATCCTCGCGCTGAACGCGATCGTCGAGGTGCGCCAGCTGCTCGGCGACCACGACCTGGCCGAGCGGTACCTGGCCATGGCCGACGAGCTCCGCGAGGTCGCCCCGCCAGGACTGGTCCGCCGCATCCCCGGCCTCGACTCGCACGCCGTCCTGGCGTTCGTCCGCGGCCGGCACGAGGAGGCGCTCGAGTTCGCCCTGCAGTCGTTGCGGCACGCCCAGGAGGCCAGCAGCTCCAAGGACGAGTGCGACGGCTACGACACGCTCGGCGAGATCCACCGCGCGCTGGGGGACGTGGACAGGGCCATGAGCGCCCACAACGAGGCGTTGGCCATCAGCCTCAAGAACGGCTACCTGCGCGGTGAGGTCAACGCCCTGGCCGGCCTGGCCGCCGACCACCACGCGGCGGGGGAGCCTCGCGAGGCGCTGAGGATCGCCCTGCGCGCCCGCGAACGGGCCCGTGAGGGCGAGATGCGAGTCCGCGGTGTCCGGGTGCTCGCCGTGCTGGCCCGCGTCCACCGGTCGCTGGGGGACCACACCGCCGCCGACGAGGCCACGCGATCAGGGCTCACCCTGGCCGAGGAGACGGGGTGCCGGTTCTGGCAGGACGAGTTCGAGGCTCAGCCACCCGCGAACGGCGGCAGCACGTCCAGCTGAGACCCGGCGGGCACGCGCAGCGAGGTGTCGCGCACCGCCACGCCGTCCAGCAGGAAGCTCGACGCGGCGAGCACCTTGCCGAGCTTGTCACCGTGCCGTTCGCCGATGGTGCTCACGACGAGCGCCACGGTCGGCTCGGCGGTGTCGAGCAGCAGGTCCTCCTCGGCCACCCCGGCCGCGGCACGGGCGCCCGCGAAGTAGCGGACCTGCACGGCGGTGCTCACTGTCATCCTCCGATGGCGCTCATGGGTCGGTCGGGCTGCGAGAAGCCCGCGTCGTTGATGCCGTGACCGGCAGCCTTGGCCCACATCGTGGCGCGCCAGGCGTCGGCGATCGCGGCGTCGGGGGAGCCGTCGCGCAGCAGCGCGCGCAGGTCGGTCTCGCCGTTGCTGAACAGGCAGTTGCGGATCTGGCCGTCCGAGGTGAGCCGCGTGCGGTCGCAGGCGGCGCAGAACGGCCTGGTCACCGACGCGATCACGCCGACGACCGCGGGGCCGCCGTCGACCAGCCAGCGCTCGGCGGGAGCACCGCCGCGGGGCACCTCCGACGGCGTCAGCGTGAACGCCGTCGACAGCTCCGCGAGGATCTCCTCCGCCGTGATCATGTTCGTGCGCGTCCAGCCGTGCTGCGCGTCGAGCGGCATCTGCTCGATGAACCGCAGCTGGTAGCCGTTCTCGACGCAGAACCGCAGCAGCGGGACCGCCTCGTCCTCGTTCATCCCGCGCATCAGCACGGAGTTGACCTTCACGGGCTCCAGTCCGGCCTCGCGGGCGGCGTCGAGGCCGTCCAGCACGTCGGTGATGCGGTCGCGCCTGGTCAGCGTCGCGAACTTCGCGGGGTCGAGGGTGTCGAGCGAGATGTTGATCCGGTTGAGCCCGGCGTCCTTCAGCGACTGCGCCCTGCGGGCCAGCCCGATGCCGTTGGACGTCATCGACATGCGCGGACGGGGTTCGAGCTCGGCCGTCGCGGCGATCACCTGCTCCAGGCCGCGGCGCAGCAACGGCTCGCCGCCCGTGAAGCGGATGTCCGTCACGCCCAGGTCGACCACGGCGATCCGCATCAGCCGGACCAGCTCGGCGTCGGTGAGCAGCTCGTCCTTCTGCAACCAGTCGAGGCCCTCGGCGGGCATGCAGTACGTGCACCGGAGGTTGCAGCGGTCGGTGAGCGAGACCCGCAGGTCCTTCGCCACCCGGCCGAACTTGTCGACCAGCAGTGGCGTGTCCGGACGTGACGATGCGTCAGGCGTGCCACGCACGACCGGTATGCCCAACTCCACTGCTGTCACCTTGTTTAGCTTAATGAACAACACCTTGTAGATGCCTCCAAGAACGAGGTTTCTCACGTTCCGCCCGTTTGGAGCACTGTCACGAGGAATTGTCTTACTGGCTAAGATGTCCCGCATGGAACCTGATGCCCTGGAGAGGTTCACCTGGTACATGCGGGAGCAGAGCGCGCTCACCGTCATGTTCCACGCGAGGGTGGCCGCGCAGATGGGGCTGTCCGCGACCGACGAGAAGTGCCTCGATCTCGCCATGCGGGCGGACGGACCGGTCACCGCCGGCCGGATCGCCGAGCTCTCCGGCCTCTCGACCGGCGCCGTCACGGGCGTGATCGACCGGCTGGAACGCGCCGGTTATGTCCGCCGTGTCCGCGACCCGCACGACCGCCGCAAGGTGTTGGTCGAGGTCACGGTGGGGGACGTGGAGAAGTTCGGCGCGACCTTCGAGGTGGCGCGGCAGAGCATGATCGAGGTGCTCGACCAGTTCGACGAGGACGAGCTGCGGGTGATCGAGCGTTATCTCAAGCTCCAGACCGAGACGTTTCGCAAGCGCGTGATCGATACTTAGGCCCATGTGGCACTACTTGATGGACATGGACGGCGTCCTCGTGCACGAGGAGCACCTGATCCCGGGTGCGGACGAGTTCGTCGCGGAGCTGCGTGCGTCCGAGACGCCGTTCCTCGTGCTCACGAACAACTCCATCTACACGCCACGCGACCTGCGGGCCCGCCTGCAGCGCACCGGCCTGGACATCCCCGAGTCGTCGATCTGGACGTCCGCCCTGGCCACGGCGAAGTTCCTCGACTCGCAGCGTCCGAACGGCTCGGCGTTCGTGATCGGCGAGGCGGGCCTGACGACGGCGCTGCACGAGATCGGTTACGTGCTGACCGACCGCGACCCGGACTACGTGGTGCTCGGCGAGACCCGCACCTACAGCTTCACCGCGATCACCAAGGCCATCCGCCTGGTCGAGGAGGGCGCGAAGTTCATCGCGACCAACCCCGACGCCACCGGTCCGTCCCGCGAGGGCTCGCTGCCCGCGACGGGCGCCGTGGCGGCGTTGATCGAGCGCGCCACCGGCCGTGAGCCCTACTACGTCGGCAAGCCGAACCCGTTGATGATGAGGTCGGCCCTGCGCGCGCTGGGCTCGCACTCCGAGAACGCTCTCATGATCGGCGACCGGATGGACACCGACGTGCGGTCGGGCCTGGAAGCGGGTCTGTCGACCATCCTCGTGCTCTCCGGGATCTTCACCTCCGAGCACGCCGAGATGTACCCGTACCGCCCGACGAAGGTGCTCAAGTCGATCGCCGAGCTCGTCGGTCACTCTCAGGACCCGTTCGGCGACTGGACTGACCACTGACGCGAGAGGGCTTATCACCTATCGTCGCGGAGGTGGACACGGATCGACGCCCGATGTACGTCGTAGGTGACGTGCACGGACATCTCGCTGAGCTGACCAGAGCACTGCACGCCGTCGAGCTGTGCGACGAGGACGGGCACTGGACGGGCGGCGAGGCCGAGCTGTGGTTCCTCGGCGACTTCGTCGACCGCGGCCCCGACGGCGTCGGTGTGATCGATTTGGTCATGCGGCTCGGCGAGGAGGCCGCCGAGGCCGGCGGCTCGGCCAACTCGTTGATCGGCAACCACGAGGTGCTGCTGCTCGGCATGTACCGGTTCGGCGACGAGCAGGTGCCGGACAGCCTCGGCCCGCGGTCGTTCGCGCGCAGCTGGCTGCTCAACGGCGGGCTGCGCAGCGACCAGGACCGGCTGACCGACGCCCACGTCGAGTGGCTGACGACGCGGCCGGTGCTCAAGCTGCGCGACGACCACCTGATGATGCACTCCGACACGGTGGCCTACCTCGAATGGGGGTCCTCGATCGAGGAGGTCAACGAGGCCGTCGGCCAGGTGCTCAAGGGCGACGACCTGGTCGACTGGTGGGAGTGCTGGCGCAAGATGACGACGCGCTACGCGTTCCGCGGTCCGCAGGGCCCGGAAATCGCGGACGAGCTGCTCGCGACCCTCGGCGGCACCACGATCGTGCACGGCCACAGCGTCATCGCCGACCAGCTCGGGGTGCCGCCGGACCAGATCGACGGGCCCCTCGTCTACGCCGACGACAAGGTCCTGGCGATCGACGCGGGCCTCTACAGCGGCGGTCCGTGCCTGGTCGTGCCCTTGCCTTACGCCGGAGCCTGACTACCGTCTGGGGGATGACCGCCAGCTACTCCTCGGGCACCTCCGCCGCCCCGCTGCTAGGCGACACGATCCACGCGAACTTCGCGGCGACCGTCGCGCGCTTCGGCGACCGCGACGCGCTCGTCGACAAGGCCACCGGCCGCCGGTGGACCTACGCCGAGCTGTCGGCGGAGGTCGACAGGGCCGCGGCAGGGCTGCACTCGCTCGGCGTGCGCAAGGGCGACCGGGTCGGGATCTGGGCGCCGAACTGCGCGGAGTGGGTGTTCGTGCAGTACGCGACGGCCCGGATCGGCGCGATCCTGGTCAACGTCAACCCGGCGTACCGCGTGCACGAGCTGGAGTACGTGCTGAACCAGGCCGGCATCCACACGCTGGTGTCCGCGCGCTCGTTCAAGACCTCGGACTACGCGGGCATGATCGAGGAGGTCCGGCCGCGCTGCGCGGAGCTGAGGAACGTCGTCTACGTCGACGACCCGCGGTGGACCGGCGACGAGCTGCCCGAGGTCGAGCTGGACCGCGACGACCCGATCAACATCCAGTACACGTCCGGCACCACGGGCTTCCCCAAGGGCGCGACGCTCTCGCACCACAACATCCTCAACAACGGCTACTTCGTCGGCGAGCTGATCAGCTACACCGAGGAGGACCGCATCTGCGTGGTGCCGCCGTTCTACCACTGCTTCGGCATGGTCATGGGCAACCTCGCGGCCACCAGTCACGGCGCGTGCATCGTGATCCCAGCGCCGGCGTTCGACCCGGCGAAAACCCTTGCGGCGGTTCAGGAAGAGCGCTGCACGTCGTTGTACGGCGTGCCGACGATGTTCATCGCGATGCTCGACCTGGTCGACGGCTACGACCTGTCGTCGTTGCGCACGGGCATCATGGCGGGCTCGCCGTGCCCGGTCGAGGTGATGAAGCAGGTCGTCGAGCGGATGGGCATGAGCGAGGTCTCGATCTGCTACGGCATGACCGAGACCTCCCCGGTGTCGACGCAGACCCGCGTCGACGACTCGCTCGACCGTCGCGTCGGCACGGTCGGCCGCGTCGGCCCGCACCTCGAGGTGAAGATCGTCGACCCGGAGACCGGCCTCACGGTCCCGCGCGGCGAGCCGGGTGAGCTCTGCACCCGCGGCTACTCGGTCATGCTCGGCTACTGGAACGAGCCGGAGAAGACGGCCGAGGCGGTGGATCGCGCGGGTTGGATGCACACCGGCGACCTCGCGGTGATGGGTGACGACGACTACGTGAACATCACCGGCCGCATCAAGGACATGGTGATCCGCGGCGGCGAGAACATCTATCCGCGCGAGATCGAGGAGTTTCTCTACACGCATCCGGACGTGCTCGACGCGCAGGTGATCGGCGTACCGGACGCCCGCTACGGCGAGGAGTTGATGGCGTGGGTGCGGATGCGCGAGGGCGCCTCGCCGTTGACCGCGGAGGCCGTGCGGGAGTTCTGCTCCGGCAAGCTCGCCCACTACAAGATCCCGCGGTACGTGCACGTCGTCGAGGAGTTCCCGATGACGGTCACCGGCAAGATCCGCAAGGTGGAGATGCGGGCGGCGTCGGTGGAGCTGCTCGGCCTCGACGACGGGGTCCGGCACGCCTGAGCGTGGTCGCGGGACTACGGGGTGATGAGGCGCAAAGACCCTGGTGAGCGGGCTTTCACGAGCGCAGCATCAGTGGATTCTCGTGTTAGGAGGCGCTCATGCTCACCGCCACCAGGACCACCACCATGCTGCCCGTCGAGGACCCCGACCGCGCCGGCCGCTTCTACGCGGACATGCTCGGCCTGAAGCCGCTCAGCACGGGCCCGGACGGCACGCGGATCTTCGCGCTGGGCCAGGGCGACGCGCTCGGCCTGATGCCCGCGGAGAAGGGCGCGCAGACCGGGCACACCGTCCTGAGCTTCGAGGTGCCCGACCTCGAGGGCGAGATCCGCGAGCTCGAGGACCGCGGCGTGCGCTTCGAGGACTACGACATGCCCGACTTCAAGACGGTGAACCACATCGCGGTCATGGGCACCGAAAGCGCGGCGTGGTTCACCGACTCCGAGGGCAACATCCTCTGCCTGCACGAGCCGGTCGAGCCCTAGGACGGTTCTAGGGCAGGTCGACGATCTCCTTGCCCAGCGGCACCAGCGAGACCTTCACCAGCTTGAAGTTGGCGACGCCCAGCGGGATGCCGATGATCGTCACGCACAACGCGATGCCCGTGAGGACGTGCCCGATCGCGAGCCACAGCCCGGCGACGATGATCCAGATCACGTTGCCGAGCAACGACCCGGTGCCCGCGCCCGGCTTGTCGACGACCTCGCGGCCGAACGGCCAGAGCGCGTAGTTGGCGATGCGGAACGACGCGATGCCCCACGGGATCGTGATGATCAGGATGCAGCAGATCAGACCGGCGACCGCGTAGCCGACGGCCATCCAGAACCCGGCGAGCACCAGCCAGATCACGTTCAGGAGGAGGCGCATACGTCCAATCTAAGCTGATCTCATGAAGTGGGGTGTGATCGCTACCGGCGGTATCGCGCAGACCGTGACCGCCGACATGCTCAAGGTGCCCGACGTCGAGGTGCTCGCGGTGTCGTCGCGTGACGTCACGAAGGCGCAAGCGTTTGCCGACAGGTTCGGCATCAAGCGCGCGTACGGCGACTACCGCGAGCTGCTGCGGGACGAGGACGTCGAGATCGTCTACGTGGCCACCCCGCACGCCCAGCACCACGAGGTCACGCTCGCCGCGCTCGACGCAGGCAAGCACGTGCTGTGCGAGAAGCCCATCGGGCTCTCGGTCGCGCAGGCCGAGGAGATGGTGGAGCGCGCCGCCGTCCGCAAGAGGTTCCTGATGGAGGCCATGTGGACGCGGTTCAACCCGTTGATCCGCAAGGTCCACCAGGCCGTGCGCGACGGGGAGATCGGCGAGGTGCGGACCGTTCGGGCGCACTTCGGCTTCCGGCACGCCTTCAGGACGGGTGACCGGTTGTGGGACCGGGAGACGGGTGGCGGGTCGGTGCTCGACCTCGGCGTGTATCCGATCGCGTTCGCGCACCAGGTTCTCGGGCCGCCCACGCACATCGCCGCGCACGGCAGCCTCGCTCCGTCCGAAGTGGACGCCGACGCCGGGATCCTGCTCGGCTACGAGAACGGCGCGCAGGCGTTGCTGAGCTGCTCGCTGCTCGCCGACCTCGGGTCCGGCGCGGAGATCATCGGCACCGAGGGGTCGATCCAGATCCCCGACCAGATGTACAACGCGACGAGGGCGGTCATCAACGGGGTCGAGCACACGACCGAGGACATGGGGTACCGCCACCAGATCCACGAGGTCGAGATCTGGGTCGGCCAGGGCGGTCTCCAGCACACGGACATGCCGTGGTCCGCGACGGTGGAGATCATGCGGACCATGGAGGAGGTCCTCGGTCAGCTCGGCGTCTCCTACGACACCGTCAGGTAGATCAGCGCCACGTTCAGCACCACCACCGCGAAGGCGACGACCCAAGCGGCGGCGGTCACCGGACGCCGGTTCGTGAACGAGCCCATCACGGACCGGCGCGCCGTCAGCCACACCAACGGCACCAGCGCGAACGGGATGCCGAACGACAGCACGACCTGCGACAGCACCAACGCGAACGTCGGGTCGACCCCGAACGCCAGGACCACCAGTGCCGGGACCAGCGTGACGAGTCGCCGCAGCAGCAACGGAACCCGCACCCGCAGCAGGCCGTCCATCACCACCGCGCCGGCGTAGCAGCCCACCGCCGTGGACGCGAAGCCGGAAGCCAGCAGGCCGAGCGCGAACAGCAGCGCGATCCCGCCGCCGAGCTGAGCCGAGACCGCCGCGTGCGCGCCTTCGAGCGTGTCGACGTTCTCCTTGCCCTGCAACGAGGACGCGGCGAGCAGCAGCATCGCCAGGTTCACGGCGCCCGCCAGCACCATCGCGACGACGACGTCGACCTTCGTCGCGCCGAGCACCGACGGGTCGCGGCCGTGGCGGTCGCGGGCCAGCGCCGAGTGCAGGTAGACGGCGTGCGGCATGACGGTCGCGCCGAGCATGCCCGCCGCCAGCAGCACGCTGTCCGCACCGTCGAACCGCGGCACGAGCCCTCCCACCGCGGCCGGAACCGACGGTGGCGCAACGAAAAGCCCCGCCACGAACCCGACGGCGATCACGAGCAGCATCGTGGTGATCACGCGCTCGAACGGCCGCTGCCCGCGTTTGTCCTGCACCAGCAACAAGATCGTCGACACGACACCGGTGATCACACCACCGAGCAGCAGTGGCAGGTCGAACAGGATCGACAGCGCGATCGCCCCGCCGAGCACCTCGGCCAGGTCGGTCGCCATCGCGACGACCTCGGCCTGTCCCCAGTACGCGAGCCGCACCGGCCGGGGCAGGTGGTCGCGCACGGCCTCCGGCAACGACTTCCCGGTGACCAGCCCGAGCTTCGCCGACAGGTACTGCACGAGCCCCGCCATGACGTTCGCGACGACGAGCACCCAGACCAGCAGGTACCCGTACGTCGCGCCCGCCGCGGTGTTGGTGGCCACGTTGCCGGGGTCGACGTACGCGATCGCGGCGACGAACGCCGGACCGAGCAACGCCGCACCCGCTCGAAAGCGCGTTCCGACCGCGACCACCCTCGGACACCTCCACCCTTGCTGCCACCTTATGGCAACAAGCGGGCGATCATGCCTCCAGTGTGGCTTTCGCGACTCGGACGACGGCGTCCATGGCACCGTCCAGGTCGCCGCTCGGCATCAGCAGGTGGCTCAGCGCGAGCCGTACCGTCGTCTCGGCGGTGAGCCGCAGGTGCCTGCCGGGGAAGTGGTCGCTGAGGTGCCGCTCGACCACCTCGGTCGCGTGGAACAGGATCGGGTGGCCGCGGATCGTGATGAACGGCAGCAGGTCCTCCGCGTCCTGCCCGGTCAGCACGGCCGACACCAGCCGGTCCTTCTCCGTCTGCTCGAAGGTGAAGCGGAACGCCGACCGCATCGCCTCCCACGGGTCGGGGTCCTCCTTGAGCCGTGTCGCGATGCCGGAGAGGTACTCCTCCGTCTTGTGGGCCGCGACGGCCTGCACGAGTCCCTCCTTGTTGCCGAACTCGTTGTAGACGGTCTGTCTGCTGACTCCTGCGCGGCTGGCGACCTCGATCATCCGCAACCCGTGGAACCCACGAGCGGCGAGGAGGTCGGCTGCCGCCTCCACCAAGAGCTCAGTGATGTCGCTCACTCAGTTAGCTTTACACAATTATATTTCCTGTAAAGACGTAGAGTCGGGTTCCGTGCCGTTCACCGTTGGCTTTGACCTGGACATGACCCTGATCGACCCCAGACCCGGCATGGCCGCGGTGCTGACCGAGGTCGGCAGGCGCACCGGGCACGACCTCGACGGCGAGCACTTCGCGGCCAACCTCGGCCCGCCCCTCGACATGACCTACCGCGACATGGGCGTCCCCGAGGACGAGATCCCGGAGATGATCACGCTCTTCCGCGCCCTCTACCCGGACGTCGTGATCCCCGCGACGGTCGCACTCCCCGGCGCCGCCATGGCGTTGCAGTGCGTGCGCGAGCTCGGCGGCCAGACCATGGTCGTGACGGGCAAGTACCGCAAGAACGCCGCGCTGCACCTCGAAGCCCTCGGCTGGGAGGTCGACCACCTGTACGGCGAGCTGTGGTCGACGGGCAAGGCGGAGTCGCTGAAACTGCACGGCGCCGCGATCTACGTCGGCGACCACGTCGGCGACATGCACGGCGCGGCAGCGGCAGGCGCTCTGGGCGTCGGCGTCGTCACCGGCCCCTGCTCCCGCGCGGAACTGGTCGAGGCCGGCGCGGCCGTCGTGCTGGAGGACCTGCGCGAGTTCCCGGACTGGCTCAGGACTTCTTCCGCCGCGCGTTCCTGACCACCGCGACGATCCCGAGCCCCAGCCCGACGGCCGGCAGGTAGGTGGCGGCGACGTTCAGCCACACGGGCAGATCGCTGTGGCCGGTGGCGAACAGCACGAAGACCGCGACGATCGCCAGCACGCCCACGGCGAACAGGCCCACGGCCAGCGGCAACAGCTTCGGAGCGGTCATGACCCCAGGGTAGAGCCCGCTGGTCGCGCTAACGGAGGTGCCCTCCGCCTGCTCTTCTGGCTACTCTGGTGGGACGCGTCCTGGGTACGCCCCGGGCGCGTTCGTTGTGCAGACGCAAGGGAATGGTGAGCGCGGTGCCGACCGGCAAGGTCAAGTGGTACGACACGGAGAAGGGCTTCGGCTTCGTCACCCAGGACGGTGGCGAGGACGTCTACGTCCGCAAGTCCGCGCTGCCCCCTGGCGTCACCGGTCTGAAGGCCGGCCAGCGCATCGAGTTCGGCATGGCGGAGGGCCGCCGCGGACCGCAGGCGCTGTCCGTGCGCCTGGTCGACCCCGCACCGTCCGTCGCCGAGGCCCGCCGCCGTCCCGCCGAGGAGCTGCACGGCCTGATCGAGGACATGATCAAGCTGCTGGAGAACAAGGTCCAGCCCGATCTGCGCCGCGGCCGGTACCCGTCGGACAAGAAGAACATGAAGCTGATCGCCGAGGTGGTTCGGGCGGTTGCTCGGGACCTCGACCCGTAAAGGTTTTTGTCGCCTTTGGGCTGCGTGTGTTGGATGTGGCGCGCACGGCCCGAGGGGCGTTCGTGTGTGTGAGGTGACGCGCGGAGGTCAGTGAGCGTGTGTCGGCGCCCGAACGACGATTCCACGCCAGGCAAGAAATTCTGACAATCCGGCACGCCCCATGGGCGACCGTGTGTGTGAGGCGGCGCACGGCCTGACGAGCGTTCGTGTGTGTTAGGTGGCGCACGGCCTGGCGAGCGTTCGTGTGTGAGGTGGCGCGCGCGGCCCCGAGGGGCGTTCGTGTGTGTGAGGACGCGTCCCACGGACTCGCCCCTGAGAGGCCTTCTTCGTGTGAGGCGTCCGCGTGCAATCGCCCATGAGGCGGCCATGCGAGGCATCCCGCGTGCAGAACCCGTGAGGCGGCCGTGTGTGTGAGGCGCGGTGTGCAGCCGATGTGTGCGCTCACCCCAGAACCCCCAACGCGCGCCCGGCAACCCATGCCCAACGCACCCCCAGCCGCCACCCACGCCCGACCGACACGCCACCCACGCCCGACCGACACGCCACCAACCCCGTCGATCTCCGGCAAGCTGACCCCATGTCCGACGCTGACAGGATCGTCGAGTTCGTCTACGAGGTCGGCCAGCTCAAGCGCCTGCCCAGGGCGGGATGGCTCTTCGCCGGGGTGCAGCACCCCGAGACGGTGGCCGCCCACTCGTTCCGGGTCGGCGTGCTGGCGTACGCGATCGCCGTGCAGGAGGGCGCGAACCCCGACCGCGCCGCGACACTGGGCCTCTTCCACGACGTGCCCGAGGCGCGCATCGGCGACATCCCATACGTCGGCAAGCTCTACCTCGACGTGAAGATGCCGCCGGAAGACGTTGCCAGGGAGCAGGTCCGGCACCTGCCGCCACCGCTCGCCGCGCACATCGAGGCGCTGGTCGCCGAGCACGAGGCGGCCAAGGACATCGACCACACGCCGGAGGCGCGGTGTTCGAGGGACGCCGACAAGCTCGAGCTGCTCCTGCAGGCCAGGGAGTACCAGGCCGCGGGAATCTCCAAGATGGAACGCTTCGTCCAGACCATGCAGGCCTCGGTCGTCACCGACACCGGCAAGGCGCTGATGGACAGCGCGCTCAGGATCGCCCCGAGTGAGTGGTGGGAGGCGTTCGGGAGGCGCTAGTGGCGCGTCTCGGAACGTTGGCGACGTAATCCACGCTCAGCAGGGCACCTCGCGGCACCGCCCCCACACCCCCGTACCACCAGTACGAGGATGTGGGGGCGGCACCACGATGCGCCCGTCTGACCGCGAATTCCCCCGGCAACGTTCCGAGCCACACCACTAGCCGGTGACCTCGACGGCCCAGAAGCCGCGCAGCAGCGGCTGGCCCGTCTCGAGCACCGCGGCGGCCGCCTCGTGGATCTCGATGCCCAGCAGCTGGTCGGTCTTGTTCGGCAGGGAGAGCGTGTAGGTGAAGTTCTCGCCCTTGCCCAGCAGGCCGGTGCCCGTGGTCTGCTCCTGGCCCGCCGCGTCGCGGTAGAGGAACACGGCCTCCCACAGGCCGTCGGCGAGCTGGCCGTCGACCGAGATCTGCACGACCTTGCCCGCGGGGACGCGCAGCTGCGCGGGCTTGGTCTGCTCGGCGCAGTTGTCGCCGCCGAGGTCGCAGTAGACCGCCGGCTCGACCCGGATCGTCTTGCCGTTCGCGTGGAACGTGACCTCGGGGTAGTGGCGGGGCAGCGAGCAGCCCGTCAGCACGAGAGCGCTGGCGGCGGTCAGAGCAGCAAGTCGACGCACGTCAGGCAGCCTACGGGGTGGCCGGAGCCGGCCTGCGGACGAGTCGGGCCACGAGCAGGTGCAACGACGAACCGTTGCGGTACACCCACGTCTGCGCCAGGCCGAGGGCGAGCAGCACGGCCAGCACCAGGAAGCCGACCCAGAACGTTGCGGGCAGCAGCACGCCCAGCGCGCCGCCGAAGACCCACGCGAGCTGCAGGATCGTCTCGGAACGGCCGAACGCCGACGCGCGCGACTCCTCCGGCAGGTCGTCCTGGATCACCGCGTCCAGGCTGATCTTCGCCAGCGACGACGCCGTGGCGCCCAGCAGGCCGACGACCGCGGCGGTGACCAGGCCCGGCAGTGCGGCGGCCACGATCGTCGCGGCCAGCGCCGTGCCGACGCAGGCCAGCACCACCTCGTCGGGCTTGCCGAACTGCTGGCGCGCCCCGATCGCGTTGCCCAGGAAGCTGCCGACGCCCGCCGCGCCCGCGATCACGCCGAGCAGCAGCAGCTGCCGCACCGCGTCGCCCTCGGTCTGCTCGCGGACCACGAACGCGGCGAACAGCGTGAGGAAGCCCGTCAGCATCCGGATGGAACCGTTGCCCCACAACGAGACGGTGACGTGCCGGGAGACGCGTTGCTTGGCGGGCTTGGTCGTCAGCGTCGCCGGGACCTCGCCCTCGGTCACCTCGACCCAGGACGGGATCTTCATGCAGAACCACGCGTTCACCAGGCACAGCACCGCGGTGAACCACAACGCGCCCGGCGAGCCGAAGATGTTCGCGAACCCCGCGGCCAGCGCACCGAACACGCCGCCCGCCGCCAGTCCGAAGACGGTCATGCGGGCGTTGGTCTTGGACAGCGTGATCTCCGGCGGCAGCACGCGCGGGGTGATCGCGGACTTGAGCACGGTGAACGACTTGGACAGCACCATGCTGCCCAGCGCCGCCGGGTACAGCAGCCAGTTGTCGAAGTTCAGCGCCATCACGACCGACAGCACGACCCGCAGCACGCACGACGCGGCGAGGGCGAGCCGCCGGCCGCGCTGGATCTTGTCCAGCAGCGGGCCGATCACCGGCGCGATCAACGCGAACGGCGCCACCGTGATGAGCAGGTAGAGCGCGACCTTGGTCTTGGACTCGGCGGACGCGGCCGAGAAGAACAGCGTGTTCGCCAGCGCCACGGCCATCGCGGCGTCGGCGGCGTAGTTCATCATCACCGCGTAGGTGACCGACGTCATGCCGGACTTCCCGGCACCGTCGGCGCGGGCCGCGCGCCGGAACGCCGCGACCGCCTGCTGCGAGATCTGCTTGCTGCGGAACCACGCCACGCGCGTCACCGTGAGCTTGCGCGGCGGCTTCGGCGTCGGTGTCGTCTGCTGGTCGGAGTTCGGCAGCGGACGCGTGTTCTGCGGGCGTTGGGGAGGAGCTTGGAAACCGTGCTCGGACGGCGTTCCGCGACGCTCCCGCGGCCGGTACTCGTCGTCCTGCCACGGGTAGCGCTTCGGAGTCGGTTCGTCACTCCACCCGCGGTCGCCCGTCACACGTCAATCCTGCCCCATCCCGTTGAACCTCACTCGGAAGACGGTCGGCCAGTTCTTGCCTGTGACCAGGAACTCGTCGGTCCCGGGGACGTGGGCGATGCCGTTGAGCACGTCCACGTCGCCCGACGGCTTGAGCGACGAGAGGTCGTAGGTGCTCGTCACCTGACCGCTGGCCGGGTCGATGCGGACGATCTCGTCCGTCTTCCACACGTTCGACCAGACCTTGCCGCCGACGCACTCCAGCTCGTTGAGCTCGGTCAGGGGCTGCCCACCGCGCGTGACCTGCACGCTTCCGGTCTCCTGGAACGTCTTGGGGTCGCGGAAGGTGAGCTTCGCGGTGCCGTCGCTCATGATCAGCCGCTTGCCGTCGTCGCAGATGCCCCAGCCCTCGCCCTGGTAGCTGACCCGGCGGAGCTCGTTCAGGGTCTTGCGGTCCCGTTCGATCGCCACGCCGTTGCGCCAGGTGATCTGCCAGATGGTGTCGCCCACGACGGTGATGCCCTCGCCGAAGAAGTCGGGGGGCAGGTCGACCTTCTTCTGCACGGTTCCGTTCGACGGGTCGACCGCGCGCATCGTCGACTGGCCCTCGAGGCCGGTGCCCTCGTAGAGGACGCCGTCGACGAGTTCCAACCCCTGAGTGAACGCGGTTGCATCGTGCGGGATCTTTTGCAGGACTTCTACCTGCGGTTTTGTTTCCTGCTGGGTCGAACACGCGGCCAGGACCGCGACGAGGACCAGCCAGACGGGTGAGCGCACCCGACCGAGGGTGGCACGAGTTTTCGTCCCGGCGAAGTCCTGCGGCACAATTCATCGCGTGACCGCGACAGAGATGCTCCTCGACGCCGTTGACCTCGCCCGCGCAGCAGCGCAGGAGGAGGCGGGCGTGGAACGCGTCGGCGCTCACGTCGGGGTGCACGGCGAGGACGAGTACTCCGTCACCCACCTGTTCGAGGCCGAGCACGCGGGCTACCGCGGCTGGAACTGGGCCGTGACCGTCGCCCACGCGGGCGAGGGCACCCCGGTGTCGGTCAGCGAGGTCGTGCTGCTGCCCGGTCAGGACGCGCTCGTCGCGCCCGAGTGGGTGCCGTGGAGCGAACGCGTCCGCGCCGGCGACCTCGGCGTCGGCGACCTGATGCCGCCCCGCGAGGACGACCCGCGCCTGGTCGAGGCCTACGTGCAGTCCGACGACCCGGCGGTCGAGGAGGTGGCGTTGGAGATCGGCCTCGGCCGCACCCGCGTCCTGTCCCGCGAGGGCCGCCTCGACGCCGCGGACCGCTGGGCGACCTCCGACTTCGGCCCCCGCTCCGACATGGCCCGCAGCGCCCCCGCGCACTGCGGCACGTGCGGCTTCTACACCCGCGTCGCCGGCGCGTTCGGCGCGGCGTTCGGCGTGTGCGCGAACGAGATCGCGCCCGCCGACGGCCACGTCGTGCACGTCGAGTACGGCTGCGGCGCGCACTCGCAGGTCGAGGTGGACATCAGCCCGATGGTGCCCGTCGCCGACCTGGTCTACGACGACGCGCAGCTGGACGTCTCGGAGTGACCGACCCGTTCGGCACCGAGGCCCTGCGCACCTCGGTCCTCGACGCCTGGCGCGGTTCGCCCACTCGCTTCCGCGAGGACGCGAACGCCGAGGAGGACCTGCGGCTCGGCGGCTACCGGGACCGGCTGCTGGTCGAGCTCGCGCAGAACGCCTCCGACGCCGCCGAGGCGGCCGGTGCCGAGCCCGGCGTGCTGCGGATCACCCTGGTCGACGGCGAGCTGCGCGCGGCCAACACGGGCGCCCCGCTGACCTCCGCCGGCGTCGCGGCGCTCGCCTCGCTGCGGGCGTCCTCGAAGGAGTCCGGTGTCGGGCAGTTCGGCGTCGGGTTCGCGGCCGTGCTGGCCGTGTCGGACGCGCCACGGGTGATCTCGGAGTCGGGCGGGGTGGAGTTCTCCGCCGCCCGCACGCGCGCCGAGGTGCCGGAGCTGGCGTCCGAACGCGGCGGCGACGTGCCGGTGCTGCGGCTCGTCTGGCCCTGCGACGAGGAGGTGCCCTCCGGGTTCGCGACCGAGGTCCGGCTGCCGCTGAAGGTCGACCTGTCGCTGTCCGACCTGGCCGACGAGGTCCCCGACCTGCTGCTGGCGCTGCCCGGCCTGCGCCGCGTCGAGGTCGGCTCGCAGTCGTTCGAGCGCTTCGTCACCGCCGACGGCGTCGTCACCGTCGGATCGTCGCGCTGGCTGGTCGAGCGCACGGTGGGCGAGCTGCCCGCCGAGCTGGTCCAGGGCGTCGAGCACCGTCCTCAGTGGACCGTCTCGTGGGCCTACCCGCTCGACGAGGAGCTGGGCGAGGACGTGCTGCACGCGCCGACCCCGACCGACGAGCGCCTGTCGCTGCCGGCCCGGCTGATCGCCACCGTGCCGGTCGAGCCCTCCCGCCGACGCATCCTCCCCGGCCCGGCCGCCTGGTCCGTGCTGGACGCCGCCGCGGCCGCCTATCCGGCCCTGGTGGCGCGGGTTCCCGCCGTCGAGCGGACCGCCCTGGTGCCGCTGCCCGGCTTCCCGCTGTCCGAAGTGGACGATCGACTGCGCACCGCGGTGCTGCGGTCGCTGCGGTCCGCCGAGTGGCTGCCGCTGGCTTCCGGCGAGTGGATCGCTCCTGCCCGTGCTCGGGTGCTCGACGTCGGGTCCGAGGAGCTCGTCGAGCTCGTCGAGGACGCGCTGCCCGGCCTGCTGGACGCCGAGCTGTCCGCGCCGGTGCACGCCAAGGCGTTGGCAGCGCTGGAAGTCCCGCGGGTGTCGACCGCCGAGGTCGTCGCCGCGCTCGCCGAGGTCTCCGGCGATCCCGGGTGGTGGCACGACGTCTACGCCGCCTTCGCGCCGCTGGCCGAGGTGGACCCGGACGTCCGTGAGGCCCTGCAGTCGCTGCCGGTGCCCCTCGCCGACGGCCGGACCGTCACCGGCCCGCGCACGACGCTGATCGCCGACGAGCCGCTGCCGGGCCTGCGGGTCGTGCACCCGGACGCCGTGCACCCGTTGCTGGTGCGGCTCGGGGCCGTCGAAGCCGGGGCCGCCGAGCTGCTGGCCGATCCCTCGCTGCGCGAGAACGTGGCCAGGTCGGTGGAGGACGCCGAGGCGGGACTCGACGGGCTCGACCTCGTCGAGACGGTGCTGCGACTGGTGGACCGGGCCGCTGTCCGGGTCGGTGAGGAGCCCTGGCTGGGCGCTCTCGCCCTGCCGGACGCCTCCGGTGAATGGCACCGGGCCGATGAACTGCTGCTGCCAGACTCGCCGTTGGTCGGCGTGGTCGAGGCCGACGCGTTCCCGTTGCTGTCCAAGGAGATCGCCGAGACCTACCCGCGCGCCGCGCTGGTGGCCGTCGGGGTGGTCGACGGGTTCTCGCTGGTGGTCGACGACGAGCCGTCCGGACCTGATCACGACCTGGCGGACGAGTCGGCGTGGTGGTCGTCCGTACCGGACGAGCCCCGTCGGGTGGTCGCCGTCCGGGATCTGGATCTGGTCGTCGACTGGCCTGCGGCGTTGCGGTTGCTGGCCGCTGATCCGGTGACCTGGCGGGCCGTTTCCGAGCCCGACGGGTACACCGGGTGGTGGATCGCCCGGCACGCGCTGCTGGCCGGCAAGGCGCCGCGCGAGTACCGGCTGGCCGAGGCCTCGTTGCTGGACGGGCTGTTCGACGTGGTGCCGGACCTGGAGCTGCCTGAGCACGTGCTGCGGGCTGCTGGCGTCCGGTCGTCGTTGGAGATCCTGGACGACGACGATGCCGAGTTCGTGTTGGACCGGCTCGGGGACGCTGACCGGGTGATCGCGGACGCCGTGGTGTTGCGGGCTCACGCGGCTCTGCCTGAGGGGGACTTCGCGCCGCCGGAGCGGGTTCGGGTGCTGTCCGGGTCGGTTTCCGTTGCCGATGACGTCGTGGTGCTGGATCACCCCTGGTTGATCGGGGTGGTGCCTGCTTCTCGGGTCCTGCTGGCTGACGGGTCTGAGGAGCTGGCTGACCTGTTGGATCTGGCGCTGGCTTCCGAGGAGTTCTCCGGGTCTCCGGATCATGTTGGTGAGGTCGTGTCTTGGGGCGATCTTGCGGCTGTTCGGATGGCTTGTGAGTTGCTCGAGGTTTCGTTGCCTGACGGCGTTGTCGTGGTGCACGAGTCGTTGTTCGTTGATGGGCAGCGGGTTGAGTGGTGGATGGCTGATGGGGTGCCGCATGCTGCGGACACCCCTGAGGGGTTGGCCCGGGCTTTGGCTTGGGTTGTCGGGCGGTGGGGGGATCGGCATGCGTTTGCTGCTTTGATCACCGATCCGTCTGCTGCGACTTTGTTGGGGTGAGTTGGGTTTCCCTGTCGCGACTTCGTGGGTGGTTGCGGTTGGGCTTTTGGGTGCCTGTTTCGTGCGCGGGGCTCTGCCCCGGACCCCGCCAACTGATCAAAGACCGGCCAGCGCCGTTAGCGGGTTGATGGCACGCCTGTTGCGTTCGGCGGCTTGCTGCTGCGTGCGTGGTGCGGTTCGGGTGGGATGGTCCCGTCCCAAGCCGAGGCAAGAGCGAGCCACACCAGGTCAGGGGTGTCAACCCGGCGAAAAGCGTGCCGGGTTGACACCCCTGACCTGGTGCAGCGAGTGCTGTGCCACGGCTCGTGACGGGACCACCCCACCGGAACCTTCTGTTTCAAGCTTTGAACGGCTCGGCTTCGCCTTCGCCTCGGCTCGCCTTCGGCTTCGCGGTGTGGCTGGTCAGGCTGCTGCGTCCACCGTCTCCTCGGCTTCCGCCAGCGTTTCCCGCCTGACCCTGCGCAGGGTCGGCTTCGCGATCACGCCGCGTCTCGTCAGCACGACCCACGCCGTCAGCGTCACCACCATCGACACCGCTCCGCCGATGATGATCGGGGCGCGGCCGTTGATCTCGCCCAGCCAGCCCATCAGCGGGCCGCCCACCGGGTTGCCGCCCAGGAACACCAGCATGTAGATGCCCATCACCCTGCCGCGCATCTCCGGTTCCACGGCCAGTTGGACGGTGGCGTTGGCGGTGGTGTTGAAGGTCATCATGGCGACGCCGACCGGGATCATCATCAGGCCGGTGAGGAGCATCGTCGGCATCATGCCGGAGACGATCTCCAGCGCGCCGAAGATGATGCCCGAGCCGATGAACACGCTGAGCTTCGGCGTCTTGCGTTTGGCTGCCCATGTTGCGCCGGCCAGGGTGCCGACGGCTATGAGCGTGGAGAGCAGGCCGTAGGCGTCCGCGTCGCCGCCGAAGACGTTGCGGGCCATGATGGCCAGCGTCATGTAGAAGTTCATGCCGAACGTGGCGATGAAGAACACCAGCAGCATGACGGTCACCAGGTCCGGGCGGCTGCGGACGTACTTCAGGCCCGACAGCAGCTGGCCCTTCTGGCGGGGGACCGGGTCCGAGCGCAGTAGCTGAGAGGTGCGCATCAGCCAGATGCCGCCCACCACGCCGACGAAGCTGATGGCGTTGGCCAGGAAGACCCAGCCGGTGCCGATGGCCACGATCGTCACGCCGGCGATGGCCGGGCCGACGATGCGGGCGCTGTTGAACATCATCGAGTTGATGGCGACGGCGTTGGTGAGCTGGTCGCGGCCGACCATCTCCACGACGAACGACTGGCGCACCGGGGTTTCCACCGCTGAGAAAGCGCCCAGCAGCAGGCAAAGCAGGTAGACGTGCCAGAGCTCGACGACGCCGGTCACGTCGAGGATGCCCAGGGCCAGGGCGCAGACTCCCAGTGCGGACTCCAGCCAGAGCAGGAGCTTGCGCTTGTCCATGCGGTCGGCGAGGACGCCGCCCCACATGGAGAGCAGCAGCACGGGGAGGAACTGGAGGGAGGCGGCGAAGCCGAGGGCTACGGGGGAGCCGTTCGAGAGCTCCAGGACCAGCCAGTCCTGGGCCACGCGCTGCATCCACACGCCGACCAGCGAGATGATCTGGCCGGACGCGTAAAGGCGGTAGTTGTAGATGCGAAGCGATCCGAACATTCCGGTACGACGAGGTGGCGGACTGTCTGCTCCACCACCCGCGTAACCCGACACGTCCTTACTGCCCCGCCATCCTGTCGATGATTTCGGCGGCCCGCGTGAGCAGTTCCCGTTCCTCCGGGTCCAGCTCGGCCAGCCTCTTGTCCAGCCACGCTTCGCGGGCCGTGATCTCGTCTTCGAGGTACGACAAGCCTTCGTCGGTCAGCTCGACGATGGCTTGACGACCGTCGGTGGGGTGCGGGCTGCGCGTCGCGAAGCCGAACTCCTCCAGGGCGGCGATGACTCGCGTCATGGACGGCGGTTGCACGCCTTCCTTCGACGCGAGCTCGCCCGGGGTCAGCGGTCCGCACTTGTGCAGTGTGGACAGCGCGGACACCTGCGTGAGCGACACCGACGAGTTGGTGCGCTGTGCCCGCAGGCGACGGTTGAGACGGACGACGGCAAGTCTCAGCCTGCTCGCCAGTCCGTGCTGATCGGTCGCCACCTAGTTAGCATACCTCACGAAATAGTTTCCTGCCGAAAGGTCAGGTCAGCAGGCTCTGGATCGGACCCAACGCGAAGTAGACGACGAAAGCTCCCGCCACGATCCACATCAGCGGGTGAACTCCGCGGGCCCGTCCGGTCAGCGCCCGCAGCAACACGTAGCTGACGAAGCCGGCGCCGATGCCGTTGGCGATCGAGTAGGTGAACGGCATGACGACGATCGTGAGGAACGCGGGCAGCGCGATGGTGAAGTCGGTGAAGTCGATCTCGCGGATCTGCATCATCATCAACGCGCCGACGATCACCAGCGCCGGTGCGGCCGCCTCGATCGGCACGACCTCGTAGAGCGGCGTGAAGAACATCGCCAGCAGGAAGAGGACGCCCGTCACGACGTTGGCGAGGCCCGTGCGCGCGCCCTCCGCGATGCCGGACGCCGACTCGATGTAGACGGTGTTCGACGAGCTGGAGGCGGCACCGCCGGCCACGGCGCCCAGGCCGTCGACGAACAGGGCCTTGCTGACGTTGGGCAGCTGGCCGTCCTCGTCGATCAGGCCGGCCTCCTTGCCGAGCCCGGTCATCGTGCCGACGGTGTCGAAGAAGTCGGTCAAGACCAGCGTGAAGACGATGAGGGCCGCGGTCAGGGCGGGAAGCCGGGTCCAGGCGCCGAACGAGACGTCGCCGAGGAGGCTGAGGTCCGGCACGCCGAAGACCTGGTCGGGCAGCGCGGGGTAGCCGAGGTTCCAGCCCTTGGCGTTGACACCCGCGGACGGACCGGCCTTGACGATCGCTTCCAGGACGATCGCGAAGATCGCCGTGGAGACGATGCCGATGAGGATCGCGCCCTTGACCTTGCGCGCGAACAGCACGCCCGTGACCACGAGCCCGACGACGAAGACCAGGGTCGGCCAGCTCGCGATCGACCCGTTGATGCCCAGGCCGACCGGCACCGTGGTGTTGGCGGCGTCCGGCAGGCGGCGCACGAAGCCCGCGTCGACCAGGCCGATGAACGTGATGAAGAGACCGATGCCGACCGCGATGGCCGCTTTGAGCTCGTTCGGCACGGCGTTGAAGACGGCGGTCCGCACACCCGTGAGGACGAGCAGCAGCACGACCACGCCGTTGACCAGGATGAGACCCATCGCCTCCGGCCAACTCACCTTCGCGGCCACGCTCACCGCGACGAACGAGTTGATGCCGAGGCCCGTGGCCAGCGCGAACGGGTAGTTGGCGATCAGTCCGAAGAGGATGGTCATCACACCGGCAACCAGCGCCGTCACCGCCGCGACCTGGCCGACGGGCAGGATGTTGCCCAGCACGTCGGGATGCGCCCCCGGCCCCGTCGGCGCGAAGCTGCCGATGATCAGCGGGTTCAGCACGACGATGTAGGCCATCGTGAAGAACGTGACGACGCCGCCCCGCACTTCCCGCGCCACGGACGACCCGCGCTCGGAAATCTTGAAGAACCCGTCCAGCATCTGGTCTCCTATCGATGTGTCCGAACGCGACTCCGCCCCACCGCACCCGCCGGCGCTGCCGCACAGGCTGGCAGACCCCGTGCCGGTCGTGCTGGGTGGCACCGCGCTGTGGTTTCTCGGGTTCCTGGCCGTGCTGATCTTCGACAGGTCGAACAGCACGCTGCTCTGGACGACCCTGTCCGGAGGCCTGCTCGGGATCATCGGGTACGGAGTGTTCTACTGGCAACGGCGAGCTGCGAGGCGAGGGTCACGGACGGCCCAGCAGGGCCTCGAAGACGCCTAGTCGGTCAGCTTCGGGTGCCCTGTGCCGGCTCGAGCGATCCAAACGGTCTTGCGTTCTTCTTCGACGATGTACCAGATGCGTCCCCCTGCTGTGACCTCGTACTGCCATTGGTCGTACTCGACACCCTCGAAAACGTTGCGCGCGTACTCGCCTTTGAGTCGGTGCTGTCGGCTCAAGTTTTCTGAAGACGTAGGGCGTTCCGTCAGCACGACCCAGGCTTCCCACATGTTCGACTTGGCGTTGCGGCAGAGTTCTTCTCAGCCCTTGGCTCCTTCAGACGTGGCGAAGCGCACCACGTAGCCATCAGGACGATGCGGCGGAGCGGCGCGATCGCCGCGTTTGGCTGGCAATGTTCACTCATCCATGGGGTTGGGAACGATCCGGCCATCCGTGACGGTGATCGGAGTGCTGAGCGCGCGTGCAAGTTCAGGGTCCGCGTGGACGATCGCCGTGTTGGCCCACTCGTGCATCGTCTGCGCGAGCACCGACCACTGGCCGAGCTCCGCCGACACCTGGATGGCTTGGACGAACTCCTGGACGAACAGCGTGCGGTCGGACTTCGGCAGCACCGAGATCCACGGGAACTCGTCGAGCAACGCGTCCGCCACGGCGTCGGGACCCGCGTGCCGGAACAGTGACCTCATGGCGCGGGCGGCGGTGACCGCTCCACTGTGCCGGTAGGCGTGGTGGTCGGCCCTGACGAGCATCAGGTCGGCCCCGTCGCGGCGCTTGACGCGCACTTCGTGCTGATCAGCGATGGCGGCGACGCTCTTCGGGTCGCGAGCGAGCTCGCTCCACTGCACTTCACTTGTGATGCTCACGCGTCAATTCTGAACTTATTCAGGATTGTTGGCAATTGCACTATCGGGTGTGATCACGGCCATGGTCCTCGCCACCGACTGGGTCCGGCTGCTGATCGTCTGCCTCACCTTCACGGCCGCGGCCGCCGCCATCGTCCGCCTGACCGGACTCACCGCGGTCATGCCGTTCTTCACGGCCGCCACCCGCGCCGTGCTGCAGCTCGCGGCCGTCTCCGCGGTGATCACCTTCGTGCTGGGCCACCTCGGCCTGACCGGCCTCTTCCTGGTCCTGATGGCCGCGGTGGCCACGGCGACGTCGGCCAAGCGCACGGGAGCGCGACGCGGTGCCTGGGTGGCGGCCCCGATCCTCATCGGCACGGTCCCCGCCCTCGTGCTGCTCGTCGCGATCGGCCTGCTCCCGCTCAAGGGCATCTCGCTGATCCCGGTCGGCGGCATCCTGATCGGCGGCGCGATGACCGCCACGACGCTGTCCGCGCGCCGGGCCTTGGACGCCTTCCAAGAGCGGCACGGTGAGTACGAGGCGGCGCGGGCGCTGGGCTTCCACGAGCGCGATGCCGTCTGCCTGGTCATCCGGCAGCCGGCCGCGGAGGCACTGGTGCCGGCGCTCGACCAGACGCGGACCGTCGGGCTCGTCACCCTGCCGGGTGCTTTCGTCGGCATGTTGCTCGGCGGTGCGCCGGTCTGGCAGGCGGGTGCGCTCCAGATCGTCGTGCTCCTGGCCTTGCTGGCCGTCGAAGCGGCGGCTGTCGCGGTCGTCGTGGAGCTGATCGCGAGGGGTTTGATCAGGAGGACTTCCCAAGATAGCGAAGTTAGGCTAACCTAAGTCTCGTCGCTTCGTGGTGGGAGCGGCAGTCAGTTCGGGAACGGACGAGGCCCCCGCTCTGGGCAGAGCGGGGGCCTCGTCGTGTTCAGCGGTGGAGGCTTGTCGGAGCATCCACGGCCGAAGTCAGAGCTGCAGGCCGTTGCGGCCGGCGCGGGCCGACTCGAAGCGAGCGGACACGTCCTCCCAGTTGACGACGTTCCACAGCGCGCTGATGTAGTCGGCCTTCAGGTTGCGGTACTGCAGGTAGTACGCGTGCTCCCAGATGTCGAACGCGAGCAGCGGCGTGACCGCGATCGACAGGTTCGAGTGGTGGTCCTTGAGCTGCAGCGTGACCAGCTTCTCGCCGATCGGCTCCCACGCGAGGATGCCCCAGCCGGAGCCCTGGATCGACGACGCGGCCGCGTTGAGCTGGCCGCGGAACTTGTCGAACGAGCCGAAGTGCTCGTCCAGGGCCGCCGCGAGCTCGCCGACCGGCTTGTCGCCGCCGTTGGGGGAGAGGTTCTTCCACCACACCTGATGCAGCGCGTGGCCGGCCAGGTGGAACGCCAGCGTGGTCTCCAGGCCGACGATCGAGCCGAACGACTCCTTGTCGCGCGCCTCCTCGATCTGCTCCAGCGTGTCGTTCGCGCCCTTCACGTAGGCCGCGTGGTGCTTGCCGTGGTGCAGCTCGTTGATCTCGCCGATGATCGCCGGCTCCAGGTCGCCGTAGTCGTAGTCGAGATCCGGCAGCACGTACTGGCCCATGACGTCTCCTGCACTCTCTTGGTTCTTGCAACTTACTAGCAACAAGGTCGAGTAAACCAGTTGCGGACGGACGTAAGTTCGAAGACGTGTCCGTGCTGACAGCCAGGAACATGTCGCTGTCGTTCGGTCCGAGGACCGTGATCTCGGAGGTTGATCTCGATGTTTCGCCTGGTGACCGCGTCGGTCTGATCGCGCCCAACGGCGTCGGCAAGTCCACGCTGCTGCGGCTGCTCGCCGGTGAGCTGCAACCTGAGACGGGTGCTGTCTCACGCACCGGAACCGTCGCGCACCTGACCCAGGAGACCGTCCACCGCGCAGGGGAGTCGTTGCGGGACCACCTCGCGCGGCGCACCGGCGTGGCCGAGGCCGAGCGGTGGCTGCAGGAGGCCGCGGAGGCGCTGGGCGAGGGCGGCGGGCAGGACTACCCGGAGGCGTTCGACCACTGGACCGCGATCGGTGCCGGTGACTTCGACGACCGCGCGGACGCCGTCTGCGACCGGCTCGGCCTGCCCGCGGACCTGCTCGACGGGCGTGCGTCCGACGAGCTGTCCGGTGGGCAGCAGGCGCGGCTGCGGCTCGCGGCGGTGTTGCTGACGCGCGCGGACGTGCTGCTGCTCGACGAGCCGACCAACGACCTCGACACCGCGGGCCTCGACCTGCTGGAGTCCCACGTCACCGCCTGGCCTGGCGCGATCGTGCTGGTGAGCCACGACCGGGAGTTCCTGGCGCGCACCACGACCGCGATCGCCGAGCTCGACGAGTTCTCGCACCACCTCACGGTGTTCGGCGGCGGCTGGGACGCCTACGTCGAGGAGAGGGCGAACGCCGGCCGTCGCGCGCAGGAGGAGTACGACGCGTACGCGGCCAAGCGCGACTCGTTGACGCAGCGCAGCCGGCAGGTCAAGGAGTGGTCGCGGCAGGGCGTGCACCGGGCGAACAGCACCAAGGCGCGCAGGGAGGAGCCGGACAAGAACGTCCGAGCCGGCCGCGCCCAGTCGGCCGAGAACCTCAGCGCCAAGGCGTCCGTTGTGGACCGTCAGCTCGCCCGGCTGGAGGAGGTCGAGGAACCGCGCGAGGCGTGGCAGCTGCGGCTCACCCTGCCGTCGGCGGGGCGTGGCAGCGCGGTGGCGTTCACGTTGCGCCAGGCCGTGGTCAGCCGCGGTGACGTGACCCTCGGGCCGGTCGACCTCACGATCGGCGCGGGCGAGCGGTGGCGGATCAGCGGCCCGAACGGCTCCGGCAAGTCGACGTTGCTCGGCGCGCTGCTGGGCCGGATCCCGCTCGTCTCCGGCGACCGCTCGACCGGGCCGGGCGTCGTGGCCGGCGAGGTCGACCAGCTGCGGGCGGAGTTCGCGAGCGACGACTCGGCGTTGCGGATCGTGGCCGGCGCGACCGGGCTGCCGGACGTGGAGGTGCGCACGTTGCTGGCGAAGTTCCGGCTCGGCGCCGACACCGTGCTGCGGCCGGCCCGCGAGCTGTCCCCCGGCGAACGGACGCGCGCGGGATTGGCGTTGCTCCAGGCGCGCGGCACGACTTGTTTGGTTCTGGACGAACCCACGAATCATCTCGATCTGCCGGCGATCGAACAACTGGAACAAGCGTTGGAGAATTACGAAGGCACGTTGTTGCTGGTCACACACGATCGGAGGCTCGCATCGGCCGTGCGGGTGGATCACGAGATCAACGTCGGTGACCTCCTCACGTTTCCTCGCGTAAAGGGTGGAAGATATGAGTCATGACCACCGAGGAGGACTGGCCGGTCGAACAGACCTGGTCACTGCGCAACACCCACTGGCACGCCTATGTGGAGCACACGTCGCTCGACCACGCCTCTCCTCGGCAGGTCCGCCTCGAACGCACCCCTGAGGAAGTGCTGACCTCGCCGGCCGAGGTCGCGGCGTGGCTGGAGGTCAACCTCCGCAGCGCCACCCGTCCGGAGGAGACCGGCAAGAAGCGGGTGAAGGACGAACGCGACTTCACCGACTCGAACCGCGTGCACGCGTCACTGGCCTCGCGCGGCGAGTCGATCTACACGGGCGTGAAGGGCGAGCTGACGCTGGCCGTCGAGGCCGTGACGCCGGACGAGTGCCGTATCTCCCACGACGGCGCGGACGTGGCGCCGCTGAAGTCTGGACGCCGCCGCTAGATTGGTTCCCTCGGACAGTTTGTAGCTCTGGGGGGAGCTGTGAGGCGATTTCTGCCGAACTTCGGCGCGCTCGTGCTGGTCGCACTGCTCGTGGGCGCGGTGGTGTGGCTGAGGCCCGGCCCTCCACCGCCCGCGCCGCAGCCGCCGGAGCAGCCGAGGGAAGCCGTCCTGGAGTACGCGGACGGCTCGCGGATGTGGGGCAGCTGGGACGGCCGGCCGCCGTCGAGCGAGGTGCGCCGGGTCGTCAAGGAACTCGGTGAGTCGGGGATGCCCCTCGAACAGCTGGAGCGGACCGGCGCCGTGGTGCGCACGACGCTCGACGTGAAGGCGCAGGCCGCGGCCGCCGCGGTGGTCGGCAGGCTGGTCGCACCGCTGCAACGGGGAGCTGCCGTGACGGCGGTCGACCCGGCGTCGGGCGGCGTGCGCGTGTACCTGAGCCTCAGCCGCACCCACGACCTGGCGGGCGGTGAGGTCCAGGACCTGGGACCGGTGGTCGCGCGGCCACTCGCGGAGGCGGCCTCGCCGAACCCGGTGCAGGCGAAGATGCAGCCGCTCGAGCTGAGCAGCCTCTTCGCGGGCCTGGCCTCCGGAGGAGAAGAGCGCAGGACGCACTTCGTCACCTCGGTGACCGCCCGCGACGGGGCGGTGCTGTACAAGGCGGTCGAGGTCGTCGCGGTCACGACGGACAAGGCGGTCGCGGAACGGATCACCGCGCGGCTCAAGGAGCAGAACGGGTGCAACGGCACCGCGTGCGTGCCGGACGCGGCTCCGTGGGCGGTGAGCTACACCCCCGCGCTCTCGGTCGCGGTGTTCGTGGACCAGGCCGGCGGCGCCGTTGACGCCGGCCTGTCCAGGGCCGTCTGGCAGGAGTTCCTCGCGGGAGCCGGTGGCTGAGACGTCAGCCGATGTGCCAGGTGTGCACGGGTTCGCCCGCGTGCATGAGCTCCATGTACCGCTTGAGCATCCCGGAGAGCGCCGCGTCCCGCGACAGACCCCGTTCCTCCAGCAGTGCAACGGTTTCCCGTTGCCACGACGATCCCGTGCGCCGCGCGAGGCACCGCTGCTCGATCACGCCGAGGTAGCGCTCGCGGGCCTCGTCGGAGACACCGCAGTCGCGCAGGCCGTCGTGCGCCATCGGCAGCAGCCGGCGCAGCACCAGCTCGTCCGGCGGGATCCAGCCGATGCCCGGCCAGTACAGCTGGGCGTTCATCCCGTGCCGCGCACCGGTGTAGAGGTTCTCCTCCGCCGCCTGGAACGACATCTGGGTCCACAGTGGACGTTCCTGGGAGGTGAGGGCGCGCTGGGCGCCGTAGAAGAACGCGGCGTTGGCCATCGTGTCCAGCACCGTCGGTCCGGCGGGCAGGACGCGGTTCTCGACGCGCAGGTGCGGCACCCCGTCGACGACGTCGTAGACGGGCCGGTTCCAGCGCCAGATCGTGCCGTTGTGCAGCCGCAGCTCCGAAAGACGAGGCGCGCCACCGGCTTCGAGCACCTCCAACGGGTCCTCGTCGTCGGTTTCGGGCAGCAGGCTGGGGAAGTAGCGCACGTTCTCCTCGAACAGGTCGAAGATCGACGTGATCCAGCGTTCACCGAACCACACGCGCGGCCGGACGCCCTGGTTCTTCAGCTCGTCCGGACGGGTGTCGGTGGCCTGCTCGAACAACGGGATGCGCGTCTCGTGCCAGAGCGCCTTCCCCAGCAGGAAAGCGGAGTTCGCGGCGATCGCGACCTGGACGCCCGCCAGGCACTGCGCGGCGTTCCAGTGCGAGGCGAAGTTCGTGGGCTCGACCTGCAGGTGCAGCTGCACCGAGGTGCAAGCCGCCTCAGGGAGAATCGACTCCGCGTAGCTCAGCAGCTTCTCCGGACCTCTGCCCGGCATCGCCGGACCCTCCATGCGCAGCACCATCTCCTCGCCCCTGGCCTTGAAGATGGTGTCGTTGAGGAGCGCGTACCGCGGGCTCTCGGAGAGCCATTTGCGGTCGAAGTGCCGCTCCCGCAACGTGGGCAGCACGCCGATCATGGCGAGGTTGGCGCCGACGTCGTTGGCCTTCGAGTCCGCGTTGTCGAGCGACTGGCGCAGTTCCTCTTCCAGGCCAAGCATCTCACCTCCCGCCAGCTCGCGCGGCGGGACGTTGATCTCCAGGTTCTGCTGTCCCAGCTCCAGCGTGTAGGAGGGATCGTCGATCTTCTCGAGCACCTCCGAGTTCGTCATCGCCGGACGCATCGCGTCGTCGACGAGGTTGAGCTCGATCTCGAGTCCCATCTGCCGACGGGGAAAGGAAAACGTGTCTTCGGCCAACATCGTGGCCAATGCGTCGAGACTCCGCTGCATCTTCTCGCGATAACGCTGGCGATCGTCTCTGGTGAACGTGCGGCTGGACACTTCACTTCCCATGCCGCTACCCCTTCGCTCGGCGCCGGTGGGCGCGGGCAGGCGGAACGCCAAAAGTGACACAGGCGAAACCTCGTTTACATCGCCCAAAACGGTGCTCTCTGTCACGCAGAGGTAACAACCAGCGATCATCCGCTGGTCGGGCGCGTGAGGTTCCGCCCTCCGGACTACCTCGCCTGTTCCACCCCGGCCCGGATGCGAAACTTCCGGCGTGGCGAAAGTGATCGAGATCGACGACCCGTCGGACGCGCGGCTGGACGACTTCCGCGACCTCTCGACGGCCGACCGCAGGCCCGACCGCCCCGGCGGCCGCGGCCTCGTGATCGCCGAGGGCGTGGTGGTCGTGGAACGTCTGCTGGCGTCGCCGTACCCGGTGCGCGGGCTGCTCGGGGTGAGGCGGAGGATCGAGGCGCTGGACCTTTCTGACCTGGACGTTCCCGCTTACGTGACGTCAGCAGAGGTTATGGCGTCGGTCGTGGGGTTCCACTTGAACCGGGGTGTACTGGCCGCCGCCGACCGAGCTCCGGCCGTGTCGTTCGACGACCTGGCAGACCGCTCCACCCGCCTGGCCGTCCTGGAGGGCGTGGGCGACCACGAGAACCTGGGCTCGATCTTCCGCAACGCCGCTGCCCTGGGCGTGGACGGCGTCATCCTGGGCCCTGGCTGCAGCGACCCGCTCTACCGGCGCAGCGTGCGGGTCTCGATGGGCCACGTCCTGCGCGTGCCGTTCGCTACCACGGATGCGTGGCCTTCGGCGCTGAACTTGTTGCGCAACAAGGGTTTCACAGTTGCCGCACTGACCCCGCGCCCCACCGCCCTGCATCTTGCAGATGCCAATTTGCGCGGCAACCGAGTAGCCGTCCTGCTGGGCTCGGAAGGCCCCGGCCTCACCGACGAGGCCATCAACGCCGCCGACCTGGCCGTGCGCATCCCCATGTCGTCCGGCGTGGACTCCCTCAACGTGGCAACAGCAGGCGCCGTGGCCTTCTACGCCCTGCTCTGAAACCTTCGGATCAGGGTCAGGCCTGGAGCAACGTGAGGATCAACGCGAGCCAGGCCACCAACACCCCGGCCACCACGCCATAGGCGACCCACCGCCACACCGGCACCTTGCGCCCGAGCCACACCGACGGCGCCAGCCCACCCACCACGAGCACGTTCGCGACCAGAGCCAGCCACCGACTGGTCTCCCCGAGCCCAAGCGACAACGACACCACGGTCACCGTGACGATCGAAGCCGTGATGAAGCTGACCGTGAGCCCAGTCCCCCAAGGCGTGGGCTCGGCAACCTCCTCCTCACCGACCAACTCGGCGGGCTCCGGCCCAGCCACAGCAGGCGAGTCAGGCGCCTCGACACTCACCAGCTCCCCACTCACCGGATCGGTGTAGAGCACCGGCGAGTTCATGACAGCAGCGATCCGCCCGGCAAGCTGCTTGCCCCGCCGGGCAACCAACGCGTTGGCCACCCCGTCAGCAGGCGTCTCGGTGCGCACGACGGCATCCGCGACCTTCGCCCACTCGTGCAACGCCTCGGCAAGATCAGCACCCAACGGCAGGCTGTGCGGGTCGACCTCGCGCTCACCGGACTCGTCCTCCCCGGCGAGCACGGCGCGGCCGTCCCGAACTCGCAACTCCACGAACCCTCCTAGGTCTTCCGGAGCCTCGCGAAGAACCTAGCGGACCGAGCACGGTCGCGAGAACGGCTCGGAGGCGGCACGCCAATGGCGAAGCCGAGGCGACACACTGCCAACGGCGAAGCCGAGGCCCCAAGCGATGCCGAAGGCGAGCAGTCAGACCTTGCGCCGATGGGTAGCGGTGAACCCAATCGCGATCGTCGCGCAGCGGCGATGAACCCCAACGCTTCGTCCGAGGTGCATGACCACGCTGGAACAGGAAACTGACCGCAATGGCGACCACGCTGGAACAGTCACGGAACCACCAATGGCGACCACGCTGGAACTACCAAGGACCCCCCGTGAGGTCGCGTTCGCGCCAGATCCCCATTGGCGCCAAAACGACCCCCAGCCTCCCATCAGCGAGTTGTTCCCAGCCCTGTGTAGAGGCGTGAAAACAACCCTTTTCCCCAGCCAATCCAGGGGGGGGGA
>NZ_JBHYGW010000018.1:0-23435 GCF_042738015.1 Lentzea sp. NPDC059081
GGTTGACACCCCTACCTCGTTGTGGCCAGCTCCTGGTGCGACTCGTGACGGGACCCCACCTCAACGCAACCAAACTACGAAACAGCAAGCCGCCCAAAGCAACAGGCGTGCCATCAACCCGCGAGTGGCGCTGGGCCCCCGATCAGATTGCCGGGGGTTCGGGGGCAGAGCCCCTGAGGGGAAGCACGCAACGCAAGCAGCCCGCCCGCAACAGGGGGACGCACCCAGAAGAACGCAACAAAACAAGGAAAACGCAAGCTGACGCAGGCGTCCCCCCAAAACGAGACCCCCTGATCAACCCGACCTCAGACCCCCCGACAAGATCAGCCAAGCAAGGCATCCACAAACGCCGAAGGCTCGAACGGAGCCAGGTGGTCCGCCCCCTCCCCAAGCCCGACGAGCTTCACCGGCACCCCCAACTCGCGCTGAACCTGAAAAACGATCCCACCCTTGGCAGTCCCGTCCAGCTTCGTCAGCACAATCCCGGTAATAGCAACCTGCTCAGCGAAGACCCGAGCCTGAGTCAACCCGTTCTGCCCGGTGGTCGCGTCCAAAACCAGCAGAACCTCATCGACGACAGCCTGCTTCTCCACCACCCGCTTCACCTTGCCGAGCTCATCCATGAGCCCGACCTTGGTGTGCAACCGCCCAGCCGTGTCGATCAAAACGGTGTCGACCCCGGCGTCCATCCCGCGCTTCACAGCATCAAAGGCAACGGAGGCCGGGTCCCCACCCTCAGGCCCACGAACGGTCTCCGCACCAACCCGCTTGCCCCAGGTCTCCAGCTGGTCGGCGGCAGCAGCACGGAACGTGTCGGCAGCCCCCAGCAACACAGTGCGCCCATCAGCAACCAGAACACGGGCGAGCTTGCCGGTGGTGGTGGTCTTGCCAACGCCGTTGACCCCGACGACGAGCAGAACCGCGGGCTTGCCGGAATGCGGCAGTGCCTTCAAGGACCGGTCCATCCGCGGCTCGAGCGCATCAACCAGCACAGACCGCAGCAGAGCAGAAGCCTCAGCCTCGGTCCGCACGCCGGACGAAGCGATCCGGGACCGCAAGGTCTCCACGATCTCGGTCGTCAGCGCAGCCCCGAGGTCGGCGATCAGCAGCGTGTCCTCGACGTCCTGCCAGGAGTCCTCGTCGAGGTCGCCGGCGCCGAGCAGTCCCAGCAACGAGGTCCCGAACGCGTTCCGGGACTTCGACAGCTTCCCGCGCAGACGCTCGAGACGACCGGCGGTCGGCTCGATCTCCTCGACCTCGGAGGCCTCGACCGGCAGGTCGACCTCGACGAACCCGCGCTTGACCGAGTCCCGCGGCACCGAGGCGTCGTCGCCGACCCCCGGCTGCCCGTCCACCTCGGTCCGGTCGGCAACCGGGTGCTCGACCGGGTGCGCCACCGCGACCTCGGACACCGCCACCGCCTCGACGACGGGCGCGTCGGGTGCGGCCGGCGTCAGGGAGATCCCGGACGAGGCCTGGTACGAGCCGGGGCGGGGGGACTCCTCCTTCTGGGTCAGGCTGATGCGACGGCGACGCGTCAGCACCACGCCGGTCACCAGCGCGGCGATCAGCACGACCGCCACGACGACGAGGATCAGGACAAGGGAGGACGTCGACACGGGACCATGGTTTCACAGGCCCGCATGTGATCCCTCAACCATGTACTGCTCATTTAGGCGAAGATTTCACCAAAGCTCTTGCGCCCGGCTGCGGTGTGGAATAGACCTCACGTCGTGAGGGTGATCGGACTGATTTCCGGCACGTCGATGGACGGCATCGACGTCGCCGTCGCCGACCTGTCGATCCACGGCGACGTCGTCGAGCTCGTACCGGTGCAGTGCGCCGAGCACCCGTTCCCCCAGGACCTGCTCGCGGTACCGCGGTCCCTCGCCGAAGTGTGCTCCTTCGACACCTCGCTCGGGCAGGCTTTCGGCGAAGTCGCCGCCGGGTACCTGCCGGCGGACCTGATCTCCTCGCTCGGCCAGACCGTCCACCACGAGGTGCAGGACGGCGAGTGCCTCGGCACGTTGCAGCTCGGCCAGCCCGCGTGGATCGCCGAACGGACCGGCCTGCCCGTCGTCGCCGACCTGCGGGTGCGCGACGTCGCCGCGGGTGGGCACGGCGCGCCGCTCGCGTCCACGCTCGACGCGCTCTGGCTGGCCGGGGACGAGCCCGCTATCGCCTTGAACATCGGCGGCATCGCGAACATCACCGTCGTCCGGCCGGGCAGCACGCCGATCGCCTACGACACAGGTCCCGGCAACGCGCTGATGGACGCCGTCATGGAGGTCGTCTCCGACGGCCGGCGCCGGCAGGACACCGACGGTGAGTTCGCCCGGCGCGGGAACGTCCGCGAGGACATCCTCAAGAAGCTCCTCGCCGACCCGTACTACTCGAAGCCGTGGCCCAAGTCGACGGGCAAGGAGCTCTTCAACGCCGGCTACCTCCAGGGCTTCCCCACGGTCCCGGCCGAGGACATGGTCCGCACGCTCACCGAACTGACCGCCCGCACCATCGCGGACGCCTGCCGGGCCCACGACGCGAGCACCGTCATCGCGTCCGGCGGCGGCATGCGCAACCCCGTGCTCGTCGAGGCGCTGACGAAGGCGCTCGACCCGATCCCGTTGACGATCAGCGACTCGCTGGGCCTGCCGCGCGACGGCAAGGAGGCCTACCTCGCCGCGCTGCTCGGATTCCTGACGTGGCAAGGGGTTCCGGGCAACACGCCGTCCGCGACCGGTGCGTCCGGCCCGCGGCTGCTCGGCAGCATCACGCCCGGCGCCGGGCCGTTGCGGCTGCCGGAGCCCGTCACGACCGCAGTGACCAAGCTGAAAGTGGGGGAACCGAAGTGCGCGCACTAGACCTCGCGATCATCGCCCTGTTCCTCGTCGGCATGCCGTTGATCGGCATGGCGATCGGCGGCAGGCAGAAGTCGTCCACCGACTACTTCGTCAGCGAGAAGCGCATCTCGTGGTGGGTCGTGTGCCTGTCCGTGGTGTCCGCGGAGACCTCGACGCTGACCGTGCTGAGCGTGCCGGTGATCGCGTACATGGCGACACCGGCGCAGGGCGGCATGACGTACCTGACGCTCGCGCTGGGCTACATCGTCGGCCGGATCATCGTCAGCTTCGTGCTGCTGCCCCGCTACATCGCCGGTGACCTCGTCACGGCGTACGCGTTCCTGGGCAAGCGGTACGGCGACGGCATGCGCGCCACGGCGTCGGTGACGTTCCTCTTCACCCGCCTGCTCGCGGACGGCATCCGGCTGTTCGCGACGGCGATCCCGATCAAGGTCGTGCTGGCCGAGTACGGGATCACCGCCTCGTACTGGGCGATCGTGGTGGCGCTCGGCATCGCGATGGTGTTCTACAGCTTCTTCGGCGGCGCGCGTGCCGTCGTGTGGGTCGACGCGATCCAGATGCTCTGGTACGTCCTCGGCGGCGTCGTGGTGATCTGGGTGCTGGCCGGTCAGCTGCCCGACGGCTGGTTCGCGAAGGCCTCCGACGTCAACAAGTTCCAGCTCTTCGACTTCACCTCGTCCCCGCTGACGGGCGCCTACCCGTTCGTCGCGGCGTTCTTCGGCGGTGCGCTGCTGTCGATGGCCTCGCACGGCGCGGACCAGCTGATCGTGCAGCGGCTCATGGCCACGCGGGACGTGAAGTCGGCGCAGAAGGCGTTGATCGCCTCCGGGTTCGTCGTGTTCCTGCAGTTCGCGTTCTTCCTGTTCATCGGCGTGATGATGTGGGCGTTCTACGCCGGCGTCGATCCGGTGAAGGACCTGGGCCTGAACAACAAGGACGAGCTCTTCGCCCACTTCATCGTCAACGACCTGCCGAGCGGCCTGTCCGGGTTCGTGATCGCCGGCATCCTCGCGGCCGCGCTGTCGTCGTCGTTGGGCGCCTTGGCCTCCAGCACGGTGACGGACGTCTACGAACGCATCCGCAAGACCCCGATGACCGACGAGGAACGCCTGCGCCACGGCCGGATCTGGACCCTGGTGTGGGCGGGTCTGCTGATCGTCTGCGCGGGTCTGTTCGCCTCCTCGAACGCGACCACGGCGGACCCGATCGTGGTGCAGGCGCTCGGCATCGCCGGCTACACCTACGGCGCGCTGCTCGGGGCCTTCCTCCTCGGCCTGATCTTCCGGCGCGTCACGCAGGTGGACGCGATCATCGCGTTCGTGGCGACCGTGCTCGTCGTCGGCTTCGTGATCCTCGGGGTCAAGTTCGTCGGCAGCACGCCGACGATCGACTTCGCGAAGGCCGACGCCACGCGGAAGACCCTGACCGGCTGGTGGAACACGCCCCTGGGGGTGGCGGTCACCCTGCTCGTGGGCGGGTTGCTGTCACTGCGGCACTCACGCGGGGTGCCGGTAGGAGATGAGCTCGATGTGAAGACGGAAGCCTAGCCGGGCGAACATGTTCTGCGAAGACTCGTTGCCCGAGTAGATGGACGCGGCGGCCTGCGGTCTCGCACCGTGGTCCGCCGCGAGTTTCCACAGCAGCTCGGTGATGAGAGCGGCGCCCACGCCCTGACCCCGCACGTCGGGCTCGACGGCCACGAAGTCGACGTAGTACTCCTCGGGCTGGGCTTTGCCGGCCGCGTAGCCGAGCACGCGCTGGCCGTCCATGGCGACGACGACCGTGCGGGTGGCCGGATCGGACTCGACGAGTTGCTTGCCGGACAAGTACGTCCGCGGGAAACATCGCTCGTGCAACACGGCAACGGCCTCGTGCACGAACTTGTCGGTCGGAAGGACGCGCATCTCGCGCTCGCTGGGGCACTTGGCGTCCCGCAACAGCAACGTGCGCAGGTCCCCGTTGTCGAGGATGTGGATGGCGCTCGCCTTGCCGGCCGAGAAGCCGTGCCGTTCGGCGAACGCGGCCAGCCGCCGGTGGGCGGTGTGGCCGTAGAGCTCGAGGTCGGTGACGCCGGTGAGGAGCTCAGCGGCGCGCCGGAACATCGCGTCGGCGGTCTGGTCCCAGATGCGGCTGCCCGCCGGGTGGTTGACCGGGACGTCGACGAACGGGCCGTGCAGCCACGCGCGGTTCAGCTCGGCGTCGACCTCCACGCTGAGCATGCCGGTGATGTTGTCGTCGGCGTCGACGGCGACCACCGTGCAGTCGGCCCAGCTGGGCTCGAACTCGCCGAGCTCCGCGCGGAGCTCGTCGACTGTCTCACCGAGGTACCCGATGTGGTGCGCCTTGTCGGCCTGGAGCCGGACCAGCAGCGCCATCGTGGCGCCGAGGTCGCCAGGTTCGGCGAAACGGATGTCGTACATAGGAGGAATGGTTGCTCGCACGGCCGTTCGAAGCGAGGGAGTTTTCGGGCGGGCTGAGACGCCGGCGGGCAGGCGCCCCGGCTGGCGTAAAATGGCGGGGATGTCCACCGCCGCAGACCACCCCGACCGCACCGCACTGGCGGAGTCCAAGGCGCACGCGGGCGACTTCCGCGGAGCGATCTCCGAGTTCAGGGCGCTCGTGAAGGAACGCACGGCGGCGGCCGGCGCGGATGATCTCCAGACGCTCTCCGCGCGGCTGAACCTCGCGCGGGTCCTCGGCGCGGCGCGGCAGTTCAGCAAGGCCATCGGCGCCTGCGAACCACTGCTGCGCGACCAGGTCCGCGTGCTCGGCCCGCAGCACGACGACACGCTGGAGACGCGCCAGCTGCTCGCGAACCTGCGCTACCAGTCCGGTGACGCGGAGGGCGCGGCCGAGGAGCTGGAGCGGTTGCTGGCGGCCCTGTCGCACGTGCTGATGCCGACCCACGACCGGATCACGAAGGTGAAACGGGACATCGCGTTCCTCAAGCGCTCCTCGTAGGCGCGGGAGACAACACTCACACCGGCGGGCACCCCGGCACTGGTATGCCCCTCACGATCGCGGGACGACACCCAGATTCGGGCTTGCAGGGCTGGTGAGGGTGGGGGACTCTTCTACGGTGAGTGAGGAAACGATCCAACTCGATCTCAACGAATCCGGGGTGGCCGTCGACCTGCCGCTGCCGTCGAACAACCGGGACGGTGTCCAGGGTGTTCCGTACCGGCCGGTCGAATTCCGAGACGATGATCTGCCCACCGCGCTGGAACGTGCCGCCACCTGGCTGCGGCAGACCCAGGAGTGGCTGGGCGAGCCCGTGGACGTCATCGCAGTTCATCTCGACTACGACGACACCCACGGCAACCCGTACTACGACCTCAAGTTGCTGTGCAACGACGAGGACCTGGCGGGCGTGCCCAAGGTCATGCGAGAACACGAAGGGGCCGCTACCGGCCAGTAGCTTTTCCGGCTACCGTTCGGAAGCATGTCGGATCGCGTATATCCCCCGGTGATCGCCGCAGCGAAGCTCATGTTCAAGGTGCTCGACCTGCGGATCACCATCGAAGGGGCGCACCACGTCCCCCGCACGGGTGGAGCGGTGCTGGCGTCCAACCACGTCAGCTACCTCGACTTCATCTTCGCGGGCTACGGTGCGCGCCCGTCGGGGCGCCTCACGCGGTTCATGGCGAAGCACGAGATCTTCGCCAACAAGATCGCAGGCCCGCTCATGCGCGGCATGCACCACATCCCCGTCGACCGGAGCGCGGGCCAGGCCTCCTACCAGCAGGCCCTGTCCGCGCTCCGCACCGGCGAGCTGGTCGGGATCTTCCCCGAGGCCACCATCAGCCGGTCGTTCACGGTCAAGGACATCAAGTCCGGCGCGAACCGGCTCGCGCACGAGGCCGGCGTCCCGATCGTCCCCATGGCGTTGTGGGGCACTCAACGACTCTGGACCAAGGGCCGTCCCAAGGACCTGACCCAACGCCACGTGCCGATCACGATCCTCATCGGCGAGCCGTTCGAGGCCTCACCCGGCGACTCCGGTGACGCTCTGCTGCGGCAGCGCCTGCAGGACCTGCTCGACACCGCCCAGGCCGGGTACCCGACCGAGCAGGGCGCGTGGTGGGCGCCGCGGCACCTCGGCGGCACCGCGCCGACGCCCGACGAGGCGGCGCAGCTGGACGCCACCGGTCGCTGACCTGGCGGTACAAGGTTTTCACAAGCCCGGTCGGGCACAGTGGCACCGCGCACGTGAAGCGGTGGGGTGTGACTGGGGGTCCCCACCTCTGCGGCGCCAGGCTGCGTCAGCGCGGCGTCCGGGGGATCTTTCTCCGCAACGGAGGAGGTTCGCCGCGCCGGCGCGGCCCTAGAGACAGCGGCTGGAGCCGGTTCAGCCCCCCAGGCACCTGCTCCGGCCGCCCCTCAGGCCTCGACGTCCGCCGGTTCCGGCTCGGGCACGGCCTCCGCCGCACGCGCGGGCTCGTCGGCGGTGGACCGCAGCCGCTGCGAGATCACCTGCGAGATGCCGTCACCGCGCATCGAGACGCCGTACAGCGCGTCCGCGATCTCCATGGTGGGCTTCTGGTGCGTGATGATCAGCAGCTGCGAGCGGTCGCGGAGCTGCTGGAACAGGCCGATCAGCCGGTGCAGGTTCGTGTCGTCCAGCGCCGCCTCGACCTCGTCCATCACGTAGAACGGTGAGGGGCGGGCGCGGAAGATCGCGACCAGCATCGCCACGGCCGCCAGCGACTTCTCGCCACCGGAGAGCAACGACAGGCGCTTGACCTTCTTGCCGGGCGGGCGGGCCTCCAGCTCGATGCCGGTGGTCAGCATGTCCTCGGGCTCGGTCAGCACCAGCCGGCCGTCGCCGCCGGGGAACAGGACCTTGAAGACGATCTCGAACTCGCGGGCGACGTCCTCGTAGGCCGACGTGAAGACCTCCAGGATCTTGTCGTCGACCTCCTTCACGACGGTCAGCAGGTCGCGGCGGGTGTCCTTGATGTCCTCCAGTTGCGTGGAGAGGAACTTGTAGCGCTCCTCCAGCGCGGCGAACTCCTCCAGCGCGAGCGGGTTCACCTTGCCCAGCAACGACAGGTCGCGCTCGGCGCGCTTGGCACGACGGGCCTGCGTGTCGCGGTCGTACGGCATCGGCTGCGGCTCGGTGACCTGCTCGCCGCGTTCCTTCGCCGCCTGGTACTCGGCCAGCTCCGCCGCGGAGGCGGGCACGGGCTGGTCGGGGCCGTACTCGTTCACGAGGTCGTCGAGGCCGATGCCGAAGTCCTCGGAGATCTTGGTCTCGAGCTGCTCGATGCGCATCCGCTGCTCGGCGCGCAGCACCTCGTCGCGGTGCACGGCGTCGACGAGCTTCTCCAGCTCGCCGGACATCTCGCGGACGAGGTTGCGCACCTGGGTCAGCAGGAGCTCGTGCTGCGTGCGGCGTTCCTGGGCCTGGTCGCGTTCACGGGCGGCGCGGGACAGCGAGAGCTCGATGCGCTCCAACGCCTGCTCACCACCGCGCACCACGGCCTTCGCGACCACCGCACCGCGCGCACGGTGTGCAGTGGCGCGTGCGTGGCGTTCGCGTGCTTCGCGCTCGGCGCGGGCGGCACGACGTAGTCCGTCTGCCTTGCCCTGCACCGCACGCGCGCGCTCCTCGGCGGTGCGCTGCACGAGCCGTGCGTCCATCTCGCCCTGACGCGCCTGAGCGAGCTCCGCGGCCAGTTCGTCGCGCTGCTCGGTGTCCGGCTCGTCCTCGAGGGTCTGCTCCTCCTCGGCCATCAGCAGCCGTTCCTCGAGCTCGCCCAGCTTGAGCAGGGCCTCCTCGCGGGACTGCTCGACCTTGCCGCGCTGCCCGCTGATGCGGGTGACCTCGGCCTCGGCGGACCGCACCGCGGCGACCATCCGGTTCAGCCGCTCGCCGGAGCGGGCCTGGCGGACCTTGGCCTCCTGCATGGCCTCCTTGACCGCGTCGAGCACCTTGCGGCGGGCCTGCTGCTCGGCGCGGGCGCCCTCCAGAGCGGCCGAAGCGTGCTCCAGGGCGCGTTCCGCGGTCGCCAGCTGCTCCTGCGCCTCGTCGACGGCGGCCTGGACCTCGATCACGCTCTGGCCCTGCGCACCCGAGCCGCCGATGGCCCAGTCCGTGCCGAAGAGGTCGCCCTCGCGGGTCACCGCGCGGACGTCCAGGCGGGCCGCCGTGTCCAGGTCCTCCACCACGGCAAGGCGATCCAGCGCGCGGGCGAGCGCCGGACGCAACGCCTCGGGCGCGTGCACGACGTCGATCGCCCACCGCGCACCGTGCGGGAGGTGACCCCACCCGCTGGTGTCCACAGTGGACCCGTAGGAGCCGATCAGCACGCCGGCGCGTCCGGCGTCCTTCTCCTTCAACAACTTCAGCGCCTGCAACGCGCCGTCGCCCGACGACACCGCGACGGCGTCGGCGATCGGGCCGAGCGCGGCGGCCAGTGCCACCTCGAAGCCGGGCTCGACGGTGAGCAGCGCGGCCACGGATCCGAGCAGGCCGGGCACGTCCGACGCGAGCAACGCGCCCGCGCCGTCCTTGCGGGTCAAACCGAGCGAGAGCGCGTCAACGCGCGCACGCCACGACGCGATGTCGCGTTCGGCGGTGCGTTCGGCCTTGACCAGCTCCTCGACCCGTTGCCGCGCCGAGTCGTTGGTCTGCACGGCCTGGCGGTGGCGTTCGTCGAGGCCGTGGTCGTCCTCGTCCTCGGTGCCGGTGATCGCGCGGGCCTCTTCGAGCTCCATCGTCGCGAACTCGACGCGTTCGGTGGCCTCGGTGAGCGTGACGGTGAGCCGTTCGATCTCCTCGGCGGTGGCGTTCGTCTTGCTGCGCAACGCCTCCACCTGACCGGAGAGCCTGGCGAGGCCTTCCCGGCGGTCGGCGATCGCGCGGACGGCGGCGATGTGCGCCTTCTCCGCCTGCGAGACCATGCGCTCCAGCTCGGACCGCGTCTCCACGGCCTCCGCGAGCGCGATGCGCGCCTCGGTCACGCCCTCCTGGAGCTCCAGCTCCATCTCGGCGGTCTCCTCGGCCTCGCGGTCGAGGTCGTCGGGGTCACGGCCGCGGCTCGGCGCGTCCACGACGTCGGACAGGTGCCGCGCGCGTTCGGCCGCGAGCCGGACCGTGCCGCGCAGACGTTCCTCCAGAGCGGACAGCCGGTACCAGGTGTCCTGCGCGGCCTGCAGCTTCGGCGAGTCGGCGGCGACCCGCTCCTCCAGCTCGTTCTGCTGGTACTGCGCCGCCTGCAACGACTTCTCGACCTCGGCGCGGCGCTCGCGGGCCTTCGCCTCGTCGTGCTCCTCCTGCTGGATCGCCGCGCGCTGCGTCACGAGGTCGTCGGCGAGCAGGCGGAGCTTCGAGTCCCGCAGCTCGGACTGCACGACCTGGGCGCGCCGGGCGATCTCGGCCTGCTTGCCGAGCGGCTTGAGCTGGCGGCGCAGCTCGGTGGTGAGGTCGGTGAGGCGGGTCAGGTTGGCCTGCATCGCCTCGAGCTTGCGCAGCGCCTTTTCCTTGCGCTTGCGGTGCTTCAGGACGCCGGCGGCCTCCTCGATGAAGGCGCGGCGTTCCTCCGGCTTGGACTCGAGGATCGCGGCGAGCTGGCCCTGACCGACGATCACGTGCATCTCGCGGCCGATGCCGGAGTCGGACAGCAGCTCCTGGATGTCCATCAGGCGGCACGAGTTGCCGTTGATCTCGTACTCGGTGGCGCCCTCGCGGAACATCCGGCGGGTGATCGACACCTCGGTGTACTCGATCGGCAGCATGCCGTCGGCGTTGTCGATCGTGAGCGTCACCTCGGCGCGGCCGAGCGGCGCGCGGCCGGACGTGCCGGCGAAGATGACGTCCTCCATCTTGCCGCCGCGCAGGTCCTTGGCACCCTGCGTGCCCATCACCCAGCGCAGCGCGTCGAGCACGTTGGACTTGCCGGACCCGTTGGGGCCGACCACACAGGTGATGCCGGGCTCGAAGCGCAGCGTGGTAGCCGAGGCGAAGGACTTGAAGCCCTTCAGCGTCAGGCTCTTGAGATGCACGCCGGGCAGAGTACCCAAACGCTTGCGGCGGATGCGGGAGGCAGGGGTTGACCTGCGTTTTGCAGGTCAACCGCCGGTCGGACCGTCACGGACGGAGCGTGACCAGGAGCCCGCTCTCGTCCGACACCTCCAAGCGGTCGATCTGGTCGACCCTGAACGACGTCGAGCCGGGAATCCGCTCGTCAGGGGCGTGCGACGACCCCCACCAGCCGCCGATCTCCCGTTGCCCCTGCCGGTCGAACACCATGACCTTGCAGCGCGCACCGGGCTTCACGTCGCCGAGCTTGAACCACATCTCGGTCCCCCAGGACTTCGAGACCATCGCGACCTCGCCGTCCACCCCGGTGCCGGGGTCGTGCGCCGCCCACGTCGGCGGCGGCGGTGCCTGCAGGAACAGGATCCCGCCCGCCAGCGCGAACGCCACGAGCACGGCGGCGCAGACCAAGGCGACGCGGCGCTGGTAGCGGGGCTCGGGCGGCGGGCAGGAGGGGATCTCGTCGAGGTTCTCGACGTCGTCCAGCGTCAGGCGGCCGAGCAGGCCCGGCAGCGGGGCGAGGCGCAGCATCTCGGCCTGGCAGGTGTCGCAGGTGCCGAGGTGGCGTTCGAACGCGGCTCGTTCCTTGAGGTCGAGCGAGCCGAAGAGGTAGGCGCCGACGTCGACGGTGTGCTGGCAGCTCACGCCCCGGTCACCCCTCTCTCCTCCAGTGCGTCGCGCAACGCCCTCAGCGCGTAGAAGCAGCGCGACTTGACCGTGCCCGGCGGGATGCCGAGCGTCTTGGCGGCCTCCGCGACCGTGCGGCGGCGGTAGTACAGCTCGATGACGACCGTCCGGTGCTCAGGCGTGAGCGCCCTCAGCGCCGACGCGATCTGCCACGTCTGCAGCACGTGCTCGACCTGGTCGCTGACCGGCGGCAGGTTCACCGGTTCGAGCGGCACCTCGGTCGCACGCGCGTTGCGGCGGCGGTACCCGGAGATCACCAGGTTCTTCGCGACCGTGTAGAGCCACGGTGCCGCGTCGTCCGGTTTCAGCTCGTCGTGGTGCCGCCACGCGCGGAGCAGGGTCTCCTGCACGACGTCCTCCGCCAGCTGGTAGTCGCCGTCGACCAGCCGCAGCACGTAGTGCAGCAGCGGGTCCCTCCAGCGGTCGTACAGCTGGACGAGGACGTCTTCCGAGGAGTCCACGCTCCCCTTTACGCCGTCATCAGCGGAAAGGTTCAGCGCTCGACGAAGCCGGTCAAGTCGCCCCTGACGTCCGACCACTGTTCACCCACCGACTCGACGTGTCCGGGAGTTTCACCCGAACGGAGAGCTTTCAGCAGTTGTTCACACTTCTCGCGGGGACCCTCGGCGACGACCTCGACCCGCCCGTCCGGCCTGTTCGAGGCGCTGCCGACCAGCCCCAGCTCCAGCGCCCTGGCTCGCGTCCACCAGCGGAAACCCACCCCTTGCACCCGTCCACGCACCCAGGCGTTCAGTCGCACGTCCACCTCCGAATGGTCCCGCAGTGACCCAAGGTGACGGATGACGCACTCGGGGTTGTCACCCATTAGTGGTACGGTCCCGACCCGTGAGTGCCCGCAGCCTCTTACTCGGCCTGCTGATCGGTGCAACCGGTGTCGGCGGTCTCGCCTTCAGCGGTACCTCCCCTCTCGGCATCAGCTTCACCAATGCCGCGCAGGAAGAGAGCTCCGACGCAGCGAACCAGTTCGGCACGGGCAACGCGGCGGCACCCGGCACCAGACCGCCCTCGTCCGGCACCAACGCGGGCCCCGGCACTCTCACCCCCTCGTCGTCTTCCTCCTCCGCTCCCACCACCACGACGACGACGGAAACGCCCACCTCTTCTTCGTCCGCGGCTCCCACCACCACGACGACTCCGCCCGAGTCGCCGAAGCCGCCGACGAACACGCCCCCGCCGGCCGGTCAGACGCCGGAGCAGGCCGTGCTCGCGCTCGTGAACAACGCCCGCGCCGCGAAGGGCTGCAACGCCCTCGTGATCGACGAACGCATCACGGCCGCCGTCCAGGCGCACAGCACCGACATGGCCACCAAGAAGTACTTCTCGCACGTGTCGCAGGACGGCAGGACCTTCGACGTGCGGATGAAGCAAGCCGGCTACCCGCGGCCCGGCGGCGAGAACATCGCGCAGGGCTACCGCACGGCCGCGGAGGTCATGGACGGGTGGATGAAGAGCCAGGGCCACCGCGAGAACATCGAGAACTGCAGCTTCACCACCATGGGCGTGGGACTCGACACCCGTGGCAACTACTGGACCCAGGGCTTCGGTCGCTGACGCTTCGAGCAGGGGAAACTTCGTGTACGAGAGCCCGGAACCGGACTCGCGCTCGCGCTTCTTTCGCGGTGCACCCCAGGTCGTCCTCGCCGCCTCCGGCGTGGTGCTGGCCACCGTCTTCGCCGCTGTCGCCTCGCTGGCGGCGGGCTCGGACTCCGCCTCCGAGTCACCGGCGACACAGCCTCCGCGCAAGGAGGCCGTGAAGGACGCGCTGAGCATCGTGCCGACGTCGTCGCCGTCGTCGACCACGGAGGTGACATCGTCGTCCACGACCGCGGAGACGACGACGTCGACCACCACGACGACGAAGAAGCAGACGCGCGTCACGACCATCACGCGTCCCGACGGCACGACAACCACGGTCACGACCGACGACCCGCCGCCGGTCAACACGTCGTCGTCCACCACCACGACCAACCCCACGACGACCACGACCACCACGACGACCACCACGACGTCGGAGACGACGACAACGACGACGAGCCCGTAGGGTTACGCGAGTCACCACGTCGTGACGCAGAGCTACACGAACGTGTGGCTCGACTGTGGTAGTGGTGCGTTTCCGCCGATAACTCGAACGCAAGTCCATCCGACCGGGTTTCCCACGAGGAGATGGGTGTGTTCGAGGAAGATCATCCGCAGTCACCGACCCCAGAACAGGTCGCGGGGCAGGCGCCCCCGAAGAAGCGCGCGGGCACCGCGGTGATGCTGGCCGCGGGCGGCGTGGTGGTCGCGACCCTGTTCGCCACGGTGGCGTCCATGCTCGCCGCCTCCGGCAAGGAGGCGGCACCGGAGCGCACGGCCGCCGACGTCGTCCAGACGATCACCAGCGTGGCACCGGACGGCAGCACCAGCACGGTCGTCGTGACCGTGTCGTCGGGTGCGCCGAAGTCCGCCGTGACGCCGGACCGCAAGCAGGCCGCACGGCAGCAGGAGCAGCCGAAGCCCGGCGCCCCCGAGCAGCCGCGGGTGACGACCAACCCCGCCGAGCCGACGCAGACCCAGACGCAGAGCAACCCGCCCACCTCGTGGACGGAACCGCCCGCGTCGACCTCCTCGTCGTCCTCGGCGACGACCGAGCCGCCGACGTCCTCGTCGACGACGTCCGCCTCGCCCGAGCCCAAGCCCTAGAGCTCGAACCGGTAGCCCATGCCGGGCTCCGTGAGCAGGTGCCGGGGCCGCGCGGGCTCCGGTTCGAGCTTGCGCCGCAGCTGCGCCAGGTACACCCGCAGGTAGTGGGTCTCCTTCTCGTAGGCGGGGCCCCACACCTCGCGCAGCAGCTGCTTCTGGCCGACGAGCTTGCCCGTGTTGCGCGCCAGGACCTCCAGCAGGCCCCACTCGGTGGGCGTGAGGTGCACCTCGGCCCCGTCCTTGAGCACCCGCTTCGCCGCGAGGTCGACGGTGAACGAGGCCGTGCGCACGGTCGGCTCGTCCTCGGGCCCCGCGACGGCCGAGCGGCGGACGGCGGCTCGCAGCCGGGCGAGCAGCTCGTCCATGCCGAACGGCTTGGTCACGTAGTCGTCGGCACCCGCGTCCAGCGCGTCGACCTTGTCGGCCGAGTCGGTGCGGGCGGACAGCACGATGATCGGCAGGGTGGTCCAGCCGCGCAGGCCCGCGATGACGTCCGTGCCGTCCATGTCCGGCAGGCCGAGGTCGAGCACGACGACGTCCGGTTTGCCGTCGGCCGCGAGCTTCAGTGCCGTGACACCGTCGTGGGCCGTGAGCACCTCGTAGCCGCGGGCGGCGAGGTTGATCCGCAACGCCCGCACGATCTGCGGCTCGTCGTCGACCACCAGTACCTTCGTCACGAATCCCTCTCATCGGCCGGAAGCGAGATCACCACGGTGAGGCCACCGCCGGGGGTGTCCTCCATGGTGATCGTGCCTCCCATGGCCTCGGTGAACCCCTTCGCCACGCTCAGACCGAGACCAACGCCACCGGGCGTGCGGTCGCCGAGGCGCTGGAACGGGGCGAACACCTCGGCGCGGGTGCCCCTGGGCAGGCCGCGGCCGTGGTCGACGACGCGCAGCTCCACGTCGTCGCCGTGGGTGCTCGCCCGGACGGCGACCGCGCCGGCGTAGCGCAGTGCGTTGCCGACGACGTTCGCGATGACGCGTTCGAGCAGTCCGACGTCCGCGCGCACGGGCGGCAGCGACTCGGGGACGTCGACCTCGACGTCGCCGCTCAGCCCGCTCAGCGCCCGCGCCACGGCCTCGTAGAAGCCGACGGCGCGGAACTGCGGTTCGACGGCGCCCGTGGCGAGACGGGACGAGTCGAGCAGGTTGTCGACCAGGCCGGTGAGGCGGTCCGCCGACTCCTCGACCGCTTCGAGCAGCTCGGCCGTGTCCTCGCCGGACAGGCTGAGCTCCGGATCCCTGAGCGAGCCCACCGACGCCTTGATCGAGGTCAGCGGCGTGCGGAGGTCGTGGCCGACGGCGCTGAGCAGGGCGGTGCGCAGTTCCGTGCGGGACGCTTGCCGCTGCGCTTCGAGAGCCTGTTCCGCCATGCGTTGCTGTCTCAACGCCAGCAACGCCTGCCCCGCGGCGGCTTCCAGCACGCGGCGGTCGTACGCCGGCAACGAACGCCCGCGCAGGGCGAGGTGCACGTCCGGGGTCACCGCGATGTCCACATCGGCCTCGTCCGGCTCGTCGCACGGGCTCGCACCGACGCACGCCACGCGTTCCCACGCTCCGTCGACGCGTTCGAGCAACGCGACGGACGTGAGGCCGAAGTTCTCCTTCACCTTCTCCAGCAACCGTGCGAGCGGATTGGGGTTCGTCAGCACCGTGCGTGCGTACGACGCGAGGAGTGTCGCCTCGGTGCGTGCGCGCGCCGCCTGTGTGGCGCGACGGGCTGCGTAGTCGACCACCAACGCCGTCGAGACGCCCACGACGATCATCGCGAAGAACGTGAGCACGTTCTGCTGCGCGTCGATGGTGAACGTGTAGAAGGGCTCGGTGAAGAAGAAGTTCAGCAGCAACGCGCTGACCAGCGCCGTCGTGATCGCCGGCCCCAGCCCGCCGACGATCGCGACCACCAGCGTGATCAGCAGGTACGCGATGACGTTGGTGGAGAAGTTCAGGCTGCCGCGCAGCGACGCGCCGGCCGCGGTGACCAGCGCGGGTCCCACGAGGGCCAGGAACCACCCCAGCGCGAGCCTGCTCGGCTTGAGCGGGCTGCTCGCGAACCGTGCACGCCACCCGCTGGTCGTCGACTCGTGCGTGACCATGTGGACGTCGATCGCGCCGGACTCCCGTACGACTGTGGAGCCGATACCTGCCGAGAACACGCGCTCGAACCGTGAGCGGCGTGAGGTACCGACCACGAGCTGTGTGGCGTTCACGCCCCGTGAGAACTCAAGCAACGCCGTCGGCACGTCGTCGCCCACGACCGTGTGGAACGTGGCACCGACGTCCTCGGTGAGCGTGCGGTACTTCTGCAGTGCGTGCGGGTCGGCCCCTGCCAGTCCATCGCCCCTGAGCACGTGCACGACGAGAAGGTCGCCACCCGCGCGCGTAGCGATGCGACGCGCGCGACGGACGAGTGTCTCGCTCTCCTTGCCACCGGTGATGGCGACGACGACGCGTTCGCGTGCCTCCCACGTGTCCGTGATCTGTTGCTCGGCCCGATAGCGCATCAGAGCGACGTCGACCTGGTCGGCGACCCACAGCAGGGCGAGCTCGCGCAGCGCCGTGAGGTTGCCGACGCGGAAGTAGTTGCCGAGTGCCGCGTCGATCTTGTGCGCGGCGTAGACGTCACCGTGGGCGAGCCGGCGGCGCAGCGCTTCCGGCGTGAGGTCGACGAGCTGCGTCTGATCGGCCCGGCGCACGACCTCGTCCGGCACGGTCTCCTGTTGCGCGACACCGGTGATGCGGTGGACGACGTCGTTGAGGGACTCCAGGTGCTGAATGTTCACCGTGGACAACACGTCGATGCCGGCGTCGAGCAGTTCTTCGACGTCCTGCCATCGCTTCGCATTGCGTGATCCGGGCACGTTCGTGTGTGCCAGTTCGTCAACGACGACAACTTCCGGCGAGCTTCTCAGTACGGCGTCGACGTCCATCTCGGAGAGTTCCACGCCGCGGTGCACGGAGTGCCTGCGAGGGACCATTTCCAGGCCTTCGACCAGTTCGGCGGTCTTCGCCCGCCCGTGGGTCTCCACAAATCCCATGACCACATCTGTGCCGCGTTCCCGCCGTCTCCGCGCTTCGCTGAGCATGGCGAACGTCTTTCCGACGCCAGGAGCGGCGCCGAGGTAGATCCGGAGCTCGCCACGGCGGGGTTTCGCACTCACCAGCCCAGTGTCCCCTGCCCGCGCCTGAGCCGTTCGGGGGCACGCACTGGGCCACTCGGTCAGACGAGTGTGCCTTCCCACAGTTCTGACCGGAGATCTGTCCTGTTGAATCACGCTTCGGTCCGGCGCCCGTTCGAGTGAGCCGAACCGCGCTTTTTACGCCGTTTACCAGCACATTTAAGAGTGGCGGACGCGCACTGTGACTCCCCGCGTCACCACAACGGCCGAATGGGTTATCGGCAGTTGGCGGATAGCGCGCAGAGCGTGAATAAGGGAAAGTTCCAGGGTTCGTGTCCGGATTCGGACAATCACATGCGCGCGGAGAAACGATGCCCACCACCGTCACCAACCACGAGGCACTCCAACTCGTGGTGGCCGTGCACCGGCTGGTGCGAAGTCTTCGACAGGCCGCTCCGGCCCGTCGTTTGCAACCCACCCAGTTATTGGTGCTGTCAGAACTGAGCGCCCACGGCCCTATGCGGATCGGCGAGATCGCGGTGCGCGCGCTGTGTTCGCAGCCGACCGCCACCACCGTCGTGACCAGCCTGGAGTCCACCGGACTGGTGCGCCGCGAACCCGACGCCGCCGACGGCAGGGCGACCATCGTGGTGCTCACCGAAGTCGGCCGCGAGACCATCGCGTCGCTCGCCCACGGCGAGGCCGAACTATTGAGCGAAAGAATGTCGGAGCTTTCCCCGGAAGACCGAGAACACCTGCGCTCGGCCATGCCGATTCTGCGTCACCTGGCCGAACCGCAGGAGAACAAGTAGGAGCGGGACCCCCCGACAAGGTCCCGCTCCAGGATTTACTTGCTGGGTGACACAGAAGTGGGTGGCACCGAGCTCAATGGCGCGCTTCCAGAACTCGACGGTACCGAACTGGCTTCCGCCGATGACGGAGCGGAGACGCTCGGTGCCACCGTGTGACAAACACCGTTTTCGTAGTCGATCTTCGGTCGTGGATACCGGTTGGCCGGAATCACGGGCTCCGGATCGCCACTGCCGCAGCCGTAGTACTGCCGCGGCGCGTTGATGGGCTGGCCCTCCTGGTCGTAGAGCAGCACGTTCGTGAGCAACTTGCCGTTCTCGTCGTAGGCGTAGATGTTCTCGTACGTCTCGACCTTCGGCGTCGGGTAGGACGAACGCTCGGCGTTGTACCCGAGCTGCCCCGCCGTCACGTCGACGATCTGGACCAGCAACCCGACCGCGAGCGCCGACGCGGGCAGGCTGAACCACAGCCACCGCCGGTCGGCCTGGGCCCGCGGCCCGGCGAACACCGACACCACGGCGACCGCGGCAATGACGAGGAACCCGAGGATGTCCCGGCCGGCGAGCAACACCGCGCCGAGCCCGAGCAGCACGGCCCGCACCAGCCACCACGCGGGCTGCAACGACTTGAGGTAGGCGATCGCCCGGTCCGCCGGCGTCCCCGCCTCGGGCGTCAGCCACTTCTGCAGCCGCACGGTCTCCGGCAGCTCCATGACCTCCCGCTGCGCCGGCCCCCGGTCGTTCACGAGCGCGAGGCTCAGCACCAGGATCACCGCCGGCAGCAGGAGGATCGCCGGCTCCTTGAGCGCCGCGGCGCCCGCGAGCACCGTGATCCCGGTGGCCGCCGCCAACCCCCATGCCGCCGCCCGCGGCCGCGTGAGCAGCTGCTTCCTGGTGGTCACCGGCAACCGCTCGGTCCGCGACGGGTACCCGGCGGCCTGCCGCAGCTCCCGCGCGTACTGCTCGGGCGGCCCGAGCCGCTGTTCGACCGTCTCGCCCTCACCGAGCTCGGTGGACAGCTCGGCGACGTGCGCCTCGACGTCCTCCATGATCTCGGCGACCTCGTTGGGCGGCAGGTCGTCGAGGGCCGCACGCATCCCGGCCAGGTAGTGCTCGACGTCGAGCGCTTGCGTGTTCATGCCGCGACCTCCTCGAGCAGGCCGTCCAACGTGCTGGCGAACGACCTCCACGTCTCCCTCGACTCAGCCAGGCGCGCCCGCCCGGTCTCGTTGATGCTGTAGTACTTCCGGTGCGGCCCCTCTTCACTGGGCACCACGTACGAGGTCAGCATCCCGGCGTTGTAGAGCCGGCGCAGCGTCCCGTACACCGACGCGTCCCCCACGTCGTTCAATCCCCCGGCGCGCAGCCTGCGCACCACGTCGTACCCGTACCCGTCGTCCTTGCGCAGAACCGCAAGGACGGCCAGGTCCAGCACCCCTTTGAGCAGCTGACTGGTGTCCATGGCCCCTCCGACCCGAACTCCCTCACGCGGGAGCGAGCACTGTTGCGCGGTGAACACTACTACGCATCGCGCAGTACTGTCGAATCCGCTAGTACAACCGCGGCAGCACGACAACGGCCTCCCAGGTCAGGGGGACCGGGAGGCCGTCTCAGCAGGCGTGGCTCAGCTCTTGCAGCCCGATCCGCCGGTCGGTTCGCCGAACTTCACCGCTCCGAGCGTGATCTTGGCCGTGGCCTCGGGACGGCTCCCGGCCTGCGCCGACTGGCTCACCACGACCCAGTTCCGGTCGACGACCTGCTGCCTGCCCTGCCCCGTCGCGTCCTCGGAACCCAGCAGGTAGAAGCCCGCGGCCTGCAACGTGTCCTGCGCCTTCTGCAGGTCGAGGCACACGACGTTAGGCACGACGCCCTTGGCCGGCGCCTGGCTCGTGCCCGTGTCGGTCGGCTTGCGCACCTTCACCGAAACCTGCGTTCCGCCCGGTGCCCCGGCCTGCGGTGACTGGGCGACGACCACCCAGTTCTGCGGCTCCAGGACCGCCCGCCCCTGTCCGGTCTCGTCCTCCTCCACCACCTGGTGCCCCTGCGCCTTCAGCAGCTCCCGCGCCTCCGAGAGCCTCATCCCCACGACGTTCGGCACGTTCTGCACGGAGGACGCGGGCGCGGTGGTGGGCGTTGCCCCGGTGGTGGTGCCTCCCGTGCACGCGGCCAGGAGGCAGGCGAGCAGGGCGATGGCGAGCTTCATTCGACGGTCCCCTCGCAGGCGTCGGGCGGGATGCCGATCACGACGAGTGTCCCGCGCGCGGTCACGGCGCGGGGAGGACGATTCCGGCCGGAGGTGGGGTCAGAGACGAGGGCGCGGCTGGCAGCGGGGGCACGAGAACGACGAGCGGTTCATGAACGGCTCTCGGATCATCGAGGCACCGCACCGCTTGCACGGCCGGTTCTCCTGCCCGTAGGCGTTCAGCGACCGGTCGAAGTACCCGGACTGGCCGTTGATGTTGACGTACAGCGCGTCGAACGACGTCCCGCCCTGCCCGAGCGCCTCACGCATCACGTCGGTGGCGTGGTCGAGCACCTCGGCGGCCTTCGGACGCGTGAGCTTGTCCGTCATGCGGGTGCCGTGCAGGCGGGCGCGCCACAGGGCCTCGTCGGCGTAGATGTTGCCGATCCCGGACACGAGAGTCTGGTCCAGCAAGGCGCGCTTGATCTCCGTGTGACGCAGGCGCAACGCGCGCACGGCAGCATCACGGGAGAAGAGGGGGTCCATCGGGTCGCGGGCGATGTGCGCGACCGAGTCGGGCACCAGCGTCCCGTCGACCTCGACCAGCTCGGCCAACGCCAAACCGCCGAAGGTGCGCTGGTCCACGAAGCGGAGCTCAGGGCCACCGTCGGCGAAGGTGAAGCGGACGCGCAGGTGCTTCTCGTCGGGGGCCGACGAGGGCTGGACGAGCATTTGGCCGCTCATGCCCAGGTGCGCGAGCATGGCGACTTTGTCGGCCAGTTCGACCCAGAGGTACTTGCCGCGGCGCTTGGCGGCGGCCATGGGCTGGCCGGCCAAGCGCGCGCAGAAGTCCAAGGCACCCAGGTCGTGACGGCGGATGGCTCTGGGGTGCAGCACCTCGACGGAGGAGATGACCCGGCCGGCGACGTGGGCTTCGAGGCCGAGGCGTACTACCTCGACCTCTGGGAGTTCGGGCACGTCAGGCTTCGGACTTGCCCTCGTCGACGGGCTGCGCCTCGATCACGGCGGCCTGCGGCTTGGTGGGCTTCAGCACCCACACGCCCGCGCGGCTCGTGTCCCTGACCAGCACAAGTCCCTGGATTCCTCCGCTGCGGGAGGTGTTCACCGGCCCGCGGACGGTGCGGGTGCGGCGGTTGGTGCGGTTCCTGGTCGCATACATTGCGTGTCTCAGTCTTCCTCGGATGGGAGGGTCCCTGGCGTCACCGAGGCGCCGTTCTGTCCGTTCGTGGCCTTGACCGACTCCTGCTCGGCCTTGACCCGCTCGTGCAGAACATGATAAGCCGCTTCGGCGGCTTTCTGCTCGGCTTCCTTCTTGGTGCGCCCATCACCCTTGCCGTAGGGCTGGCCACCGACGAGCACCGTGGCGGTGAACTCCTTGCGGTGGTCCGGCCCCTGGTCGTCCACGCGGTACTCCGGGACGCCGAGACTGGCTTGAGCGGTGAGCTCCTGCAGGCTTGTCTTCCAGTCCAGTCCAGCACCCAGAAGCGGAGCTTTGGCCAAGAGTGGATCGAACAGCCGGTGAACGAACGTCCGTGCGGTATCGATACCGAACTGCAGGTACACCGCACCGATGACGGCCTCGAGGCCGTCGGCGAGGATGCTCGCCTTGTCCCTGCCGCCGGTCAGCTCTTCGCCACGACCGAGCAGCAGGTGTGCGCCCAACCCTCCCGGCCCCAGGTCACGCGCCACGCCGGCCAGTGCGTGCATGTTGACCACGCTGGCGCGGAGCTTCGCGAGCTGACCCTCGGGGAGGTCGGGGTGGGTGCGGTAGAGGTGGTCGGTGACGACCAGCCCCAGCACGGCGTCTCCCAGGAACTCGAGACGCTCGTTCGGCGGTAGCCCGCCGTTCTCGTACGCGTACGACCTGTGGGTGAGCGCAAGCCCGAGCAGCTCGGCGTCGAGTTCGACGCCGAGCGCTGCGGACAAGGTCGCGCGGTCGGCTTGCGGAGCGCGCGGCGGCTTTCCCCCCACTGCGTAACCGAGGAGATCAGGCCGGCTGAGCGACCTGGCGGCCAGCGTACTGACCACAGGCCGGGCAGGCGACGTGCTGCGGCTTCGGCTGGCGGCAAGCCTTGTTGGAGCACGCCACCAGGTGCACGGCAGACGTCTTCCACTGGGAACGCCGCGCACGGGTGTTCGAACGCGACATCTTCCGCTTCGGGACGGCCACGACTACTTCTCCTCGTTGTTGTCATCGCTGAACCGCTCTTGCAACGCGGCCCAACGAGGGTCGATCGTCTCATGCCCGTGGTCGGGGCCGAGCTCCGCCCACCTGCCACCGCACTCGGAGCAAAGCCCCTTGCAGTCCGGCTCGCAGAGCGGCGCCTGCGGCAGCGCGAGGACGATGGCGTCCCGCACCACAGGCTCGAGGTCGATCAGATCGTTCTCGATCCGGCTGACCTCGTCTTCCTCAGTGGTCTCGTCCGTGGTGCTGTCCGGCCACGCGTAGAGCTCCGTGATCCGGACTTCAACCTCATCGGTGATGGGCTCGAGGCACCGAGCGCACTCACCTTCGACCTTGGCGAACGCCGTCCCCGAGACGAGCACGCCCTCCACGACCGACTCGATCAGGAGGTCGAGCTCAACCTCACCACCCTCTGGCACCGCGATGACGCCGAGGAGCCCCACACCTGCCGCGGGGACCGACCTGACGAAGGGTCGGCTCGACCCGGCGCGACGGCCGATGTCCCTGGTGTCGATGACCCAGGGACCGGATGCTGTGGGACGCGTGGACGCGTGACGATGCTCAGTCATGATCAGATTGGTTGCCGGCGGGGACCTACCACGTCCAGCCGTTCCAGGGTACGGGACGACCGCCTCACGCGTGAAATCGGCAGGTGATCGCACCTGTCCGACGTAGCGCGAATCACACGATCAGGCGTCCCGGACCCAGGTTGGTTCGCAGTGAAACGTACCAGCGCCCGTCCTGGAGGTCCCGTCGGGCGGCAGTAGCGGCCGAGGGCCCCGGAGACGGCACCGCCGCAGCGCCCGAATACGCCCGGTATGAGGG
>NZ_JBHYGW010000018.1:23445-55985 GCF_042738015.1 Lentzea sp. NPDC059081
GGGGGGGGGGGGGGGGAGGGGAGCGGGGGGAAGGGGGGAACGAGAAAAAGGCACAACCAAAGGACAGAACGCACGGGGGGGGACTCCCCCCCCCCCGGCACCGCCTCCGGGTCTCTCGCCCGCGCCTGCCGCCGGACGAACCTCCAGGACGGGCGCTAGGCGCCGTAGTCGAACGGTGCCGAAGCCCCCGCGACGGCCGGGCCGCGCAGGTGCGAACGGCCCTTGCCGACCGACCGGAGCGTGTGCGCGAGCAGGTCCTCGAAGTCCGCGAGCTTGCCGTCCACGTACGCGTCGCACTCCGACCGCAGCCGGATCGCCTCGCTCTGGGCGGCGTCGAGGATGCGGGCCGACTCGGCGTGCGCCGCCCGGACGACCTCCTGCTCGTTGACGAGCCTCGCCTGCTCGGCGCGGCCGTCCTCGGTGGCGCGCTCGTAGTTGGCGCGGCCCGCCTGGATCATCCGCTCCGCCTCGGCGTGCGAACGGCCCACCAGGTCGTCGTACTCCTGACGGCCGGCGGCCACGGTGCGCTCCGCCTGGTCCTCCGCCTCCGCGATCATCCGCTCGGCACGGGCGCGGGCGTCGGACAGCATCGCCTCGGCCTCCGCCTGCGCCTCGGCGAGCATGCGGTCGGCGTCCGCGCGCGCCTTCGACACGCCCGACTCCGCCTCGTGCTTGGCCTTGCCGACGACCTCGTCGCGGTGGTCCAGCACGTCCTGCGCGTCGTCGAGCTCCGCCGGGATGGCGTCGCGCACGTCGTCGAGCAGTTCGAGCACATCACCGCGCGGCACCACGCAACCCGAGGTCATCGGTACTCCGCGCGCTTCCTCGACGATCGTGACGAGCTCGTCGAGTGCCTCGAACACCCGGTACACGTCTCACTCCCTAACCCCTGTGGATCCCCACCATCCAGTGTGCCCTGCCGCTCTCCCCGGAAGAGGGAGATCGGCAGGGCGTGTCAGGATTTCCCTCATCCGGACGGGGGAACCATGAAGATCAGGAAAGCCACCACGGCCGACGTCGACGCGATCGTCGCGATGCTCGCCGACGACCCGCTGGGCGCCCAGCGAGAGGCACCAGGCGACCCGGCCTACCTGGCCGCGTTCGAGGTGATCGACGCCGACCCGCACCAGTACCTGGCAGTCGCGGAGGACGACGCCGGCGAGGTGGTGGGCACGCTGCAGCTGACGTTCGTCTCCGGCCTGTCCCGCAAGGGCATGACCAGGGCGATCGTCGAGGCCGTGCGCGTGCGCTCCGACCAGCGCGGCAACGGCCTGGGCGGGCACATGCTGGAGTGGGCGGCCGACGAGGCACGGGCACGCGGCTGCGGCATCATCCAGCTGACGACGGACGCGTCACGCGTGGACGCGCACCGGTTCTACGAGCGGCTGGGCTACACCGCGTCGCACGTGGGGATGAAGCTCCCGCTCTAACGCCCTTCGGCGAGGCGCTGCTGCAACCGCTGCTCGATCGAGGCCGGCAGCAGCGTCGACACGTCGCCGCCGTACGTCGCGACCTCCTTGACCAGCGAGGACGCCAGGAACGAGTACTGCGGGCTGGCCTGCATGAACAGCGTGTCGACCCCGGTGAGCTGGTGGTTCATCTGCGCCATCTGCAGCTCGTAGTCGTAGTCGCTGACGGCGCGCAGGCCCTTCACGATGGCCTTGATGTTGTTCTCGCGGCAGTAGTCGACCAGCAGCCCGTGCCACGAGTCGACGCGCACGTTCTCCCACTGGGAGGTGACCTCGCGCAGCATCTCCTGCCGCTCCTCGACGTCGAACAAGGTGCGCTTGTTCTTGTTGATGAGCACGGCGACGACAACCTCGTCGAACAGGTGCGCGGCTCTCCCGATGATGTCCAGGTGACCGTTGGTTACCGGGTCGTAGGAGCCGGGGTACACGGCACGTGTCATGAAGCGGACGTTAGCACCCGATCGGACGCCTCCAGGCGTGTCCGTGGTTCTCGTCACCCATCAGAACGCACCTGCCCCCAGTACACGGCGGTGTCCCCGTAACGCTTGGCGCGCAACGATTCCACTTTCTCAGGCCAAGCTGGTTCGCCACTTCGCGAAGCACGCTCCACGATCAGGACGGCATCGGGCGTGAGCCTGGGCACGATCCCCCGCAACACCTTGGCGAGCTCGTCGTCCCCCACCGCGTACGGCGGATCGGCGAACACGACGTCGAACTTCTCCCCTTCACCCAGCACGTACGCCTCAGCCGTGCGGTTCGCGATCGTCGTGTTGCCGAACCCCAGCTCACGAGCATTGGCCTTGAGCACCTCAGCCGCCCGCTTGTCCGACTCGACGAACGTGGCGTGCCCAGCCCCCCGGCTCAACGCCTCGAACCCAAGGGCCCCCGACCCCGCGTAGAGGTCCAGCACGGAAACGCCATCGAGGTCCATCAACGCTTCCAACGAGCTGAACAACGCTTCCCGAACGCGGTCGGACGTGGGCCGAGTGCCCTTGGGCGGCACCTTGAGCCGACGCCCACCAGCACTCCCGGCAACGATTCGTGTCACCGGCACATCGTCCCAGGCACGACGCGAAGCCGAAGGCGAGCCCAAGCGATGGCGCAGCCGAGCAGTCCCGAGCAAAGCGAGGCCGCGGTGGTGGCTCCCCCGTCTAGCGCTACAAGCACTCGCTGCACGTGGGAAGGGGTGTCAACTCGACACGCTTTTCGTCGAGTTGACACCCCTTCCCACGTGTGGCTCGCTCGGTAGCGCTAGACGGGGGAGCCACCACCGCACCGGAACCACCCACCCAACCGCAAGCCGCCCAAAGCAACAGGCGTGCCATCTACCTGCGAGCGGCGTTGGAGAGGCTCCTTTGGGAGTGTCGGGGGTTTGGGGGCAGAGCCCCCAACACCACGCACGCACCAGGAACCCGCCAACGAAACAGGACCGACCTACGCAACCAGGGCGTCAGGCCAACGCCTGCCACCATCCATCAACCTCAGCAGGAGAATCCACGTCAACGCGCTCCCCAGGCCGAGGCACAGCCAACTTCATCCCCCGAGCCTTGACCTCCCGCCAAACCCGGTCGATCGGCTCCCCCCAAGGATGCAGGGCGAGGTTGAACGTCGCCCAATGCACCGGGATCAACAATCCACCCCCGAGGTCGTCAAACGCCCGAACCCCATCCTCCGGAGTCATGTGGATGTCAGGCCAAGCATCCCCATACGCACCAACCTGCATCAACACGGCATCGAACGGCCCGTGCTCAGCACCGATCTTCCGATACCCGGAGAAGTACCCGGTGTCCCCGCTGTAGAACACCGCACGAGACCCACGCCGGATCACCCAAGACGACCACAGCGTCACGTTCCGCTGCACCGACCGCCCAGAAAAGTGTTGCGCCGCAGTACAAGTGAGCGTGAACCCGTCAACGGAGTGCGACTCGTCCCAGTCCAGCTCCACGATCCGAGCAGCAGGAACGTCCCACCGCTCCAAATGCGCCGCGATCCCCATCGGCACCACGAAGACAGCCGAAGTGGACGAAGTCAGCGCCTGCACGGTCTCCATGTCGAGGTGGTCGTAGTGGTCGTGCGAGATCACTACGGCACTCAACGACGGCAAATCCGACAATTCATGCGGAACCGGGTGCAGCCGCTTGGGTCCGAGGTGCGCGGAAGGCGACACCCGGTCGCTCCACACGGGATCCACCAGCACCGCGGCACCGTCGATCTCGATCAGCGCGGAAGCGTGCCCGTACCAGGTGATGTGCAGCCCGGCGGACACCGGCTCGGCGGGTCCCACCAGCGGCACGGCCACCGAGGGCTTGCGGTCCTCTCCGCCGAAGACGAACTCCCGCCAGGAGATCGCGTCCCGGTCGGGGACCGAGCTGACTTCCTTCTCGTTGTGGAACTTCCCGTCGCGGTACTGCGGCGACCGCGCCATCCTGACCGGATCCGGCTTGCCCCCGAGCTGCCGCGGAACGTCCTTCAGTGCCCACGCCACGCCCGCCAGTCCGAGCAGGCCGGCCAACGCCTTCTTCATCGCGAATCCCTCTCCCTGACCCCGTGCTCGGTGCAACGCACGGAATCGTCGTGGAGTTCCTCGCCACCCGCAGCGCGAAACGGGGCCCGGCCGAGAATCGGCCGGACCCCGCGAAGATCACTGTGACGGCGTCACTCCAGGACGATCAGGAGGTCGCCGCCCTCCACCTGCTGGGCTCCGCGCACCGCGAGGCGCTGCACGACGCCGGCCTTCGGAGCGGTGATCGCGGCCTCCATCTTCATGGCCTCGATCGTCGCGACGGTCTGGCCGGCCTCGACGCGGCCGCCCTCCTCCACCGACGCGGTCACCACACCGGCGAACGGGGCCGCCACGTGGTTCGGGTTGCCGCGGTCCGCCTTCTCCGCCGCCGGGACGTCCGCTGCCACCGAGCGGTCGCGGACCTGGATCGGCCGCAGCTGGCCGTTCAGGGTCGCCATGACCGTGCGGATGCCGCGCGCGTCGGCCTCGGAGATCGCCTCCAGGCCGATCAGCAGCCGGACGCCCGGCTCCAGGTCGACGGAGTACTCCTCGCCGGGGCGCAGGCCGTAGAAGAAGTCCTTGGAGCGCAACACCGACGTGTCGCCGTAGGCGTCGCGGTGCGCGTTGAACTCCTTGGTGGGCGCCGGGAACAGCAGCCTGTTCAACGTCGCCCTGCGCGCGTCGGCGAGGCCCGCCTCGTCCTCCTCGGACAGCTCCTCGACCCGCTTCGGGGCAGGACGCCCCTCCAGGGCCTTGGTGCGGAACGGCTCCGGCCAGCCACCGGGCGGGTCGCCCAGCTCGCCGTGCAGGAAGCCGATCACCGACGCCGGGATGTCGAACTTGCCGGGGCTCTCCTCGAACTCCTTCGGCGCGACGCCCGCGCCCACGAGGTGCAGCGCCAGGTCGCCGACGACCTTGGACGACGGCGTCACCTTCACGAGATGGCCGAGCATGCGGTCTGCGGCCGCGTACATCGACTCGATCTCCTCGAACTTGTCGCCCAGGCCCAGTGCCACGGCCTGGGTGCGCAGGTTCGAGAGCTGACCACCGGGGATCTCGTGGTGGTAGACGCGGCCGGTCGGGCCGGGGATGCCGGACTCGAACGGCGCGTAGATCTTGCGCACGGCCTCCCAGTACGGCTCCAGGTCGCAGACGTTCTGCAGGTTGAGGCCGGTGGAGTGCTCGGTGTGGTCGGTCAGCGCCACGATCGACGACAGCGGCGGCTGCGACGTCGTGCCCGCCATCGACGCGGTGGCGCCGTCGATCGCGTCCACGCCCGCCTGGATCGCCGCGAGGTAGGTGGCCAGCTGGCCGCCCGCGGTGTCGTGGGTGTGCAGGTGGACGGGGAGGTCGAACTCCTTGCGCAACGCCGTGATCAGGCGCGACGCGGCCGGTGCCCGCAGCAGGCCCGCCATGTCCTTGACGCACAGCACGTGCGCACCGGCGCCGACGATCTGCTCGGCCAGCTTGAGGTAGTAGTCCAGTGTGTACAGACGCTCGTCCGGGTTGGACAGGTCGCTCGTGTAGCAGAGCGCGACCTCGGCGACCGCAGTCCCGGTCTCGCGCACGGCCTCGATCGCCGGACGCATCTGCTCGACGTCGTTCAGCGCGTCGAAGATCCGGAAGATGTCGATGCCGGTGTTCGTCGCCTCCTCCACGAACGCCTTGGTGACCGCCTCCGGGTACGGCGTGTAGCCGACCGTGTTGCGGCCGCGCAGCAGCATCTGCAGGTTGATGTTCGGCACGGCCTCGCGCAGCGCCGCGAGCCGCTCCCACGGGTCCTCCGCGAGGAACCGCAGCGCGACGTCGTAGGTCGCGCCGCCCCAGCACTCCAGGGACAGCAGCTCGGGCGTCAGACGCGCGACGTGCGGCGCGACGGCGAGCAGGTCCTTGGTGCGCACGCGGGTCGCGAGCAGCGACTGGTGGGCGTCGCGGAACGTCGTGTCCGTGACGCCGACGGCCTTGCTCTCCCGCATCCAGCGCGCGAAGCCCTCGGGACCGAGCTCGGTGAGCTTCTGCTTCGAGCCGGCGAGCGGCTCGGCGTTCAGGTCGGCGAACGGCAGCTTCTCGCGCGGGTCGACCGAGGTCGGGCGCTCGCCGTTGGGGTGGTTGACCGTGACGTCGGCGAGGTAGGTCAGCAGGCGCGTGCCGCGGTCGGCCGAGTGGCGCGCCGTCAGCAGGTGCGGGCGCTTCTCGATGAACGACGTGGTGACGCGGCCCTCGTAGAAGTCGGGGTCGTCCAGCACGGCCTGGATGAACGGGATGTTCGTGGACACGCCGCGGATGCGGAACTCCGCGATCGCACGGCGCGCGCGGGCGACGGCGAGACCGAAGTTGCGGCCGCGGCACGTGAGCTTCACGAGCATGGAGTCGAAGTGCGGGCTGATGGCCATGCCGGCGCCCGCCGTGCCGCCGTCGAGGCGGATGCCGGACCCACCCGGCGAGCGGTAGGCGCTGATCATGCCGGTGTCCGGGCGGAACCCGTTGGCCGGGTCCTCCGTGGTGATGCGGCACTGCAGGGCCGCGCCGCGCAGCTGGACGGTCTCCTGGGACAGGCCCAGGTCGTCCAGCGTCTCGCCGGAGGCGATGCGCATCTGCGACTGCACCAGGTCGACGTCGGTCACCTCTTCCGTGACCGTGTGCTCGACCTGGATGCGCGGGTTCATCTCGATGAAGACGTAGTGGCCCTGCGGGTCGAGCAGGAACTCCACGGTGCCGGCGTTGCGGTAGCCGATGTGCCGCGCGAACTTGACCGCGTCGGCGCAGATCCGGTCGCGCAGCTCGGGCGCGAGGTTCGGCGCGGGCGCGATCTCGATGACCTTCTGGTGGCGCCGCTGCACGGAGCAGTCGCGCTCAAAGAGGTGGATCACGTTGCCCTGGCCGTCGGCGAGGATCTGCACCTCGATGTGGCGCGGTTCGACCACGGCCTGCTCGAGGAACACCGTCGGGTCGCCGAACGCGGACTCGGCCTCGCGCGACGCCGCCTCCAGCGCCTCGCGCAGCGCGGCCGGCTCGTCGACCTTGCGCATGCCGCGACCGCCACCACCGGCGACGGCCTTCACGAACACGGGGAAGCGCATCGGCTTCGAGGCCTCGAGCAGCTCCTCGACGTCCGACGACGGCGCGCTCGACTCCAGCACCGGCAGCCCGGCCTCGCGGGCGGCCGCGATGGCGCGCGCCTTGTTGCCCGTCAGCTCCAGCACCTCGGCCACCGGGCCGATGAACGTGAGACCGGCCTCGCGGCACGCCATCGCCAGGTCCGGGTTCTCGGAGAGGAAGCCGTAACCGGGGTAGATGGCGTCGGCACCCGCCTTGCGGGCCGCCTTGATGATCTCTTCCACGGAGAGGTAGGCGCGGACGGGATGCCCGGGCTCACCGATCTCGTAGGACTCGTCCGCCTTCAGGCGGTGCAGCGAGTTCCGGTCCTCGTGAGGGAAGACGGCGACCGTTCCCGCGCCCAGTTCGTAGGCGGCCCGGAACGCGCGAATCGCGATCTCGCCGCGGTTGGCGACAAGAACCTTGCGGAACATCCGTAGCCCTCCCGTAGTCACTCGACGGTCAGTTTCGGCACGTTACCGTGCAGCTCTTGCCTGGTGGGAGAACTGTCCCACGTGATGGGTGTCATCCTGATCGGTCTTGCTGACGGGGTTTCCCGCGTGATGAGAGCTTTGTCCAGCGACACCACCCGGTCAGACTGCGTCCGGTAGTGGGTTTAACCGGATCGTGTGACGATCTTGGTCACCAAATCGGTAGGGTGAGCCATATGGCCGGGGCTGATGGAGCCGGGCAGCCTACTGCCCGCACACCGCATTTCGACGTTGTCCTCCGTGGTTACAACCAGCGACAGGTGAACGAAAGAGTCACCCGGCTGGAGTTCGACCTCAAGAACTCGAACCGCGCCCGTGACGCGGCCTCCGCCCAGGTCGGGGAGCTCACCAAGCTCCTGAACGCGATGCGCGCCGACCTGGACAAGACCAAGGCGCAGCTCCACAACCTCGCCAACAGTCCCGTCAGCGCGTCGAACGTCACCGAACGCGTGCGCGTGATGATGAGCCTGGCCGAGGAAGAGATCGCGGACATCCGCAAGGACGCCCTCGACAAGGCCGCCGCGACCCGCGGCGAGGCCGAGAAGTGGGCGGCCGACCAGCGCGACGCCCACCAGCGCCTGCTCGCCGAGACCGAGGCGCGCCGCAAGCAGCTCGAGGTCACCTACCAGCAGCGCAACGCCGAGCTCGACCAGAAGTTCGCCGGTCGCCGCAAGGAGCTCGAGGCCGAGTTCGAGGCGATGCGCACGAAGCTCGCCAACGAGCACCAGGCCCTGGTCGCCGAGGTGCGCGCCGAGGGCGAGCGGGTCGCCGCCGAGTTCGAGCAGAAGTCGGCCGACCTGGACGCCCGCCGCGTCGAGCTCGACCAGAAGTACAAGGCGTACCACGACGAGCTCGACAAGGAGTACGACGGCCTCAAGGCGAAGCTGACCGCCGAGCACCAGAAGGTGCTGACGGACGCGCGCGCCGAGGCCGACGGCATCGTCGCGGACGCCGAGGCCAAGCGCACGGCCGCGCTGGGCACGCTCGACGGCGAGCTGGCCGCCAGGAAGACCGAGGCCGAGAAGGCACTGGCCGAGCTCGAGGCCGAGTCGCTCGCGAAGGCCGAGAAGACCACCGCCGACGCGTCCGCCTCCGCCACCGCCCTGGTCGGCGCGGCGGAGGAGAAGGCGGCCAAGACGCTGCGCGAGGCGGAGGACAAGGCCTCGGCCACCGTCTCCGCGGCCGATCAGCAGGCCGCCACCACCGTGCGCGAGGCCGACGAGAAGGCGGTGGCGCTCGTCCGCGACGCCGAGGCCCGCACGTCGACACTGGTGCGCCAGGCCGAGGAGCGGTCGGCCGCTGCGGTGGCCGAGTCCGACCAGCGCGCGGCAGCGGCGTCCGAGAAGGAAGCCTCGCTGCGGGCGGCGCACGACAACCTGGCCACGCAGTTCCACGCCGCCCAGGCGGCGGTGGAGGCGGCGATGTCGGTGCTGAAGCCGCTGGAGGACGGGTCCGTCGAGGACGACGACGACGAGCCCGTCGCGTCGAACGGCGAGCAGAAGACCGAGCAGCTGCCCAAGCCCCGGCAGAACGGCTGATCTTCAGGGGATTCGCGAACAACGGCGGCGGTGCGCTCAGGCGACCGCCGCCGTTCTCGTGCTCAGGCCTTCTCCAGGAAGTCCGCCCGCTCCGCCGTCAGCAGCGTCGCCACCATCCCCGCCAGCCCCGGGTGTTTCTCCAGGTCCGGGTCGGCGTCCACGACCTGCTGGGCGGCCACCCGCGCGTCGGCGATGATGTCCTCGTCGCGCAGCAGCGAGAGCATCTTCAGCGCCGAGCGGCGGCCCGACTGGGCGGCGCCGAGGATGTCGCCCTCGCGGCGCAGCTCCAGGTCCAGCTGGGCCAGCTCGAAGCCGTCCAGAGTGGACTCGACGGCGCGCAGGCGTTCCATGGTCGCGGTCATCTCGGGCATCTCCGTCACCAGCAGGCACAGGCCCGGCGCGCTGCCACGGCCCACGCGGCCACGCAGCTGGTGCAGCTGCGAGACGCCGAAGCGATCGGCGTCCATGATCGCCATGACGGTGGCGTTCGGGACGTTGACGCCCACCTCGATGACCGTGGTGGCCACGAGCACGTGGACCTGGTTGGCGGCGAAGGCGCGCATCACCGCGTCCTTCTCGTCGGGCGGCATCCGGCCGTGCAGGATCTCGATGCGCAGGCCGCGCAACGGGCCCGCGGCGAGCATGTTCGCCACGTCGACCACGGACAGGGCCGGGCGCTTGTCGTCGTCGCCGTCCGACTTCGCCGGCTCCTCGTCACCGATGCGCGGGCACACGAAGTACGCCTGGTGCCCCGCCGCGACCTCCTCGCGCACACGGGCGAACGCGCGGTCGAGCCACGCCGGCTTCTCGCGCACGGGCACCACGGACGTCTTGATCGGCGAGCGGCCGCCCGGCAGCTCGCGCAGCGCCGAGACCTCCAGGTCGCCGTAGACCGTCATCGCCACCGTGCGCGGGATCGGGGTCGCCGTCATGACCAGGACGTGCGGGTTCTCCCGCTCGCCGCGCGCCGACAGTGCGGCCCGCTGCTCCACGCCGAAGCGGTGCTGCTCGTCGACGACCACCAGTCCCAGCGAGTGGAACTCGACCTTCTCCTGGATGATCGCGTGCGTGCCGACGACGATGCCCGCCTCGCCGGTCACGATGTCGAGCAACGCCTGGCGCCGCTGAGCCGTGTTCATCGAGCCCGTCAGCAGCGTCACGCGGGTCGCGTCCTCCGCGCCGCCGAGCTGACCGGCCTGGGCCAGGTCGCCGAGCATCTCCTGCAACGAGCGGGCGTGTTGTGCCGCAAGGACTTCCGTGGGGGCGAGCATCGCGGACTGCCGGCCGGCGTCGACGGCCTGGAGCATCGCCCGCAACGCCACCATGGTCTTTCCCGACCCGACCTCTCCCTGCAGGAGCCGGTTCATCGGCACCGTCGACTCCAGGTCGGACGCGATCTGCTCGCCCACCTCGACCTGGCCGTTGGTCAGCGTGAACGGCAGCCGCGCGTCGAACGCGTCGAGGATGCCGCCCGACCGGCGTGCGCACGACGGCGCGGGACGGGCCGTGGAGGCCTTGCGGCGTTGCGCCAGGGTCAGCTGGACGGCCAGTGCCTCGTCCCACTTCAGCCGCTGCTGCGCGACGGAGATCTGCGCCCAGCTGTCCGGCCGGTGGATCGACCGCAGCGCGTCCTCCAGGCCGATCAGGCCCTGCTCGGCGCGGAAGTCGGCGGGCAGCGGGTCCTCGCCGGGGCCGTCCCAGATCTCCAGAAGCTGCTTGACGCAGTTGGCGATGTTCCACGTGTTGATGTGCTGCGACGCCGGGTAGACGGGCAGGAAGGCCTGCAGGAACGACGACCCGTCCTGCTCGGGGGTGAGGATCTCGAACGCCGGGTGCACCAGCTGCAGGTTCTGCCGGTAGCGGCCTACCTTGCCGGCGAACAGGGCGCGGGTGCCCGGCAGCAGCTCCTGCTCGGCGACGAACGCGACCTTGCCGAAGAACACCAGGTGCAGTTCGGAGGTGCCGTCGGTGATCACGGCCTCGGTCATCTGGCCGCGGCGCGCCTTCATCTGGCGCTTCTGGCACTTGCGCACCTCGGCCTGCACCGTGACGTGCTCGTCGATTTCCAGCGACCGGATGTCGGTCAGCTTCCCGCGCTCGTCGTAGCGGCGCGGGTAGTGGCGCAGCAGGTCACCGACCGTCGTGAGGCCGAGGCCGGTCTCCAGTGCGTCGGCGGTCTTCTTGCCGAGCAACGGCTGCAGGTTGTCGTCGAAGGAGATCATCGCGTCCCATTGAACTACTCGACACCGACAAAGATGACCGCGTCCGGCTGTCCGCCCGGATACGCCGTCACCTCCACCTCCGGATGGGTGACCCGGAGGTGGTCTTCGAGCACGTCCACCAAACCACCCGGGCTGTCGGCTCCCAGAATCACGGTCACCAGCTCGCCGCCGCCCGCGAGCATGCGGTCGACCAGCCGGCACGCCAGGTCCAGCACCGACTCGTCCGACGCGGGGCCAGGCTCGATCAGCACGACCTCGCCGTCGAGCATGCCCAGCAGGTCGCCGGGCTGGCAACGGCCCACCCACGTGATGGCTTCGTCGGCCGCGAGAGAGAGTTCGCCCCGACGCGTGGCGGCAGCGGCCTCGGCCATCGCGACGACGTCGTCACCCGCACGCCTGGACGAGTCGTGCACCGCCAACGCCGCAAGAGCCTGCACGGGCGAGAACGTCGGCACCACCACCACGTCCTGCCCTGCGGCCTGTGCGTACGCCACGGCCTCCTCCAGCACCTCACGGATGTCCGGATCGCCGGGCAAAACGGCGACGTGACGCGCGCGCGTCGACACTATGGCCGCCAACAGATCCGTCGGCGTCGCCGAAGAAGTAGCGAGGTCGAACACCGTGGCGCCTTCCGCGCGGAACAGGTCCACGGCGCCGCTCACCACCACCACGATCGCCCGGTCTCGCACGAACCGCGACGCCTGCGCGGCGATCTGATCGGCGAACCGCGCCACCGTGATCCGGTGTGGACGCCCAGCGCGCACACCCGCCTCTATGGCCGCGCCTATGTCGTTGCAGTGCACGTGCACGGTCCACAACGACGCACCGTCGCCCACGACCGACACGCAGTCGCCCAGCAGGTTCAACGACGCGCGCAGCTCGCCGACGGCCTCCTCCGAGGTCTCGTCGATCAGGTACATGACCTCGTACTCGAACTCCGACGAGCCGCCCTCGCGCTCGGTCGTCAACGACTCGGGCGTGCGCGGCAGCAGTGCGGGCGCGTCTATCGGGGTTTCCACGGTCTGGCCGGTGATCACCGCGGCCAGTGTGTCCAACAACACAACGAGCCCGCGGCCACCGGCGTCGACGACCCCCGCCTTGGCCAGCACGGCCAGCTGGCGGGGTGTGTCCGCCAACGCCACGGCGCCCGCGCGCGACGCCGCCATGACCACGTCGTCGAGCTCGTCGGAGTCGCAGTCACGCGCGGCCTCGGACGCGGCGTGCAGCACGGACAGCACGGTGCCGGGAACGGGCTTGGACACCGCGGCCGTGGCCAGCTCGTCGGCCCGGTGCAGGCCCTTGCGCAGCGCCGACCCGGTGACCAGCGAGACCTCCTGCACGGTCTCCGCGAGGCCCCTGAGCACCTGCGACAGGATCACGCCCGAGTTGCCACGGGCCCCGGCCAGCGCGCCGCGGGCGAGCGCCGACAGCGCGTCCCCGACCGTCGACATGGGCGAGCGGAGCAGCGCGTCGAGGGCCGACTGCATGGTGTGCAGCAGGTTGGTGCCCGTGTCACCGTCGGGGACGGGGAAGACGTTGATCTGGTCGATCGACGCCCGGTGGGCGTCCAGCGACCGCACGCAGGCGTCCGCCCACCTGCGCACCGCGACCGCATCCATGACCTGCATGGCGGCGAGAGTATCCACCCGGTTTGGTCGCTGGTGAGCCCACCGGCTACCCTGACTGGGTTGCCGTGCCCGGTTGAGGCTTGTGCACGCTTGCGCGCCCACCGGGACGCGAGACATACCGCTTGAGGAACCTGAAGGAGTGGCTGACGTGGCTGCCGTGTGCGACGTCTGTGGCAAGGGGCCGGGCTTCGGCCATTCGGTTTCGCACTCCCAGCGGAAGACGAACCGCCGCTGGAACCCGAACATCCAGTCTGTGCGCGCGAAGGTCTCGGCCTCGCAGCGCCAGCGCATCAACGTGTGCACCTCGTGCCTCAAGGCCGGCAAGGTCGTGCGCGGCTGATAACGCCACAGCTCGGTTAGTGCGATGAGAGTCCGGCTCCGGCCGGGCTCTCTTCGCGTTTCAGGGCCCTGCGCACGAACACGAAGCAGACGACACCGGTGAGCACGGCCCCCGTGCCTCCCAGCGCGAAGACCGCCCGCGGCCCCAGGACGAGCAGCAGGCTTCCCGCCGCGGCCGTCCCGATCAAGTTGGCCCCGGTCACCATCGACCCGACCGCCGCGAACGCCCGTCCGCGCATCTCCTCCGGCGTCCGCAGCCGCACGATCGCGTTGAGCGTCACGTTGTCGACGCCGTTGGACACGCCCCCGATCAGCCACCCGATCCCGGCGGCCGCGACGAACGGGAAGACCGCGGGGATCAGCACCCCGATCCCCGTGGTGACGCCCGTGATCGCGAGCGCGTAGGCGACCTGCGCCACGGACTTCCACCGCACGGCCAGCCGGTTGCCGACGACGACACCGACCATCCAGCACGCCTGCATCGCGCCGAGCAGGAACTCGTCACCGTGCAGCACGAACCGCACGAACGCCGGGTCGGCCACGTTGATCACCACGACCGCGCCGACGAAGCACGCCAGCCCGAGGATCGCCGCGAACAGCACGGCGTCCCCCCGGACGTGCCGGATCCCGGCGAGCGCACTGGGCCGTTCCGCGTGCTCGCCCGACGGCCGGCGTTCCGACCGCACGAACGCCAGCAACGCGGCATAGCCGAGGAACGTGCAGCCGTCGATGAGCATCGCGGCCGGATGCCCGAAGATCCCGGCGAGCAACGCGCCACCGGTGACGCCGGCGATGTTGCCGACACTGCGCCCCGTCGCGAGCCACGCGTACCCGCGCGTGGCCTCCTCCTCGCCGGCGATGTGCGGGATCAGCGAGGAGATCGCGGGCTGGGCGACCGCACGCCCGCAGCCCGAGAGGAGCACGAGCCCCACGACGAACACCGGTTGCCCCATCAACGGCGCGATGGCCGCGATCGCGACGCCCTGGAACAGCAGCGCGATGATCAGCAGGCGGCGGTTGGGGAAGCGGTCGACGAGGATGCCGGCGACCGGTGCGCCGAGCACGAACGGCAGCAGCTCGGCGATGAGGATGGCGGCGACCAGCAGTGAGCTGATCGGCGTCGCCCAGAACAGCAGGACCAGCAACGACAACGCGTTGCCGAACTCGCTGACGGCCGCACCGGCGGCCGTCAGCGTCAGATCACGACCCGCGCGGGCAACTACGGGAGCTTCCAGTCGATCGGCTCGGCGCCCTGCTTCTCCAGCAGTTCGTTGGCCCGGCTGAACGGCTTCGAGCCGAAGAACCCGGAATGCGCGGAAAGCGGCGACGGGTGCGCCGACTCGATCGCGGGCAGCGGCTGCAACAACGGGCGCAGGTTGCGCGCGTTGCGGCCCCACAGGATCGAGACCAGGGGTGCGTCACGGGCGGCGAGTGCCTTGATGGCCTGCTCGGTGACGGCTTCCCAGCCCTTGCCCTGGTGGGAGTTCGCCTTGCCCGGCTGCACGGTGAGCGCCCTGTTGAGCAGCAGCACGCCGCGCTCCGACCACGGGGTCAGGTCGCCGTTGGACGGAATCGGGTGACCGAGGTCCTCCGCGTATTCCTTGTAGATGTTGATGAGCGACTTCGGAATGGGGCGCACGTCGGGGGCGACCGAGAACGACAGGCCGACCGCGTGGCCGGGCGTCGGGTACGGGTCCTGGCCGACGATCAGCACCTTCACCTGGTGGAACGGCTGCTGGAAGGCGCGCAGCACGTTCTCGCCCGCGGGGAGGTAGGTGCGACCGGCGGCCACCTCCGCGCGCAGGAACTCACCCATGGCGGCGATCTGGTCAGCAACGGGGGCGAGAGCTTCAGCCCAACCGGCTTCGACAACTTCGTTGAGGGGACGAGCCACGGCTGTGAACCCTATCCCACTCAATCGAGGCGACGGAGCTTTTCCCGGTACAAAGCGATGTTCTGAACGTATTTCTCGACGATGAATGCCCAAGCCTGTTCCGGCACAACATATCCAGCACGCTCACGGGCAGGAACTCCGAGCACCATGGAACGTTCGCGGACGTGGCCGTCGAACGACACCACCGCGCCGGCACCGACAATCGCGCCCTTTTCCACGATGGAACCGTTGAGCACCACGGAACCCGAGGCGATCAGGCATTCGTCGGCGACGGTCGCGCCTTCGATGTGCACGTTGTGCCCGATGACGCACGACGAGCCGATGTGCACCGGGTGGACCTCGGTGCAGTGGATGACGGTGCCGTCCTGGATCGACGTGCGCTCGTCGACGACGATGCGTCCGTAGTCGCCGCGCAGCACCGCTTGCGGCCACACCGACGAATGCGCGCCGATGCGCACGTCACCGATCACCGTCGCGTCCGGGTGCACGTACGCGTCCGGGTGGATCTGCGGCGTGTAGTCCCCCAACGCATAGATGGCCATGCGCCCGAACCTACAACGGCTTCCCGAAGCACCGGCTGTCCGGGTGGTCGCGGTAGACGCCGAAGTTGGCGATCCGCTCGTACCCGCTGGTCGTGTACAGGCTGATCGCCTCCGGCTGGCGGAGTCCGGTCTCCAGCACCATCCGCTCCAGGCCCGCCTCGCGCGCGGTCGACTCCAGGTGCGCCAGCACGAGCCGCGAGAGGCCCCGGCCGCGGGCGGAGTCGACGACGTACATCCGCTTGATCTCGGCGGCGGCCTCGATCTCGTCGTTGACGCGCCAGCCTCCGCACGCGACGGGCACGCCGTCGAGGTAGCCGATCACGAAGTAGCCCAGCGGCGCCGTGAACTGCGCCGGGTCGACCGGCGTGATGTCCACGTCGCCGTAGCGCTCGACGTAGACCTGCTGGAGGTCCTCGATCATCTTGACCGAGTCTGGATGGTCATACGCTCGCGTGCATAGTTCCACGGTGAGGAAGTCTACGCCCGCCAGTGCTCCCAGCCAGGAGGTTTTTCGTACGTCCTGCCGTCGACCGTGACACCTTCGCCCGCGCGGACGGTGCCGATGGTGGTCCAGTTCGGCGGGACGGCCTTCGGTCCGGCGAACGTCGCCGCGAGCGCGTGGTCCTCGCCGCCGGTCAGCGCCCAGTGCCGGGCGTCGCCGCCGAGTGCGGAGGCGACGTCGAGCAGGCGCGGGTGCAGCGGCAGCAGCTCCGTGCGGATGTCGATCGCGACGCCGCTCATGTCCGCGATGTGGCCGAGGTCCTGCAGGAGCCCGTCCGAGACGTCGATCATCGAGGTGGCGCCGGCCTCGGCGGCCTTCGGGCCCTCCTCGTACGGCGGCTCCGGCGCGCGCTGGGCGTTCACGATGCCCACCGGGGAACGGAACCCGCGGCCGAGCACGGCCAGTCCCGCGGCCGCCCAGCCGAGCCGTCCGGTGACCGCCACGACGTCGCCGACGAGCGCGCCCGACCTCGTGACCGGCTCGAGCCCGTTCATGTCACCCATCGCGGTGATGGAGATCACCAGTGTGGCGGAACTGACCATGTCGCCGCCGACGATGCCCGCGCCCGCCGTCGCGGCCTCCTGCCACAGGCCCGTCATGATCCCCTCGATCACCGCCGCGGGAGTGTCGGGTGGACAGGCGAAGCCGACGAGCAGAGCGGACGGCAGCGCTCCCATCGCGACGACGTCCGCGAGGTTCACCGCGGCCGCTTTTCGGCCCACCTGCTCGGGTGTGGACCAGTCGAGTCTGAAGTGGACACCTTCGACCAGCAGGTCCTTGGAAGCGACGACCCGTCCGTCCGGGACGGCGACGACGGCCGCGTCGTCACCGGGACCGAGGATGGTCGTCTCCGGCTGCGCCCGACCGGTCGTCACCCGGTGGATGAGATGGAACTCACCCACATCGGCGACCGTCTCCGCGTCGCGCGGCGGCTCCGGACGCAAAGTTGCCTCCCAATCTGAGCATTCGGAACCCCAACTGGGGTACGTTGCGTGACACGTTCCTACCTCGACCCAACCTGTCGCGACGAAGGGGCACGCCGTGGTGCATGCATACATCCTCATCCAGACCGAGGTCGGCAAGGCAGCCGCAGTCGCCTCCGAGATTTCCGGGATCGCCGGGGTAGCAACCGCAGAGGACGTCACCGGGCCGTACGACGTGATCGTCCGCGCGGAGGCGGACACCGTCGACCAGCTCGGCCAGCTCGTGGTCGCGCGCATCCAGAACGTCGAGGGCATCACCCGCACGTTGACGTGCCCGGTGGTCCATCTCTAGCTCGCCCGTGTTGTCATAGCCGGGTGACTCAGCAGGAATCCACGTCGGCGCTGTCCCGGCCGCTGCTCGCGGCGGTCGGGCTCGCTGTCGTGCTCGCCATTGGTGTCGCCGGGCTTGGTCTGTGGCTGGGCACCGGGAACCAGTCGGAGGACGTGCCCGGTCGCACGGGCCCCCTCGCCCTGGTCTCGATCGACGCTCCGTCATCGGGTTCACCGGAATGCGCTTCCCTGGTCGAGAAACTGCCGGTGGGGCTGCCGTCCGGGAAGGACATGCTGCCACGCAGGGAGATCGCCTCGCCGGCGCCTCCCGCCGCGGTCGCGTGGGGTGACGCCAAACACGATCCGGTGGTTCTGCGGTGTGGTCTGCCGCGGCCGTCCGAGCTGACCGCCACCTCGCAGCTGCGGGTGATCTCCGACGTCCAGTGGCTGGAGCTGCCCGGTGCGGACAGCTCCACCTGGGTGATCGTCGACCGCGCCGCGTACGTGGCGCTGACGGTGCCCGCCGACGCGGGCACCGGACCGTTGCAGGACATCTCCACGACGGTGCGCGACCTGCTGCCGAAGCAGCCGGTCAAGACCTCCTAGCGCAGGCCGGAGCCGCGGGCGACGGCCGTCTCGATCAACGTGGTCAGCAGGGTCGCGTAGTCGACACCCGTCGCCTCCCACGCCTTGGGGTACATGGAGATCGGCGTGAAGCCCGGCATCGTGTTGAGCTCGTTGACGATCAGCTGGTTCTGCTCGGTGAGGAAGAAGTCCACCCTGGACAGACCCTGGCAGTCGAGCGCCTTGAACGCCTTGACGGCGAGCTCGCGCAGCTGCGCGGTGATGTCGTCGTCGAGCTTCGCCGGGATGTCGGCCTCGTAGGAGTCGTTGACGTACTTGGCCTCGAAGTCGTACCAGTCGGCGCCCTCGCCGACCGGGCGCAGCTCGGCGGGCAGCGAGGCCTCGACGCGGCCGTCCGGGAACTCCAGCACCGCGAGCTCGATCTCGCGGACGTTCGGCACGGCGGCCTCGACGATGACCTTGGGGTCGTGCCGGCGCGCCTCGAAGATCGCCTCGTCGAGGTCGTTCCAGTCGCTCACCTTCGAGATGCCGACGGACGACCCCGCGCGCGACGGCTTCACGAACACCGGCAGCCCGAGGTGCTCGCGCTCGTCGAGGGTCAGCGTGGTGGCGGCGCGATCGAGGGCGACGAACCGGCCGACGTCGAGACCTTCCGCCTGCAGCAGCTTCTTGGCGAAGATCTTGTCCATCGCGGCGGCGCTCGCGAACACGCCGGGGCCGACGTACGGCAGGCCGCCCAGTTCGAGCAGGCCCTGGATCGTGCCGTCCTCACCCCACGCGCCGTGCAGCAAGGGGAAGACGACGTCGACGTCCTTCAGCGCCTGGCCCGGCTCGACCGCGGCGACGGTCGCGTTGCGCAGCGTGGGGAGGTTGCCGGCGCCCGCCTCGAGCGCGTTCGGGTCCGTGCCGAGCGCCCACTGCCCCTGCGGGGTGATGCCGACGGGCACGACCTCGAACCGGTCCGGGTCCAGGTGGGGCAGGACGCTCTTGGCGGACTGGCAGGAGACCTCGTGCTCGGAGCTGCGGCCGCCGAAGACCACGGCCACCCTCGTCTTGCGCTGCGTCATGCGGGCGACCCTACCCGTTTGGGCGAACGCCCCCACCTGGCAGTTAGCCTCGCTCCGTGCTCGAGATCAAACTCCTGGACCTGGACGACGAGGCCGCCGTCGACGCCTACACCGACGTGCGGATGGCGGTGGACCCGAGGTCGAACCGGGCGTGGGCCGTCGCGTCGCTGTGGGAGCCGAACCCGGACTTCGCCGAGGTGGTCCGGCTCGTCGCGCTCGAGGACGGCGCGGGCGTGGGCATCACCTCGGTGGGCCTGCTCGACGGCGTGAACGCGGAGCTGGCGGTGGGCACGGTCACGGTGCACCCGGAGCACCTGCGGCGAGGCATCGGCACCGCGTTGCTGGACGCGCTGCTGCCCCAGCTGCACGCGCGTGGCGCGACCAGGTTCGAGGGCTGGGGCGTGATCAGGGGCAGCGCGGGCGAGCAGTGGGCGTTGGCCCGCGGTTTCCGCATCGCCGCGGCCAGGGTGCTGCAACGACTGACGATCGCCGAGCCGCCGGACGTGCCGGTGCCTGCCGGGTACCGCGTGGAGCAGTGGATCGGCGCGGCGCCGGAGCACCTGCTGGCCTCCGTGGCCACGACCCGGCAGTCGGTCCACGACGCACCGGCGACGACGTCCGAACTGCAGGAGCCGGAGTGGACGCCCGAGTCCGTCCGGGCCGACGAGGCCGAGGCGCGCGAGGCCGGTGCCGAACAACGCGTGGTCGTCGCGGTCGAGGAAGCCACCGGTCTCGTCGTGGCGCTGACCGACGTTCCCGTTCACGCCGGCGACACCACGGACACGTTCTGGGGCACGACGGTGGTCGTGCCCGCCCATCGCGGCCGCGGCCTCGCGCTGGCCGTCAAGGCGCGGATGGTGCGGTGGCTGCGCGCGGACCGGCCGGAGCTCGAACGCGTCGACACCGGCACGGACGCGGCGAACACCCACATGATCAGGGTGAACGAGCAGCTGGGCTTCGTCGTCAACCGCGAGGTCTCCGTGGTCAGCCGCTCCTGCTGAGCAGCTCGGTGAGGATCGGCAACGCGGTGAGGAGCTGCTCGCGCGAGCACGCGCTGTACCCGATCACGAGGCCTTGGAGCTTGGGCCGGTTCACGTAGTGCCGCGCCAGCCCGTCCACTCGCAACCCGCGTTCCAGCGCCTGCCGCATCAGGGCGCGCTCCAGTTCGGCGTCGGGCAGCAGCACGATGACGTGCGCGCCCGCGTCGTCGCCGAGCACCTCGATACCGGCGTCGGCGAACGTGTCGATGATGAGCGCGCGCCGTTCGGACAGCTCCCTCCGGAGCTTGCGCAGGTGCCGGCCGAGGTCGCCGGTGCGGGCGAGCTCGACGACGACCCGTTGCCCCGCGGCCGCCGGGCTGGTGCCGGTGAGGTCGCGGTGTTCGAGGACGGTCGTGGCGATGTGCTCGGGCGCGACCATCCAGCCCGCGCCCAGCGTCGGCGTGAGGATCTTGCTCGTGGTGCCGAGGTGGACGACGACGTCCGGCGCGAGCGCGGCCAGTGACGGCAGCGGCGCGACGTCGTACCGGAGTTCGCCGTCGTAGTCGTCCTCGATGACGAGCCAGCCGTCCTTGCGCGCTCGCTCGACCAGCGCGACCCTGCGCGCCGCCGACATGCGCCCGCCCAACGGGTACTGGTGGGCCGGCGAGCAGTAGACGGCCTTCACGCCCGACGGCACGGCGTCGGGCAGCAACCCTTCCGAGTCGACGGCGGCCTGCACGACCTTGAGGCCGTTGGCCTTGAAGACACCGACCGCCCGCTGGTAGCCGGGCTCCTCGACGGCGACGGCGTCACCGCGCTGGAGCACCGCGACCGCGATCTCGGTCAGCACGGCTGTCGTACCGCCGGTGGCGAGCACGGGGTCGGCGTTGACGGCCAGCCCGCGGTGGCGCAGCAGGTGCTCGGCGATGGCCTCGCGGTACTCGGGCAGCCCGGCGCGTTCGGGCCGGGACAACGGCGGCGCGTCGGCCGCGGCCCGCCACGCCCTGCGCCAGGCCGCGCGGTCGAGCCCGCTCGCCCACGGCGCCCCGGTGCCGAGGTCGACGAAATCCGTGATGGTGGGCACGACCGGCTTGCGCGAACGCTTGCGCAGCGGCCCGGGCGGCGTCGTGGTGACGTAGGTGCCGGATCCGTGGCGGCCGGCGATCCAGCCTTCGGCGTGGAGCTGTTCGTAGGCGGCGGCGGTGACGGTGCGGGAGACTCCGAGCGAGTCGGCCAGCGCTCGGGTGGACGGGAGGCGGTCGCCTGAGCGGAGGCGGCCTTCGGAGGCGGCGGCGCGGAGGGCGTCGGCCAGTTGGACGGCGAGGGGTTCGGCTGACTCGCGGTCGAGGGCTACGGGGAGCGCGGTCTCAGCCACGGGCGGCCTCCCAGGCTCGCGCAGGCGTCCCCTCGCGAAGGGGACCCCTTGTTTTCATTCTCCCAGACAGCACCGACACTCCCGGCGGACCCGAACCACGAAGTGGCCTTCCAAAATAGCCCAGAAATGGCGCTTCAACAATGCCACTTCCCCGAGCCACAGTAGAGCACATGACCTCTGACGTGCAGCTCTCCCCCACCGAACGCAGCACCATCAAGCGCGGCAAGAACCGAGCCGTCCAAGACCGCCAGGTGCTCTACGACATCCTCGACGCCGGCCTGGTCTGCCACCTCGCCGTGGAGGTCGACGGAGCGCCGTTCCTCGTCCCCACGGCGTACGGGCGCGACGGCAACCGCATCTTCCTGCACGGGTCGACGGGGTCGCAGTCCATCCGGAGCATGATCGAGGGCAAGCCGGTGTGCGTCGCGGTCACGCTCGTCGACGGCGTCGTCTACTCCCGGTCGGTGTTCCACCACTCGATGAACTACCGGTCGGCGATCGTCCACGGCATCGCGAAGGTCGCCGAGGACCCCGAGCACGCGCTCAAGGTCATCGTCGAGCACGTCACGCCGGGCAGCTGGGACTACGCGCGCAGTCCGTCCAAGAAGGAGCTCGCGGCCACGGTCGCGCTGGAGATCGACCTCACCGAGGCGAGTGTCAAGGTGCGCGAGGGCGGGCCCGGTGAGGAGCCCGCGGACCTCGAGGCCAACCTGGTGTGGGGCGGGCACCTGCCGCTCGTCCGGACGTGGGGCGCGCCGGTGCCGCACGAGACGGACCGGGCGATCCCGCCGCACGTCAGCGGACGGGACCGGTGACCGGGTCGTAGCGGTAGGACGTCATGGCTCGGGTGCCCTGGCGGTACACGTGGATCGACACGGCCGGGTCGACGCCGTCGTTGCGCACCTGGTGCACGTAGCCGGGGCCCCACACGCGGGACTGGCCGGTGTGCAGGGTGTGCACGACCTGGATGCGGGTCGTCACGACCTCCGTCAGGACGCCGCTCACCACGGTGAACGCGCCGGAGGTCGTGTCGTGGTCGTGCAGCGAGGCGGTCTGGCCGGGGAGCCAGCTCATCAGCCAGATCTCCTGGTCGTCGGTCTTGTCGACCAACGCCGAGAAGCGCTCCTCCGGGTCGTAGCGGAGCAGGTGCTTCCAGCGGTCGCGGTCGGCCGCCCACGACAGAGCCACCCGGACGGGGTGCAGCAGCGCGGAGTTTTCAGGCAGAACGACGCTGTTCTCGGGAACGGCGAACATCGGGAGAAGTCCTAACCAGGCGAGTGCGCGAAAAGAGGACGCGGGACTATCGCCAGGTACAACAGCAACACGTGTTGAAGGACATGGTGCAGAGGGTCCCGAAGTCGGGACCCTCCGTCAATCCAGTCCCAAGGCTTGGGACACGTCCGCGACCAGGTCTCGAGTGTCCTCACAGCCGGCCGACAACCGCACCAGGCCCTCGGGCACCGGGTCGCCGAACTGCGCGCGCCGGTCCGCCGTCGAGTGCAGGCCGCCGAACGACGTCGCCGCCGACACGAGCTTCGAGCGCGCCAGGAACGCGTCCACGGCGGCCTTGTCCTCCAGCACGAACGTCAGCACGCCGTTGAACCGCCGCATCTGCTGCGCCGCCACGAGGTACGCCGGGTCTTCCGGCGCGCCCGGCCAGCGCAGCCCCTCGACCCTGCCCTTGAGCAGCGCGTAGATCGCTTCGGCGTTCTCCGCCTGCCGCGCCAGCCGCAGGTCGAGGGTGCCCAGGCCGCGCAGCGCGAGCCAGGTCTCGAACGGGCCGGGGATCGCACCGTTCACCGTCCGCGCGTCCCGGACCTGCGCCGCCAGCACGGGAGAAGCCAGCGTCACGTGTCCGAAGAGGACATCGCTGTGCCCCGACACCGCCTTGGTGTCCGACGCCACGACGATGTCCGCACCGAGCTCCAGCGGGCGCTGCCCCAACGGCGTCGCGGTCGTGTTGTCCACGGCCAGCAAACCGCCCGCGGCGTGCACCTGGGCGGCCAGGTCCGCGATGTCGCACACGTCCAGGCCGGGGTTCGACGGCGTCTCCAGCAGGACGAGCTTCACCCCGTCGAACGACGGGTACGGCCCGGCGGTGGGCACCTCGACCACGTTCACGTCCATTTCGGACACGAACTTGCGGGTCAGGAAGTACCCGTCGGAGGGAATCACCAGAGTGTCCCCAGTGGACAGCACGGTCCTCAGCAACGTAGAGATCGCCGCCATGCCGGACGGGAAGACGACGCACTCGCCGCCTTCCAGCGAACCGAGCGCCGACTCCAGCGCCCGCCACGTCGGGTTGCCCGCGCGGCCGTAGTAGTCCTGGCCGCCCAGGTGGTACGCCGAGGCGAACACCGGCTGCGCGCCGAACGGGTCGCCCGCTTCTCCCGCGTACGTGTGGACGACGCGCGTGCCGTCGCCGAGTTCGGGGCTCACTGGCGTTCGTGCTTGCGGTCGCGGCCGAGCAGCGCGGCACCGAGCTCGTGCACGCCCAGCCCGTCGTGGCACACCATGTGGACGCCGTCGGTGATCGGCATGTCGACGTCGTGCGCCGCCGCGAGCTCGCGGATCGACGAGCACGACTTCGCGCCCTCGGCGACCTGGCCGTGGGTGGCCTCCTGCGCCTGCGCGAGGGTCTCGCCCTTGCCGAGCCGCTCGCCGAAGGACCGGTTGCGCGACAACGGCGACGCGCACGTCGCCACCAGGTCGCCCAGCCCGGCCAGACCGGCGAACGTCAGCGGGTCGGCACCCAGCGCCGCGCCCAGCCGCGCGGTCTCGGCCAGGCCGCGGGTGATGATCGACGCCATCGTGTTGTCGCCGTAGCCCATGCCGGCCGCCATGCCGCACGCCAGCGCGATTACGTTCTTGCACGCCCCGCCCAGCTCGCAGCCGACGACGTCGGTGTTGGTGTACGGGCGGAAGTACGAGTTGGAGCACGCGTGCTGCAGGTCGACCGCGCGGTCGTGGTCCGTGCACGCGATGACGGTCGCGGTCGGCTGCCCGACGGCGATCTCCTTGGCCAGGTTGGGCCCCGACACGACGGCGACCTGCGACTCGTCGACGCCGGCGACCTCGCGGATCACCTCGCTCATCCGCTTGAGCGTGCCGAGCTCGACGCCCTTGGACAGCGACACGAGCGTCGCGTCGGCGGGCAGCAGCTCCTTCCACGCCGACAGGTTCGCCCGCAGGGTCTGCGACGGCACCGCGAGCACCACGGCGTCGGCACCGTCGAGGGCCTTGGCCGGGTCGGCGGTGGCCGTGAGGTTGGCCGGCAGCTCGATGCCCGGCATGTAGTCGTGGTTCACGCGGGTCTCGGTGATCGTCGACGCGACCTCCTGACGCCGCGCCCACAGCACGACCTCGGGGCCGGAGTCCGCGATGACCTTCGCGAACGTCGTGCCCCACGACCCGGCGCCGAGCACCGCAACGCGTTCGATCGCCATGGTGTTCAGGCCTTCCTCGGTCCGTAGAAGCCTTCCGGCGCCTGTTCACCGCGCACTTCGGACAGCAGCCCCTTGACGTTGTTCATCAGCAGGTCGGTGACCTCGCGCAGCACGGCCAGCGACTCGTCCCCGCCCTGGAACCGCGACAGGTCGACCGGCTCGCCGACGAGGTAGGTGACCGTCTTGCGCGGGAAGGGGCGGAACTTCTTCTTGTAGTGGTCGTAGATGTCGACCGTGCCCCAGCGGGCGATCGGGATGACCGGGCCGTCGTGCTGCAGCGCGAGCCGGGCGACGCCGGTGCGCGAGTTCATCGGCCAGGCGTCCGGGTCCTTGGTGATCGTGCCCTCGGGGTAGATCACCACGATCTGGCCGCTCGCCAGCGCCTCGTGGGCCGCGCGCAGGCTCTGCTGGGCGTCGGACGTGCCGCGGTAGACCGGGATCTGCTTCGCGCCGCGCAGGATGCGGCCGGCGACCGGGATGTTCCACAGGCTGTGCTTCGCGAGGAAGTGCGGCACCCGCCCGTTGCGGTGGGTGAACACCGCGTCGTAGATCGGGTCGAGGTGCGAGATGTGGTTCATGACCAGCAGCGCGGAGCCCTCGCGCGGGATGCGGTCGCCGTGCAGGTACTTCCGCCTGCCGAGCAGTCCCGACAACGGGTAGACGATCACCGCGGCGACCCCGACCCAGAAGCCGCCCTTCTCGCGTTTGGCCACGTGGACCTCTCCTCACTCCTGCGTGGATCTGCGCCCGACAGCACAGTAGTCGTCAGATCGTGGAGTATGACGAGGTGAGGGATGAAGTCGACCTCCTTGTCCCGGTCAAGACCCTGGACAGGGCGAAGACCCGGCTGACCAGCGCCACCGGCGGAGATCCGGTGCGGCACGCGGCACTGGCGCTCGCGCTGGCCCTGGACACGGTGAGCGCGGCCGTCGCGACGCCGGGCGTCCGTCGCGTGGTGACGATCACATCGGACCCGGCGGTCGCGGCCGAGGTGGCGGCGCTGGGCGTCGAGTCGATACCGGAGCCCGCGGAGTCCGGGCTCAACGCGGCGTTGCGGCACGGCGCGCGCACGCTGCGGTCCACACGCGTCGGTGCTCTCCAAGCCGATCTACCCGCGTTGAGGTCGTCCGAGCTGCAGGCCGCGCTCGAGGCCGCCTCCGGACGGCGCGCGTTCGTGCCCGACCGGCAGGGCACCGGCACGACGCTGCTGCTCGCCGCGCCCGGCGGTGAGCTCGACCCGCGGTTCGGCGTGGGGTCGGCCGGGCACCACCGGGTCTCCGGCGCCGTCGCGCTGACCGGGCCGTGGCCGTCGCTGCGCTGCGACGTGGACACGGAGGAGGACCTGAGGCTCGCGCTGGGCCTGGGCCTCGGCGCGCACACCGCGAACGCCTTGCCGGCCTGGACAACCTGAGCGACCGCCGCGCGTCTTCCGGGTCACCGAGGTGATCACTACTTGGGAGACTGATGCGAGCGCTCATCGCGCTGGCGGGGATCACGGCCGTCGCGGGCTGTGTCGCCGTCGTTCCGATCGACCGGCCGTCCGACTACACCGCACCGAGCACGCTCGACTCGTGCGCCGTGGACCTCCCCCAGGACTGGAAGGACGAGCTGTCCCGCGCCACCACGGAGGTGGGACCGCACGAGAAGGTCACGGTCGTCGCCGCGAACGAGAACGCGGACGTAACGCTGGTGAAGACGACGCGCAACCGGACGACCGAGCTCGTGCTGCGGGACAACCACAAGCGCCAGCAGGTCATGGCCGTGAAGGACGACGGCCAGCTCTTCGGCGTCGAGTTCGACGGCCGCTGGGTCACCTTCTCCACGAACACGGGCCCGGCGGACTCCTCCGCCACGACGTACGCCTGGGACTCGCGCAACGACGGCGCACCCGTGCGGATCGGCACCGAGAGCGCCGTGGTGCAGGGCGGAAAGGCCGCGTGGACCGACGAGAAGGGCGTCCACGTCTACGACCTGGCCAAGAAGAAGGACAGGATCGTCGGGCAGGGCAGGAAACCGGTGTTCGTCGGCGGTGGCGTCCTGTGGTTGCAGGACGGGAGGTTCCGCTCCGAGGGCACGCTGCCCGAGCAGCTGAGGAACGCCGAGCCCAGCGGGGACGTCGCGGCGGACGGGCGCACGGTGGTGTGGGTGCAGGGGGACTCGCTGTTCGGCTGGCGCGACGGCTGGGCCCAGCCGCGCGAGATGGCCGGGATCAAGGACGTGCCCAGGACGGAGGGAATCGTGTTCCCGCGGGTGAGCGGCGATTTCGTGTCGTGGCAGTCGGAGTCGTCGTACGTCACGGACATCCGCAGCGGCGCGACGATGCACACGTCCGACGGCGGCTATTGGCTGGAAGTGCACGGCGGAGCGCTTACGCGGCAGGGATGGCAAATCGCGGCGGCCGCACCGCTGGCCGCGCTTTCCCCGCTGCCGAAGTGCTGACACCGTGACGAAGAACACGAAAATGTTGGTTTGGGCAACTCAACGGGGAACCCCGGCACCTTTACATCCGTATCCCCCGATGCCGCGGCGTTTCCCCCGACGCCGTTCCCCGACGTTCTGCCCAGAGGTGTACCTGCATGACTTCGTTGACGCACGCCGACTACCTGGCGTTGCGCCGCTTTCCCGCTCTCGACGGCCTGCGTGCGATCGCCGCGGTGCTCGTCGTCTTCTTCCACTACGGCGGTCCTGACTGGTTGCAGGGCTGGGCCGGTGTCCAGATGTTCTTCGTCCTCAGCGGATTCCTGATCACCACGCTCATGCTGCGCGAGGAGCGCAGGAGCGGCCGGATCTCGCTGAAGGAGTTCTACCTGCGGCGGGGTTTCCGAATTCTCCCCGTCTACTTCGTCGTCCTGCTCGTGACGGTGGTCGGTTCCGCGCTCTACGGCACGTTCACCAGCAACGGCATCGGCCCGGCGCTGAAGTACTTCCTGACGTTCAGCAACGAGTTCGCCGGCGCGAGCCCGTACGGGCAGTCGTGGTCGCTGGGCATCGAGCAGAAGTTCTACCTGGTGTGGCCGCTGGTGGCGATCGCGCTGGGCACCGTGGTGCTGCGCCGCCGCGCCGGTGCCGCCGTCCTCGGCATGCTGCTCGCGCTCGTGGTCGTCAACTTCACCGCGCAGCACAGCAACCCCGGCTGGCCGCTGCACTACTTCTCGATCCTGACCGGTGTGCTGCTCGCCGTCGCGCTGCACAGTCCACGCGGGTTCGCCGTGCTGCGCCCGTTGACGAACCTCGCCTCCCAGGTGGCCGTCTGCGTCGGGTTCCTCTGCGTGCACCTGAGCGTGAAGCCGATGGCCGGCCTTCTCGACGGGATCAACGGAATCCCCGGCCACGTGCTCGTCATCCCGGTGTACGCGCTGGCGACGGCCGTGCTGCTCACCGCGCTGGTCGCGCCGGGACCGGCCACGACGTTCCTGTCCACCAAGCCGATGCAGTTCGTCGGCGAGCGGTCGTACTCGCTGTACCTGGTGCAGACGATCGCCGCGACGGTCATCTGGTTCTTCTGGCCGAAGCTCTCCGGGCTGGGACAGTCCCTCGTGGTCACCGCGACGGGACTGGCGCTGGCGAGCGTCCTCTACAAGCTCGTCGAGATCCCGATGATCAACCTCGGCCGCCGGGTGATCGCCCGGCAGCGCCTCGCGCAGCTGCCCCGGCAGGACGCGTCGCAGGCTCCGGCGGCGCAGTCCGAGTCGTCGCGGTTCGCGACCAGCGGGCAGACCAAGCCGTAGAACGGGTCCGGGGCGAGCGGCACGGGCGTGCCGCTCGCTCCGGGTCGGGCGTGGCGGTCCGACCGTCTAGGCTTCTGCTCCATGCAGGCGACGGTGTCCACGTTCAACAGCGATGGTTCCGCCGTCGTCCTGCGAGATGACGGCGTCCTGCTCGACGTGAGCGCCGAAGCCGTCACAGCGGGTGGCTGGCGGATGCTGCGTCCGGGTCAGCGCGTGACCCTCGAACGTAGTCCCGACGGGGGCGTCACGGCCGTTCGCATGCCTGTTCTGTGACGAGGAGTTCACCAGCCCGACGTTCTCGACGGGGGCGCTCGCGCCGATAGTGGGGAACAATGCGGGGCGTGAGCACGGAGAACTCTGACGACAAGGCGCCCGCACCCCGTCGCCGCTCCACGCGCAGCAAGGCAGCGGCAACCCCGCGTGCGGCGACGACGCGAAGGCAACCCCGCGCGGCGACGAGGCGGGCTTCCACCTCGCGCGCGAAGGCCGAGCCGGAGCAGGAGCAGCCGGCGGCGGCGCCGTTGCGCGGCGTGCCCTCGGCTCCGCCCGCGGTGACGTCGAGCCCGCTGCCCACGGACCTGCCGGACGACCGGTACTTCAACCGGGAACTGTCCTGGTTGGACTTCAACGCCCGCGTGCTCGCGCTCGCCGAGGACTCCTCGCAGCCGCTGCTGGAGCGCGCGAAGTTCCTCGCGATCTTCGCGTCGAACCTCGACGAGTTCTACATGGTCAGGGTCGCGGGCCTGAAGCGGCGCGCGGAGACCGGTCTCACGGTGCGCAGCGCAGACGGGCTCACGCCGCTCGAGCAGCTGCAGGCGATCTTCAAGCGCTCGCAGGAGCTCGTGGAGCAGCACGCCCGCGCGTTCCTCGACCACATCCGGCCCGGTCTGGAGGAGCACCGGATCAGCATCGTGACGTGGGGCGACCTCACGGACTACGACCGGCTGAGGCTCTCCAACTACTTCAGCGAGCAGGTGTTCCCGGTCCTGACGCCGCTCGCCGTCGACCCGGCCCACCCGTTCCCCTACATCTCCGGGCTGTCGCTGAACCTCGCGGTGACCGTGCGGGACCCCGAGGGCGGCGGTGAGCGGTTCGCCCGCGTGAAGGTGCCGGACAACGTGCCGCGGCTCGTGCGCGTCGAGGCGGACCGGTCGTCCTCGTCGGCGACGTTCCTGCCGCTGGAGGAGCTCATCGCCGCGCACCTGGGCGAGCTGTTCGCGGGCATGGAGGTCATCGAGTGCCACGCGTTCCGCGTCACGCGCAACGCGGACCTCGAGGTCGAGGAGGACCGCGACGAGGACCTGTTGCAGGCGCTGGAACGCGAGCTCGCGCGGCGCCGGTTCGGTCCGCCGGTGCGCCTGGAGGTCGCCGACGACATGACCGAGCACATGCTCGAACTGTTGTTGCGGGAGATGGACGTCGACCCGCACGACGTCGTGACCGTGCCCGGCTTGCTCGATTTGTCGTGCCTGTGGCAGCTCTACGGCATCGACCGCAAGACGTTGAAGGACCCGGCGTTCGTGCCCGCGACGCACCCGGCGTTCGGTGAGCGCGAGACGCCGAAGAGCGTGTTCGCGACGCTGCGCGAGGGCGACGTCCTCGTGCACCACCCGTACGACTCGTTCTCCACGTCGGTGCAGCGCTTCATCGAACAGGCCGCCGCCGACCCGCACGTGCTGGCCATCAAGCAGACCCTGTACCGGACCTCCGGCGACTCGCCCATCGTGGACGCGCTGATCGACGCGGCCGAGGCGGGCAAGCAGGTCGTGGCGCTGGTGGAGATCAAGGCGCGGTTCGACGAGCAGGCGAACATCAAGTGGGCCCGCACGCTGGAGAAGGCGGGCGTGCACGTCGTCTACGGCCTGGTGGGCCTGAAGACGCACTGCAAGACGTCGCTCGTGGTGCGCCAGGAGGGTTCGACGATCCGGCGCTACTGCCACATCGGCACCGGCAACTACAACCCGAAGACCGCGCGCCTGTACGAGGACGTCGGCATCCTCACCGCGGAGCCGACGATCGGCGCGGACCTCACGGACCTGTTCAACGTGCTGACCGGCTACGCGCGGCAGGACGAGTACCGCTCGCTGCTCGTCGCGCCCTACGGCGTCCGCAAGGGAATCGTCGAACGCATCGACCACGAGATCGAACGCGCGCAGGCCGGCGAGACCTCCGGCGTGCAGATCAAGGTGAACTCCCTGGTGGACGAGCAGGTCATCGACGCGCTGTACCGCGCGTCGCAGGCCGGGGTGCCCGTCGACGTGGTGGTGCGCGGCATCTGCGGCCTCAAGCCCGGCATCAAGGGGCTGTCCGAGAACATCCGGGTGCGCTCGATCCTGGGCCGGTTCCTGGAGCACTCGCGGATCTTCCGGTTCATCGCGGCCGACGAGTTCTGGATCGGTAGCGCGGACATGATGCACCGCAACCTGGACCGCCGCGTCGAGGTCGCCGTGCGCGTGACGGACCCGCGCCTCACCAAGCAGCTCGGCGACGTCTTCGAGTCCGCTCTCGACCCGCACACGCGCTGCTGGGTGCTCCGGTCCGACGGAGAATGGGAAGCCTCGCCGTCCGACGGTTCGTCGGTGCGCGACCATCAGATGGACCTTCTGCACAAGCACGGAGCTCTTGGGTGATCAAAGCTGCTGGGGCGGTGCTCTGGCGCGATGCCGGCGGTGACGTCGAAGTCGCGGTGGTGCACCGCCAGCGTTATGACGACTGGTCCCTGCCGAAGGGCAAACTCGATCCCGGGGAGACGATTCCCGCCTGCGCTGTGCGCGAGGTGGAAGAGGAAACGGGCTTCGCCTGCGTTCTCGGTCGTCATTTGCGGCAGGTGTCGTACTCGGTGAAGGGCGCGTCCAAAACGGTCGACTACTACTCCGCCCAGGCCGTGTCCGGAACCTTCGCCGCCAACGACGAGGTGGACGAGCTGCGGTGGCTCCCGGTCGCGGAGGCGTCCGGCCTGCTGACCTACGAACCGGACCGCGAGGTGCTCGCCGAGTTCGACCGCCTGCCAGCCGACCTGCTGCTCGTGCTGCTGGTGCGGCACGCGAAGGCGGGCAAGCGGTCCGAGTGGAACGGCGACGACGACCTCCGTCCCCTCTCAGACGCCGGCTGGCGCCAGGCCACGGCCCTGCGCTCGCTGCTGCCGCTCTGGTCGCCCACGCGCGTCCACACGGCTCCCAGGGTGCGTTGCGCGGACACCGTGCGCGGCGTGGCCGAGGACCTGGCTGTGGACGTCGTGGAGGAGCACCGGTTGTCGGAGGAGGGCTACTGGCCCGACCCGGACGCGGGCCTCGTGCGCCTGCTGGAGGTGGCGGCGGACGAGGGCCGCGCCGTCGTCTCCTCGCAGGGCGGCGTGATCCCCGCGGTCGTGCGCACGCTGGCCGAGATGGGCGGGCTGAGGCTCGACGAGTTCCCCAGCAAGAAGGGCAGCACCTGGGTGCTCGCCTTCACCAGGCCGTTCGGCACCTGGTCCACTTCGGACTCGCCTTCCCGCTGGCCAACCCTGGTCTCAGCCCACTACCTGCCCACCGCACTCCCCCGCCCGTAACGCCTTCCGAACCGCCGTCTCCACTCCCGCGAAAACTTTGCCCAAGGCAACGAATGGGAGCCGGAAGGCGGCGGTTTCGCTTGTGCGGAAGCCGCTCACACGCGTGCGGGCGTTATTTCTATTGGCGGAAACGGGATCGAGGCGGCGCATGGGTCCGGGTACGTGAGACGTAGCGGGATTGCGCAGGACGGGGCATGCGCGACGCGGAGAATGCGCGAGACCACGCGAGTTCGCGTCGGTCGTCCGGGGGGCCCTTTTTTTTCCCCCCCCCCAAAAAGTCCTCCCCCCCCCACCACCCAAAAAAACAACAAAAAAAAAACAAAACACACCCCCCC
>NZ_JBHYGW010000018.1:55995-115718 GCF_042738015.1 Lentzea sp. NPDC059081
CAACCGCCGAAGGCGATTCGGCCCGAAGCGGCAGCCGGACGACCGACAAGAGGCGAACGAGCCGCCGTCTGCGAAGCAGCGGCCAACCAACACAGCGATTCGGCCCGAAGCGGCGGCCGGACGGCCGACAAGAGGCGAACTCGCCGCCGTCGCGAAGCGGCGGCCAATAAACACAGCAGCCAAGACAAGCAGCCAGCCCTACAGCCAAATAAACACAGCAAGGCCCCGGTGTGCGCACACCGGGGCCTTCGCATGTTGTGCTGAAGTGACGCAGCCTCCCTCTCAGGAGGCCCGTCTCACTTCTTCTTGGCAGCCGTCTTGCGAGCCGCGGGCGCCTTGGCGGCCGTGGTCTTCGCAGCGGGCTTCGCCGCAGCCGTCGTCTTGGCGGCGGCAGTGGTCTTGCGAGCCGCGGGAGCCTTGGCAGCCGTGGTCTTGGCGGCAGCCGTCGTCTTGGCAGCGGCGGTCTTCGTGGCGGTCGCCTTCGCGGGCGCCTTGGCAGCAGCAGCGGGCTTCGCGGCGGCCGTGGTGGTGCGACGGGTCGTGGGCGCCTTGGTGGCGGCCGCGGCCGTGCGGGTGCGCGTGGTGGTCGCGCGCGTGGTGGCCGCCTTGGTGGCGGGCGCCTTCGTCGCGGCCGCGGGCTTCGCGGCGGCAGCGGCGGCCGGCTTGGCAGCAGCCTTGGCGGCCACGACCTTCGGCAGCTTCTTCGCACCGCTGATGACGTCCTTGAACGTCGAGCCGGGGCGGAACGCGGGCACGTTGGTCTTCTTGACCTTCACGGTCTCACCGGTGCGCGGGTTGCGAGCCGTGCGAGCCGCACGGGCGCGCTTCTCGAAGACGCCGAAGCCCGTGATGTTGACCTTCTCGCCCTTGTTGACGGAGCGCACGATCACATCGACGAGCCCGTCAACTGCAGCACCGGCGGTCTTCTTGTCTCCCAGGCGCTCGGCGAGCGCCTCGATGAGCTGGGCCTTGTTCACCTTCAGTCCCTCCCAGGACGCTCACGGCCCTAGCGTCGGGCCGACTAGAACGCAACGGTAGGCCCAAATCGCGAGAAATACCAATCGCCACGCCAAAATTTTCGTTGTGGCGTGGCTAATTGCGCCCCTTCGAGGGACTCAGGGCGCCGGATTCGCCCCTCTCAAGGGGAGAATCCGGCCTCCTCTCAGACCGCTGGAAGCGGATCCGTTGTGGGCAGCCAAGTCTGGCGATTGCCCTCGAAATCGCTGATCTCGGCCTCGTGGCGCAGTGTCAAAGCGATGTCGTCGAGGCCTTCGAGAAGGCGCCAGCGGGTGTAGTCGTCGATCTCGAAGGGCGCTACCAAGTCCTTGGCGCGAACGGTCTTGTCGGTGAGGTCGACGGCGACCGGAGTTCCGGGCTCCGACTCCAGCAACTTCCACAGCAGCTCGACATCGGACTGGCTGCACTGCGCCGCCACGAGGCCCTGCTTGCCGGCGTTCCCCCGGAAGATGTCGGCGAAACGCGAGGAGACGACGACCCGGAAGCCGTAGTCCATCAACGCCCAGACGGCGTGTTCCCGAGAGGACCCGGTGCCGAAGTCGGGGCCCGCCACGAGGACCGTGCCGGCCCGGAAGGGCTCCTGGTTGAGGATGAAGTGCTCGTCACCGCGCCAGGCGGCGAAGAGCCCGTCCTCGAACCCGCTGCGGGTCACGCGCTTGAGGTAGACGGCGGGGATGATCTGGTCGGTGTCCACGTTGGACCTGCGCAGCGGCACGCCGACGCCCGTGTGGGTGGTGAAGGCATCCATGGTCAGTTCTCCAGGTCTGCGGGGGCGGAGAGGGTACCGCGCACGGCCGTGGCGGCGGCGACGAGCGGGGAGACCAGGTGCGTCCTGCCGCCCTTGCCCTGCCTGCCCTCGAAGTTCCTGTTCGACGTCGAGGCGCTGCGCTCGCCGGGTGCCAGCTGGTCCGGGTTCATGCCGAGGCACATCGAGCAGCCTGCCTGCCGCCACTCGGCGCCCGCGTCGAGGAAGACCTTGTCCAGGCCCTCTTCCTCGGCCTGCCTGCGCACCCGCATCGAACCGGGGACGACCAGCATCCGTACTCCTGAAGCGACGTGCTTCCCCTTGATGACGTCCGCGGCGGCCCGCAGGTCCTCGATGCGCCCGTTCGTGCAGGAGCCGAGGAACACCGTGTCCACGCGGATGTCGCGCAGGGGCGTGCCGGGCTCGAGGCCCATGTACGTCAGCGCCTTCTGCGCGGCCACGCGCTCGTTCTCGTCCCCGATCTGCTCGGGGTCGGGGATGCTCGCGCCCAGAGGCAAGCCCTGGCCGGGGTTCGTGCCCCACGTGACGAACGGAGTGAGCTCGTCCGCGTCGATGTGTACCTCGGCGTCGAAGGTCGCGCCGTCGTCCGTGCGCAGCGTCTTCCAGTAGGCGACGGCCGCGTCCCAGTCCGCGCCGGACGGTGCGTGCGCGCGGCCCTTGATGTAGTCGAAAGTCACGTCGTCCGGTGCGATCATGCCGGCGCGGGCGCCCGCCTCGATCGACATGTTGCAGACCGTCATGCGCGCTTCCATCGACAGGTTCTCGATCGCCGCGCCGCGGTACTCGAGGACGTAGCCCTGCCCGCCGCCGGTGCCGATCTTCGCGATGACCGCGAGGATGATGTCCTTCGCCGTCACGCCGGGCCGCAGCGCGCCGTCGACGTTGATCGCCATCGTCTTGAACGGGCGCAACGGCAACGTCTGCGTCGCCATCACGTGCTCGACCTCGGACGTGCCGATGCCGAACGCCAGCGCGCCGAACGCGCCGTGCGTGGACGTGTGGCTGTCGCCGCACACCACGGTCATGCCGGGCTGCGTGAGGCCGAGCTGCGGGCCCACCACGTGGACGATGCCCTGCTCCAGGTCACCCATCGGGTGCAGCCGCACGCCGAACTCCGCGCAGTTGCGGCGAAGCGTCTCGACCTGCAGGCGCGACACGGGGTCCGCGATCGGCTTGTCGATGTCGACGGTCGGGACGTTGTGGTCCTCGGTGGCGATCGTCAGGTCGGGCCTGCGCAGCTTGCGGTTCGCAAGGCGCAGCCCGTCGAACGCCTGGGGGCTGGTGACTTCGTGCAGCAGATGGAGGTCGATGTAAAGCAGGTCCGGCTCCGCACCACTTCCGTGGCGCACAACGTGTGCCTCCCACACCTTCTCCGCGAGCGTGCGGCTCATCGCGACATCTCCCACATGATGGACGTGCCGACAGATCTGGACTTCTCACTGCTTGGGAAGTTAGTATCGGCTTGTGGGACAGCATAGCGGGATCGGCGTGCTGGACAAGGCAGTGGCCGTGTTGAACGCCGTGGCAAAAGATCCATGTGGCCTGGCCGAGTTGTGCAATCGCACCGGCCTGCCGCGAGCAACCGCACACCGCCTGGCCGTGGGCCTGGAGGTGCACCGCCTCCTGCGCCGGGGCTCTGACGGCCGCTGGCGCCCCGGCGCCGCTCTCGCGGAACTGGCGGGCGGCGCAACGGACCCGCTTCTCGACGCGGCCTCCTCGGTACTACCGCGCCTGCGCGACATCACCGGCGAGAGCGTCCAGCTCTACCGCCGCGACGGCATGCAGCGAGTCTGCATCTCGTCGGCAGAACCCCCTTCGGGCCTGCGGGACACGGTCCCCATCGGCGCGAGACTGCCGATGACGGCGGGCTCGGGCGCCAAGGTCCTCGCCGCCTGGTCAGACCCCGGCACCCAAAGGGCAGTGCTGGCCGACGCCGTCTACGGCGAACGAACCCTCCTGGAAGTAAGACGCCGAGGCTGGGCCCAGTCGGTAGCAGAACGAGAACCAGGCGTAGCAAGCGTCAGCGCCCCGGTAAGAGACTCTTCCGGCGCCGTAGTGGCCGCAGTCTCCGTAAGCGGCCCCATCGACCGAATGGGCCGCCGCCCAGGAGCCCGCTGGGCAGCAGACCTACTGGCAGCCGCCGAGGCCCTGCAAAGCCGCCTCTAGCCCCCCGAACACAACACACAACGGCCGCTCTCCCCAAGGGAGGGCGGCCGTCGCCATGACAGACCAGAAATAGCCACCACAACCAACAATGACAACGCTCGACGGGTGACCGCAGTCACGCACCAGAATGAGACTCGGACGAGCGAAGCGAAGTCCCACCAATGACGATGCGAAGCGAAGCGAGCCCGAAATGGCAAGCGAAGCGAAGCCCCACCCTTTCCCCGATGGGAAACCTACGGGGGGTCCGGGGGACGAAGCCCCGCCGGCTGGGGGTCTGGGGGCTCGGCCCCCAGAGAACAAAGCGAAAGAGGCCTGTCAGCGCTTTCCGCTGACAGGCCTCTCCCACCTCTGTAGCCCCGAAGGGATTCGAACCCTCGCTACCGCCTTGAGAGGGCGGCGTCCTAGGCCGCTAGACGACGGGGCCCTAGAACTTCTTGCTGGCGTGAACCTTATCAGATCGCTCTGTCCGGTCCAAATCCGGCTATTCAGTTTGTTTTTTGCTTTACCGCAGTTCCTGCTTCGCTCCGAAAGCCTACCCGAGGGCGGATCTTCCGTTGCAGCTGGGGTACCAGGACTCGAACCTAGACTAACTGAACCAGAATCAGTCGTGCTGCCAATTACACCATACCCCATTGGCTTTCACGATCGACTTGGTTCTCCTCGCGGAGTTCCGAGCCCCTCGTTGCTGCCGTGAGAAATACTAGACCACGCCCCCGCCAGAAGTGAAATCGGCCCCCACCTGCAGGCAAACACGCAGGTGGGGGCCGGTCTCGGGGCCTATCTCACGCGGTGGCGGCGGACAGCTCGCAGACGAGGAGCTCCGGCAGTTCCGCCAGCGACGCGATCGAGGACAGTCCCGCGGGCAGCGTGCCTCCGGTCGGACCCGTCCGGTTGATCCAGACGCCGTGCATCCCGGCGTCGCGCGCACCGATCGCGTCGGCGTGCAGGCGGTCTCCCACGTGCACGGTGTCACCCGGCGGGACACCGAGGGCGAGGCAGGCCGTGTGGAAGATCACGCGGTCGGGCTTGGCGCAGCCGACCTCGCCGGCGATCAGGACCGCGTCGAAGTACTCGGAGAGGCCGAGCTGGGCGATCTTCACGCGCTGGTGGCGACCGGACGCGTTGCTGATCGCGGCGATCGGGAGACCCGTGGCGCGCAGCCAGTCGAGGGTCGGGATCGCGTCGGGGAACAGGCACCAGCCCGAGGCGAGGTGCTCCTGGCGGCCGAGCTCGCGGCGGGTGGCCTCCTCCAGCGTGAGCTCCTCGCCCAGCGCGGAGAAGAAGGCCTGCGTGCGGATGTTGCGCATCGACTCGTACGGCAGTTCACCGGCGAGCTGGCGGGAGACGTGGTCGTCGGTGATCCGCTGCCACAACGACCAGGCGTCGGCGTTACCGACCATCGAGGCCAACGCGGCGCGCGAAGAGGTGCTGTAGTCGACAAGTGTGTCGTCGACGTCCAGGCACACAGCGCGGATCTCGCCGGTTCTCTTACGCGTGAAAGTCGGGGACGCAGTTGTCACCCCGGAAGGTTAGGTGCGATGGGGCCTCGTCCGATTCGGCTAACGAGGTGATTCCTCCAGCCGCTTGCACGATCAAGCGGACCTTGAGACCCCGAACGAACCAGTCGCGCTCCGCCAGCCGCCGAATGCAATCACCCGGTCGAGTGTTGTTCGGCGACACAACGCCCTCCACATGAGACGGCGGTTCCGCGAGCGCGACACCCTAGCTCGCGAAACACCATTGTGCATCAACCGCAACCTTTTCGAGGCCTGGTTTCCCAGACTGTCCACTGTGGATCATGCCGCGTCCCGGTCCCGGCACGAGAGCCGCACCACTCGACACTCTGCTTGACGGACAAGGCGATCAAGAGCATGCTGAGTTTATTCAACAGCGGTTGAAAAGAGGGGATCGAGATGGAGAGGACAACCTGCGTCGTCGTCGGTGGCGGACCGGCGGGGATGGTGCTGGGGCTGCTGCTGGCCCGCGGTGGTGTCGAGGTCGCGGTACTGGAGAAGCACGGCGACTTCCTGCGCGACTTCCGCGGCGACACGGTGCACGCGTCGACGCTCACGCTGATGGACGAACTGGGGCTGGGGCCCGCGTTCGAGCAGGTGCCGCACCAGAAGGTCGACAAGATCGAGGCGCTGCTGGAGGGCGGCGAGAAGGCCGCGATCGCCGACCTGAGCCGCCTTCCCGGCGCTCACAAGCACATCGCGATGGTGCCGCAGTGGGACTTCCTGGACCTGCTGGCGGACGCGGGCAGGCTGGAGCCGAAGTTCACCCTGCGGATGAACACCGAGGTCACCGGGATCACCAGGCAGGGCAACAGGGTCACGGGCGTCGCCTACCGCGACCGCGCCGACGGTCACACCGGTGAGATCGCCGCGGACCTCGTGGTGGCGGCGGACGGCAGGAGCTCGATCCTGCGCGACGCCGTGGACCTGCCCGTGTACCGGTTCGGCGCGCCCATGGACGTGTGGTGGTTCCGCCTGCCGCGCAAGGAGAGCGACGCGGTCAGGGGTGGCGCCGGCCGGTTCAGCGCGGGCAGCGCCCTGGTGCTGATTCCACGCGGGGAGTACTTCCAGTGCGCTTTCCTGATCCGCAAGGGAACCGACGAGCAACTGCGCGCCGAGGGTGTCGAGAAGTTCCGCGAGCGCGTGGTCACTTTGGTGCCATGGCTCGCCGACCGGGTCGATCACATCAAGAGCGTCGACGACGCGAAGCTGCTCGACGTGAAGCTGGACCGGTTGAAGCGCTGGCACGTGGACGGTCTGCTGTGCATCGGTGACGCGGCGCACGCGATGTCGCCGATCGGCGGCGTGGGCATCAACCTCGCGGTCCAGGACGCGGTCGCCGCGGCCAGGCTGCTCGCGAAGCCGTTGCGGGAAGGCACGCTCAGCGGCTCCGCGCTCGCGAAGGTGCGCCGCCGCCGCTGGTTCCCGACCGTGGTGATCCAGACGATGCAGCGGGTGGTGCAGAACCTGTTCCTCAAGCGCGTGGTGGACGGCGACGCGACCGTCTCGTCGAGCGGTGTCCCCGCTCCGCTGAGGCTCGTGCGGCGCTTCCCGTGGCTGCAGGCGATCCCGGCGTACATGGTCGCGATCGGGCCACGTCCCGAGCACGCGCCGGACTTCGCGCGCAGGGCCCCGCAGACCATCGTCAGGTCGTGACGAACGCCTCGGCCGACTCGCCGAGCACCATCGCCACGGCGTGGGCGCGGTCCCGTGCGCCCAGCTTGCGCAGGATCGCCTTCACGTGCGTCTTCACGGTGTCGTTGCTGATGAAGAGCCGCTGGGCGATCCTGGCGTTGTCCATGCCCTTCGCCATCTCGGCCAGCACGTCGAACTCCCGTGCCGACAGCTGGCCGAGCGAGGCGGGCGGGGGCATCCGCGCCGGTAAGCGCGCCAGCGACCCCACCCGCGCGTCGATCGTGGCGGGAGCACCGCGCACCGCGGCCGCGATCGTGGGCAGCAGCTCGGCCACGGGCGAGGTCTTCAGCAGGTAGGCCACCGCGCCGGCGTCGAGAGCGGCGCGGGCCCAGCTCGGACTGTCCGCATTGGACAGCACGACGACGCGGGCACTCGGTCTGAACTGCGCCGTGTCGCGCACGGTCCGCAACGGTCCGCCACCGGGCACGTCGAAGTCCGTGACGACGAGGTCCACCAGTGTGCTGCGCAGACAGCGCGCAGCGTCGGCCACGGTGTGGGCGATTCCCACAACGCGGAAGCAGTGCGTGCGGTGCAGCGAGATCCGCAGCCCCTCGGTGATGAGCTGCGAGCCGTCGACGAGCAACACACGGGTGGACGCCAGGTCCGTCATGACACCGGGAAGTTACTAGCGGGTACCGGAGTGCGTAACCTGCCGGACGCCGGATTGCTCCGTACGGCTACCTATTTGCCACCGGATTGGTGAGCGTTCCGAGGCCGTCCACCGTCACGGAGACCGTCTGTCCGGCCGTCAGCGGCCCGACACCCGCCGGCGTCCCGGTGAGGATCACGTCGCCGGGGAGCAGGGTCATGATCGAGGACACGTACTCGATGAGCGACGGAATGTCGTGCACCATCAAGGAAGTACGTCCGTCTTGTTTGACGTCGCCGTCGACCTCGGTGACGATCCGCACGTCGGACGGGTCGAACTCCGTCTCGATGAACGGACCCATCGGGCAAAACGTGTCAAAACCCTTGGCGCGGGTGAACTGCACGTCCTTCTTCTGCAGGTCCCGCGCCGTGACGTCGTTGGCGATCGTGTAGCCCATGATCACGCTCTTCGCCCTGGCCGCCGGCACGTCGCGGCACGGCTGGCCGATGATGACGGCCAGCTCGCCCTCGAAGTCCACGCGTTCCGAGACCGCCGGGAGCTTGATCTCCACGTTCGGCCCGACCACCGAGGTGTTGGGCTTGAAGAAGATCAACGGCTCCGCGGGCACCTCGTTGCCGAGCTCGGCGGCGTGGTCCGCATAGTTCCGGCCCACGCCGATGATCTTGGTCGGCAGGATGGGTGCGAGCAGCCTCACATCGGCGAGCGGCCACTTGCGTCCGGTGAACGTGGGCGTGCCGAAGGGGTGTTCGGCGATCTCCGCGGCTTCGTCGCCCTGGACCTCGACGAAGGCAACGCCCTGCGGGTGGGCAATCCTGGCAATACGCACACGTCAACCTTAGACGGACGCCCGCATGGCCTTGTGGACGAGCGCGTCACACAGCGCCAGCCAGCTCGCCTCGACGATGTTGCCGTGCACGCCCACGGTGGTCCACTCGCGTTCACCGTCGGTCGACTCGACCAGAACGCGCGTCACCGCGTCGGTTCCGGGGTGCTCGGTGAGGATGCGCACCTTGTAGTCGGCCAGCTCCACGGCGTCCAACCAGGACAGGTGCGGCAGCAACGCCTTGCGCAGGGCCGCGTCCAGCGCGTGCACGGGCCCGTTGCCCTCGGCGGTGGCGATGACCCGCTCCCCCGCCACGTGCACCTTGACCGTGGCCTCGGACACGATCTCGCCGTCGGACCGGTGGTCCAGCACGACCCGGTACGACTCCAGCGAGAACGGCGCGGTGTCCAGCTGGGACAGTTCGCGGCGCAGCAGCAGCTCCATGGAGGCGTCGGCGGCCTCGAACGACCAGCCCTTGGCCTCCAGGTCCTTGACCCGCTTGAGAGCGCTCCCCACCTCCTCTGACCGGCCGGTCAGGTCGAGACCGAACTCACGTCCCTTGAGCTCGATGCTCGCCCGACCGGCCATCTCGGTGACCAGCACCCGCATGTCGTTGCCGACGGTGTCCGGAACGATGTGGTTGTAGAGCTCCGGATCCACCTTGATCGCGCTCGCGTGCAGACCCGCCTTGTGGGCGAATGCTGACGACCCGACATAAGCCTGGTGGGTGTCGGGTGCGATGTTCGCGATCTCGGCCAACGCATGGGAGACACGGGTGAGCTCGGCCAGTGCCCCGGTCGGGAGCACCTCCATGCCGAGCTTGGTCACGAGGTTTCCCACGACGGCGAACAGGTCCGCATTACCTGCTCGCTCGCCATACCCGTTGGCAGTGCACTGCACGTGCGTCGCGCCCGCCTGAACGGCCGCGATCGTGTTCGCCACCGCGCAGGACGTGTCGTCCTGGCAATGGATCCCCACGCGAAAACCGGTCTTCTCGACGACCTCGGCCACCGTCTCGGCAAGCCCGAGCGGCAGCTGCCCGCCGTTGGTGTCGCACAGCACGACGACGTCGGCCCCACCCTCCACAGCGGACTCCAGCACGCGGAGGCTGGTGTCCGGCGAGAAGGCGAACCCGTCGAAGAAGTGCTCGGCGTCGAGGAAGACGCGCCTTCCATGGTCCTTGAGGTACCGGACGGTGTCGCGCACCATCCTGAGGTTCTCGTCGAGGTCAGTCCGCAGCGCCCGCTCGATGTGCCGCAGGTCCGACTTGGCCACCAGCGTGACCACCGGCGCCTGGGAGTCGAGCAACGCCTTGACCTGCAGGTCTTCCTCGACCTTGACCCCGGCCTTGCGCGTCGCCCCGAACGCGACCAGCTGGGCGTTCTTCAGCTCCAGATCCCCCGCCGCCGCCCGCGCGAAGAACTCCGTGTCCTTGGGCAACGCGCCGGGCCAGCCGCCCTCGATGAACCCGACGCCGAGCCCGTCCAACAGCCGCGCGACAGCGAGCTTGTCCGTGACGGAGTACGAAATGCCCTCACGTTGTGCGCCATCACGCAACGTCGTGTCGTAGACGTGGAACTCGTCGGTGGGGCCGGCCATCGGGGGTCATCTCCTCAAATCCGGACAAACAAAAAGACCCCCCGCGGGATGCGAGAGGTCTGCGCGTCGGGTGCCAGGGGCGGCAACTACCCGACGCGCTCGTCGATAATGATGGCGAGGTTCTGAGCCATGCCGGGGATGCTGCCACAGCCTCCGCCGCCCACCAAGGGCCGGGACCGAATCTCCCACTATCTGGTCACGGCGCACGCCTGGCCAGGCACGCACGCCAACGGCAAGCCATGGCCGATGCCGTAGGCGAGGCGAAGCAACCCCCGCACTGCCAACGGCGAAGCCAAGGCCCCAAGCGATGCCGAAGGCGAGCCGTGCGGACCTGACGCCGATGGGTAGCGGTGAACCCACTCGTGGTGTGGCGATTGGGGCTTGACTTTGGGTGCGAGGTGCTACCACTAGTGGATCGGCCGGTTGCGAAGCATCCGGCCTTTTCCGGCCGAACCAGCGCCTCGCAAGGGCCCCGAAGTCAAGCCCCAATCGCAATCGTCGCGGAGCGGCGATGTACCCCGCTGCTTCGTCCGAGGTGCACGACCACGCTGGAACAGGCACCTGACCGCACTGCCGACCACGCTGGAACGGCCACCTGACCGCATTGGCGACCACGCTGAAACCCCAAAGACGATCAAACCCCGGCGAGGAACCGAGCAAACGCCTCCACAGAAGCAGGATTCCGAGGCCCCTCCACCAACGCCGCATACGGCAACGAGAAGAACCTCTTCCCCTTCACCGCCGGCGAGTTCGCCAACGGCGCGAACCCCTCCAAGAACGCCTGCTTCTGCGCCGGAGTGTTCGCCTCCCCGTCCGCGTAATCCACGATCAGCACCACATCAGGCGACCGCTCCACCACGGCCTCCCAGTTCACCGTGGTCCAGCTGTCGTTGAGGTCCCCGAAGACGTTCTCCCCACCGGCCTTCCCGATGACGTCCTGCGGCGCCGCGTTGCGACCGGACGTGAACGGCTGGTCCTGCCCGCTGTCGTAGAGGAACACCTTCGGCCGAGGCTTGCCGGCCATCAGCGCACCAGCCTCCTCGACGCGCCGCTGGTAGGACCGCACCAGTTCCTCGGCCCGATCCGACACCCGGAAGATCGTGCCCAGGTTCCGCAGATCCGTGTACAACGCATCCAGAGCGGGCATGATCCCGCGCTGCTTCCCCACGCCGTTCCGGCACGCCTCGGTCAGTTGGTAGGTGCCGATCCCGAGCTGCTTCAACGCGTCCGGCGTGAACCCGGTGCTCTCGCTGAACCCGTAGTTCCACCCGGCGAACACGAGGTCCGCGCCGGCTCCCTGCACGACCTCCTTGGAGATCTTGTCGGCGAGGTGTCGGGACCCCTCGAAGTCCGCCTTCCAGGGTGAGGTCTGGAGGTCGACGGTGTTGCCGCTGTCGACGACGTACCCTGCCATGCGGTCCTTCAGGCCCAGCGCGAACATCAGCTCGGTGATGCCGGTGTCGTTGGTGACCACTTTGGACGGCACCCGGTCGAACGTGACCTGCTGGCCGCAGTTCGTGACGGTCACGGGGTCGGACTCGGAGGTGTCCTGCGCGACCGTCGCACCGCATCCCGTGACGAGGAGCAGGGACGCCAGAGCGAGGGCGGTTCTCAAGGGGTGACCTCCTGGTCGAACAGGAGCTGGGGAACTCCTGTGGTGGGGTGCGCGACGACGTGCGCGGTGACGTGGAAAACCTTGGCGATCAGCTCCGGCACGAGGACCTCGGAAGGCGTGCCGGAGGCGACCAGTCGTCCCTCGTCCAGCACGTGCAGGCGGTCGCAGTAGGACGCGGCCAGGTTCAGGTCGTGCAGGACGGTCAGCACGGTGACGCCTAGGCCGCGGGTCAGGGACAGCACGTCCAGCTGGTGGCGGATGTCGAGGTGGTTGGTCGGCTCGTCGAGGACCAGCACGCGGGGCTCCTGGGCGATGGCCCGCGCGATGAGGACGCGCTGGCGTTCGCCGCCGGAGAGGCTGAGGAAGCTGCGGGAGGCGAGGTGGGAGACGTCCACTGTGGCCAGTGCGGCCTCGACCACCTCTCGGTCGTGAGCCGGGGAGCGGTCGTGCGGCAGGCGGCCCATCTCCACGACCTCGGCGACCGTGAAGTCGAACTCGACCTGCGACTCCTGGGTCAGCGCGGACAGCTCGCGGGCCAGGTCGTGTCGCTTGTGGACGTTGCGGCCGTCGATCAGCACGGCGCCCGCGTCCGGCTTCAGGGCGCGGTAGACGCAGCGCAGGGTCGTGGACTTGCCGCTGCCGTTCGGGCCGACGATGCCGACCACCTCGTCGTCGGCGGACAGCGTGATGTCCTCGATGATGCCGTCGACGGTGAGCTGCTGGACGTCGACGCGCATCAGCGGCCTCCGAAGACGTAGGTCCTGCGACGCATGAGGAAGATGAAGCACGGCACGCCGATCGCGGCGGTGATGACGCCGAGCGGCAGCTCTTCCGGCGCGGCCAGCATGCGGGCGGCGACGTCGACCCAGACGAGGAACGACGCCCCGGCCAGCGGGGCGAGGGGCAGCACGCGCCGGTGGTCCGCACCGACGACCATCCGCGTGAGGTGCGGCAGCATCAGTCCGACGAACCCGACGGCACCGCTCACCGCGACCAGCACGCCGGTGATGCCCGCGGTGACGATGAACAGGTGCGTGCGGAACCGGGTGACCGCGACGCCGAGCGTGGTCGCGGTCTCGTCCCCCATCGCCAGCGCGTTGAGCTGCCGCGCCTTGGTCATCAGGTACACGATCCCGAGGACCGTCACGGTCAAAGCGATCGGCAACGACTGCCAGTTCGCCCCGCCGAGACTGCCCAGCAGCCAGAACATGGCGCTGCGGGCCGCCTCGCCGTGCGGCGCCTGGAACACGAGCAGCATCGCCACCGCGGAGAACCCGTACGCCAGCGCGGTTCCGGTCAGCACCAGCCGCAGCGGTGTGAGCCCTCGGCTCGTGCGCGCGGTGAGGTAGACCAGCGCCGTGGCGCCGAGACCCGTCAGGAACGCGCCCGTGGACAGCGCGTAGACACCGAGGCCCTGCAACACCCCGAGCGTCGCCACGGCCGTCGCCCCCACGCTCGCGCCCGACGAGATGCCGAGCACGTACGGGTCCGCGAGGGCGTTGCGGACCATGGCCTGGATCGCCACGCCGACCACGCTGAGACCGGCGCCCACGACCGCGGCCAGCAGCACGCGGGGCAGCCGGATGTCCCAGACGATGTGGTACTGGCCGGCGAGGTCGGCGGGGATCGTGCCGCCGGTGAGCGCGGCCCACAGCAGGTCGAGGGTGACGTCGAACGGCACGGAGACGGGACCGAGCGCCACGCCCGCCACGATGCTGACGACGAGCACGCCGACGAGCGCGCTGATCTTGGAGATCACTGGGTCCCTTCCCGCAGTCCACGGCAGGAGTCGGAGTAGCTGTGCATGCCGTGTGCGGGTATTCGGGCTTGCCCCCGGGGAGGGGCCTACCGTTGCGGGTCAGCGCCGGACTTCGACCGGACTTCCCCCACACGCGACATCTGCACTCTAACCCGACACGATCACGTGTCCGTCCGGTACCGCATGAGCGCACCACTCCCCTTCTGCTCCACGGACGTGAGACGCAGCTCTCCCGGAACGGTGAAAAGCCGCTCGCCGGCACCCAGGACCGTCGGGAACACCATCAGCCGGTACTCGTCGACGAGACCGTGTTCGGCCAACGCGCGCACAACGCTGATGCTGCCCACGACGACGATGTCCTGACGTGCCTTCAGCGCGCGCACGGTCGACACGAGATCGTCCGTCACGGATGAGTTCTGCCACGCGTCCGCGCTGGTCAGGGACTTGGACACGACAACCTTGGGGATGGCGTTCATCCGGTCGGCGAACGGGCCGGTGCGGCTGGGCCACAGCTTCGAGAAGTGCTCCCAGGTCGTGCGCCCGAAGAGCATGACGCCGGTCTCGAACAGCGGGCCGAGGTCGAACTTGTCGCCCGCCACCGCCTTCTCCCCGTGCCGGAACGCCCAGCCTCCGCCGGGGGTGCCGGCCCGTCCGTCGGGGTCCTCGACGACGTCGTCCAGTGTGACGAACTCGGTGACAATCAGATCGCTCATGCCAGTACGTACCGGCGACGGCGGTGATACTCATCGCGATGACGAGCACCGGTTTCGAGACGCGTCTGGAGCAGCACCGCCGCGAGCTGCTGGCGTACTGCTACCGCATGCTCGGATCGGTCCACGAGGCCGAGGACCTGGTGCAGGACACGCTGCTCCGCGCGTGGAACGCCCGCGAGCGCTACGACGAGCGCAAGGCCTCGGTCCGCACGTGGCTGTACCGCATCGCGACGAACGTCTGCCTGACGGCGCTGGAGGGCAAGGCGCGCCGGCCGCTGCCGTCCGGGCTGGGCGCGCCGGGCACCGATCCGGAGGCCGCGCTCGTGCCCGCCTTCGAGGTGCCGTGGCTCCAGCCGTTCCCCGACGAGTCGGCCGATCCCGCGGAGCTGGCGGTGCGGCGGGACAGCCTGCGGCTCGCGCTGGTCGCGGCGATGCAGACGTTGCCCGCCCGCCAGCGCGCCGTCTGGGTGCTGCGCGAGGTGCTGGAGTTCAGCGCCGCCGAGGTGGCGGTGCAGCTCGGCACCACCGTCGCGTCGGTCACCAGCGCCCTGCAACGGGCGCGGGCGGGCTTGGCCGGAGTCGCGCCCGCCGGTGATCCCGCCGCCGCCCGCACGGTCGAGGCCTACGTGCGGGCCTTCGAAGCCGCCGACGTCGAGGCGCTCGTCGCGTTGCTCACCGAGGACGCGGTCCTGGAGATGCCGCCGGTCCCGTTGTGGTTCCTCGGGCGCGACGACTACGCGGCGTTCATCCGCCACGTGTTCGCACGGCGCGGCGTCGGCTGGCGCATGACTCCGACCGCCGCCAACGGACAACCGGCCGTCGCCGCCTACACGGGCGACGGCCGGTTGCACACGCTGCAGGTGTTCTCCGTCGTGGACGGGCTGATCGCCCACACCTTCGTCTTCCAGGACCCGGCGGTGTTCGCGGCGTTCGACCTGCCCGCGACGCTCTAGGAACCCGGCGCGAACCGGTCGAAGTACGCCGCGCAGTTCGCCATCTGCTGCTCGACCAGCCCCCACTTCGGGGTGTCGTGCGGCTCCAGCACCGCGAGCACGTCGACGGTCTCCGTCACCTTCTCGCCGGGCACGAGGACCTCCGCGCGGTCGCCGGGGAAGATCGACACCTGGTGCCCGACGTGCCACACGTCCCGCCGGGCGCCCTTCACGAGCACCTTCCACAGCGGCGGCGCGAACTGCTCCAGGTCCTCCAGCTCGTTGCGGATCTTCCACAGGGCGTTGAAGACGGAGTCACCGGTGGACGTCCTGCGGCCGAACGGGCCGTAGAGCGCCATCGTGATCTCCTGCATCGTCCGCGCCTGCCAGACGACGCGTCCGACCCACACCTGTTCCCTGCCCGACGCGGGATCCTCGCCGTACAGCGGAACCTGGCGCGACACCGGGGGGAACTCACCACCGCGCGTCCACTCCGGCATCTCTTCCGACTGGGTCTGCACTGTCTCGACGCTCCTCTAGGCGTGCTTGTCCAGGATGTCGCGCATCATCTGCCGCTGCTGGGCCATGCGCTGTTCGGTCGCGGTGCGCTCGGCGAGCGAGAGCTGCGGCAACGAGTCCTGCATCTCCGCGACGGACCGCTGGAGCTGGAAGTACTGGCTCTTGTCGGGTTCCGGCAGGTGCTCCGGCTCCCGGACGCGGGGCTGCTCGTCCGGCTCGTGCCTCGGTTCCTCCGCAGGAGGGTCGGGCTCGCGGTCGTGCGGCGCGGGCTCGTCCGTCTTCTGTGGACCGAACGGTTCGTCGCCGTGGTGCGGGTGGTAGTCCTGCGTGTGCGCCGGCGGCTCGTAGCCGGGACGGTGCCACGGCGGCAGTCCGTCGTCGACGTGCTTCGCGACCTGCGTGGCAGCCTGTTCGGTCGCTTCGCGCAGCACCGCTTTCTCGGCCGCGCCGACCAGACCCGCACCGTCCGTCGCGACGGCGATGGCCGCGTCACCGGTGAGCCTGCCGAGTGCCGAGAACGGGTCCTTCTTCCACTCCTCGAAGTTCAGGAGCCCTCGCACGGCCTCGGCCGGATGCGTGGCCAGGTGCACCATGCCGGACGCCTGCTTCACCAGGTGCTCCGCGTACTCGCCGGGGTGGGCGACGTTGTACGGGTCGAGCGGGTTGCCGGCCCTGACCATCTCGAGCAGGTTCAGGCCCGACTCGGCCATGCCGGAGTGGAACGACGACACCTGAGTGACGGTCTGCTCGAAGCTGTCCTCGATCGAGGCGGCGAACTTCGACAGGAACCCCGGTTCCTCCGGCGCCCTGTCCTTCGCCTTCGTGACGATCGCCGCGGTCTCGGCCGCCGCGGCCTTCAGCGTCCTGCGCGCGTCGGCGAGCATCCGCCGCGCCGCCTCGCGCTTGGCCTTGCCGGGATCGACGAACGGCGCGAGCGGCACCGGCACCGGGCCACCCGCTTCGGCAGCGGCGGAAGCCTTGCGGTGCTGGGACTCCGCAGCGTCACGTTCGTCCTCGGCCGCCTTCGTCTCCGCCTCGGCCTCGTCGTGCAGCCGGATCGCTTCGACGGCCGCGCGTTGTGCGCGCTCGACCGCGCCGCGGTAGGTCGTCAGCGCCTCGACGACGGGCCCGAACGCCTCGGCCGCGTCCCGCCACTTCGGCATCTCCTGGGAGAAGTACCGCTGGAACCTCTCCGCCGCCTCGCCCGTCCAGTGCCCCACGTCCAGTGTGGACAGCCCCGAGCTCGCCTCCTGGCAGGCGTTCGAGAGCTTGCGCAGGCCGGTCGTGGTCTCGTCGAGCGTCATGACGTCGCCCGGCACGAGCTCCACGGGGTCACGGGTGTCGCCGAGCTCACCGCGTCCGAACAGGCTCATGGACGATCACCGGCCGGCTTGAACGAGGCCTGCCGCCCCGGCGACGAGAAGGCAGCCGGTTCCCGCAGCAGGTCCTCCCACGACTTCCTCGTCGGGTCGGCCGTGGAGTTCGGGTCGCCGATCAGCAGCTGGAAACCCTGCTTGAGCTTGTCCTCGGCCTCCTCGTAGACGCTGCGGGTGTCCGTCAGCGCCTCGACCATCGCCGCGCCCTCCTTGACGAGATGGCGCACGCCCCACTTCCAGCGGTCGAAGAACTCCTCCAGCGCGTCGGCGAGCACGTCGTCCCCGCACTCGTCCTCGTCGGGGCAGAGGAACCCGAGGCTGGTCGTGCCGGCCATCAGGTGGCCGCCGTCGGGCGCGAACTCCTTGAGCAGCGCCACCGTGTCGTTGATGCCCTTGATCGACCGGTTCATCGCGCCGAGGTCGACGCCGAACCCGGTCACGCGTCCACCGCCAGCGCGTCGGCGACGATGCCGCGCACCGGCGGCAGGGTCATCATGTGCGCGGTGCCGGTGTCGAAGACGACGCCGGTGCGCCGCGGCAACGCCGGCAGGTAGTGGTCGAGCAGCCGCGCACCCGTGACGGCCAGGTGGTCGGCGGCCGGTTCGCCGCGCGCCTCCACGTGCTGTGCCAGCAGGCCGGGGCTGGAGAAGGCGGCCAGCCAGTCGAGTCCTTCGAACGTGACCACCGGCAACGACAGCGGGTCCACCCGCCGCAGGTACACCGTGCTCGCGCGGAACGCCCTGACGAAGGCCGCCGGGTCCCCCTCACCGTCGCGGTAGCGCCTCGCGTGGGCGACGGCCTGGTTCTCGTCGTGCATGTCTCTCCTGTTCCACCAATCCCCCCAGATCGGCGGAGCCGTACGTTACCGATTGATCACCGTCCGTATCGGGTGAGAACCGGTGACTGAGGCGGGAGTCACGCGCAAAAGATCTTGGAAAAGATTTCTGCGGCCGTGTCGATCCGGCGCTGGACCCGTTCGACCTGTGGATGCTGAGGGGGTCGCACGGCCCCAACGAGACGCAGGGAGACACACCGTGAAGTACATGCTGATCATGCGCGCCACCGACGAGGGCTTCGCGAGCATGGGCGAGATCGACTTCGACAAGATGCTGGAGACCGTCGGCGCCTTCAACGAGGAGCTGATCCGCGCCGGCGTGCTGCTCGCCGCCGAGGGCCTGTCCGACCCGTCCGAGGGCGTCGTCGTCGACTACTCCGCCGAGCCGCCGGTCGTCACGGACGGCCCGTACGGCGAGACCAAGGAGCTGTTCAACGGCTTCTACCTGCTCAACGTGTCCTCCAGGGAGGAGGCGGTCGAGTGGGCGAAGCGCATGCCGCTGACGGGGCCCGGCTTCAAGACCGAGATCCGCCGGGTGCCGACGATCGACGAGTTCCCGCAGGACAACGAGTGGATCCAGAAGGAGCGCGCGTGGCGGGTGGCCAACGGCCAGCTCTGACCCGACCCCGCGCGTCCGGAAGACGCCGAAGCCCCGGCCGGATGTTCCGGCCGGGGCTTCAAAACGCGGTGGATCAGCCCGTGCGCACGTTCGACGACACGAGAGCGGCGAGCCGGTCGCCGATCGCGTAGGTCGCGCCCGGCGACTGGTGGTCGCGGGTCGCCAGGTCGAACGCCACGGAGGCCTCGATCCGGCGCGACGCCTCGTGCTCGCCGAGGTGGTCGAGCAGCAGCGCCACCGACAGCACGGCGGCCGTCGGGTCCGCGATGCCCTGGCCCGCGATGTCGGGCGCCGAGCCGTGCACCGGCTCGAACATCGACGGGTTGCGGCGGGTGACGTCCAGGTTTCCGGACGCGGCCAGGCCGATGCCACCCGTGACGGCGGCGGCGAGGTCGGTCAGGATGTCGCCGAACAGGTTGTCCGTCACGATCACGTCGTACCGGCCGGGGTCGGTGACCAGGTGGATCGTGGCCGCGTCGACGTGCTGGTACGCCACGGTCACGTCCGGGTGCTGCAGCGAGACCTCCTCCACGACGCGCGACCACAACGAGCCGGCGTGCGTGAGGACGTTCGTCTTGTGCACCAGCGTCAGGTGCCGGCGCTGGCGGGCCGACGCGCGCGCGAACGCGTCGCGGACCACCCGCTCGACGCCGAACGAGGTGTTCAGCGAGACCTCGGTGGCGATCTCGTGCGGGGTGTCCTTGCGCAACAGACCGCCGTTGCCCGCGTACGGGCCCTCGGTGCCCTCGCGGACCACCACCATGTCGATCTCCGGCGGGTCCGCGAGCGGGCTGCGGACGCCGGGGTACAGACGAGCGGGGCGGAGGTTCACGTGGTGGTCGAGCTCGAAGCGCAGGCGCAGCAGCAGCCCCCGCTCCAGGATTCCGCTCGGCACCGACGGGTCGCCCACCGCGCCGAGCAGGATCGCGTCGTGCTGGCGGAGCTCACCGAGCACCGACTCGGGCAACAACTCTCCCGTGGCGTGCCAGCGCGCCGCGCCGAGGTCGTAACGGGTGATCTCGGCCGCCGGAACGACCTCGCCGAGGACCTTCAGGGCCTCAGCGATGACCTCGGGCCCGATCCCGTCTCCTGGGATCACTGCGAGCCGCATCCACACACCTCCCAGGTGTCCGTCCCCAATTGGTGGGACTACTTTCCTCCGCGAAAGGCTACCGGCATCGCGGCCACTCGCCGCATGCCGGACACCCCTTCGGGGTGTTCTCTCCCGTACTGCGGGACACCCACACGGCCCATTCCCACTTTCGAGTGTCACTCGACCGCAGGAAGGGTGTCGCGTCAAGGGGTGACGGGCGGCAGTTCCAGCCCGTGACACGGGAAGAGGCCCGGTTCTCGGTGAGAACCGGGCCTCCCCCTCAGACATCGGACTAGTGAGCGCCGCCGCGGCCGCTCGACTTCACCGTGACGACCGACGCGCGTTCACCGTTGGCGTTGTGGTGGTTGAGGACCAGCAGGCCCTCGGACTTGTCCGCCTTCAGCGCGGCCTCGTCCTTGTTCACCACGAGCGCCGTGCCCGGCTTCGCGAGGTACGACAGCGCCGCGTCGCCGCCGCCCTGCGCCCACAGACCCGGCTTGAGCGGGTCGAAGGACAGCGGGCGGTCGATGACGTCGATCAGCTTGTTCGCGTTGCCCGGCGCCGCGTAGTAGCCGGCGGTGCCGACGGTGTACGAGAGGCGCGAGGTGCTCTTCGCCGGGTCGATGCCGAGTGCCGAGAGCAGCACCGGCAGGACGACGACGTTGGTGTCCTGCACGTTCGCGTCGACGTCGCCGAACAGGCCGTTGACGCCCTGGATGTCGACCGTCTCGCCCGTGGCGAGGTTGACGGTCGTCGCGACCAGGAGGTCGGTGTCGGTCAGACGGGTCGCGTACGTCTCGAAGTCCGCCGTGCCGTCACCGTTGGTGTCGATGTCGACGAACGGGACGGTGTTCATGCCGAGGTTGTACCAGTTGCCCCACGTGGCGACACCGAACGCGAGCAGCGCCTCCTCGGGCTTGCCCTGGGCCTTGGCGAGCGGGGCCGTGGAGGCCGCGCCGACGTAGCGCAGGTCGCCGCCCTTGGCGGTCTCGTTGAGCGCGCAGTTCTCGGTGACGTTGCGCTTGCAGTCGCGCAGCTTCGGCGACTGGGCCTGCAACTCGAGGACGCTGACCAGCGAGCGGTACGCCTGCGAGCCGGTGCCCTGGTCGAGGCCCTTGCCCGTCAGGTTGAGGATCGCCTGCTTGTCGTTGCCCCGGAACTTGAGGCTGTCGACGGTCTTGATGTCCGCGACGGGCTTCGGCGCCGAGTAGACCGACAGGCGCAGCGGCACCGTGGCACCGGCGGTCGGCGTGAGGGTCACGCGACCGGAGGCGTCCGCGAGGAACTGGCGCGGCACGTCGAGCTGCGTCGGGACGACGGTCGGGTCGACCGTCTTGCGCAGCGCCTTCGGGTCGTCGATCTTCAGCGTCACCTTGACGCGGGCGATGCCGCGCGGGCTCAGCTTGACGGTGTTCTGCGAGAGCACGTAGCTCACGCCGGGGATCGTCGTGGCCGCGGTGTAGCCGACCTTGTACTCCACGGACTTCGTGGACTTGTTGACGATCTTGATGGTCTTGGTCTTCTGGACCGGCTTGGAGACCTCGACGACGCCGAAGTTCGCGCTGACGTAGCCGTTGTCCTCCTCGACGTAGGCGAGGACCTGGTTGTCGATCGCGGCCTTGCCGTCGACGCGGCCGGTGCCGACGCGGTTCGGCGCGAAGGTCTTGCCGTCCTCCTTCACGTCCGCGCCCGCGGTGTTCATGATCGCGGCCTTGACCTCTTCCAGCGTCCAGTCCGGGTGCGTCTGGCGCACCAGGGCGGCGATGCCGGCGACGTGCGGGGACGCCATCGAGGTGCCGGAGATGACCAGGCGGTCGTTGCCGGAGCCGACGGCCGTCGACGAGATCGTGTCACCGGGCGCCGCGACGTCCGGCTTGATCGAGCCGGAGCGCGTGCCGCGGCTCGTGAACGAGCTCGGCGTGTCCGAAATGGACTGGTCGTAGGTCGGCGTCGAGGTGCGCAGGTCACCCGCGAGGCGGACGACCAGCGTGCCCGCGTTCAGCGCCGGGCGGACGGCCGCGGTGGCCGAGCCGGTGAACTGGAACATCGGGATGCCCGCGTTGCCGGCGATGCCCGCCGCGAAGTTCTCCAGCGTGGAGGACAGCAGCACACCCTGACCGCCCGCGGCCTGGACGTTGTTGGCGCGGACGGCGGAACCGCAGCGGCGCGTCGCGTCGTTGTCGTCCCACTCCAGCCACACGAACTTGCCGGCGACGGCGTCGGTGATGGCCTGGCAGCCGTCGAGGTTGCCGGCCTGCGTGAGCTTCACGACCGGCAGTTCCTTGTTGTAGCCCAGGTAGCCGGTGAAGCTCTGGCTGTACTGGCCCGGCTTGAGGCCCTGGCCCTTGACCTCGGCGCCGTCGCGCAGCACGTACGAGTCGCGCACGGACGCGACGGTCAGCGCCTCGGGCGTGTTGCCCGGCGAGCCGCCGATGTCGTAGAGGTCGCCGCCGTTGCCCGCGGAGAAGACCGGCATGACGCCGACCTTGTACAGCTTCTTCACGAAGAGGCTGTCGGGGTCGTCCGGTGCGCCGTAGTCGGAGCCGAGCGACAGGTTGACCACGTCGAGGTGATCGGAGAAGTCGCCGTCGCCGTCCGGGTCGAGCGACCAGTCGAGCGCCTGCGAGGTGACGTTGGTCGAGCCGTCGCAGCCGAAGACCTTCAGCGCGTAGATCAGGGCCTTCGGCGCGGTGCCGGGGCCGATCTTCATCGCGTTGAGCTTGTCGGCGTCGAGCTTGGTGTAGTCGCCCTTGAACGTGCTGCCGTCGGCGTTCTCGCCGAAGCCGGCCGTGGTGCCCGCGACGTGCGAGCCGTGGCCGTTGCAGTCGATGGGGTTGGGGTCGGGCTTCGGCGTGTTGAGCGCCGGGTCGTCGCTGGCCCCGTCGTACTCCTCGCCCACGAAGTCGTACCCGCCGACGACCTTCGCGGTCGGGAAGTTCGGGTCCTTCGCGCGCGGGTTCACGGCGCGGAACGCGTCGACGGTGCCGGGACCGCCGAAGTTCGCGTGCGTGTAGTCGACGCCGGTGTCGATGATGCCGACGCGCACGTCGTCACCGAGCTTGCCGTACTGCTGCCAGACGTTGAGCGTCCTCGTCAGCTGCACGGCGTTGGAGTTCTGGCGCTTCTTCGGGACGACCGGGTAGACCGCGAGGACGTCCTGGCGCTGCGCGAGGTCGCGGACCTTCTGGGCGTCCGCCTTCACGACGACGCCCGGGACGCCGTTGGAGGTGCGGTACAGCTCCTTGGTCTGCGTGTCCGCGCTCTTGAGCTGGCCGACGACCTGGTCCGCGGTGGCGGAGGTGTCGTTCTTGGCCTGCTTGGCGGCCTGCTTCGCGACTTCCTTGCCCTGGCTCTTCTTCTCGTCGAACGCGTCGACGGCGGGCTTGCGGTCGAGCGCGACGAACGCGGTGACCGTGCCGCTGGAGTTGAGCCTGGGAGAAACCTTGAGCTGCAACGCTTTCGCGTCCAGCTTCTGTGCACCCTTGACCGGCTGCGCGAGCGGTTCGCTCTGCGCCTGAGCCGTGGCAGGTGCGATCAGCAGTGTGGTGATGGCAGAGAACACCACCAAACTCGATCGTCTCTTCACAACGTTGCCCCAACCGAGGTGTGTGCCTTCGACCCGAATCAGTGCCAAGCCCTCCATGGCACGGGTCGACCTCGAGGGGACGCTAATCGCTGATCGTGTCTTTGCGATTGCCCCGAAAGTATGAATGTTGTCTACAGGGAGTTGCCTGTTATGCGTTCGTTGTGAACGGCGATAGCCACGGGAAGGGGACTTTGCGTCCCCTTCCCGGTTTGTCGTGACTATCCGAAGTCGACAGAGCGAACGGTGCGCGCGCCCACGGCGGCACCGATCGGGTCGAGGACCTGCGTGTCGACCGGGCGGTCCACGCGCAGCACCATCACGGCGTCGCTGCCGGTCTGGCTGATCTGCGCGGCCTCGATGTTCACGCCGGCCTCGCCGAGCAGCGTGCCGACGGTGCCCATGACGCCGGGGCGGTCCGGGTACTCGAGCAGCAGCACGGTGCCCTCGGCGCGGAGGTCGAAGTTGCGGCCGTTGATGTTGACCAGCTTCTCGACCTGCGCGATGCCGCTGACGGTGCCGGACACGCTGTTCGTCGTGCCGTCGGCCTGCACGGCCTTGACCGTGACGAGGCTGCGGTGGTTCGGGCTCTCGGTCTCCTTGACGACCTCGACGGTGACGCCGAGGTCGGCGGCGAGCTGCGGCGCGTTGACGAACGTCACCTGCGACTCGACGACCTTGGAGAACACCCCGCGCAGCGCGGCCAGCGGCAGCACCGCGACGTCCTCAGTGGACAGTTCGCCGCGCACCTCGACCGTGACGCTGGTCGGCGCCTTCGGCGACAGTGCACTGAGGACGGTGCCGAGCTTCTGCACCAGCGGCAGGTACGGGCGGACCTCTTCGCCGACCGCACCGCCCTGGACGTTGACGGCGTCCGGCACGAACTCGCCGGCGAGCGCGAGGACGACGCTCTTCGCGACGTCCGTGCCCGCGCGGTCCTGGGCCTCGGTGGTGGAGGCGCCGAGGTGCGGCGTGACGACGATGCCCGGCACGTTGAACAGCGGGCTCTCGGTGGTCGGTTCGGTGGAGAACACGTCGACGCCGGCACCGCCGACCTGGCCCTCCTTGACGGCCTCGGCGAGGGCTTCCTCGTCGATGAGACCACCGCGGGCGGCGTTGACGATGATGACGCCGCGCTTGGCCTTGGCCAGCTGCTCCGCGCCGATGAGGCCCTTGGTCTCTGGCGTCTTCGGCAGGTGGATGCTGATCGCGTCCGCCTTTTCGAGCAGCTCTTCCAGGGTGACGAGCTCGATGCCGAGCTGGGCGGCGCGGGCGGCGCTCACGTACGGGTCGTAGGCGATGAGCTCGACGCCGAACGCGGCGATGCGCTGCGCGAACAGCTGGCCGATCTTGCCGAGGCCCACGACGCCGACGGTCTTGCCGTTGAGCTCGACGCCGTTGAACTTCGAGCGCTTCCACTCGTGGTTCTGCAGCGTCTCGTGCGCGGCGGGGATCTGCCGCGCGACGCTGAGCAGCAGCGCCACGGCGTGCTCGGCGGCGCTGACGATGTTGGACGTCGGCGCGTTGACGACCATCACGCCGTTCTGCGTGGCGGCAGGCACCTCGACGTTGTCGAGACCGACACCCGCGCGGGCGACGACCTTGAGCTTGCGGGTGGCGGCGAACACCTCGGCGTTGACCTGGGTGGCGGACCGGACGAGCAGCGCGTCCGCGTCGGCGACGGCCTCGAGGAGGGCGGCGCGGTCGGTTCCGTCTACGTGGCGCACTTCGACGCCTTCGCCGAGAGCGTCCAGAACGGACGGTGCGAGCTTCTCGGCGATGAGAACAACGGGTCGGCTCGTGTTGGTCACGGACATCGCTCCCAGGAAGGGTCGGATCGTGGGGCGCGGGCGTGGTCGGGGGCGGCTGGCCCGCGCCGACCGGAGCACCGCAATGTGTCCGGACTGTTAACGAGCATAGTCAGGAGGCTTGCGGCTGGTTCTCGGCGGGTGGCTCAGGTCACTGTGCGCGTCTTGTGGGATGGGACGTTGTTTGCGCTGGTTACCTGGGTCCCTGGTCGGCGGGTTGCCCTGCGTTTGGACGTTGACGAGTTTGGCGCGGGGTGGTCGGGTTTTGGTGGAGTGGGGAGTGGTTCGGGCTCGGTCCGGGTTTTGGGGCTTGGGCCGGGCGAGTTCTGGGCTTGGGCCGGGCGAGTTCCAGCGTGGTCGCCGATGCGGTCAGGTGCCTGTTCCAGCGTGGTCGTGCACCTCGGACGAAGCAGCGGGGTTCATCGCCGCTCCGCGACGATCGCGATTGGGGCTTGACTTCGGGGCCCTTGCGAGGCGCTCTGTCGGCCGGAAAAGGCCGGATGCTCCGCAACCGGCCGATCCCATCAAGGGGTAGCACCTCGCACCCAAAGTCAAGCCCCAATCGCCTAACCACGAGTGGGTGCACCGCTACCCATCGGCGCAAGGGCCTGCACGGCTCGCCTTCGGCATCGCTTGGGCGCCTCGGCTTCGCCGTTGGCGGTGCGGGGGTGTTTCGCCTCGCTTCGCATCGCCGCTGGTGCGCCCCTGCTGGCTACCAGGGCTCGTCGAACTCGCCGTCCTTCGCGCCCGCCACGAAAGCGTCCCACTCCGCCATCGTGAAGACGAGCACGGGTTCGAGCTGCTTGGAGTTGCGCATCGCGACGTACGTGGCGCCGTCGGTGTGCTCGACGAAGGCGATCTCGACGTGGCCGTCTTCCGGTTCTGGCTCCGGCGGGCGCTTCCACTCCGCGGTGCGGAGGTCCAGGTTGCCGCGCACGTGCGCCTTGTCGTCGTAGATCGGCGCGCTCTCGGTCATGCGAAGAAGTTAGCGGATGCGGAAAGCGGAAAGGCCCGCGGCGCGTCACACACGCGCTGCGGGCCTCCCTGGGGGAAAGACCTGGTGAGAACGTCAGGCGGTCTCGGTGATGGGGCGGTCGACCCACGACATCATGTCGCGGAGCTTCTTGCCCGTTGCCTCGATCGGGTGGTTCTCGCCCTCCTGCTGGAGCTTCTTGTAGTTGGCGCGGCCGTTGTCGTCCTCGGCCACCCACTCGTTGGCGAAGGTGCCGTCCTGGATCTCGCCCAGGATCTTCTTCATCTCCTCCTTGACGGCGGGAGTGATGACGCGCGGGCCGCGGGTCAGGTCGCCGAACTCGGCGGTGTCGGAAATCGAGTAGCGCATGCGGGCGATGCCGCCCTCGTACATGAGGTCGACGATCAGCTTCAGCTCGTGCAGGCACTCGAAGTACGCGACCTCGGGGGCGTAGCCCGCCTCGGTGAGGACCTCGAAGCCGGCCTGGACGAGGGCAGAGGCGCCACCGCAGAGGACGGCCTGCTCGCCGAAGAGGTCGGTCTCGGTCTCTTCCTTGAACGTCGTCTTGATGACGCCGGCGCGGGTGCCGCCGATGCCCTTGGCGTACGAGAGGGCGAGGGCCTGGGCGTTGCCCGAGGCGTCCTGCTCGACCGCGATGAGCGCCGGGACGCCCTTGCCGTCGACGAACTGGCGGCGGACCAGGTGGCCGGGGCCCTTCGGGGCGACCATGGCGACGTCCACACCGGACGGTGCGGTGATCAGGCCGTAGCGGATGTTGAAGCCGTGGCCGAAGAAGATCGCGTCGCCCTCGTTGAGGTTGGCGGCGATCTCGTTCGCGTAGATGTGGCGCTGCGCGGTGTCGGGCGCCAGGATCATGATCACGTCGGCCCACGCGGAGACCTCGGACGGCGTGCCGACCTCCAGGCCCTCCTCCTCGGCCTTGGCGCGGGACTTGGAGCCCTCCTGCAGGCCGATGCGGACCTCGACGCCCGAGTCGCGCAGCGACAGCGCGTGGGCGTGGCCCTGGCTGCCGTAGCCGATCACGGCCACCTTGCGGCCCTGGATGACGCTCAGGTCGGCATCGTCGTCGTAGAAGATCTCAACGCTCACTGTATTTCCTTCTGTGTTTGATTGCCGCTGCTCCGCAGACGGCGGCGAGGTCGCCGGGAAGTCTGTCATCCGGCCGACTCGCTAACGGACCGCGGTGGCGGTGATGGAACGAGCGCCACGGCCGATGGCGACCATGCCGGACTGGACGATCTCGCGGAGCCCGTACGGCTCCAGCATGCGCAGCAACGCGTCGAGTTTTTCAGACGTGCCGGTGGCCTCGATGGTGACCGCCTCCGGCGACACGTCGACAACCTTCGCGCGGAAGAGCTGCACGGTCTCGAGGACCTGCGAGCGGACGGTGGCGTCCGCGCGGACCTTGATGAGCACCAGCTGGCGCTGCACGGAAGCCGTCGGCTCCAGCTCCACGATCTTGATGACGTTGATGAGCTTGTTGAGCTGCTTGGTGACCTGTTCCAGCGGCAGCTCGTCGACCGACACCACGATCGTCATGCGGGAGATGTCGGGGTACTCCGTGCGGCCGACCGCCAGCGACTCGATGTTGAAGCCGCGGCGGGAGAACAGGCCGGCGACGCGTGCGAGCACACCGGGCTTGTCCTCGACCAAAACGCTCAGCGTGTGCCTGGTCATCAGATGTCCTCGTCGAACAGGGGGCGGATGCCGCGGGCGGCCATGATCTCGGAGTTGCCGGTGCCCGCCGCGACCATGGGCCACACCTGGGCGTCCTTGCCGACGACGAAGTCGATCACGACCGGGCGGTCGTTGATCTCCAGCGCCTTCGCGATCACCTCGTCCACCTCCTCGCGCGACTCGGCGCGCAGGCCGGCGCAGCCGAGAGCCTCCGCCAGGAGCTTGAAGTCTGGGATGCGGTGCTTGTGCGTCCCCAGATCCGTGTTGGAGTACCGCTCGCCGTAGAACAGCGTCTGCCACTGGCGGACCATGCCCAGGTTGCCGTTGTTGATCACGGCGATCTTCACTGGCAGGCCCTCGATGGCGCAGGTGGCGAGCTCCTGGTTGGTCATCTGGAAGCAGCCGTCGCCGTCGATGGCCCACACCGTGCGGCCCGGCTCACCGGCCTTGATGCCCATGGCGGCCGGCACGGCGAAGCCCATCGTGCCGAGGCCGCCGGAGTTGATCCACGTGCGCGGGTGCTCGTACTTCACGAACTGCGCCGCCCACATCTGGTGCTGGCCGACGCCCGCCGTGTAGATCGTGTCGGACGGCGACAGCCGGCCGATGCGCTCGATCACGTACTGCGGCGACAACGTGCCGTCGTCCGGCCAGTCGTAGCCCAGCGGGAAGGTCTCGCGCAGCGACTTCAGCGTCTCCCACCACGGCGCCAGGTCGACGGCCTTGGTGTTCTCGCGCTCGGCGCGGACGGCGTCGATCAGCTCGGTGATGATCTCCTTGCAGTCGCCCACGATCGGGACGTCCGCGCGGCGGTTCTTGGAGATCTCGGCCGGGTCGATGTCGGCGTGGATGACCTGCGCGTCCGGGGCGAACGACGACAGCTGGCCCGTGACGCGGTCGTCGAACCGGGCGCCCAGCGCGATCAGCAGGTCCGACTTCTGCATCGCCGCGACGGCCGCGACGGTGCCGTGCATGCCGGGCATGCCCAGGTGCTGGTCGTGCGAGTCGGGGAACGCGCCGCGCGCCATCAGCGTGGTGACGACCGGGATGCCGGTGTCCTCCGCGAGGCGCATCAGCTCGGCGTGCGCGTCGGCCTTGATCACGCCGCCGCCCACGTAGAGGACGGGCTTGCGGGCGTTGACGATCAGCTTGGCGGCTTCGCGCACCTGCTTGCCGTGCGGCCGGGTCGTCGGCCGGTATCCGGGCAGGCGCATCTCGGGCGGCCACGAGAAGCTGGTCTGCTCCTGCAGCACGTCCTTGGGGATGTCGACGAGGACCGGGCCGGGTCGGCCGGTCGCCGCGATGTGGAACGCCTCCGCGATCGCCCGCGGGATCTCCGCGGCGTCGGTCACGAGGACGTTGTGCTTGGTGATCGGCATCGTGATGCCGCAGATGTCCGCCTCCTGGAAGGCGTCCGTGCCGATCAGCGGCCGCGACTGCTGGCCGGTGATCGCGACGACGGGCACGGAGTCCATGTTCGCGTCCGCGAGCGGGGTGACGAGGTTGGTCGCGCCCGGTCCCGAGGTCGCCATGCAGACCCCGACCTTGCCGGTGGCCTGCGCGTATCCGGTGGCCGCGTGGCCGGCGCCCTGCTCGTGGCGGACGAGGACGTGCCGGACCTTCGTGGAGTCCAGCAGCGGGTCGTACGCGGGAAGGATCGTCCCGCCGGGAATGCCGAAGACCACTTCGCAGCCGACCGCCTCGAGCGACCGGACGAGCGACTGAGCACCGGTTACACGAATCGGTGCGCCCGTCGGCGGGGCCGGTTTGGGCCGCGGACCTGGACGTGGCGACGTGGGCTCGGAAGCCTGTCGCGATGGTGCGCTGGTCATCTCATTGCCTCGTGGGTATCGGGGTCCGGACACGAAAAAACCCTCGACAACCCGGAGAAGGGTCGTGCGAGGGTCGCGCGTCGACGCAGGCTGTTCGGCTCAGGCGTCGACGCGCCTGAGAAGTACGAGAACGAGCGTGCGCTGCATGGCCGGGACGTTATCCCCTCTGGCAAGAGGGCGTCAACTCTGCGAGACGGAATTCCCGGATCGTGGACGTGGAACAATCGTCCGGGTGAAGAAGCTGGTCTTTCGCATCCCGGCAACAGCCCTGCTCGCGGCGGGTCTGATCGCCATCTGCGTCACGCCTGTGGCGTGGGTCGCTCCCGGGCTGCAAGCGCTCTACGTCCTGCCGCTCGGCTACGCCTACTGGGTCGTCCGCAACCGCACCACCGTCACCGAGGACGAGATCGTGGCACGCGGCGCGTTCGGCACGACGACGCTCCAGTGGTCCGAGGTGAAGTACATCCGCCTGATCCAGAAGGGCTGGCTGCGGGCGGTCAAGGAGGACGCGTCGGAGGTGACGCTGCCCGCGGTGCGGTTCATGCACCTGCCGGCGCTGTCGGCGGTCAGCGGTGGCCGCGTGCCCGACCCGACGGTCCAGGACACCGAACCCGCAGAGGAAGCCACCGAGGAAGTCCCTGAAGTGGTCACCGAGGAAGCCACCGACGAGGCTCCCGAGGTCGTGGAGGACAAGGTCGTAGAGTCGGAGAAGTGACCGAACGAGTTCCGCTGCTGAGCCTGCTGCTGTCCATCGCGGGCTTGCTGACCTCGGCTTATCTGACGTACACGCACTTCAACGCGAACGCTCTGCTGTGCTCGGCCGACGCCGTCATCGACTGCGAGACCGTGACGACGAGCGAGCAGTCGGAGCTCCTCGGCATCCCCGTCGCGTTCCTCGGACTCGCCTTCTTCGCGTTCCTCACCGTGATCTGCCTCCCGTTCGCGTGGCGGATCGACGCGCTGAGGTGGGTGCGGCTGGGAGCGGCCGGCATCGGCGTCCTGATGGTCGTCTACCTGGTCGCGGCCGAGTTCCTGATCATCGGCAAGATCTGCCTGTGGTGCACCGTTGTGCACGTCATCACGCTCGCGCTGGCCTATCTGCTGGTCACGGCGAGCCTGCGCACAAGTAACCTTTGAGGCACCGCTCCCAGACTGGTGGACGCCTCACCCCCGCGTCCCGCGCGTTTCTGCCTTGAACTGAATCTGGAGGAGCAGTGCCTCAGCTCCGCTCTCGCACCACCACGCACGGCCGCAACGCAGCCGGAGCCCGCGCCCTCTGGCGCGCGACCGGCATGACGGACAGCGACTTCGGCAAGCCGATCATCGCGATCGCCAACTCCTACACGCAGTTCGTGCCGGGCCACGTGCACCTGCGCGACCTCGGCGACATCGTGGCCGACGCGGTGCGCGAGGCGGGTGGCGTGCCGCGCGAGTTCCACACCATCGCGGTCGACGACGGCATCGCCATGGGCCACAGCGGGATGCTCTACTCGTTGCCCAGCCGCGAGATCATCGCCGACTCCGTCGAGTACATGGTCAACGCGCACCAGGCCGACGCGATCGTCTGCATCTCGAACTGCGACAAGATCACCCCTGGCATGCTCAACGCGGCGATGCGGCTCAACATCCCCGTCGTGTTCGTGTCCGGCGGGCCGATGGAGGCCGGCAAGGCCGTCGTCGTCGAGGGCGTGGCCGTGGCGCCGACGGACCTGATCACCGCGATCTCCGCGTCGGCCTCCCCTGCCGTGAGCGAGGACGGGCTCTCCGAGGTCGAGCGCTCCGCGTGCCCGACGTGCGGCTCGTGCTCCGGCATGTTCACCGCGAACTCGATGAACTGCCTCACCGAGGCGCTCGGGCTCTCCCTGCCGGGCAACGGCTCCACGCTGGCGACGCACGCCGCGCGCCGCGAGCTGTTCTCCGAGGCCGGCCGCGTGGTCGTGGAGCTGTGCAGGCGCTGGTACGGCGAGGACGACGAGTCGGCGCTGCCGCGGTCGATCGCGAACCGCAAGGCGTTCGAGAACGCGATGGCGCTCGACATGGCCATGGGCGGCTCGACGAACACCGTGCTGCACATCCTCGCCGCCGCGCAGGAGGGCGAGATCGACTTCACGCTGCAGGACATCGACGACCTGTCGCGCCGCGTGCCGTGCCTGTCCAAGGTGTCGCCGAACAGCGACTACCACATGGAGGACGTCCACCGGGCCGGCGGAATCCCCGCGCTGCTGGGCGAACTGCACCGCGCGGGCCTGCTGAACGAGGACGTCACGTCGGTGCACACGCCGACGCTCGCCGAGTGGCTCGGCAAGTGGGACATCCGCGCCGAGTCGCCGTCCGAGGAAGCCTTGGAGCTCTTCCACGCGGCACCGGGCGGAGTCCGCACGACGGAGGCGTTCTCGACGTCGAACCGCTGGTCCTCTTTGGACACCGACGCCGCCGGCGGCTGCATCCGCGACTTCGACCACGCCTACACCCGCGACGGCGGCCTGGCCGTGCTGCGCGGCAACCTGGCCGAGCGCGGCGCGATCATCAAGGCCGCCGGCATCGACGAGGAGCTGTGGCACTTCGAGGGCCCGGCGCGCGTCGTCGAGTCCCAGGAGGAGGCCGTCTCGGTGATCCTGAAGAAGGAGATCCAGGCGGGCGAGGTGCTGGTCGTGCGCTACGAGGGCCCGTCAGGCGGCCCCGGCATGCAGGAGATGCTGCACCCCACGGCGTTCCTGAAGGGCTCCGGCCTGGGCAAGAAGTGCGCGCTGATCACCGACGGCCGCTTCTCCGGCGGCTCCTCGGGCCTGTCGATCGGCCACATCTCGCCGGAGGCGGCGGGCGGCGGCACGATCGGCCTGGTCGAGAACGGCGACCGGATCCTGATCGACGTGCACGAGCGCCGCCTCGAACTGCTGGTGGACGCCGACGTGCTGGCCGAACGCCGCGCCAAGATGGAAGCGTCCGAACGGCCGTGGCAGCCGGTCGACCGCATCCGCCCCGTCACGGGCGCACTGCGTGCCTACGCGCGCATGGCCACCGACGCGTCGACGGGTGCGGTGCGCGACCCGAGCCGTTAGGCGTTCTGCTTCTTCTCGATGAAGTCGAGGAACTCGGCGAGGCGTTGGACCTCGGGTCCTTCGTAGCCGGGTGCGAAGGTGAGCTGGGCCTGCTGTCGCTTCGGCTGCAGCAGGCCCTTTTCCGTGAAGAGCGCCACCAGCGCGTCGTGACTCCACTCGGCGAACCCCGACATCGCGGCGTGGAGGTCGGGCACCGCGGCGACGACGTCCTCGGCGTACTCCGCCCAGGTGCCGGCCTCGCCGTTCCAGCGGTTCGGGAGGTTCCAGAGCGTCGCGACGACCTGGTCCTGCTGCTGTTGCCGTTCGGCGGCGATCGCGATGTTGTAGGTCAGGTAGGCGTCGTTGAACAGCAGCCTGTACTGGATCTCGGTGAGGGCATCGGGTGCGAGCGCGGCCACCAGTTGCTCCGCCTGTCCGGTGCCACCGAGCCGGTTCGCCAGGTGCCTCCAGAACACGTCGTCGTGGAAAGCCGTCTCGGCGAACTGCCCGTAGTCGACGAACGCGCCGGCCACGCCGGCTATGAAGTCCTCCCTGTCGCGGTCCCAGTTCCAGCCGGCCGCCTGCAGCGCGCCGGCGAAGACCTCGCTGGTGGCGAAGTCGCTGTCGATCCCCGTCGTTGGCATACGCGCCATCGTCAGGCGCTGCGGCCCTCGGCTGCCAGGCGTGTTGAGGCAGCCGAACAGGCAACGGCGGCTTGGCCCGCTCGGGTGCCCGATCGACCGTGGGCCGGCTCGGCGGTTGCTCGGAGACTCCGGTGCATCAACCCGGTGAGGAGCGGCCGATGGCAATCGAATACGACGCGCGCCTGCAGGCGAAAGTGATCGACTTCAAGAAGACCTACCTCGGCGAGCTGAAGCCGGACGCCACGGTGACGGCCGAGCTGTGGGAGGCCCTCGCCGCCGTCGCCGCGGGGAAGCCCGCGAAGCCCGAGCCGGTGGACGAGTCCGTGGCGAGGTTCGTCGCCGAGCTTCGGGGCCGGTACCCGGAACTGGCCGCGCTGGCCGACCTCGGCACGGACGAGAAAGCCCTCGAGGACAGGTTCATCGAGCTCCTGCTGGTCGACGACGAGCTGCTGAACGCCGTGCGGGAGGTCAGCCGCGTCGCCGACCGGATGGCAGCCGGCCCGAAGGGCGCGTGAGCATGAGCCAGCGAGGGATCGACGACGAGATCAAGAAAGCGGACGACGGGAAGCAGGAGCGCAAGGACGACCTCGAGCTTCTGGAGCTCAAGTCCGTCAAGCACGACGACGACGTCATCGTCGAGATCGGAAGTCCTCCTGACAGACCGCGCAAGCGCAGGGAGATGAAGGACGAGGACTCCGACGACGAGGCGGTCACGGTGCTGATCACCGAGATCCGGGACCTGACGAAGATCACCTCCGACCGGGACTGGGCCAGCGTCACCGCCGACGACGACGCGGCGTCCATCAAAGCGGTCGTGAAGAAGGCGATGAGGAACGTCCTGTCGCAGTACCCCATGCGCAAGGACTCGGAGCGCTACCTGAACATCAGGAACATCGCCATGGCCGAAGCCCGGGCGATCATGGACTTCCACAACCGGGAACGGGCGAACGCCGACAGGAACATCGGCAAGCAGAAGCACCTGGTGCGCTCGCACGGCGGCTCGTCGGCCAAGTGGACCGCCGGTGCGAACGTCGCCAAGGGCGTGATCACCACGCTCAGCGGGATCGGCCTGGTCGTCGTGGGCACGTACAACGTGCAGTCGTTCCAGGAACGGGCCGACTACGAGATCCCGGGACCTGATCCGGGCCCGCACTTCAACGCCACGACCAACTCCACGGTGACCGTGCCGGAGACGGGCGACCACGCGACCAGGGACTGGGCCAGGCTCGCGGCCATCGGCGTGGGAGCGGCCGCTGTGCTCATGGGCATCACCACCACGTTGACCGCCCTGGTGGACCTCACCACCTCCATCGGCGGCGCGCTGGCCACCACCGAGATCGAGATGGACCTCGAGGAGGGGACTGCCGCGCAGGACCCGATCACCAGCACGCTCACCGAGATCACCAAAGCGCAGACCGCCCTCTCGAACAGCAGGACCGACCTGCGCACCGCGAACGCCGCGGCGTTGGAGGGCCGCAGCAAGCTCACGCTCGCCGAGGCGGAGAAGCTCAAGGCGCAGCTGCTGATCATCGAGGCGAGGATCTCCGTGCTCCGGCAGCTCTACGACAAGTACAGCGCGGCACGCGACGAGGTCGTGGTCCGCCACCCCAAGATCGGCGACCTCATGCCCAAGCCGGCGCTCAAGAAGCTATAAGGCGAACGCCAGCGCCACACACGCCCCGAACACGAGCCAGCCCGTCAGCGGTCCGCTGACGGGCTGTCCGGTCCTCTTCACCAAGACACCGCTCACGACCAACCCGGCCAGCAACCCGACCGGCGGCAACAACGACCGGCCGGTCAACCCGAACGGGAACGCCACCAGGTACACGACCGGGATGCCGATCACCAGCAACGCCAGCTGCAGCACCGCGCCCGTCAGGTTCTTCCCCACGAGGAACGTTCTTACCGGAACACGAAGAAGGTCACCGCCGCGCCGCCCGCACCCAGCAGCAACGCGATGAAACCGGCCGCGACCGGGTGGCGGAACCAGCTGCGGTTGTAGTCCAGCGCGGCACGCCCAGGCCCGGCGAACAGGGCCGCGAAGGCCATGCCGGCCAGTGCCAGCTCCAGCTCCACGCCGTTGGGGCCGAAGAAGCCGCCCTTGTACTTCAGCGCGATGACGTTGGCCATCACGGCGAGCAGGCCCGCCGCCGCCAGCGGGGTGAAGAGGCCCAGGACCAGGAGGCTGCCGCCCGCCAGCTCGGTGACGCCGGTGACCCAGGCGAGCACGACGGACTCGCGGTAGCCCATCTTCTCGAGCGACTGCGCGAAGCCGTCGATGCCGGGGCCGCCGAACAGGCCGAAGACCTTCTGCAGGCCGTGCAGCACGAAGATGCCGCCCAGCACCGCGCGCAGGCCCAGCAGGCCGAGGTCGGGGCCCGCGGTCCAGCCGAACTTCTTGCGGTCGTCTTCGAACGGGTCGTCCAGGGCCGTCGAGTCCTCAGTGGACTTCTCCAGCGGCGTGTAGCCCGTGTTGTCGAACGCCTTCGTCGACGAGTCGTACGGCTGGGAGGTGCTCCCGCCGACTCTGTCCGTGCCGTCGTCGAAGTGGTGCACTCCCCCTCCGCTGCTCGAGTAGAACGAGTCGTCGGAGAAAGCGCTCGAGGTGCTCGAGCCTTTGTCGTGAGTAGCCACGCCCGCACGCTAGTGAGGCCGCATGCGGGCGCGCGAGAGCCGAACGGCAGCCCAGTTTCACCCGGACGGACTAATAGGTCCCGTGGACCAGATTCCGGGGCCGCTCTCCCGCACGGTACCGAGCCACCTCGGACACGACCACCGCGTAGGCGCGCTTCGTGTGGCCAGTGCAGCTGCCGGCCACGTGCGGGGTGAGGAACAGGCCCGGCGCGGTCCACAGTGGATGGTCCTCGGGCAGCGGCTCGGGGTCGGTCACGTCGAGGGCGGCGCGCAGGCGGCCGGAGGTCAGCTCCGCGAGCAGCGCGCCGGTGTCGACGACCGGGCCGCGGGCGCCGTTGACCAGGATCGCGCCGTCCTTCATGGCGGCCAGGAACTTGGCGTCGACCAGGTGCCTGGTCTCCTCGGTCATCGGCGTGAAGACCACCACCGCGTCGAACTCCGGCAGCAGCGTCGGCAGCTCGTCCACGCCGTGCACGCCGTCGCGGGCGGTGCGGCCGACCAGCGTCGCCGTGGCGTCGAACGGTTCGAGCCGGCGGCGTAACTGGTCGCCGAGGTCGCCGGCGCCGACGATCAGGACCTTCTTGTCCTGCAACGTGTCCGTCAGGTGGTAGTCCCAGCGGCCCTCGGCGCGGGCGCGGTCGAAGACCAGGAAGTCGCGGTAGATGGCGATCAACGCGCCGATCGCCCACTCCGCGGTGCTGCCGCCGTGCGCGCCGCGGCACGTGGAGAGCATCACTCCGTCGGGCACGCGGCCCACGAAGTTCTCGGCGCCCGCGCTCAGCAGCTGCACGAGCTTCAGGTTCGGCAGCTGCGCGAACACCTCGCGCGGGTCGGTGCCCGCGAGGAACCTCGGCACCAGGACCTCGGCGTCCAGCCCGTCCGCCGGCAGCGGCTCGCCCGGGGTGTAGCGGACCGGCCGGACACCGTCCACCTGGGACAGCGCCTGCACTCCGAAGTCATCTGGCACGAGCACGGTGAGCGTCACGAGGTCAACGTACGTCAGAATGGCGGGCATGCGGGAGCACGACGTCATCGCGTGGGACGGCACGAAGATCCGGACGTGGCAGGCAGCGGGCGAGGGCACACCCGTGCTGCTGTGCCCCGGCGTGGGCTCAGGCCCCGAGTCGTGGCCGTCGCTGACGGACCGCGGCGGCCTGCTCAGCTGGTACATGCGCGGCACGATGGGGTCGGACCGGCCCGTCGACGAGCGCAACATCTCGCTGGAAGACCACGTGGCGGACGCGATCGCGGTGCTGGACGACGCGGGCGTCGACCGGTGCGTCGTCATGGGCTGGTCGATGGGCGTCACGATCGCCGCCGAGCTGGCGCTGCGCCATCCCGAACGGGTCGCGGGACTGCTGCTCGTCGCGGGTGCGCCGGGTGACTCGTTCGACGCGATGCTGCCGCTGGTCCCGAAGAGCATCCGCCGGTTCGTCGGGGTGACCGGTACGAAGCTGCTGCAGCAGGCAGGGCCGGTCCTCGACCAGGTGCTGCACCGCGTCCCGGTCACCGACGCCACGACGTTCCTGCTGCGGCACAGCGGGGTGATCAAGCCCAGCAGCGACCAGAAGGCCGTCACCAACGCCGTGGGCCGGTTCCTCCAGCACGACTGGCGCTGGTACTTCACTCTGGCGCTCGCGCTGGGCGAGACCCCGCGCCAGGACCTCGGCCCGATCGTGTGCCCCATCACACTGCTGGCGGGCCGCGACGACGTGCTGGCGACCACGGAGAGCATGTCCGGTCCCGTCGCCGCGCTGCCCCAGGCACGCCTGCGGGTGCTGCCGTGCAGCCACTACCTGCCGCTGGAGGCACCCGAGGTCGTCGCCGCGGAGCTCGACCTGCTGCTCGACCGGGTGAGGTCGGTCGACTTCGCCACGGCCGAGGCGTTCACTTCGGGTTCACGGTCGCGCACCTAGCCTGGGAGTCGTGGTTCGTTCCATCGCGTTGCTGACCGCCGCCTGCCTGCTGGCAGGGGGCTGTGCGAGCTTTCCCGACGAGCCGGCGCCGACGAGCTGGAGCGCGCAACCACAGCTGACCCCGCAGGCGGGCCCGAAGCCAGAGCTGCCGGGCGAGTTCCGGCCGACGCCGGGCGAGCAGGGCCGCGGGCAGACGCCGCAGAACGTGCCGCCGCCGCAGGGCTGCAAGGACTTCAACCCGGCCGTGATCGCCACGTGCCTGAACACCGTCACGGGCGTCGCCCCGATCGGCGCGGACGCCCAGGGCGGGGTCTCCGCCTACGCCACGGAACGCGGCGGGCGCCTGCTCAAGGTCACCAAGGACGTCGACCCGGTGGTGGTCGCGCAGATCGAGACCGACGCGGGCTCCGACGGCGGCCTGACCGGGCTCGCCCTGTCGGCCACGTTCGCCGAGGACCAGCTCGCCTACGTGTACGTGACGACCGCGACGGACAACCGGGTGCTGCGGATCGCTCCCGGTGACACGCCCAAGCCGATCCTCACCGGCATCCCCAAGGGCCCGACCGGCAACCGCGGGGTGCTCGCGAGCGACCGCAAGGGCGCGCTGCTCGTGGCGACCGGCGACGCGGGCAACCCGGCGCTGGCCGCCGACCCGAACTCGCTCGCGGGCAAGGTGCTGCGCATCGACGGCTCCGGCAAGCCGGCCCAGGGCAACCCGACTGCGGGCTCCGCGGTCGTCTCGTCCGGGCTGACGCTGCCCGGCGGCCTGTGCGTGTCCGCGGACGCCCAGAAGATCTGGGTGACCGACTGGACCGCGAACGCCGACGTCGTCTACCGCGTCGTGCCGGGCAAGCTCGGCGAGGTCGCGTGGAACTGGCCGGACAAGCCGGGCGTGATGGGGTGCGCGTCGTACTCGGACACGCTGACCGTCGCCACGGCCAAGACGCCGGGTCTGCAGTCGCTGTCGATGAACGCCTCCGGCGCCTTCACCGGCAAGCCCGAGATCACGATGGCCGAGGACGGCTTCGGCCGGATCGGGCCGGTGGAGATGCTGAACGAGTCGGCGTCGCTGGTCGGCACGGTCAACAAGGCCGCCGGTCAGCCCGTCTCGTCGGACGACCGGGTCGTGATCATCGTGCGCCCGAACAACGGTGGCGGCACGAAGGACTAGGCGCTGTCCTGAGGATCTTCACCCAGGGCACGGCTCGTGACGGGACCCACCCCACCCGAACCGCACCACCTAGGCAGCAAAAAGCCGCCCAACCCGAACAGGCGTGCCATCAACCCGCCGAGGGCGCTGGGGGTCTTTGATCAGTTGGCGGGGTCCGGGGCAGAGCCCCGCGCATGAAACAGGAACCCGCCCACCCAACGCGACCACCAGCACACCCCCACGCCACCAGACCCCGAAGATCCGCAGGACACCCCTAGCTCCCGAGGGCGAACGCTTCGCCCCCGGACCGCCACCACCGCGCGTAGACGTCGCTCTCCTCGACCAGCCGGAGGTACCCGGCGGCGACCTGGTCGCACAGGTCGTCGATCTCCCCCGCCACCGGCGCGTCGGTCCGCCAGGCCAGCACGACCTCGCGGACCAGCGGGTTTCCCGCGACGGGCAGCCGGGCGACGCCGGGTGGCGTGCCGCCGACCGGGTAGAGCGGGCACACCGCGCCGGAGGACCTGATCAACGTCAGCGCCACGTGCGGCTCGCTGCTGAAGTGCGCGATCCGCTGCTCGAACCCGGCCACCGCGCACTCGCGCGCGAAGTGGGCGTTCATGCCGCTGTCGTCCGGCTCGGGCATGACCCACTTGTCGTCGGCGAGCGCCGCGAGCGGGATCTCGGACGCACGCGCGTACGGGTGGTCGTCCGGCACGCCGACGAACAGCGGCTCACGGGTGAGCAACTGGTGCCCGGCGTTCGGCGGAAGCGAGAGCGGAGTACCGGGAAATCGACGCATCACGGCGATGTCGAGTTCCCCCGTCGTGAGCAACGCGGTGAGTGTCGCGGTCTCCTTGATGGTGCGGCTCGTGACGTTGTCCCGCAACGCGCTCACGAGTAGTCCGAAGTGATAAGCGGGGATTCCGGCGACCCTGGTCGGCGCATCGGAGCTTTGTGCGTTACGGCGCGTTACGCGTTCCAGGGTGATGAGCTGCGTCAGCATCGAACGCGCTTCCTGGACGAAATCCGACCCTGCGGGCGTGAGCACGACGCCACCGGCCGAACGCAGGAACAGCGCCCCGCCCAGGTGGCCCTCGATGCGCTTGAGCTGCGTCGTCACCGCCGGCTGGGTGAGGTGCAGGCGGGCGGCGGCCTTGCGCAGACTGCCGCAGTCGGCGATCGCCACGACCAGTTCGAGATGCCTCACCTCTAGACGCATGCGGCCGATGTTATCGCCGAATGCAATAACCCCAACACCCTCCGAAGTATCGCGTGGCACTGGCCAGTCTCGATACGTTCGGCGACGTGATGGAATTGGCCGAACGCCCGGCGCGCACCGATGCGGTGCTGTTTTCGGACCGCGCCGTGAAAACGTTTCTGGAGGCCGCGTCCGCCGAATACTCGTTCATCACCGAGGACGAGCCGAGACCGTGTTTCGCGGTGCTGCTCGGCCGGTCCGCCGGCACCGAGGCCGTCGTCTCGGAGGTCGCGTTCGGCCGCAACGCGCGCCTGACCGACCCGTCGGCACGCGAGGAGTTCGCGTCGACGATCGTGCCGCGGTTCGGCACGGCGTACGAGAACCCGGTGCGGGCGTGGTGGCTCGACCCCGCCGACCTGCTGAGGATCACGCGGGCGGCGGACGCGCGCGGCCTCGACGTGCTCGGCTCGATCCACCTGCACCCGGACTGGCACCGGCTGGGACCGGAGTGCGAGCGCGACCGGCCGTTGAGCGACAGCCCGACGCCGATGGACGAGCACATGTTCCGCAACAGCGGGTGGCCCGTGAACGTCGTCTGCTACCTCGAACGCCGGCACGGCGGCCTCTACTACTCGCTCGCCGCGTGGGACGCCGAGTGCCTGCGCCTGCCCCTGAGGACGAACCACTCATGACCGAACCGATCTACTCCCTGTGGCAGCGCATGGAACAGGGCTGGGCGGCGGGCGACGGCCCCGCGTTCGCCGCCGTCTTCGCCGAGGACGTCGACTTCGTGACGGTGCGCGGTGAGGAGCTGTTCGGGCGGCGGGACGTCGCCCTCGGGCACTCGCGGCTCTTCTCCGGGCCCTACCGCGACACCAAGCTCACCGCGGAGATCAGCCTGATCAGGCCGTTGACCGACGACGTCTCGGTCGTGCACGTCACGTCGTCCATCGCCCCGGCGGGCATCACCACCCACGCGCAGGCCGTCGTCGTGCGGCGGGGCGGGGAGTGGGAGATCGCCGCGTTCCACAACATGATCCCGAAGGGACAGTCATGACCAGGCCCCGGTTGCGCCACATCGCGTTCGTCGTGCAGGACGCGAAGAAGATGGCGGACTTCTACACCTCGCGGTTCGGGATGGAGCTCTTCCACACCGACCCCGACGGCAGCCACTTCGTCACCGACGGGTACCTCAACCTGGCGTTGATCCAGCAGCGCCTGGACGGGGACGTGCCGGCCGGGTTCAACCACTTCGGCTTCCACGTGGAGTCGGTGGAGCCGTACCTGGAGTCGCTGGAGCCCCGTCCGGCGCTGCGCGGCGGCGACCGGCCGTTCGCGGAGTACCGGGCGATCGACCCGGAGGGCAACTGGTTCGACCTGTCGGCGCACGGGTTCCTGCCGCTGGGGCTCTGACCTGGGATTTGTTTCCCCGTGCGGAAGGCGGGAACCCTGGAGCGGGGTATTGCAAGCGGGGGCGGGAGAGGCTGTCGGGGCCTTCCCGCCCCCGTTTCGTCTCATCGGGTGCCGGTCCGGAAGATCGCGACGACCAGGCTGCCGTAGCGCTGCACAACGGCCCGCGCACCGGCTGGAGCCGATAGGCGGGCCGTTGTTTCCCCTCGGTCACCGTCGAGAGTGGCACAGAACCACGCAGGTGGGCGAGAGAAGTTCACCAACCACCAGGGTTCTCAGGGCACGAATCACCGCTGACCAGCACGTTCACTCCGCACGACCACTCGGTCGGGCTAGCCCGACCCCAGGCACAGGAACGGCCGCCGGAACGGGTCCTTCGCCATCGCCTCGGCCAGCGCCACCGCGGGGGCCGCCCCCGCCGCGAGCGCCCGGTGGTAGTCGGCCATCGCGGCGGCACTCGCCTCGTCGCCGACCTTGCTGGCCGCGGCGACCACGGTCCGCGTCCCGCCCGCGAGCATGGCGCCCGCGAAGCCGAGCGCCTCGTCACCGGGCCGGATGCGGTTGAGCGCCAGCTCGCACGCGGCGAGCACGACGTGCGCCGGCGGCGTGCGCAACCTGCCCAGCTCGTGGGCGAACAGCGGGCCGTCGGCGAGCTCGAGCCGGGAGAACAGGGCGTTCTCGGTCTCGTGCTCGCCGTGGGCGGCCACGTGGACCAGGTCGGCGCCGTCGAGGTGCGCCAGGACCTCGCTGGCGGTCGCGGCGTCCCCCGACAGGACCGTGGCGTTCTCGTGGTGGGTGGCGAGCCTGTCGACCTCGCCGTGACCGAAGAGGAGCCCCGGACCCTCCACCACCAGCACGCGGTCGGTCCTCGGCTTGCCCGCCTGGGCCGCGGCGAGCCAGGCCGTGGCCGAGGGGGCGGTGGCGACGGGCCGGCCGTGCAGGCTCGGCAGCACGCCCCACGGCACCGCGTAGAGCTCTCCGGTCGGCACCACGACCAGCTCGCGGTCGCCGATGAGGTGCGCGAGCGGCTTCACCAGCAACGCGTCGAGCCGGTCGGCCTGCTTGTGCGCCGACAGCCCGATGACCTGCACCAACGGCGCGGGCAGGTGGTCGGGTGCGAGCGCGTTGAGGTCGAAGTGGAGTTTCTGGGCGCTTTCCAGCGCCTCCGCCGCGGCGCCGAGCCGCACGAGGCTGACCCGTCCGCCCGCGACCACGACGGCGGCCATCTCCCCGCCGGACACGACGAAGCTGACCATGGCCCGCTGCCCCAGCTCCGCGATCACCTCGGCGACGCCGGCGACCGGCCGCGGCTTGCCCCACCGCTGCGAGTGCCAGCCGAGCCGGTTCGCCTCGCGCTGCGCCTTCACGAGCTTGGCGCGCAGGTCCGCGGTCGGCTGACCCGACAGACCGTGCCGCAGGATCGCCCAGCTGAGGTTGCGCACCTCGCTGATCCGCTCGGCGACCTCGTTGTTGTTCTCGACTGACTCCAGCGGCTCGTACCGGTAGGTCTGCGCCCGCGTGCGTTCGAGCCAGGCGAAGAGCCGGCGCGCGTCGGCGTCCTCCAGCACGAGCTTGATCGCGAGCTCGCTCAGCTCGCGGCCGTGCACCGCCGTGGCGGACACCAGCTCCAGGCCGCCGAGCTGGTCGCGCACGCGGCCCAGCTCGTCCAACGCCTTGCGCGCGTGCACCAGCGCGGCCCGGCGACTTCCCTTGGCCAGCGCCAGTTCCGCCAGCACCAGCCTGCGTTGCATGCGGTGGTCGAGCGGCGTGACGGCCCGCGGGCCCGGCACCCGCCTCAACAGCTCCTCGGCTTCAGCCAGTCGTCCACGCCGGACCTCCAGCCGCGCCGCGAGCAACAACGCGAGCCGCGACTCGTCCACGAGGTGGTTGGCCGCCAGCTCGTCCGACAACGTCAACGCCTTCAGCACCAGCGCGTTCGAGACACGCCTGGTGCGCATGGCATGACGGCCGTGCGCCCACAGCTCGATCAGACCGGCCATCATCCACCACGTGCTGCCGCGGCGGACGAGCTTGCGCTCCGACCGCTTCGCCATCCGGCGAGCCAGGTCGAACTGGCCGTCCAGCAACGCCGCCGACGCGCGGAACATCTCGACCTCGGCGATCTCCTGGCCGAACTTCTCCTTGCGCATCACGGGAAGCGCCTCGTCGAGGTGCTGACCGGCCTCATCGGACAGACCGATCATGAGCATGGCCTCTGCCTGGTCGAACTGCAGCCGCGCCAGGAGAGCACGTTGATCATCGGCGCGCAGAATTCGTTCTGCTTCCTCGTACCGGCGCAGCGCCACGGCGAGATCACCGCTTTGTTTGTGGACGTTTCCGAGCGCGTGCAGACCGAAGTGGTAGAGGTGGTGCAGTTCGTGCTTTCGCGCGAGGCCGATTCCGCGTTCCAGATCGGCGATCGCCCCTGCGCTCTTGCGCACCGCGGCTTGCGCGAACCCCCTGTTGACCAACGTGCGGACGAAGCCCTGGACCAGTGCTCCGTTCTCGCCGGGCGTCATCTGCTCGACCTCGTGCTCGACAGCGTCGATGAACCTGGTGAACCAGGGAACCGCGTGCTCCGGCTGGCCCATGCGCATGACCATGAGGCCGTGGTTGTGGTCCACACCGGCGTTCAAGATCGTCCTGGTGGCGGCGTCCTCAATGGTCGCGATGTCGCGACGGGCGGCGTCGAACGCCTCGACGGCCACGGCCATACCGCTCGTCTCACCCTGGCAGAGGCCCAGGGTGTAGAGGATGCGTGCGCGGGTCGCCGCACGTTCTTGGCCGGGCTCCACGCGGTCGATGTGCGTGAGCGCGCGCTTGAGCAGGCGAATGGCCGAGGGGAAGCGAAATTCCGCTTGTTCCGCCCAGCCCTTTTCGAACAACTCGCGCGCTCTCTCCATGGCACGAGCGTGCATGTGATCATCACACCACACGTGTCCACCTGGCGCTGCCCGCCAACCAGGCACTGAACCGGTCGGCGGGCAGGACACGCTGAGTTACTGGCTGGCCAGGTTGTCCGCGTGGTTCGGGCACGACGGGTCGTGTTCGACGTCGCCACCGGAGTCCACGCCGCCCTCGGAGACGAGCGTGCGCGGCCTCACCAGGAAGCCACCCGTCCCGCCGCAGCACATCGGCGTGACTTCCGGGTCTTCCTTCTTCGTCGGCGGGTCCGGCACCTCGGTCGGCGGCGCGGGCACCGGCGCCGGCTCGACGACCGGCGTGCCCTCGAGCACCGACTCCGCTTCCTGAACGACCTCGGTGCCGGCCAGGTCCAGGTTTTCGCGCTGAACAGTCATGAGGATTTCCCCCCTCGTTTGGACTATTACATTCCATCCCCCCAGATGGACGCCCAACGAGAGTGGCACACACGGCTACAGGTATACGTCTCATTTAGCTAACAGCCACTCGTCCGGCCTAAGATCACAAAGGGCCACCTGCACAAACAGGTGACCCTTTGTGATTTATCCGTCGATTGTGTATCTACGAGCAGCGAGCGAGCACGATCTCACGCACGCGGGCCGCGTCGGCCTGACCCTTGGTCGCCTTCATGACCGCGCCGACGATCGCACCGGCCGCCTGGACCTTGCCGTCGCGGATCTTCTGCGCCACGTCCGGCTGGGCCGCGAGGGCCTCGTCGACGGCCTTCTCGAGCGCCGAGTCGTCCGACACGACCTTGAGGCCGCGCTTCTCGACGACCTCGTCCGGGCCGCCTTCGCCCTCCAGGACGCCGTTGACGGCCTCGCGGGCGAGCTTGTTGGTGAGCGCGCCGGAGTTCACCAGCTCGATCACGCGGGCCACGTCGGCGGGCGTGATGGGCAGGGCCGACAGCTCGACGCCGCGGGTGTTGGCCTGCTGGGCCAGGTACGACACCCACCAGGAGCGGGCCTCGTCCGGCTTGGCGCCGGCGACGACGGTGGCCTCGATCAGGTCGAGGGCGCCGGCGTTGACGAGGTCGCGCAGGACCTCGTCCGTGAGGTTCCAGTCCTGCTGGATGCGCGCGCGGCGCTCCCAGGGCAGCTCGGGCAGGGTGCCGCGGAGCTCCTCGACCCACTCGCGCGACGGCGCGATCGGGACCAGGTCGGGCTCCGGGAAGTAGCGGTAGTCCTCCGCCGTCTCCTTCTTGCGGCCGGGGGACGTGCTGCCCGACGACTCGTCGAAGTGACGGGTCTCCTGGGTGACCTCGCCGCCCGACTCCAGCACCGCGGCCTGGCGGGTCATCTCGAAGCGCACGGCGCGTTCGACGCTGCGCAGCGAGTTGACGTTCTTGGTCTCGGTGCGGGTGCCCAGCGCGCCGGTGGTCTTCGGCGACAGGGACACGTTCGCGTCGCAGCGCAGCGAGCCCTGGTCCATGCGGACGTCGGACACGTCGAGCGCCTTGAGCAGGTCGCGCAACGCCGTCACGTACGCACGCGCGACCTCGGGAGCGCGTTCCTTGGTGCCCGGGATCATCTTCGTGACGATCTCGATCAGCGGCACGCCTGCGCGGTTGTAGTCGAGCAGCGAGTGCTCGGCGCCGTGGATGCGACCGGTGGCGCCACCGACATGCAGCGACTTGCCGGTGTCCTCCTCCATGTGCGCGCGCTCGATCTCGACGCGGATGACCTCGCCGTCGTCCAGCGTCACGTCGAGCCAGCCGTTGAAGGCGATCGGCTCGTCGTACTGCGACGTCTGGAAGTTCTTCGGCATGTCCGGGTAGAAGTAGTTCTTCCGCGCGAACCGGCACCACTCGGCGATCTCGCAGTTCAGCGCGAGGCCGATGCGGATCGCGGACTCGACGGCCTTGCCGTTCACCACCGGCAGCGAGCCGGGGAGACCCAGGCACGTCGGGCAGGTGTTGGTGTTCGGCTCGCCGCCGAAGACGTTGGCGCAGCCGCAGAACATCTTCGTGTTGGTGTGCAGCTCGACGTGCACTTCCAGGCCCAGGACGGGGTCGTACTTCTCGACGACCTCGTCGTAGTCCATCAGCTCAACCAGAGCGGTCATGCCAAGTCGTCCTTCCGCAGAGCGCGCGCGGCCAGCGCCGCACCGGTGACCGCCACCGCGATGCTCGCGATCGCGTTCGCCAGCATCAGCTTGTCGTTCTTCGCACGGGCGTTGCGGAAGCCGGAGAACGCTCCCACCGCACCCGCGACGGCGCCGGCCAGGCCGAGGAATCCCCTTGCCCTCTTGATGTTCACAGCGACGGGCCTCCAAACGCTCCACGCGCCGCCTCGTACGCCGCGGCGACCCGGTACATGCGGTGGTCCTGCAACGCCGGCGCCATGATCTGCAGACCGACCGGCAGACCGTCCTCATCGGACAGACCGCTCGGCACGCTCATGGCGGGCGTGCCCGCGAGGTTCGCGGGGATGGTGCAGAGGTCGGCCTTGTACATGGCCATCGGGTCGTTCGCGCGCTCACCGATCTTGAACGCCGTGGTCGGCGTGGTCGGCGAGATCAGCACGTCGAAGTTCTCGAACGCCTTGGCGAAGTCCTGCGTGATGAGCGTGCGGACCTTCTGCGCCGAGCCGTAGTAGGCGTCGTAGTAGCCGGACGACAGCGCGTACGTGCCGATCATGATGCGGCGCTTGACCTCGGGACCGAAGCCGGCCTCGCGGGTCAGCGACATGACCTCCTCGGTGCTGCGCGAGCCGTCGTCGCCGACGCGCAGGCCGTAGCGCATGGCGTCGAACCGGGCGAGGTTCGACGAGCACTCGCTCGGCGCGATGAGGTAGTAGGCGGGCAGCGCGTAGTCGAAGCTCGGGCACGACACGTCCGCGATCTCCGCGCCGAGCTCCTTGAGCTGCGACACGGCGGCCTGGAAGCTGCGCAGCACGCCCTGCTGGTAGCCCTCACCGCTGAACTGGGTGACGACGCCGATGCGCAGGCCGGCCAGGTCGCCGGTCAGGCCCTCGCGGGCGGCGGCGACCACGGGCGGCACGGGCGCGTCGATGGACGTGGAGTCCATGTGGTCGTAGCCCGCGATGACCTCGTGCAGCAGCGCGGCGTCGAGCACCGTGCGCGCACAGGGACCGGCCTGGTCCAGCGACGACGAGAACGCGACGAGGCCGTAGCGCGAGACGCCGCCGTAGGTGGGCTTCACGCCGACGGTGCCGGTGACGGCGCCGGGCTGGCGGATCGAGCCACCGGTGTCGGTGCCGATGGCGAGCGGGGCCTGGAACGCGGCGAGCGACGCCGACGAGCCACCGCCGGAGCCACCGGGGATGCGGTCGAGGTCCCACGGGTTGTGCGTGGGACCGTACGCCGAGTTCTCGGTCGACGAGCCCATGGCGAACTCGTCCATGTTCGTCTTGCCGAGGATGACGACGCCGGCTTCCTTGAGCTTGCGCGTCACCGTCGCGTCGTAGGGCGGCAGCCAGCCTTCGAGGATCTTGGAACCGACCGTGGTCGGCACGCCCTCGGTGGTCATGACGTCCTTGAGCGCCAACGGCACACCGGCGAGCGGGGAGACCTGCTCACCGGCCTTGACGGCCTCGTCGACCCTGCGGGCCTGCGCGAGCGCGCCCTCGGTGTCGACGTGCAGGAAGGCGTGGACCTTCGCGTCGGTCTCGGCGATGCGGTCCAGGTGGGCCTGCGTGACCTCGACGGAGGTGACCTCACCGCTGTGGATCTTCGCGGCGAGCTCGGCCGCGGTGGCGTGGATCAGGTCGTTGGTCATGCTTCCTCACCCAGGATGCGGGGCACGCGGAACCGGCCGTCCTCGGCCTCAGGAGCGCCGGAGAGCGCCTGCTGCTGACCGAGGCTCGGACGGACCACGTCCTCGCGGAAGACGTTGGTCAGCGGAACGGCGTGCGACGTCGGCGGGATGTCGGCCGTGGCGATGTCGCCAACGGACGCCACCGACTGGAGGATCACGTCGAGCTGGCCGGCGAACAGGTCGAGCTCGTCCTCGGACACAGCCAGCCTGGCGAGCTTCGCCAGGTGCGCGACCTCGTCGCGGGAGATGCTGGGCACTCCTGTCAACCCCCGTAGGGTCGGGATACGAATCGGGAACCCCGTGAGTCTATGGGCTGGTCAGACGCGCCTTCGAACGGGTTACCGCCACTACTGTTGACTGGCACGTCAACTTAACCGTTCCGCAACGCGGACAGCAGGTCATGCGTTGACGATGCGTCTGCGAGAATCACCGACCGGCAACGGCGCGAGACGCGGGGTCTCACGCACGAGCTATGGAGGCGTTCACCTTGTCGTTCCTGATCCGGGTCCAGCTCCCGGACCGTCCCGGCACCCTCGGCGCGGTCGCTTCGGCTTTGGGCGAGATCGGGGCGGACATACTCAGCGTGGACGTGGTGGAACGCGGTTCCGGCCTCGCGATCGACGACCTCGTCGTCGAGCTCCCGTCCGGCCGCCTGCCCGACACCCTGATCACGGCCGCCGAGTCGGTCGAGGGTGTCGAGGTCGACGCCGTGCGCCCCTACGCGGGCATCCTGGACACCCACCGCGAGCTGGAGCTCGTGGAGGAGATCGCCGAGGAGCCCCGCAAGGGTCTCGAGGTCTTCACCGAGGGCGTCCCGAAGATCATCCGGGCCGGCTGGGCCATCGTCGTGGGCCCCCAGGGCACCGGCATCAACCGGCTGACCGCGTCGTCCGCCGCCCCCGAGACCCGCATGGCCGACGTGCCGTGGTTCCCGCTGGAGCGCGCGACCGTGCTCGACGGCGAGGACGAGTGGGTGCCGGAGACGTGGCGCGAGCTGGGCACCGAACTGGCCGCGACGCCCCTGGGCAAGCCGGACCGCGTGCTCGTCGTGGGCCGTCCGGGCGGCCCGATGTTCCGCGCGGCCGAGGTGGCGCGCCTGGCGCACCTGGCGGGCATCGTCGCGGTCGTGCTGCCCGACTAGGGCTCTCTCTCCTGACTAGCGCGGGGCCCTGGCCCGGTGGTTGCGCCGGGCCAGCGCGACGAGCTCGGCGTTGTTCTTGGCGCGGGTCCCGTCCGGCTTCACGAGCGTGTCCTCCAGCCCCATGCGCACGTGGTGTTCGAGGCGCGCGGCGTAGGTGAGGACGGGCCACGCGTCGGCGTCCCTGCCGTGCAGCAGGACCGGCAGGCCGAGCGGTTCCACCGCGCTCAGCAGCGACTCGGCGGTCTTCGGTGTCGCCGCGACGGTGATCCTCGTGATGCCGCCCGGCAGGTCCCGCAGGTCGGCGGGGCCCGCGACGACCAGTTCCACGCCGACGTTGACCCGGTGCAGCGCCAGTGCCAGCTCGCGCCACGCCGGGTCGCCGGTGTGCACGCTCGCCACGTCGGGCCTGCCCGCCGCGAGCGGGCCCCAGCTGGCGATGAGGGTCGCGCGGGTGCCGGGGACGTTCGTCGACACGCTGATCTCGATGCCCGGCACGGCCGCCCTGACCGTGGCGATCGTGGTGGCGATCTCCGGTCCGGCCAGCGTCTCGGCGCCGATGACGTCCCTGGGGTGGAGGTGCACCGACGTGACGCCGAGCGCGGCGACGTCGGCCGCGTCCTCGGCGAGGCGTTCGGGGGACAACGGCAGGGCCGGGTGCTCCTCGGCTGTGCGGGAGCCGTTCAGACAGGCTTGCAGCACAGTTCATACGGTCCCACACAATTCTCGTGTGCGTAGTGACTCGAGGATTGGTTTTGTGGGCATCCGGACGGGCCTGGCGCGCCGGAAGCGCTGATGATTCCGGGTGCTCCCGCATCTTCTGCGGGATCGCCGGACTGACCCCAGAATCTGCCGTGATCGCCCGACTCCCTCCCGGAGGTATGAAGATCATGGCCATCACCGTGAACCTCGACATGCTGCTCGACAAGGCGTACGAGAACCTCCCCCTCACCGAGATCCTGGACGCGCCCGTCGACGCGCTGCAGGGCGTGAGCCCCGGTGACGCGGAGAAGCTCAAGGCCGCGTTCAACATCAAGACCGTGCGGGACCTGGGCACCAACAAGTACTTCCGGGCGGCCGTGACGCTGCTCGACCTGGAGGCGACCGCGCGGTAGCGCACGGCACCGGCGAGCGCGCGGCCGTGCGCTCGCCGGCCGCGCCCGGCCGGTGGAGCGGGTCCGGCGACGATCATGTTGGTCGTTCGCGCGGTCACCCGGTTGGATGACCCCCGTGTCGACGGACCTCACCACCGAACTGCTGCTGCACCGCGCTGGCACCAAGTCGTACTGGCGCGGCCTGACCTATCGCGACGCCGTGCTGTCCCTGCGGGTGCACAGCAGGCACGTGGCGGCACGGGTGCGAGGTGGTGACGACGACGCCTACGTGGTGGAGCTGTCCTGGTCCGGCACGCACCTGGTGGGGGCGTGCAGCTGCCCGCACGGGTCGGAGGGGTTCTTCTGCAAGCACTGCGTCGCCGTCGGTCTGGTGCTGCTGGACCGGGGCGAGACGGTGCCGCCGCCCGACGCCGAGGACGTGGAGCTCAAGGACGTGCTGAGAGCCTTGCCCGCGGAGGTGCTGCGGGACCTGCTGTACGAGCAGGCGGCCGGCGACCTCAAGCTGCGGGCGCGGATCGTGCAGGCGGAGCGCAAGAACTAGCGGGGCGCAAGAAAGCAGCGGGGCCGGCTCAGCACTCCGACGGCCGCTGGGTTTCCGGCAGCAGTGCGCAGTGCTTGTAGGGCCGCACCGCGACGTCGGCGAGGAGCCAGCGCTCACCGGAGCGGACGAACGTCAGCAGGTGCGGCAGGCCGTAGCCGGTGAACGGGACCGGTCCGGCCTCCTCGAAGTACAGCTCGCCGAGCTCGTGGACGTGCGCGACCACGCCCCTGCCGTTCTGGTCGACGTCGACCCTGTCGACGCGTGTCGTGACCACGGCGGACCGGTAGCGCGTCCGCGACGACGCCGTGGCGGCGGCCAGCTTCGCCTCGTGCTGCGCCAGCGTCGCCGCGAGTGCCGGGGTCACCGGCACGCCGAAGCCCGGTGTCTGCTCGCCGGTGGTGACCTTGCGCGCCCGGTTCTCCAGGTAGCGCTGCGCGAGGGCGGCGATCTCGCCACGGTCCTGCTCGGCGAGCGCGGCCGGAGTGGCCGCACCGCCCAGCAGCAGCACCGGTACCAGTGCGACCACGACCGACCTCATTCGCGAACCCCCATCCGCGCGGACCCGTCCGATCAGACGCGCGGCGGCGGACGGGGTTGCTCAGAGCGGCAGGCCGTAGGCGTAGGCCAGCAGCTGGAGACCGGGCAACGGCTGCCAGTCGCGGTCGGGCAGGCGCGTGAAGCCGAGGCGCTGGTAGAGCCGGTGCGCCGCCAGCATCTTCTCCGACGACGACAGCACCAGGCCGTCCGCGCCCTCGGCCCTGGCCCTGTCGATCACCGCGCGCACCAGGGTCTCGCCCACGCCCCTGCCGCGGGCCTCCGGTGACACCGAGAGCATGCGGAACTCCAGCTCACCCGGCCGCGAGATCTCGGCGTAGGGCGTGCCGGGGTGCACGACGGTGACGGACCCGAGCACCTCGCCCGTCTCGTCGTCCGCGGCCACGAGCACCTCGGCGTCGCGGAAGCGGGACGTGGCGTCGGCGAGGGTCCTCGCGTAGTCGTCGTGCGCGTTCACGTAGCCGTCGGCGCTGTAGGCCTGGACCGTGATCGCGCCGACGGCGGACAGGTCGGCTTCCGTGGCCGGACGGATGATCAGGTCAGTCATCTGTGCCCTCTTCCCCGATGACGGCGACCTCCCGCGCCGCGTCCGGGCCCTGCTCCAGCAGGACGCGGAAGCCCGCCTCGTCGAGGACGGGGACCTTGAGGGAGATCGCCTTGTCGTACTTGGATCCTGGTGAGTCGCCGACCACGACGAAAGCGGTTTTCTTGGAGACCGAGCCCGCCGCCTTGCCACCGCGGGCGAGGATCGACTCCTTGGCCGAGTCGCGCGAGTACTCCGTCAACGAGCCGGTGACCACGATGGACAGGCCCTCGAGGTTGCGGGTGATCGACGCGTCGCGTTCGTCCTCCATGCGCACGCCCGCCTCGCGCCAGCGCCGCACGACGCCTTGGCGCCACTCGGTTTCCCGCCACTCCACGACGGCTGCGGCGATCGTCGGGCCGACGCCCTCGGCACCGGCGAGGACCTCCTCCTCGGCGGCGACGATCGCGTCCATCGAGCCGAACTCCAGGGCCAGCGCGCGGGCGGCGGTGGGGCCGACGTGCCGGATCGACAGCGCGACCAGCACCCTCCACAGCGGACGGGACTTGGCCGACTCCAGGTTGTCCAGCAGCTTCAGCGCGTTGGCGGACAGCTCGCCCTTCATCGTCTTGAACCGCTCCACCTGCAGCAACGCCTCGGCGTCGAGGTCGAACAGGTCGGCCTCGTTGGTGTACACCGTGGACTCGGTGATCGCGGCCGCCGCCTCGTAGCCGAGCACCTCGACGTCGAGCGCGGCGCGGGAAGCCAGGTAAGCCAGGCGTTCGCGCAGCTGGCCGGGGCACGTCTCCGCGTTGGGGCAGCGGATGTCGACGTCGCCCTCCTTCATCGGCCGCAGCACGGCGTTGCACTCGGGACACCTCGTCGGCATCACGAACTCGCGCGCGTCGTCGGGCCGGGCCGCCAGCACGGGACCGAGCACCTCGGGGATCACGTCGCCGGCCTTGCGGATGACGATGCGGTCGCCGATCAGGACGCCCTTGCGCTTCACCTCCGACCCGTTGTGCAGCGTGGCCCGCGCGACCGTCGAGCCCGCCACCTTCACGGGCTCCATCACGGCGAACGGCGTGACGCGGCCCGTGCGGCCGACCTGGACCTGGATGTCCAGCAACGTCGTGGTGGCCTCCTCCGGCGGGTACTTGTACGCGATCGCCCACCGCGGGGCGCGCGACGTCGTGCCCAGGCGCCGTTGCAGCGCCACCTCGTCGACCTTGACCACGAGGCCGTCGATCTCGTGCACCGCGTCGTGCCGGTGCTCGCCCCAGTACTCGACCTTGGCGCGCACGGCAGCCGGGTCGCTCAGCACCTCGGTGTGCGGGGACGTCGGCAGGCCCCACGCCTTGAGCGCCTCGTAGGCCAGCGACTGGCGCGCCACCTCGAAGCCCTCGGTCCTGCCGATGCCGTGGCAGATCATCCGCAGCTTGCGCGAGGCGGTGACCTTGGGGTCCTTCTGCCGCAACGACCCGGCCGCCGTGTTGCGCGGGTTGGCGAACGGCGGCTTGCCCTGCTCGACCAGCGACGCGTTGAGCGCCAGGAAGTCGTCCACCGCGAAGAAGACCTCGCCGCGCACCTCGACCAGGTCGGGCACCGGGTACTCGTCGGACCCCTTCAGCACCGAGGGCACGTCCGCGATCGTGCGGACGTTCAGCGTCACGTCCTCGCCGGTGCGCCCGTCGCCGCGGGTGAGCGCCCGCGTGAGCTTGCCCTTCTCGTACAGCAGGTTGATCGCCAGGCCGTCGATCTTCAGCTCGCACAGGAAGTGCGTGCCGGAGCCGATCTCCTTCTGCACGCGCTCGAACCACGCCGTCAGCTCGTCCTGGGCGAAGACGTTGTCCAGGCTGAGCATGCGCTCCAGGTGGTCGACCGCCTTGAACTCGGTCGAGAAGGTGCCGCCGACGAGCTGCGTGGGCGACTCGGGCGTGGCGAGGCCGGGGTGCTCGGCCTCCAGCGCCTCCAGCGACTTGAGGAGCGCGTCGAACTCACCGTCGGTGACGATCGGGTCGTCCAGCACGTAGTAGCGGAACTGGTGCGAACGCACCTCTTCCGCGAGCACGGCATGCCGCTCGCGCACCTCGGCCGGGACGTCTTCAAGGCTCTCGCTGGTCACGTCGGTCAGCTTAGTGAGCAGGTCCGACAGTTTCAGTCCTGAGCCGTTCCGGCGAGCGTCCTGACCAGAGAACGCAGCTCCAGCAGGCTGATCGTGCCCTCCGGCTCGAGCTGCGCGGTCTCCACGCGCCGCAGCCGCTCCCCCGCCAGCCGCTCGCCCAGAGTGACGTCCAGGGGCAGGAACGTCATCGTCTGCCGCTGCTGGTCGCTCAGCTCGGCCAGCGCCGGGTGGTAGACCGCCACGTCGACGACGTCCCCGTCCACCTGGGCCACCACCCGGTAGTCGCCCAGCCGCATCCTGACCTCGCCGAGGTTCACGACCACCTCGGTCGGGTCCGGCACCGGCGGCACCGAGTCGTGGAACTCCCAGACCATGTCGGTCGGCGGCGCCGCCTGGATCCACGCGTCGGTGTACGGGCGCAGCCGCGGGTCCTCCTGACCGGTGACCACCAGCGCGTACATCGCCATGTGGCCCTGTTCGAGGGAGAACACGAGGTCCGGGTGCAGCCCCGCGACGAGGTCGCCGAGCTCGTCCTCGACGCGGTGCGGCTCGCCGTCGCCGAGTGCCGCGCTCACCACCGGCACCAGCTCGAACCACCGCTCCCAGAACCGCTGCGCCGCCTCGTCGGCGTTCGGCAGGTGGGCGGGGACGACGTCGTCGGCTTTGCGGCGGCGGAACCACTTCATGATTCTCAAGCGTAGAGCTTGCGCCCCTCGGCCAACATTTCGACGAACTGGGCGATGCGCCGCTGCCGCGTCTCCGGCCTTTTCGCGTCGTGGATGCGCAGCAGCACCGCGTACCGGTTCTGGCTGTTCAGCGTCTTGAAGAACTCGGCCGCTTTGGGATTCGCGTCGAGCGCCGCGACGAGGTCGTCGGGCACCTCGATCGTCGCCGGACCGGCGTAGGCCGCGTCCCACCGGCCGTCCGCCTTGGCCTTCTCGATCTCCTTCAAGCCCGCCGGCAGCATCCTGCCGGCCGCGATCAGTTCCTCGACCTTGCCGCAGTTGCGCTTGGACCACTTGCTGCGCGCCTTGCGGGGCGTCCAGCGCTGCGAGTAGTAGGTCTCGTCCACGGACCGCACCAGCCCGTCGATCCACCCGTGGCACAGGGCGACGTCCAGCGCCTCGTCGTAGGTGATCGTTTTCAGCCCCGAGCCCTTCTTGGCGTACTTGAGCCACAGCTCGGTCTCGTTCGCGCCGTTCTCGTGCAGCCACGCGTCGAACTCCGCGGGCCCCTCGAAGACGATCAACGCACCCTCCTCAGGCAGAGCGTCATCTCCTCATAGGGAACACCGAACTCGGCGGCTTCGGGGCAACTTTCTCGTGCGACGTCCACGACCTGCACGTTCACCCTCGGCGCCGCACAGTCGAACTTGGACACGACCGACCGCTGCAGGTCCTCGGTGTCGAGCTCGAAGCAGTCACCCCTGCCGGCGTTGGGCATCAGGCACAACGCCGCGTCGTGCCTGGTGTCCCGCAACACCTTGTAGTCGCCGCGCGGGCACTCGCCGTTGGTGGCGTCCAGCACGGCCCCGACCTTCAACGCGGCCCTGTCGCAGCCGACGACGGTGAGCCCCTGGTCGTTCTCGCCGGGGCCGCTGAACTTCACGCAGCTGCCCTTCTCGGCGGTGGAGTAGTCGGTCAGGAACATCGACGCGGGACTGACGGGTTCCTCGTCTTCTTTGAGAGCCCACCACGATGCGAGGTAGGCCACCACGGCAAGTACGCAGACCATCACGGTCCGTCTCACGACCACGCGCGGATTATGGCTTCGGAAACTGGGTGGCGCGCGGCGACGGCTTTGGCCCACAGTGCGCGTCATGCTGATCCGGCGGGAGACGCCCGCAGACATCGACGCCATCCGCGACGTCACCAACCTCGCGTTCAAGAACGGGCCCGAGGCTCCGCTGGTCGACTGGCTGCGTGCCGACGAGGGATGGATTCCGGAGCTTTCTCTTGTGGCCGAGGGGGTTCTCGGACACGTCGTGTGCACGCGCGGCTATATCGACGACGTACCGGTGTTGGGGCTCGGGCCGATCAGCGTGCACCCGGACCACCAGCGGGCGGGCATCGGCAAGGCCCTGGTGCACGCCGTTCTCGGGGCGGCGGAGGCACGGGACGAGCGCGCGGTCATCCTCCTGGGTGATCCCCGGTACTACGCGCGGTTCGGGTTCCGGCTCGCGGAGGAGTTCGGGATCACGCCGCCGGTTCCCGAGTGGGCGCCGCACTTCCAGGCACGGCTGTTCGCACCGGTCGCCGCGGGGGCGTTCCGGTACGCACAGCCGTTCACCCGGCTCTGAGAACGGCTCAGGAGCTCGCGACCAACGAGAAGCCGAGCACACCCGTCGCCGTGAAGTCGATGGCCGGTTCGGAGCTCGGCCACGAACGCAGGTCGTCGGCGAACACGGACTTCGCGGAGTCGAACTCGAGCGTGTAGGGCTTGGTGCAGTCGACGGAGCCCGCCGGCATCTCGCCGAGGTCGCCGAACAGCGACGCGTCGTTCGGGCCGTTGATCACCGCGCCGACCAGCACCTTCGAGCCGCCGGAGGAGGAACCGGACAGGTTCGCCGCCTGGTGGTGCGGGCACTCGGGGAACTTCGCGCCGACGCCGACGATCAGCGACGTGCCCCAGGCGTTCGTGCCGAGGGCGAAGCCGCGCTGCTGGGTGCCGAAGGTCGCGTACTGCTTCGAGCCGGTCAGCTTCTGGTGCAGCGCCGCGGTGGTGATGTAGCCGAACGTGCGCGAACCGACGTCCCAGGTCCCGACGTCGGCGGCGGTGCGGAACGGTGACGTGCGGGCGGCGTCAGCACCCTTGCGCAGCTGCCGTTCGATGTCGCCGACGACCTGCTTCTCGGTCACCTCGGCGCCCGGCACGCCCTTCTTCAGCAACGGCGCGAGGTCCGCGTGCCCGAGAGCGGAGATGTTGTAGACGTTCAACGTGTCCGGGTCGCCCGTGGCCAGGAACTCGTGCGCCCAGTGCGCGGCCGCACGTGCGAAGGACGCGTAACGCTTGTCGTTCAACGACTTGGCGGCCAGCGCGAGCTGCGTTGCGCCGAACTCCATGTCGTCGGTCCACGACTCCTCGGGGTAGTAGGCGTGCGGGAACGCCGTCACGAGCTCGCCGACGTCCGACGTCTTGGCCAGGGCGAACAGCGACGCCGCCTTCTCCAGGTACGAACGGGCGAGCCGCGGGTCGCGCGTGGCCTCGATCTGCGCGGCCAGCGCGAACGAGCCCGCGACGCGGCCGACCAGGTTCGGGCTGATCTTCTCGCCGGCCTGGTTGGCGCGGAAGACGGGCCGGTGCTTGATGTAGTACTCGCTGTCGCCGGGCTTCACGTCGAGCCTGTCGTCGGCCTCCGGCAGGCGCCACACGTCGTGGTCGCCGACGAAGCCGAACTCCTCGGAGCCCGTGCCGATGCCGACCTGCGCGTACAGCACGCCGGTCTTCTCGTCCCACGCCTTGTCGAGCCACCGGAGACCGAACTTCGCCTCCTCGTACAGCGCGGCGTCGTGCCTGTTGCGCAACGCCAGCAGCATCGACGCCGTCGAGTACGACGACGCGTGCGTGAACTTCACGAAGTCACCGGCGTCGAACCAGCCGCCTTCGAGGTCGACGCGCGTGCCGGTCGGCTGCAACGGCGCCGCGATCTCGTCGCCGCCCTCGCCGGCGAACACCGGTGCCTCGTAGACCATCGCGGACCGGTCGGTGAGGTGCGCGGGCTTGCGGTTCAGCCTGCCGGGGATCACGTGGGCCCCGTCGCGCTGCGCCTGGAAGAACTCGACCGTGCTCGACGCGACCGGCGAGAACAGCTTCCGCAGCGAGTCGACCTCGAACGTCGGAGACACGGCCGATCCGACCTTGATCCGGTACGTCCCGGAGGCCTTCAACGACGAGAAGTCGATCGGGTGCACCGCGGGGAACTTCTCGCTCCACGACCCCGTCGACGCGCCGGTCCTGCCGGTCAGCACGGTCCGGCCGCGGCTGTCGACGACCGTGAACCTGGCGTTCGCGGCACCGCCGAGCACGTACGCGTGCTTCGCCTCGGAGGTGCCGAACCCGATCTGGTCCAACCTGATGTGCGCGGCCGGGGCGGCCTGGGCAGGCGCCGCGACCACGCCGGTGAGCACTGCGGCGACGAGAGCCGCACGTCTGATGCGCATGAGGGGAACTCCCGGTCCAGGCCTCGACCACAGGCCTTCGGTTAAGAAAGTTTCCTAATAGTGCGCAGCAGACTAGCCTCACGAACCGGACATCACCAGCCCTCGGGAGGCTCCGCGAACGCGGACGACAGGTCGCGGGTCAGCGAGAGCGCCCGCTTGACCCACGAGGACGTCGCGCCCGCCAGCCCGCACGTCGGCGTGGGCAGCGCCCTCTCGGCGAGGATCGAGCGCGGGAAGCCCAGCCGGTCGGCCAGGGTGAACGCCCGCTGGCCGACGTCCTTCAACGTCACGGGCGCGCCGGGGTCGAGGCTCGGCACCAGGCCCAGCGCCAGCGTCGTGCCCGCCTCCCAGGTCTCGCCGATCTCGTCGAGCGCCTCCGCCCCCTTGATCAGCGTCGCGTCGAACGAGATGGCGGTCGCGCCGGCCTCGCGCAGCAGCGTCAACGGCGGGTGCGGCGCGCAGCAGTGGACGACGACCTCGTGGTCGCCGAGCGCCTCGATCACGGTGGCCAGCACGGCACGGGCGTCCGGTCCGGGCACCGCGGGCACGGTCCCGAGCTTCGACGGCGTCGGCAGCAGGCCCTGCAGCACGGCGGGCAGCCCCGGTTCGTCGAGCTGCACGACGACCTTGGCCCTCGTGCGCTTGGCGACCTCTGCGGCGTGCTGACGCAGGCCCTCGGCCAACGACTCGGAGAACTCCTTCACGGCGCCGTAGTCCGTGAGCACCCGATGACCGCGCATCAGCTCGATGTTCGACATCAACGTCCACGGCCCGACTGCCTGCACCTTCACGACCGACGGCTGCGCACCAGCGCGTTCCAACGCCTCGTCGAACGCGTCCAGGTCGCCGCGCAGCAGGTCGACGGCACGCCGGTGGTCGCGGCCGGGACGCGGCGTCACGCGGTAGCCGGAGGTGATGACCTCGATCGCGAGGTCGACGAGCAGGCCGGCGGTGCGGCCGACCATGTCCGCGCCGACTCCCCGCCCCGGCAGCTCGGGCACGTGCGGCAGCTCGGGCAGCTCACCGACGACGATCCGCGCCGCCTCGTCGATGTCGGTTCCGGGCAGCGATCCGATTCCAGTGGCTCCACGCACCGCCGAATTGTTCCACTGTCCGGCAGACAGAAGAGGTCTAGACCCATTGACGCTATGGTCTAGGCCACTTACCGTGACTGAGCAGGTGCTGACAGTCGAGGCACCCGACAGACGTGGGGGGGGGGGGGGGAGGGGGCCCCCCTCCCCCCCCCCCCCCCCCCCCCCCCCCCCCAGAAAAAACCCCCCCCCGCCCCCTTCTTCTTCTCCCCCCCCCACGCCGCCACCCCACCCCCC
>NZ_JBHYGW010000018.1:115728-152051 GCF_042738015.1 Lentzea sp. NPDC059081
AGGTTGGAGAAACCAAAAGGTGTGTGGGGGAAGAACCACTCCCTCGGCTCCCACCCACCACTCCCTTCCTCTCCCTGCCGGAAGGACCATCTCCATGGCCCGCTTTGCCGTCTTCGCCGCCGGGGCCGCTGCCGCCCTCGTGGCCGGACTCGTCGCGATCGCCCCCTCCGCCTCTGCCGCCGGCGAGTCCGCGGCGTTCAGCCAGGACTCGAACTGGGGCTCCGGCTACCAGGGCAAGTACACGATCACCGCGGGCACGACCGCGCTGGCGGGCTGGAAGCTCGAGTTCGACCTCGCCGGGGCCACCATGGGCTCCTTCTGGGACGCCTCGCTGGTCAGCAGCGGCAACCACCACACGTTCACCAACCGCGACTACAACGGCAACGTCGGCGCGGGTGCGTCCACAAGCTTCGGTTTCCTGGTGAGCGGCTCGGCGGTACCGACGAACTGCAAGCTAAACGGCGTTCCGTGTGGCGGTGGCAGCAACCCCACCACCACGACGTCGACGACAACCACGACCACCGGTCCCACCACCACGACGACGTCCGACGTGCCGCCCACGCCCGGTAGCGCGCGCGTCGCTCCGTACATCGACATCACGATGCCCACGCCGTCGTTGGTCGACGTGGCCAACGCGACGGGCCAGAAGCACTTCACGCTCGCCTTCGCCCTCGGTTCGTCCGCCGGCTGCGACCCCGCCTGGGGCGGCACGGTCCCGTTGAACGACAGCCGGATCGTGAACGACGCCAAGGCGTTGAAGGCCCAGGGCGGCAGCGTCATCGTCGCCACCGGCGGCGCGATGGGCCCGTACCTGGAGCACGTCTGCTCCACCGCGGACGCCTTGTACAACGCCTACGTGAAGGTGCTGGACGCCGTGGGCTCCAACAGCATCGACGTGGACGTGGAAGCCACGATCCCGCAGTCGATCGTGAACACGGCGCTGAAGCGGCTGCAGGACACCCGCGGCACCACCGTCAGCTACACGATGCGCATCCAGGGCCAGGACTACGGCATGGACCCGTACTCGGTGGACGTGCTGAAGGACGCGGCTGCCAAGGGCGTCACGGTGCTGGTGAACCCGATGCTGATGAACTTCGGCTACACGGGCAACTGGGGTGACGCGATGGTCGCCGCCTCCAACGCCACCCTCGGACAGATGCGCGCTATCTGGCCGTCGAAGACCGACGCGCAACTGAAGGCGTTGCTCGGCCTGACGCCGATGATCGGACGCAACGACACGGGTCCGACGACGACGCAGGACGACGCGCGCAAGGTCGTCGACTACGCCAAGGCCAACCACGTCGGCCGGATCGCGTTCTGGTCGGCCGGTCGGGACAAGGGCTGCCCCGGTGGCGGCGTCTCGCCCACGTGCAGTGGAATCTCGCAGGCCACCTGGGAGTTCACGAACCTGTTCAAGTCCTACACGGGCTGATCGCACCCCTGCGGAGCGAAGGCCGGTGCGGGCTCCGCACCGGCCTTCCTCATCTCAGCACGGTGCTCAGCAGGAGCTGCAGCATCCGCAGCCCGGACCCGTGCACCCGCCACAACAAGAACAACCACCCATGGTGACCACCTCCGATGTTGAGCGATCATGCAATCGGACAGTAAGTCGGCGTGAACGCTGCGTGACACCACCGCCAGGGTGATTACGCTGCCACGAATGAATGGTCCTGCTGAGATGCTCGCCGCCGACAAGGCCTCGGCCGCGCTCGGCATCGCACCGGTCGAGCTGCGCGACGGGTACGCGCTGGTGCGGATGACGGTCGCCGAGAACATGATCAACGGGCACGGCATCGCGCACGGCGGGTACGTCTTCCTGCTCGCCGACACGGCGTTCGCCTGCGCCTGCAACAGGGCCGGGTCCGTCACCGTCGCCGCCACGGCCGAGATCGACTTCATCCGGCCCGTGCACGAAGGTGACGAGCTGGAGGCGGAGGCGGTGGAACGGACCCGGTTCGGCCGCAGCGGGATCTACGACATCACGGTCAGGCGAGGGACCGAGATCGTGGCGGAGTTCCGTGGCCGGTCGCGGACGCTGCGGTCCTGAGGCCGACGGCCTGCAGCACGGCGAACCCGAGCACGGCGAGTCCCTGGGCCAGCACGAGCGCGACGCCGAGTCCAGTCAGCGGGAACCACTCCAGCTCCGCGGTGAGAACGCTGTCCAGCGCCCACACCGCGTTGCCGACGATGACCAGCAGCACGATTCGGCGGTCCGGCACGGCGCGCGTTCCCAGGAAGAACACGCCCACGCCGTAGACCACGCAGAAAGAACCGAGCCCGATCTGCCAGCCCACCGGGATTCCGACCTCCGGGCGGATCAGCAGGGTCAGCAGTCCCAAGGCGAACGAAGCGACACCGTCGAGTTTCAAGGCGAATTTCAACATGGCCCGACGATGGCCCGGCGAACGCTGCCAGAACCACGTCAAACGCTGCCAACACCTGCCATCAGGTCCGCCGCGACCAGGCGTGCGGCGGCGTTCTGCCAGTTGTGGAGGGTGCGCTCGGGCACCTGCGTCACGAACCACTGCAACGCGCGGCGGTCTTCTGCGTCGAGATCCTCGCGCTTGGTCCGCACCGAATAGGGCCGGATTCCCTTGACGTAGTAGAAGTACAGCGCGTTGTAATAACGCCATTCGTCGCTCGTGCCGAAATCGCCGTCAACGGGCTTCAGCCGTTGAATGCTCGCCAGCAGCAACCCCTTCAGCCGAGCGGCCCGGTCCAACGGCGGGCCGTCGTCGGTCAACGCGATCAACGGACTCGCGACGAGCTTCCCGAGATCCCCGTAGTGGCTCAACGCCTTGCGCGTCAGCCGGGCGAACTCCGCCGGGTCCTCCGTCACCAGCGGCCGGCGCCTGGGCAACGACTCCGCGGCCTCGCGCAGCTCCGCCCGTTCGGCGGCGACGGCGGGCACGGCGAGGCGGTCGACCACGGACGCGAGCGGGTTCGCGAGCACCTGCACCGCGATCGCCGCCGCGACCGTCGTGAACGCGAGGAGGTCCGGGCCGCCGAACAACACCACCTGCGACCCGAACAGCACCGCCGTGAAGCCCGCGATCACCAACGAGCGCAGCATGTCCGCGCGGATCGCCTCGCCCTCCTCGACGGCGTCGGTCACCGCGACGAGCACCCCGAACACCACGAGGTCGAAGCCGATCATCGGCAACGTCACCGCGTCGGGCAGGAGCCGCAGCAGGAAGGCGGCAGCAGAGAGCCCGAACATCACTCCAACGAGTGAAAAGTAAGTGCGTTTCCCTATGGCTAGCGCGGTCACGGCGGCCAACGGGAGCAACACGACCCACGGCAACCAGAACGACGCCACGAGGAACGGCACGACCGCGAGCTGCCACCACCTGATCCACTCGGGACGGGCCAGCAGGAGGATCGCACCCGTCCAGGCCAGCGCGGGCACTCCCAGCAGCACGGGATCCGGCACGACGACGGCGGCCGCGTAACCGATCAGGCCGGCGCCCGCCCACCACAGCAGCGGCTTGCGGGGGTCGCGGGCGAGCAGGTAGAGGCCCAGCCACCAGGCGAGGCCGCAGACCAGCAGCGATAGGCCGAACACGGGTCAACGCTAGCCCCACCTGCAAAACTTGTGTTCATGCCGGTAGAGCAGACGCTCCACAAAGCGGCCGAGGAGCTGCGGCAGGGCGACCTCGCGAGCGTGCTCCGCGCGCGTCAACGCGTCGCGGGACTCGTCGGCACCTACCCCCACCGGCTCGATCTGCGCGAGCGCCTCGCCGACGTCTACCGCGTGCTCGGCCAGCCGGCCCAGGCCGGCCGCTGGACGTACCTCTCCGACGAGCGCGACCCGGACGAGACGGCGGCCTTCGAAAGGGCCTACCGGCGCGCTGAGGCCCGTTTGGGAGCGCTCTCGTGGCAGGGCACCGTGGAGGACGCCCCGACCGAGACGGCCAGGGCCCGGCTGGTGTCCCTGCGCGAGGAGGCCCGCACCGAGCTGCGCCGCGAGCTCGACGCGACGCCGGACCAGGAGACGTCGTGGGGCGCGTGCCTGCTCGTGATGGTCGGCGGCACGTTCGTCCTGGTGTGTTTCCTGCTGGGGATCGTGACTCTCGCGCAGTTCTTGTGGAAGCTGGTCTCATGAGAACGTTGTCGCAGTACGTCCGCCACACCCCGGTCCTGCACGCGTCCGTCGACGGACGGCCGCTGGTGTTCAAGCTGGAGCACCTCCAGCTCACCGGGTCGTTCAAGATCCGCGGTGCGGTGAACAAGCTGCTGTCGTTGAAGGCAGCCGAGGTGGTCACGGCGTCCGGCGGCAACCACGGCATCGCCGTCGCCCAGGCCGCGCAGCTGCTCGGCGCGCACGCCACCGTGTTCGTCCCGGTGACCGCCCCTGAGACCAAGACGAAGCGCATCGAAGCGTTGGGCGCCAAGCTGATCCGCCACGGCGACACCTACGCCGAGGCCGCCCTCGCCGCCCGCGGGTACGGCGCCGCGTACGTGGAGGCGTACAACGACCTCACGGTGATCGAGGGCCAGTCGACGGTCACGCAGGAGATCGTCGAGGACGCCCCGGACGTCGACACGATCTTCGTCGCGGTGGGCGGCGGCGGCCTCGTCGCGGGCGCGGCGCTGGCCTCCGGTGGACGACACGTCGTCGCCGTCGAACCCGAGAACTGCCGCGCGATGCACAACGCCCTGGAGACCGGCGCGCCCGTCGACTCGGTCGTGCGATCCGTCGCGGCGGACGCGCTCGGCGCCACGCAGGCAGGGGCGCTCGCGCTGGAGATCCTGCAGCGCAACAACGTCACGTCGGCGCTGGTGACCGACGACGAGATCCTCGCCGCCCGCGACCGGCTGTGGGAGGAGTTCCGGATCGCGGTCGAACCGGCCGGCGCCGCCGCGTTCGCGTCCTTCCTCAGGGGTGCAGTGCCGAGCGAGCTGCCCTGCGTGCTCCTGTGCGGAGCGAACTCGGAGTGGCGTCCCAGCTAGACCGGCGGAACCGGCGCGACCCCAGCCGGCGCAACGGCGACACCACCCACACCGGCAGCTCGTCGCGCCGGGCCTGGCCGCTCAGCTTGCGCCGGTCCGCGGGGCTGACGAAGCACCGGAACGCGCTGCGGGCGCGCTCGGTCAGGTCCGTTGCCGGGAAGACCGTGTCCATGAACGTCACGAGAGCGAACGCTAGATCCGCTTTCCCGGCCCTACAAGCGAATTAGGCGGTTGCTGAAGCGAATTCGAGCCGGGAGCTCAGCTGGTCGCGTCGATCGTCGCGCTGGCCAGCACGACGTCGCCCGCCGCGTCCTCGCGGTAGATCGCCACGGCCTGCCCCGGCGCGACGCCCTTCAGCGGCTCCCGCAGCTGCACCCGCAGCACCCCGTCGACCAGCTCGGCCACCGCCGGAGCCGTACCGCCGTGCGCCCGCACCTGGGCGACGCACTCGACCGGGCCGACGAGCGACACGTGCGCGACCGGCGAGGACGCCGAAATCCCCGTCACGGCGAGCTTCTCCACCGCGCCGACCCGGACGTTGCCCGACACCGGCTCCAGCGCCAGCACGTACCGCGGGCGGCCGTCGGGGGCCGGGCCGTCGATGCCGAGGCCCTTGCGCTGGCCCACGGTGAACTCGTGCACGCCCGCGTGCCGGCCGAGGACGGCGCCCGTCGCGTCGTCGATCAGCAGGCCCGGCTTGGTCTCCATGCGGCCGGCCAGGAACTTCTGCGTGTCGCCGTCCGGGATGAAGCAGATGTCGTGGCTGTCCGGCTTCTTCGCGACCGACAGGCCGCGCGTGGCCGCCTCGACGCGGACGTCGTCCTTCGTCGTGTCGCCCAACGGGAACATCGCGTGCGACAGCTGCTCGGCCGTCAGCGACGCGAGCACGTAGGACTGGTCCTTGCCCAGGTCCGCGGAGCGGCGCAGCTCGGGACGGCCGTCGACCATCTCCAGCCGCGCGTAGTGGCCGGTGCAGACGGCGTCGAAGCCGAGCGCGATCGCCTTGTCCAGCAACGCCTCGAACTTGATGCGCTCGTTGCAGCGCAGGCACGGGTTGGGCGTGCGGCCGGCCGCGTACTCCGCGACGAAGTCCTCGACGACCTCCTCGGTGAAGCGCTCGGCGAAGTCCCAGACGTAGAACGGGATGCCCATCAGGTCGGCCGCGCGACGGGCGTCGTGCGCGTCCTCGACGGTGCAGCAGCCGCGCGCGCCGGTGCGCAACGTGCCGGGCTTCGCCGACAACGCCAGGTGCACGCCCGTCACGTCGTGTCCCGCTTCGACGGCGCGTGCCGCCGCCACCGCGGAGTCGACACCACCGCTCATCGCCGCGAGGACCTTCACTGCTTGACCACCTTCCGGGAACGCCTCATGCCTGCCAAGCCCGCCGAGCGGGCCCTTTCCACCACCGGACCGATCACCGACACGAGCTTCTCAACATCGGCGCGCGTCGAGGTATGCCCGAGCGAGAACCGCAGGGAGCCGCGGGCCAGCGCCGGTTCGACGTCCATCGCGACGAGCACGTGGCTCGGTTGCGCGACGCCGGCCGTGCACGCGGACCCCGTCGAGCACTCGACGCCCTGCGCGTCGAGCAGCATCAGCAGGCTGTCGCCCTCGCAGCCGGGGAACGTCAGGTGCGCGTTGCCGGGCAGCCGGTCGGCCGGGTCGCCGTTGAGGATCACGTCCGGCACCACCGCGCGCACGGACGCGATCAGCTCGTCGCGCAACGCCGTCAGCTCGACCGCACGCTGTTCCTGCTCGTCCACCGCGATCCGCACCGCACGCGCCAGACCGACGATCGCGGGCACGTCCAACGTCCCGGACCGCACGTCGCGCTCCTGGCCGCCACCGTGCAGCAACGGCGCGCACTTCACGTCACGGGCCAGCAGCAGCACACCGACGCCGTACGGCCCACCGACCTTGTGGCCGGTCATGGTCAGCGCGGAGGCGCCAGAAGCGGCGAAGTCGACCGGCACCGCACCCACGGCCTGCACCGCGTCCGTGTGGAACGGCACACCGCGCTCAGCGCACACACGAGCGATGTCGTGCACCGGGTTGATCGTGCCGACCTCGTTGTTCGCCCACATCGTGGTGACGAGCGCGACGTCGTCGTCCAGCGCCTCGGCCACGGACTCGGCGGACACCCGGCCGAAGCGGTCGGTCGGCAGCCAGGTGACCTCGGCGCCCCGCTGCTCCAGCCACTCGACGGCGTCCAGCACGGCGTGGTGCTCCACGGCCGACGCCAGCACGCGACGGCGACCGCTGCCCCAGTAGACGCCCTTGACCGCGAGGTTGTCGCTCTCCGTGCCGCCGCCGGTGAAGAGCACCTCGGACGGCCGGGCGCCCAGGGCGTCGGCGATGGTCTCGCGGGCCTCCTCGACGGCCCGGCGCGCCTGCCTGCCCGAGGTGTGCAGCGACGAGGCGTTGCCCGTGGTGGACAACGCCTCGGTCATCGCCGCGACCGCCTCGGGGTGCATCGGGGTCGTGGCCGCGTGGTCGAGATAAGCCATCAGGGCTCAAGGGTAGCCCGCATGCGGGGCCCGGTCAGAATCGCTCCCACCACGGCCAACGCCGCCATGGACAGGTTCAGCACGACCACGCCCGCGGTCGGCGCCGTGGCCACGACGAGCACGCCGCCGAGTCCGATCATGGTCGCCGAGCCGAGCATGTCGCAGATCTGCAGCGCCGCCGAGTTGAAACCCCGGTCGGCCTCGGCCGACGCGCCCATCATCAGCACGCCGACGCTCGACGTCGCCATGCCCATGCCCGCTCCCGCGACCGCCCACAGCACCGGCGTGAGGAACGCCGGGCCCCAGGAAGGTGCGATGAGCGTCACGGCCGCCATGCCGGTCGCGGTGAACAGGAACCCGACCCGCACGAGCGTGTGGCGCTCGATCTTCGGGTGCCGCGACGCCCAGTTCGACGCACCGGCCCAGCCGAGCGCGCTCAGGGTCAGCGGGATGCCCGCCTCCAGCGGCGAGTAGCCGTGCACGACGGTCAGCGTGAGCGGGATGAAGGCCTCGACCGCGAAGAACGTGCCGGCCAGCATGCCGCGCGCCAGGATCGTGACGGGCAGGCCGCGGCGGGCCAGCAGCGTGCCCTTCGGCAGCAGGATGCGCAGCGCGGGTGCCAGCAGCACCAGCGCCAACGCGAGCAGCCACCACGTCCGGTGCTGCAACGCCCAGCTCAGCGCGGCCACCCCGGCACCGGCGGCGAGCGCGGCCACCGGGAGGAACCGGCGCACCGGCGGCGTCGCGGAGTGCGGAGGGAGACCGCGGAGCACGGGGACGAGCAGCACGCTGCCGACCAGCACCAGCGGCACGATCGCGAGGAACACCAGCCGCCAGCTCAGGTGCTCGGTGGCCCAGCCGGCGACCGCGGGGCCGACGAGCGACGGGATCACCCAGGCCGCGGACAGCGCGCCGAACACCGCCGGCCGGTCGCCCTCGGGGTACGCGAGCGCGATCAGCACGTAGATCGCGACGATCAGGAAGCCCGCGCCGAAGCCCTGCAGCACGCGGCCCGCGAGCAGGACCGCCATCGACTCCGCGACCCCGGCGACGATCAGTCCGACGAGGAACAACGTGACGCCGATCAGCACCGACGGCTTCGGCCCCCGCCGGTCGGAGAGCCGGCCGGAGAACACCGTCGCCATGACGCTCGCCGCGAGGTTCGCGAGGAACGGCCACGCGTAGAGCGCCTCGCCGTCCAGCTCGTGGACCATGGTGGGCATCGCCGTGCCGACCCCCATCGCCTCGAAGGCGAGCAGGGTGACCAGCAGCAGGATGCCCGTCGTGGGCCAGCGGTGCTCAGGCGACCAGAGGCGAGACGGTGCGGGCGCGGTGACTGTCACCCGTTGATGGTGCTATCTCCAGCTCGGTCGAGGTCAAGCGGTTTGATTGTTCTTCGGCAAGTTTCGCGAGCTCGCGGCGCGTCGCCGCGCGGCCGGGCGCGATCTCGTCGAGCACGTGCACCTCGACGACCAGGTCCCTGGCCCTGAGCACGCGCCGGATCGAGTCGACGAGCGTGTCGCTGCCGATGAACGCGGGCAGCGTCGTCACGTGGCCGTCGATCCGGTACCGCAGCACGATCGGCCGCACGGGCACGCCCGCGTCGAGCGCGGCCTGGAACAGCGCGGGCTTGTAGTGCCCGGACGCGAGCCCGCACCACGTGGTGCCCTCGGCGTGGATGCCGACGGCGCTGCCTCCCCGCAGCGTCGCCGCGAGCTCGCTGACCGCCTGCGGGAGCTCGCGGAGCTTCTCGCGGTCGAGGTAGACCGTGCCGGCGGCGGTGATGATCCGGCCGAGCACCGGCCAGCTCTTGATGTCCTTCTTGGCGACGAGCTTGATCGGCTGCACCGAGTCGATCGCGAGCTCGTCGAGCCACGACACGTGGTTGCTCACGACGAGCACGCCGCGTTTCGGGATCTCCTGGTACTTCCTGGCGCCGTGGACGCGCAGCCTGACCCCGAACGCCCTGAGCACCGCGTGGAACCACAGGCGGATCGCGCTCTCCCGCTGCTTGACCGGCAGCAGCAGGGTGACCGCGATCAGCGCGCCGCACAGGAGCGCCGTGAGCGCGGTCATCGCGCGCCAGACCTGCCTGACCTTGCCGACCTCTCGTGGTGTTCCGCTGACGCAGCCGTCGCCGCACGGCGACGAGGGCATCCAGGCGTGACTCATGCCGTCTCCCCCAGGAAGAACTTGAGATAGCGCTGGTCCACGTGGTCCATGCCGAGCAGGATGAACAGGTCCGCGACACCGAAGTCCGCGTCGAGCGCGGGCCGGCCGCAGATCTTGGCGCCGAGCCGCAGGTATCCCTTGAGCAGCGGCGGGAGCGCGGCCTTGGCGGGCCTCTCCACCGCGTCGACGTCCCACGGGTGGTGCGGCGTGACGCGGTACTGCTCGGGCGCGAAGTGCTTGGCGTGCACGGTGTCCCACACACCGGCGGCGAAGCTTCCCCCGTCCTGCAAGGGGATCGACGCGCACCCGACGAGCCACTTGTGGCCGCTCAGCAACATGTACCGCGCGATGCCCGCCCACACGAGGCTGACGACGGCGCCGTTGCGGTGGTCGGGGTGCACGCAGGACCGGCCGGTCTCGACGATGCCGGATCGCAGCCCGTCGAGGTTCGAGAGGTCGAACTCGCCGTCGCTGTACAGGCGTCCGGCCTCCTTCGCCCTCTCCGGCGGCAGCATGCGGTAGCCGCCGACGATCTGGCCGGTGCGGTCGTCGCGCACCACGAGGTGGTCGCAGTGCTCGTCGAACTCGTCGACGTCGTGGCCGGGCACGCTCGTGTGCAGCGTCGCCCCCATCTCACCGGCGAACACCTCGTAGCGCAGTCGTTGCGCGGCAACGACCTCGGCGCCGTCGCGGGCGACGAGGAGGGAGTAGTGGGGGGCGTCCCCGTCCTGCTGGACGGGGGTGCTGACAAGCAGTTCCGGCTGCGTCATGCGCACCAGGGTGATCCCGTGTTGGCGAATGACAGCAGGTCAGAACGATGACCGGTCAGTGGCAGTCGGGTTAACCGCCGGGTACGTGCCCGATTTGCCGGATCAGGCCAGGTCGCCGGCGAGCTCCGGCCGGAAGCTCTCGCGCCCGAACGTGAAGACGCGCCGGTAGCCGCCCGCCAGCTCCGCCACGACGTCCGGTTCGAGGTCGATCTTCAACGCGAGGACCGGCTCGGTCAGTTCGAGCTCGGCGACCGCCTTCTCCGTGAACTCCAGCACGAGCACGCCACCGGTCAGCTCCGCCCGGCGCACTCCCCCGTAGCTGCAGCGGTGTTCGTCGTCGACGACGCAGTACGAGTCCATGTCGAGGTCGGCGTCCTCGAGGTCGTCCTCGCTCGCGGTGACCAGCAGCTGCCGGCCACCGCCGTCGGGCAGCTCGGCGACGCCGACCGTGAACATGGTCTGCTCCTCGTCCTCGAAGCCCATCCCGTGGCCACGGACGACGAACCCGGTGCTGGTCAACACATCTCCCGAAAATGACGAATGGCCGCCCCGCCTGGTGGCGGGACGGCCATTCTGCCGGACCGGTGGATCAGCCCTTGCGCTTCTTGACCTCGTCGGTCAGCTGCGGCGCGACGTTGAAGAGGTCGCCCACGACGCCGTAGTCCGCGATCTCGAAGATCGGGGCCTCGGGGTCCTTGTTGACCGCGACGATCGTCTTCGAGGTCTGCATGCCCGCGCGGTGCTGGATGGCACCGGAGATGCCCAGCGCCACGTACAGCTGCGGCGAGACCGTCTTGCCGGTCTGGCCCACCTGGAACTGGTGCGGGTAGTAGCCGGAGTCGACCGCGGCGCGCGAGGCGCCGACGGCGGCGTTCAGCGAGTCGGCGAGGTCCTCGACGACCGAGAACTTCTCCGCGGAGCCGACACCACGGCCACCGGAGACGACGACCGAGGCCTCGGTGAGCTCGGGGCGGTCGCCACCGACGACGGTCTCGCGCGACGTCACGCGGGCGGCCTTGGCGGCGTCCACGGACACGGAGACCGACTCGTCGAGGACGGCGTCCGCCGCGGACTCCTCGGACTCCACGCCGCCGGGGCGGACGGTGATGACCGGGGTGCCCTTGCTGACCTTCGCCTTGACGACGAACGCGCCACCGAAGATGGACTGCACGCCGGTGCCGTCGGCCTCGACGTCCACGACATCGACCAGCCAGCCGGAGTCGATGCGCACGGCGAGACGACCGGCGACCTCCTTGCCCTCCGCGGTCGCGGAGACGAGCACCGCGGACGCGTTCGGGGCGAGAGCGGCCAGCGCGTCGACCTTCGGGGTCACCAGGAAGGAGGCGGCGTCGTCGGACTCGACGGCGTAGACCTTCGCGGCGCCGAACTTGCCGAGCGACTCGCGGATCTTCGCCGCGGTGCCGGGAGCGCCCACGACCACGGCGGCCGGGGTGCCCAGGCGGCGGGCCGCGGTGAGCAGCTCGAAGCTGACCTTCTTGACCTCGCCGTCGACGTGGTCGACGAGCACGAGAACTTCAGACATGGTTACCCCTCCCTCAGATGAGCTTCTGGCCGACGAGGAACTCGGCGATCTTGGACCCGCCGTCGCCGCCGTCCTCGACGCGCTGACCCGCGCTGCGCGGCGGCTTCGGGGAAGCCTCCAGCACCTGCGTGTACGCGCCGGACAGGCCGACCTCGGACGCGTCGATGCCCAGGTCCGCCACGGTGAGGGTGGAGACGGGCTTCTTCTTCGCGGCCATGATGCCCTTGAAGGATGGGTAGCGCGGCTCGTTGATCTTCTCGGTCACCGAGACCACGGCCGGGAGCGACGCCTCGAGGAACGCGACGCCCTCGTCGGTCTCGCGCTCGCCCTTGATCGTCGTGCCGTCGACCTCGACCTTGCGCAGCTGGGTGACCTGCGGCAGGCCCAGCAGCTCCGCGAGGATGGCCGGAACGGCGCCCGCGCGGCCGTCGGTCGCCTCGTTGCCCGCGATGACCAGGTCGACGTTCTCGACCGTGCCGATCGCCTTCGCGAGGACCTTCGCCGTGGCCACAGAGTCGGAGCCGTGCAGCGCCTCGTCGTTGACGTGGATCGCCTTGTCGGCACCCATGGACAACGCCTTGCGGATGGCGTCGGTGGCGCGGTCGGGACCCATGGCGATCACGGTGACCTCACCGCCGTGGGCCTCCTGCAGCTGCAGGGCCTCTTCGACAGCGCGCTCGTTGATCTCGTCGAGCACGGCATCCGCGGACTCGCGGTCAAGGGTGTGGTCGGCGTCGGTGAGCTTGCGCTCGGACCAGGTGTCAGGCACCTGCTTGACCAGGACAACAATGTTCATGGGTCCTCTTCGACCTCCTGCGGACGGGCGGCGCTACGCAGAGGACTGTGGAAACTGCGCCGCCGGGTGTTCACGACCCTGCCATCACCCGGATGTTACCCGCCAGTAGCACCCCTGCAAACGGGCGATGGTGCCACGTGAGCGTGACAGTTGTCACCCGTAATCACCACCAACTGAGACCTAACCCATTCGGGGGACTAGGCTGCGCCGACATGTACCGGCGAGTAGCTATCGTGACGGACTCCACGGCCTGTCTCCCGGCTCAGCTGACCGACCGGCTCGGCATCGAGGTGGTGCAGATCCAGGTCAGGATCGGCGACCACACCGACGACGAGTCGCGCATCCCGGTCCCCGACCTGGTCTCGGCCATGCGGTCCAACGTGCCCGTGGCGACGATCCCGCCCGACCCCGGCGCGTTCTACTGGACCTACTCCGACCTGGCGGCGCAGGGCGTTCGCTCGATCGTGTCGATCCACGTGTCGGGCCGCCAGTCGGAGACCGTCGAGGCCGCCCGCGCGGCCGCCGCCAAGGTCCGCATCCCCGTGCACGTCATCGACACGCACACCTGCGGCATGAGCATCGGCTACGCGGTCCAGGCGGCGGCGAAGGTGGCCGAGGCCGGCGGCAACGTGGAGCGCGTGCTCGCGACCGCGCAGAGCCGCTTCGACAGATCGACCGAGCTGATCTACGTGGACACGCTGGAGTACCTGCGCCGCGGCGGGCGCATCGGTGCGGCGGCGGCCCTCGTGGGCGGCGTGCTGTCGATGAAGCCCCTGCTGACCATGGCCGACGGCCAGATCACGCCGCTGGACAAGGTGATCGGCGCCGACCGCGCGCTCAACCGGATGCTGGACATCGCGATCAAGCGCGCGGGCACCGACGCGGTCGACGTGGCCGTGGAGCACTTCGACGCGGAGGAGAAGGCCTCGCGCCTGCTGCGCAACCTGCGGCGCCGCGTGCCCAACGTCCGCCAGTTCATGCTGACGCAGGTCAGCTCGGCCATCGGAGCCCACGTGGGACCGGGTGCGCTGGGCATCACCGTTTCGCCGGTCTGACGTCCGGGAACTCAGGGTGCGGTTTCGTCCGTTGAAATGGACGTAACGGACACCTGGAGGACCGATGGCCTCGTTCATGGACAAGATCACCAGGTTCCTGCGCAGCCCGCAGGGCCAGAAGCTGCAGACCAAGGCACGGCAGATGGCCCAGGACCCGCGCAAGCGGGCCCAGGCCGAGCAACTGCTGCGCAAGTTCCGCGGCAGGAAGCACTAACGCCGGAACAGCGCGTTGAGATCGCCGTACGGAATGCCGTTCTCGACGCTGCTGTACGTACCGAGGGACAGCATCTCCTCCGCTGCCCGCCTGGCGACGGCGTAGGCGGCCTCGGCCACACCGGACCCGAGGCTGACCCGCGCCACGCCCGCCTTCGCGAACTCGTCGACGGCGGGCGCGCCGGGCCACACCAGCACGTTGACCGGCGCCCCAATGCCCTCGACGAGCTTCCGCGCCGTCTCGACATCGACCACACCCGGCACGAAGATGCCGCTGGCCCCCGCTTCGAGGTACTTCTTCGCCCTCTCAAGGGTGTTCTCAAGCCGGTCAGCCGACTCCCCGACCGCCCGCAGGTACGTGTCGATGCGCGCGTTGAGGTAGATGTCCGGCGCAGCACTGCGCGCCGCCGCATACCGCTCAACCTGTTCCTCGACATCACGAAGACCGGCACCCAGCCCGTCCTCGACGTTGACCCCGGACGCCCCGGCCTCCGCGATCGCCCCGACCGTCTCAGCCACGTCCTCGGCCGTCTCGCCAAAGCCGGACTCGATGTCCGCACTCACCGGCACATCAACTGCTTCGACGATCCGCGCAACGAGATCCACAGCCCGCTCCCGCTCGAGCGAGTCACCGTCCGGAGCCCCCAGGCTCCACGCGACACCCGCACTGGTGGTCGCCACCGCCTTGGCCCCGGCGTGCGCAACGACGAGCGCAGACGCCACGTCCCAGGCGTTGGGGAGCACAAGCGGGCCGGGCCGGTGGAGGTCGTGGAAGAGCTTGGTGCGGTCAGCGGTGGAAGTCATGTCCGAGTGATATCAGTGCCGACCGCCCCAGGTCCGGCGAGTTTCGGACAGGAACCGACGACTTTCGGACACACCCTCGAACCCCGCTGCGCCGCACGCTTACAGACGCTCATGGCGATGCGAAGCGAGGCGAAACAACCCCCGCTCCGCCAATGGCGAAGCCAAGGCCCCAAGCGATGCCGAAGGCGAGCAGTAACAACCCCCGCACTCCCAACCGCGATGCCGAAGGCGAGCAGTAACAACCCCCCACGCACTCTCGACCGCGATGCCGAAGGCGAGCCGGAAAGACCTTGCGCCGATGGGTAGCGGTGCACCCACTCGTGGTTTGGCGATTGGGGCTTGACTTTGGGTGCGAGGTGCTACCACTTGTGGATCGGCCGGTTGCGGAGCATCCGGCCTTTTCCGGCCGAACCAGCGCCTCGCAAGGGCCCCGAAGTCAAGCCCCAATCGCGGATCGTCGCGGAGCGGCGATGAACCCAGGTCTTCGTCCGAGGTGCACGACCACGCTGGAACAGGACCTGTCTCGGCCAACTGAACCACGCTGGAACTAGTTGGAATCAGCCTTCCGCCGAACCTCGTCGAACGTCCGCAAATACCGCCGCCGAAAGTCTTCCCGCTCCACCCAGGTCGTCTGCTCAACGGCCTGAGGCTCAGCAGGCGCCGGAAGCACAGCCCCCACAACAACTTCCGCCTCAACATCCGACTCAACCTCAGCCTCAACCACAGGCTCAGGCTCAGGCTCAGCCTCTTCAACGGACTCGACCACAACCGCAGGCTCAGCTTCAACCACCGGCTCAGTCTCGGGTTCCGGCTCCCCAACCACCTCACCCAAAGAAGCCAACGCCGGCTCCCACTGAGGCAACCCCACCACGGGATTCCGATGAATGGGCCGAGTGTCGTAGTCGTCCACGACATCAACAGCCGCAGGCTTCTCCACCCATGTCCGCTCCACCGGCGCATCCCCGGAAGAGGGCGCGGCATCCTCCCGCCGACGCACCAACACGTACATGAGGGCTGCCCCCAACGTGAAGGACAGCACGCACAGCCCGAAGACGATCCCGACTGCCCCTGCCATGGCCCAGGCTCCTAGCTGATGAGGACGTCGATCTGAGGTCCGAGGTCCGCCGGCGGCCCCCACACGGGGTCCACGATCACGCGGGTCGTGATGACGCTGTCCACTCCCTGCTCGGCCAGGTACCGCCGCACCAGGCCGGCCCGTTCCATCGCGAGCACGTCGCAGCGGTGCGAGGCCGTCTCGCCGTTCCACGCGTGCGCGACCAGGGTCACGGAGCCGGTGATGTTGCGCAGGACGCTCGCCAGTGAGCGTTGCACGGCCTCGCCGCGGCCCACCAGGGACGAAGTGCCCGGTGCGAACGTGATTCCCTTGACCGCGTTCGACGAGAACACGTCGCGCACGGTCTGCTGCGCCACGTCCGCCGACAGCACGAGGGGCGCGGCGGGCTCCATTCGCAGCGGTGCGACGAAGTCCGACACCGGCACCGGGCCCGACAACACGACGGGTGCGGCGGGGGACGACGACAGCGCCGTCTCCAGTTCCTCGCCGTAGACGGAGAAACCGAACGCCGTCACCGAAGCGGGCACCATCAGCGCACCGACGGCCAATGGCACCCAGCGCTTCACGACGCGGCCACCTGTTCGGGGATGTGCACCGGCGCCACGCGGTCGGCGGCGGCCGACAGAGCGGTGCGGGCCGCGGCCAGTTGGGCGTGCACGGCGCGGCGGAGCTCGTGGAGTTCGTCGGTCCGTTCGGCCACCTCGGCGAGACGGCGGTTCGCCTCGCGGCAGGCCACCTTCACCACGAACTCGGCCCGCGCCCGCACCAGCTCCTCCTGCTCACGCAGGTGTTGCGCGGCCTCGTTGCGGCGGCGGGTCGTGGTGAGCTCGAAGAACTGCTGGGCCTTCTCGCGCTTGCGTTCGGAGTCGGCCTCCAGCGAGTTGCACTGCAGTGCGGTCTCGCGCAGCAACCGGTCGGCGTCGACCTGCGCCTGCGCGACGGCCTCCGAGCACTCGCGTTCGACCTCGTCGGCGCGCTGGCGGTGCTGGGCCTCGAGATCGGCGCAGCGGCGCTCCATCTCGACCTCGAGGCGTTCCACCGCGGCGGCACGGGACGCGCAGTCCTGGCGCGTCGCGTAGAGCTCCGACTCGGCCTCCGACCGCAGCGCGGCCGCCTCGCGTTCGGCGTCGGCGCGCAGCTCGGCGAGCTCGACGTCGGTGCGGGCGCGGAGGTCGGCGCACTCGCGCTCGGCCTGCAGGTGCATCTCCGCGGTCTCGTCCTCGGCGAGGCGGAGCATGCGGTGCATCCGCTCGGTCGCGCTCGCGTGCGAACCCGACGTGGTCTCGAGGCGTTCGATCCTGGCGCGCGCCTCCTCCAGGTCCTGGCGCGTCATTTCCAGGAGCTTGCGCAAATCCGCGGCCTGCGCGAGCGCCTCCGCCCGGTCGAGGCTCGTGAAGCGCAGCTGCTCCTCGAGATTCTCGATGTGTTCGATGACCTGACGCCGGTGAAAACCTCGGTACACAACGTCGAAAGCGGTGTGCAGCGGAACTAGTTCCTGCTCTTTTGCACCCATGGTCACCTACTCACTCAACCAGGCCGAAGATTGCGCGGAGCTTACCCAGCCCGGACACCCCCGAGCAGCGTCGACAATGGACGAAACGGGCCACTTCGACGTGCCGGAGAACCACGGCTTGCAGCGCAAACAAGGCGTCCGTAGATCAACTCCAGACAACGCGCAGTCACCCGATGGTGTCAAGCTGAGTGCCTTTTCGAGGGGGTCACTCCGCGCGTTCGTCGTGCACGGAAAGCGACGACCCAGGCGGAGATCACACGAATTGCCTTCCATCGTTGGTGGCTACTGCGATCACGCTTCGTTAACCTTGTCGTTCGTGCCCTCACGAGTAGCCGTCGTCACCGACTCGACCGCGTCGCTCCCCGCCCGTCTGGCGGACCGGTTCAACATCATCACGGTCCCGATGCAGCTCAAGATCGGGTCGGAGCTGATCGACGAGGCCCACGTGCCGACGGACCGGCTGCTCCAGGCGATGGAGGCGCAGATCCCGATCACGACGCAGCCGCCTGCTCCGGACGCGTTCTTCTGGGCCTACCAGGACGCGTGGGCCAAGGGCGCGGAGACGATCGTGTCGGTGCACGTGACGCCGAAGCTCTCGCCGGCGACGGACGCGGCGAAGCAGGCGGCGGCCAAGTCGCGCGTACCGGTGTTCATCGTCGACTCGCACTCGTCGGGCATGACGCTCGGGTTCGCGGCGCTCGCAGCCGCGCGGATCGTGCAGTCCGGCGGCAACGTGCAGAACGCGCGCAGTGTCGCCGAGCAGCGCGGCCGGGACGCCCACGTGCTCATCTACGTCGACACGCTGCAGTACCTGCGCCAGTCCGGCCGGGTCAGCGCGGTGGCGAAGCTCTTCGGCGACGCGCTGTCGGTCAAGCCGCTGCTCACGGTCGTGAGCGGCGAGGTCACGCCGTTCGACAAGGTCGTCGGCAGGGACAGGGCCCTGGCCAAGCTCGTCGAGAAGGCCGTGGCGCTCGCGTACGGACGCGACGTGGACCTCGCGGTCGAGCACTTCGCCGCCGAGAAGGAGGGCCACGAGCTCCTCCTGTTGCTGAAGAAGAAGATCCCGCACGCCCGCGACATCGTGCTGACCCAGGTCAGCGCGGCGATCGGCGCGAACGTCGGCCCCGGAGCGCTCGCGGTGACGGTCTCGCCGTTCTGATCCGGAGCCCCGCGACCTGACCTAGAGCTCCGCGACCTCCTCTGCCAGGAGCAGGCCGGGATCGATCCCCATCGGCGCGAAGTGCCCGGCGAGCTCGAGCGAGAGCACGCCCTGCACGCGCGTCCAGAACGACAGCGCCCGGTGCACGGTCCTCGGCGACGCCAGGACCTTCGCCACCCAGCCGCGCTTCGCGCCCAGCAGGACGTCGAACGGCGATTTCTGGTCCTCTGCCGCCGGGTCGGCGCAGACCACCAGCAGGACGGCGAGGAGCTCGTCCGAGATGGCGGTGATGTCCTCGGGAGCGTGGTAGCCGGGCACGGGCGTGCCGTAGATCAGCAGGTACCGGTGCGGGTCCTGCAACGCCCATCCCCTGATCACGCCGGCCAGCGCCACGGCGGTCGTACCGCCCTCGGCGGCGGCGCGCACGGTGTCGGCGAGGCTGCGGTAGGCGTCCCGGATGAGCGCGGTGATCAGCTCGTCCCTGCTCGCGAAGTACCGGTAGAGAGCCGGTCCGCTCATCCCCATCTCCTTGGCGATGGCGTTGAGGGACAACGCGGTCACGCCGGCTGAGGCGATCTGCTCCCACGCGTGCCGCTTGACCTCGTCGCGCACCTGCTCCCGGTAGCGCTCACGAGGGCTCCGCACCGAGTCCGCCATCAGTTAGACCCTCTAACTTTCGTTATTGACACCCGCACCCGAGGCAGTCTACCGTCTAGCAACAGTTACAAGCTCTAACAAACGCGACTAGTGCTAACCAATGGGAGAAGCTCCATGTCTCGCACGCGATCCGCCCTGACCGCCCTGTCCCTCAGCGCCGGGTTGTTCGCCGTCGCCGCGTGCCAGAGCGCGCCGTCCGGCTCGCCCATTCCGGCCAGCGGCACCACCGCGCCCTCTGGCACTCCGGGTAGCGGCACGACTGCGCCCTCTGGCACTCCGGGTAGCGGCACGACTGCGCCCTCTGACACCCAGAGCAGCGGCACGACCGCGCCCTCCGGCACTCCGGGCAGCGGCACCGCCGCACTCTCCGGCGCGGTGACCTGCGAGGGCCACGGCATCAACCCGGCGACGAAGCTGCACCACCGCACGGAGACCCGGATCGACGCACCGCTGGAGACGGTCTGGAAAACGCAGACGGAGGTCGAGGGCTGGCCCGCCTGGCAGAAGGCGGCCGCCACCGCGAAGAGGCTGGACTCCGGCGCGCTGCGGCCGGGTTCGAGGTTCGAGTGGACGACCCCGGCGCCCGCGACGGCGACGACGCCCGCCACCACGCTGACCATCACCTCGACCGTCCTCGACGTGCGGGAACGCGAGTGCGTCCGGTGGCGCGGCCCGGCGATCGGTCAGGGCCTGGGCATCGACGAGGGCGTGCACGTCTGGACGTTCACCGAGGTCGACGGCGGGGTGCTGGTCCGCACCGAGGAGAGCTGGTCCGGCGCGCAGCTCGAGGCGGACCCGGCGACGTCGATCCAGTACCTCGCGCCGGGCCTCGACCTCTGGCTCGCCGACCTCAAGACCGCCGCCGAAGCCCGTTCCGCCCAGAAGTGACCCGCGCCCGACCCGCGGAACCGACCCCTGGAAACCGAACCGCTGAAGAGGAGAAGAGCCATGTCCACCACCACTCGCACGTCAGCGCACCCGTCGACCCCGGTCCTCGTCGCCGTCTGGGCCGCCCTCGTCATGGTGGCCGGAGGGTTCGGACTGCTGTCCGGGATCCCGATCGCCGCGGTGCTCGCCGCGAGCCTGCGCGACCGCCGCTCGAAGCACCTGCGCTGGTTCACCGGAGCGCTCGCGCTCGCCTACGCCACCCCGTTGACGATGTGGCTCACCGGACCGAGCGAGGCACCCAGCCTGACGAAGTACATGGATCCGGCGACGACCGGGATCCTGGCGGCGGCCGGTGTCGTCACGGCCATCGCCCACCACGTGGTTCGCCGCCGCTCTACTGGCAAGTAACCTGGCGGGCGTGACCCTCCCCCTGACCGGCGAACGCACGGTGCCCGGTATCGCGGAAGAGAACTACTGGTTCAGGCGCCACGAAGCGGCGTACCTGCACCTCATCGGCCACTGCGCCGACGCCGTCGTGCTGGAGGCCGGCTGCGGCGAGGGCTACGGAGCCCAGCTGATCCGCACGGTCGCGCGGCGGGTGGTCGCGCTCGACTACGACGAGCTGACGTCTCAGCACGTCGCCCGCGCGTACCCGCAGCTCGACGTCCTGCGCGGAAACCTCGCGACGCTGCCGTTGCGCGACGGGAGCGTAGACGTGGTGGCGAACCTGCAGGTCATCGAGCACCTGTGGGACCAGGAGCAGTTCCTCGCGGAGTGCCGGCGGGTGCTGCGCCCCGGCGGGACGCTCATCGTGACGACGCCGAACAGGCTGACGTTCTCGCCGGGCCAGGACACGCCGCTGAACCCGTTCCACACCAGGGAGCTGGCACCGTCCGAACTGGACGAGATGCTGCAGGAGGCTGGTTTCCGCGTTGACGAACTGACGGGGCTGCGTCACGGGCGCAGGCTTGACACGCTCCTCAACGGACAGATCATCAACGCACAGGTCGAAGTCGCCCTGTCCGGTGCGCCGTGGCCGGCCGAGCTGAAGGAGGCTGTGGAGTCGGTGACGGTGGGGGACTTCGACATCACGTCCGACGACATGGACACGTGCCTCGACCTGGTGGCCGTGGCGGTGCGCGCGTGACCCCGGAACCCACCGAGGGCACGTTCTGCCTGGTGCTGCACAGCCACCTGCCGTGGCTCGCGCACCACGGCACCTGGCCGGTCGGCGAGGAGTGGCTCTACCAGGCGTGGGCGCACTCGTACCTGCCCGTCGTGGACATGCTGCGCCGGTTCGCCGACGAGGGCCGGTCCGACGTCCTGACGCTCGGCGTCACGCCGGTCCTGGCGGCTCAGCTCGACGACCCGTACAGCCTGCGCGGCGTGCACGACTGGCTCGGCAACTGGCACCTGCGCTCGCACTACGCGGCCGGGCGCCTGCCGGAGCTGTCCGCGTACGAGCACCGCGCGTCGTCGTGGGCGCTGGATCAGTTCGAAACCCACTGGCGGCACGGGTTCTCGCCGATCCTGCGGTCCCTTGTGGACTCCTCGACGATCGAGCTGCTCGGCGGCCCGGCGACGCACCCCTTCCAGCCGTTGCTGGACCCGCGGGTGCGGTCCTTCGCGTTACGCACCGGGCTGGACGACACGGCGTTGCGGATCGGCCGTGCGCCGGAGGGGATCTGGGCGCCGGAATGCGGTTACTCGCCCGGCATGGAACAGGGTTACGCGGCGGCGGGCGTGCGGCGGTTCATGGTCGACGGTCCCGCACTGCACGGCGACACCTCGGCCGCGCACCCCGTCGGGTCGTCGGACGTGCTGGCGTTCGGTCGTGATCTCGAAGTCTCGTACCGCGTCTGGTCCCCGAAGGTGGGCTATCCGGGTGATGCGGCCTACCGAGATTTTCACACTTTCGATCATCCGACCGGGCTGAAGCCGTCGCGGGTGACGGGCAAGAACGTCGCGCCCGAGGACAAGCGGCCGTACGACCCGACGCTCGCGCGCGAAGCTCTTTCGCGCCACGTCGAGGATTTCGTCGACACGGTTGTGCGCCGGCTGCGCGCGATCGACGGCGGGCTGGTCGTGGCGGCGTACGACACCGAGCTGTACGGGCACTGGTGGCACGAAGGTCCTCTGTGGCTGGAGGCCGTGCTGCGCGCGTTGCCGGAGGCGGGTGTGCGCGTCACGACGTTGCGCGGTGCCGTCGAGGCCGGGCACGTGGGCGCGCCGGTCGAGCTGCCCGCGTCGTCGTGGGGCAGCGGCAAGGACTGGCGCGTCTGGGACGGCGCGCAGGTGTCCGACATCGTGTCGCTGAACTCCTCGGTGCAGCAGGAGCTCCTGGGTCTCGACTTCTCGTCGGACGTGCGGGACCCGGTGCTGGACCAGGCGGTGCGCGAGGCGTTGCTGGCGTTGTCGAGCGACTGGGCCTTCATGGTCACCAAGGACTCGGCGGCCGACTACGCCCGCTACCGCGCGAAGATTCACAGCGACCGCTTCAGCGAGCTCGCGGCGTTGGCGCGCGGCGGTCGTGGACGTGCGAGGGCGGCGGAACTCCGCGCGGCGGACGGCCCGTTCGGGCATCTGGACGCGCGAGGAATGAGGTAACGGGATGCGCGTGCTGATGTTGTCGTGGGAGTACCCGCCGGTGGTGGTCGGCGGGCTGGGCAGGCACGTCCACGCGCTCGCGACACAGCTGGCCGCGCAGGGGCACGAGGTCGTCGTGCTGTGCCGGCAACCCTCCGGCACCGACGCCGTCACGCACCCGACCGTCGACGTCGAGAGCGAGGGCGTGCGACTGGTCCGCGTCGCCGAGGACCCCGCGCACTTCGTGTTCGAGAAGGACTTGCTCGCGTGGACGCTCGCGATGGGTCACGCGATGACGCGCGCCGGCCTGGCGCTCGGGTCGTGGCGCCCGGACGTCGTGCACGCGCACGACTGGCTGGTGGCGCACCCGGCCGTGGCGCTGTCGGAGGCGTTCGGCGTGCCGCTGGTGGCCACGATCCACGCGACCGAGGCGGGCAGGCACTCCGGCTGGCTGTCGCACCCGCTGAACCAGCAGGTGCACTCGGTGGAGTGGTGGCTCGCGAACCGCGCCGACGCGCTGATCACCTGCTCGTCGGCGATGCGCGGCGAGGTGGCACATCTGTTCGACGTGGATGGTTCGGACGTTTCCGTGCTGCACAACGGGATCGAGCCCGGCGGGTGGAAGGTGCGCCCCAAGGACGTCGGTGCGGCGAAGCGCGCGTACTCACCGCACGGCGACCCGCTGCTGCTGTTCTTCGGCCGCATCGAGTGGGAGAAGGGCATCCAGGACCTGATCGCCGCCCTCCCCCGCATCCGCCGCGCCCACCGGGGCACGCGCGTCGTCGTCGCCGGCGGTGGTTCGCAGACCGAGTGGCTGCAGGAACAGGCGCGCAAACACCGCGTGCTGCGCGCGGTGGAGTTCGTGGGACATCTCTCGGACCGTTCGCTGGCGGCGTTGCTCACGGCGGCCGACGCGGTCGTGTTGCCTTCGCGCTACGAACCGTTCGGCATCGTGGCCCTGGAGGCCGCGGCCGCCGGAACTCCCCTGGTCGCCTCGACCGCGGGCGGGCTCGGCGAGGTCGTGCTGGACGGCGTGACGGGCCTGTCGTTCACCCCCGGTGACGTGGACGGCCTGACCCGGGCCGTGCGTTCCGTGCTCTCGGACCCCGCTGCGGCCGCTTCTCGCGCCCGCGCCGCGAAAGCACGGCTGGCAACGGACTTCAACTGGTCGTCGATCGCCTCCGACACGGCTTCCGCGTACTCGGCGGCTCGCGTACGTCCAGCGCGGGTGCTCGGCCGTCCCAAGATCGCGACGGGAAATCTGTTCACCTAGGTCGGCTACAGTCGCCGGTCCCGTGAACAACAGGTGACCGAGGACTGAATGACATACCAACGCTTCGTGGCCATCGGCGACAGCTGCACCGAGGGCCTGGACGACCTGCTCCCCGACGGCCGCTACCGCGGCTGGGCCGACCGCGTCGCGTCCGTGCTGGACGCGCCGGGCTTCCGGTACGCCAACCTGGGCGTGCGGGGCCGCCGCATGGACCAGATGCTGGCGGAGCAGGTCCCGTCCGCTTCGACCTTGGAGCCGGACCTGGTGGCGGTGTTCGCCGGCGGCAACGACGTGATGTCCGGTGCGTCCGGCGCTGTGCTCTCCGCTCGTGCAGACGCCCTGGTGCGCGCCGTGACCTCGTTCGCGCCCACCGTCGCCGTGTTCACGTTGAGCGACATCTCGCACCGCATGCCGTTCGGCTGGCGCATGCGGCCGCGAATTCTTGCCTTGAACGCCGCGATGCGCGCTGCTGCCTCGCGTTACGGCGCCGTGCTGGTGGACGTCGAGGCCGACTCGTGCGTCCACGACTCGCGGTACTTCGGGCCGGACCGCCTGCACCTGTCGTCGCTGGGGCACCGGCGGCTGGCCGGACACCTGCTGTCGGCGCTGGAGATCCCGTTCGACCCGGCATGGATGGCGGCGCTGCCCGGGACCGCCGCGCCGGCGTCGGTGGTGGAGCACTGGCGATGGCTGCGGGAGCAGGTGCTGCCGGTCGCCTACACGCGGACGCGGAACAAGCTGATCGGCCGGCAGCCGGGAGACGGCTTCACGCCGAAGCGTCCGACGCTTCTTCCGCTCGCTTAGCCAGCGCCTCCTTGGCCTTGCGGGCCATGTCCGCGATGTCCGCCCGCCGCTGCGCATCAGCCTCGTAGTCGGCCCGCCGGTCCCGCACCACCCGAGCCGGCATCCCGACCGCGATCTTGAAGTCCGGCACGTCCCCGCGCACGACGGCGTGCGCCCCGAGCACGCACCCGCGCCCGACGCGGGTGCCGCGCAGCACCGTCACCTTGGTGCCGAGCCAGCAGTCCGGCCCGATCCGCACGGGTGACTTCACGATGCCCTGGTCCTTGATCGGCAGGGTGATGTCCTCGGTCTTGTGGTCGAAGTCGCAGATGTAGACCCAGTCGGCCACCAGCGAGGAAGTGCCGATCTCGATGTCGAGGTAGCAGTTGACCGTGTTGTCCTTGCCGAAGACGACCTTGTCGCCGATGCGCAGCGACCCCTCGTGGCACCGGATGGCGTTGCCGTCGCCGATGTGCACCCAGCGCCCGATCTCCAGCCGCCCGTAGCCGGGGCGGGCCATGACGTCGACGCGCTTGCCGAAGAACACCATGCCGCGCAGCACGACGTGGGGGTTGAGCAGCCGGAACTTCAGCAGCCGCCAGTACCGGACCAGGTACCAGGGGGTGTAGGCGCGGTGGCGCAGGACCCAGCGCAGGGAGGCCATCGTGAGGAAGCGCGCCTGCATCGGGTCCCGGCGCGACCTGGCCCAGCGCGTCCAGACCGGGGCTCCCCACATCGAAGTCATGCGGGAACTCTAGCTTTCGACCTCCGTCGGTTTCGACGCACCCTTGCCCTGACCTGCTGGTTTCCGGCTCTTTGCGACCTCACGGTTCGGAGCTGCGGCGGCCTCGAGACGGCCTGGAACTCGATCCAAAAACAGGTCGGCAATCGCTTGCATGACGACTGATGGCGTCACGAGCTGCGAAGTAAAAACTTGGCGGCAGCTCGCTCGTTGATCTGTGTCCAAAACTCATCACCTTGACCCGCAGACCATCTGTCGACTTGGTGCACGAAGAGGCGACCGGGCCCAGCGGGCCGCATGATCAACAAGAGTGAGCTGAAGCAGAGGACCAGCCTTCAACACCTGATCGGCTCAGCCAACCGCTCTCCAAGTCCCACAACTCCGGGTCGTGAACGCCCCGTCGGAGGGCAGAACAGTCACGGTCAACTCCCGCGCAGCTGTCACGAACTGATTGTCGATGATCGAACCGTCATGAGCAGTACGTTCCCAGTAACAGTCCTTGATGGCACCGGACACGCGGTACACACCAGGCTTCATGTCATCGGGAATGAAGAACGATCCACCTGAGTAGCCGCGCTTGACCGTTCCGTTCACGGCGTCTTTGAGCAACGGAACGTGTTGCGGACAGAAGATCGGAACACCCGCCTCGAAGATGGGCTTCTCGGCCTTCCATTCGATCTCCATCCTTTCGCCGTGACTCAGCCCGGTGATCTCTTCCGGGTCGTCGAACTCCTTGCAGATGTGCTTCACGTAGCCAGCCGGGCCGCTGTACTCCCTTCCAGAGCTCTGGAAGTCACTCGCCGTTGCCCAGCCTTCTTTGACGGCACGCGCGTCGAACTCCTGCTCTGGCGTAGTGGGGCGCGTGGTGGTGGTGGTGGTGGTCACACTTACGGTGGTCGAACTAGTCGCAGGCGACGAAGAAACCGTAGTGCTCGTGGCGATAGGCTCGGACGAGCACGCCGAGACGAAAAATCCTGCACACGCAATAACACTGAAAGTTCGCCGCTTCATCTGCGCTCCTTCGACTCACAAGCAGATCGCATCCACAACGCCGCCTGTTACAGGAGCACGCAGCACTCAACGCTTTCAAGTACTTCGAACGACCACAACGACGAAGCACATGACTTTGGTTTCAGCGTTTTGAGCCGCGGCCAGACAATGATTGAGCTTATACATCACGGGCTGTCCCACGTGGACTCAACGGTCCGCTCACACGCTCTGCGTAGACCAGGCACGGTCTCGTCGCCTCACACGTTCATCTGACGAGTCGCCACGAGGACGTGTGCGGCGCGGTGAGGCAGGCTGAGGCCCATGGCGACTCCTCTCATCATCGACACCGACCCCGGCGTCGACGACGCGTTCGCGATCGCGCTCGCCGCCCGCAGCCCCGAGGTCGAGCTCAAGGGCCTGACCACGGTGTTCGGCAACGTCGGGCTCGACCTCACCACCGCCAACGCCCTGCGGCTGCTCGCGCACCTGGGCCGCACCGACGTGCCCGTGATCCGGGGCAGCGCGGGCACGGGCGGGGCGGCGGACGTGCACGGCGAGGACGGGCTCGGCGGGCAGGCCCTCACGTTGCCGGAGCACCCGCACGGCATCAGCGGGGACGACACCACCCGCTTCTTCGCCGACGACCTCACGCCGGACACCGTGGTCGCCGCCATCGGGCCGCTCACCAACATCGCCAACGCGATCGAGGCCGGTGTCGAGTTCCCGCGCCTGGTCGTCATGGGTGGCGGACTCGGGCTGGGCAACACGACGGCGCGCGCGGAGTTCAACTTCTGGGCCGACGCCAAGGCGGCGCAGACCGTGATCCGGAGGGCGAAGCCGATCATCGTGCCGCTCAACCTCACCCAGCGGTGCATCGCCGACACCGAGTTCCTCGCGAACGTCGACCCCGTGCTCAGCGGCCTCACCGGCACCTACCGGGCCTACCTCGCGCGGCACAGGGAGCAGAACCACTCCCACCGGGACGAGGGCATCCTGGTCCACGACGCCGTCGCGGTGGCCGAGGCGATCGTGCCCGGCACGCTGGAGCTGACGACCCACGGGCTCGACATCGACGACGAGGGTGCGCTCGTCGAGGGAAAGCACCAGGTAGAGGTCGCTCTGGAGACCGATTGGCCCGCGCTGCGGTCGTTCATGGAGCAGCGCTTGTCCGGTTGACGACAAAACGGCTTCACACTCTGGGGTTGGGCGGGCACGGAAAGTAGGGTCCGCGTCCATGCAGCGAAGAGTCCTCACGACAGCTGCGGTGGCGGTGGCCATGACGTTCGGAGTGGTCCCTGCCTCCGCTCAGCCCCAGATTCAGGTGGTGCCGGATCCGGCGGCACACGTGAACCCGTTCATCGGCACGACCAACCTCGGGAACACCTTCCCCGGCGCGGTCGTGCCGTTCGGCATGTTCTCCTTCAGCCCGGAGGCCAGCAGGGGGAACACCCTGCGCGCGGCGGCTCCCGGCGGGTACCGGTACGACGCCACGAAGATCCGCGGCTTCAGCCTCGCCCACATGTCCGGGACGGGGTGCGCGGGCGGCAGCGGTGACATCCCGATCTTCCCGCACGTCGGGACCGTCACCACGTCGCCGACCACGGACGCGACGGACGCCGTCTACGCGAGCGAGTTCGCGCACGCGGACGAGGTGGCCAAGCCCGGCCGCTACGACGTGACGCTCAAGTCGGGCGCGAAGGCCGAGCTGTCCGCCACCGAACGCACCGGTGCCGCGCGGTTCAGCTTCCCCGCCGACAAGCCCGCCACGGTGCTGATCAACACCTCCAAGTCGCAGGTCGGCTCGTCGGACGCGCAGACCGTGATCGACAAGGACAAGCGGACGATCACCGGCAGCGTCACGAGCGGCAACTTCTGCGGCTACATCAACCAGGTCGGCCGCCGCAGCTACTACACGCTGCACTTCGTCGCGGAGTTCGACCAGGCGTTCACCGAGGTCGGCACGTACCAGGACAACGTTGTCACGCCCGGCGGCACGTCCGCGACCGGCGGCACGACGTACGGCACCAACGGCTGGCCCGTGCTGGGCAAGGGCTCCGGCGCCTACCTCGGCTTCGCGCCGGGCAGCCAGGTCGGTGTCAAGATCGGCATCTCGTACGTGAGCCTCGACAACGCGAAGGCGAACCTCAAGGCCGAGAACAAGGGCCAGTCGATCGAGGACATGCGGGACAACGCGTACATCGCGTGGCAGAAGCAGCTCAGGCGCATCGAGGTCGGCGGCGGCTCCGATGACGAGCGGACCAAGTTCTACACCGCGCTGTACCACTCGCTGTTGCACCCCAACGTGTTCAGCGACGTCAACGGCGAGTACGCCGGGTTCGACGGCAAGGTCCACAAGATCGACAAGAGCAGGCAGAAGGCCCAGTACGGCACGTTCTCCGGCTGGGACATCTACCGCTCGCAGCTGCAGCTCCTCACGCTGCTGGAGCCGCAGGTCGGGTCGGACATCGCGCAGTCGCTGCTGAACCAGGCCGGCCAGAACAACGGTGTCTGGGACCGCTGGACGCACGCCGCGGGCGGCACGCACGTCATGAACGGCGACCCCGCGCCCATCGCACTGGCCGCGATCTCCGCGTTCGGCGGCGACAAGTACGACCTCAAGTCGTCGCTCAAGTCGTTGGTGAAGGCCGCGACCGTGCCGACGGAGCAGGACCTGAGCAAGGACGGCTGGGCCGTCATGTCGGTCGGGCAGCGGCCGTCGCTCGACAAGTACCTGCAGAACAAGTACATGCCGGCCGTGTCGAACGCGTGGGGTGGCGCGGCGGAGACCCTGGAGATCTCCGCGGCGGACTTCGCGATCAGCCAGCTCGCCGACCGCGCGGGCGACAAGAAGACCGCCAAGACGTTCGCCGAGCGCGCGCAGTGGTGGCAGAACAACTTCGACCCCGTGGCGGACAAGACCGGCGGCTACATCCGCAACCGCAACGCCGACGGCACGTGGGTCAAGGACTTCACGCCCGACACCGGCAACGGGTTCGTCGAGGGCAGCAGCGCCCAGTACACGTGGATGGTGCCGCACAACGTCGCCGGCCTCGTGGAGTCGCTGGGCGGCAAGGACCGCGCCAACAAGCGCCTCGACGACTTCTTCCACAACGCCGACGGCAGCTGGGCCCTGACCGGCAACGGCGGCGCGAAGTCCGAACTGGACAACGAGCCGTCGGTGAACGTCCCGTGGCTCTACAACTACACGGGCAAGCCCGCCAAGACGCAGGAGACGCTGCGGGAGACCATCAACACGCTCTGGAAGAACGCCCCCGGCGGCATCCCGGGCAACGACGACCTCGGCGCGATGTCGTCGTGGTTCGTCTTCACGTCGATGGGCATCTACCCGCAGGTGCCGTCGCGCGCCGAGCTCGTGCTGAGCAGCCCGCTGTTCACCTCGGTGAAGATCAACCGCGGTGGCGGCAAGGACATCACGATCAACGCCCCGCAGGCGAACACGGCGACGAAGTACGTGCAGTCGCTGAAGGTCAACGGCAAGGCGGCGACCAAGACCTGGCTGCCGGAGTCGTTCGTCGAACGCGGCGGCAAGCTGGACTTCGTGCTCGGCAGCACGCCCTCGTCCTGGGGCACGGGCGCTTCGGACGCCCCGCCGTCGTTCCGCGACGGCGAGCAGCCGATCAAGCACGATCAGCCGTACTTCCTGACCGTCGAACCGCGCCAGCTCGTCGTCGAGCCGGGCAAGTCCGTGACGGGCAAGGTCAACGCGGTCAAGCTCTACGACGGCGACCCGAAGGCGACCTACGCGATCACCGGTTCGGACGCGCTGCAGTTCACGCCGGTGAGCGGTGCGGTGCCGGGCGAGTTCACGGTCTCGGCGACTCCCGATACGCCGCAGGGCTTCTACGACATCACCGTCACGATCACCGTGGAAGGCGCGTCGAAGCCGGTCGTCCTGCCGCAGACGGTGAAGGTCGCCCCGGCGGGCAGCATGCTCGCCGCGGTGAACAACGTCGGCGCCTCCGCCGACGCCGACGGTGACGGCGACTTCGACGGCGGCGGCTACAGCTACTCGCGCGAGGCGCTGGCCACGGCCGGTCTCACGCCGGGCGGCACCGGCACCGTCGACGGCCTGACGTTCACCTGGCCGTCGTCACCTCCCGGCCGCCAGGACAACGCGACCGCGCAGAAGCAGACGCTGACGCTGTCCGGCACCCGTCTCGCCTTCCTCGGCGCGGCGGCCAACGGCGCGCGCACGAAGGTGGCGACCGTGACGTTCACGGACGGCACCACGGCGTCGGTGGACATCGGTTTCAGCGACTGGACGCTGGGCGGCGGCGGGTCGGCACCGAGCTACGGCAACGTGATCGTCGCGAACACGCCGTACCGCAACCAGTCCGGCGGCGGCAACGAGAAGGTCGCCACGCACATCTTCGCCACGAAGACGTACGTGGCTCCGGAGGGGAAGACGCTGGCGTCGGTGGTGTTGCCGGACGACGGTGACATGCACGTCTTCGCCTTGGCGCAGGCCTAGTTTCCCAGGCTTGGGGGTGGGTTCCCGTCGATGCGACGGGAACCCACCCCTTTCGCTTTCCCTGCTGGGGAGGAATGTCGCCGAACGGAACAGGTCGTCTTCGTCGAGCGCTCGACCGGTGACCAATAAAGTGGCGCTGTGTTCTCAGTTCACGAGCGCGACCAGCTGCGCCGCGACCTCGTCAACGCCGCCGAGGTCGATCCGCGGGTGGTCGGGGCGGCGGTGACCGGTTCGGCCTCGGTCGGCAGGGAGGACCGCTGGTCGGACATCGACTTCGCGCTCTCGGTCGACCGCGACCTGGACGAGGTGGTCACCGACTGGACTGCGCTGATGTACGCGTGTGACGCGGTGGGGCACGTCGACGTGCGGCGCGGGTCGGTGTTGTTCCGGGTGTTCCTGCTGCGCTCGACGTTGCAGGTGGACGTCGCGTTCTGGCCGTCGTCCGAGTTCGGCGCCACCGGGCCGACGTTCAAGCTGCTCTTCGGCGAAGCCAACGAGCTGCCGCAGTCGAGTCCGCCGGACCGCTCCGAGCTCGTCGGGCTCGCCTGGCTGTACGGGCTGCACGCGCGGTCGTCCATCGCGCGGGGCCGGGTGTGGCAGGCGGTGTACATGATCAACGGGATGCGCGACCACGTGATGTCGTTGTGGTGCCTGCGCGAGGGCGTGAACGCCGTGCAGGGGCGTGGGCTGGACGACCTGCGGGACGCCGGCGCGTTCGCCGGGACGTTGGTGCTGTCCACGCATCCGGACGAGCTGGCGCGGGCGTTCCACGTGCTGACCGGGCTGCTGCTCGGTGAGATCACGGACTCCGGGCTGGCCCAGGCCGTGCGGGCGCTGTCGCCGGGGTGAGCGGGACGGGCGAGCGCCGTGGCCGGAGTGAGTGGGCCGTGCGGGCGCCGTCGCCGGAATGAACGGAGCAGGCAGGCGCCGTCGCCGGGGCGAGCGGGGCGGGCAAGCGCCGTCGCCGGGGCGAGCGGGCGGGCAAGCGCCGTCGCCGGGGTGAACGGAGCGGGCAAGCGCCGTCGCCGGGGTGAACGGAGCGGGCAAGCGCCGTCGCCGGGGCGAGCGGGACGGGCGAGCGCCGTCGCCGGAGTGAACGGAGCAGGCAGGCGCCGTCGCCGGGGCGAGCGGGACGGGCGAGCGCCGTCGCCGGAGTGAACGGAGCAGGCAGGCGCCGTCGCCGGAGTGAACGGAGCAGGCAGGCGCCGTCGCCGGAGTGAACGGGACGGGCGAGCGCCGTGGTGACGTGGTCGCCCGCCCGGTACCGCGTTGCCGTGACGTCGGCTGGGCTCACCTGGCCGGGACCGGCTCCGCCTGGGCCGGCGCCTTCTCCCGCAGCAGGAGCCAGGCGGTGAGCAGCACCAGCACGGCCGCGGAGCCGTGCACCATCAGGGCGTAGCCGACCGTGCCGCCGTGCGTCATCACGGCCAGGCAGTCGCCGATCGGGATGATCGAGTCCGCCAGCACCACCCAGCCGAGGGCGCGCCGCTGTTTCATCAGCAGCAGGATCAGGGCCGTGAGGGCGTAGGCGAGGTCGCGGACGCCCTTGACCACGTAGTAGCCGGTCGGGTCGACGATGCCGAAGCCCGAGGCCGCCCAGTCGCCTGCGAGCAGGTAGCTCAGGCCGAAGTAGAAACCGGCGACCACTACCAGCCAAGACATGACCGTCGTGAACTTCATGATGTCCTCCCGGAGAGAATCTAGCGTTGCTAGCTGATGGAGCGACGCTAACAGATTGAGCGCTCGGAAGTCTAGCGGTGCTAGATTTGTCGGGTGAGCATCCAGAACCGGCGTGAGCGCGAGCGGGCCGAACGCCATCAGCTGATCATCGACGCCGCCCGGGAGCTGGCCGAGGAGGAGGGCTGGGACGCGGTCACCACGCGCCGGCTCGCCGACAAGGTCGAGTACAGCCAGCCGGTGCTCTACAGCCACTTCAAGGGCAAGGACGCGATCGTGCGCGCGGTGGCGATCCAGGGGGCCGGCGAGCTGGCCCGGCAGCTGCGGAAAGCCCGGCCGGCGCGAGGAGAGTCACGGCTGCGCGCCGCCGCGGAGGCGTACCTCGCGTTCGCGCGCGAACGTCCGGCGCTCTACGACGCGATGTTCGTGCAGCGGGTCGACATCCCGTTCGGCACCGACGACATCCCGCAGGAGCTGCGCGACGCGTTCGGCGAGCTCGTCGCGGCGGTCGAACCGGTCAGGGGCGAGCGGGACCTGGAGACGTTGACCGAGCTGTTCTGGAGCACGCTGCACGGCATCGCCACCCTGACCCAGGGAGAACGGCTGCGGCCCGACTTCCACGAGGCCCGCCTCGACCTGGCACTAAGTGCGCTCAGCCTGGCACAGCAGGAAGACGGGCCGTGAGCCGACGCGCGTCAGCACGACGGTCGCCTCGGCGGGACCGGAGAGCTTGAGGCGCTTGCGCAGCGTGTTCGGGTCGACGTCCAGGCCGCGCACGAGGATCTCCAGCCTGCCGACGGACCGCGTCTTCAGCAACGACTTGAGTGCCTTCTCCGTGTAGTGGCCGTGTTCGAGCACGCGGAACGCGCGGATGCCCGGCGGCGGCACCGGACCGCTCAGGTACGCGATGCGTTCGTCGAGCTGCCACAGGCCGTGCCGGGCGGCGTAGTGCCGCACCAGGCCCGCGCGCACGACGGCGCCGTCCGGGTCGACGACCCACTCCCCCGGCGGGGCGACGGCGCAGTCGTCGGGTTCGGCGTCGGTCAAGGTCCACGACGACGAGCCGTGCAGGACGGACGCGCGGCGCGAAACCCCCGCGGTGGCAAGGCCTCGCGTCCACAGGCAGGCCTCGCGGACCGCGCCGTCGAGCGACACGACCTCGATCTCGTCGGCCCACGGCGCGACGGCGAAGTCGATGCCGGGAGCGCACTTCACGGCGAGGTCGACACTGGCGTAGACCTCGGAAAGCTCGTCCAGCGGCGGCGAGAAGTCCGACGGGTTCCACTTGCGGCGACCGGCGGAGTCACGACGGGCGGGGTCCGCGGTGACGGCGGACGCACGCGAGACCGGCCGCAGCGCGTCGGCCTGCACGACGAGCTGACCGGGAACGTTGTTGCGCGCCATGGCGAGCCGCACCGGATCGAGGTCCGAGCCCACGCACAGCGCAGCCACCGACGACAACGCGACCAGGTCCGCGCCGATCGAACACGTCACGTCGTGGACGACCCGATCGGCGAACCGCGAAGCGCGATGCCGGGCCACAGCGGACGCGGTGGCCTGCTGCAGGGCGTCATCGGTGAAGAGCCAGGACTCAGAAGAGTCCAATTTGGACGAAGCCCGACGGCGCAGCAGCACGGTTTCCACGACCGGCGCGAAGGACTCGCCCAGCAGCTTCCGGGCTGCGCCGACGTCGTGCAGCCGGGACGAGTCGGTGAAGGGCAACGCGTCCACCTGCTCCAACGCGGCGACTCCGGCGCCGGAACGCAGGAACGCCACGTCGGACGAGGTGAACGCGTACCCCAACTCAGGAGGACTTCCTGCCGGTGATCGACACGTTGTAGAACATCTCGCGCGGCAGGACCTTCGACAGCACGTTCTGGTCGACCCACGAGAGGTTCTGCCAGGTGCGGTAGGCGAACATCGCCCAGCCGAAGCCCAGCTTCTCGCGCGGCACCGCGGCCTCGAACGTGCGCACCGGCCAGCCGAACAGCGCCGCGGACAGCTCGTCGGTCACCGCGTGGACGCCCACGGCGCCGGCGCGCTGGGCGGTCCTCTCCAGCTGGTCGGGGTCGAACGTGTGCAGGTCGACCACGGCCTCCAGCGCGGCGGCGCGGGAGGACTCGTCGAGCTCCTCCTGCGGACGGCGCCACGAGCCCAGCGCCGGCACCGCCTTGGTGACGTTGGTGGTCAGCCACCACGTCGCCTGGCCGAGCTTGCGCGCGTAGAAGTTGCCGATGTTCGTCGGGTCGCCCGCGAACACGAACTTGCCGCCCGGCTTCAGCACGCGCAGCACCTCGCGCATCGCACCCTCGACGTCGGGGATGTGGTGCAGCACCGCGTGCCCGACGACGAGGTCGAACGTGTTGTCGTCGTACGGGATCCGCTCGGCGTCGGCAACGCGGCCGTCGACGTCCAGCCCGAGGTGCTCGGCGTTGCGCAGCGCCACCTCGACCATGCCGGGCGACAGGTCGGTGACCGAGCCCTTCTTGATCACGTCGCCCTGCATGAGGTTCAGCAGGAAGAAACCCGTGCCGCAGCCCAGCTCCAGCGCGTGCTCGTACGGACCGACGTCACCGGCGACGGCGCGGAAGCGGTCCGTCGCGTAGGTGATGCAGCGCTCGTCGTAGGAGATCGACCACTTCTCGTCGTACGTGCCCGCTTCCCAGTCGTGGTAGAGCACCTGCGCGAGCTTGGTGTCCTTGTAGGCCGCCTCGACCTCTTCCGCGGTCGCGTGCGGGTTGGGTGCCGGATCAGTTGCCACTGAACTTCGCCTTTCCGGGCCCGTTCTCGATGAACGACTCCACGCCCGCCTTCTTGTCCTCGGTCGCGAACAGGGCCGCGAAGAGGTGGCTCTCGAGCTTCAGGCCCGACTCCAGGTCGGTGTCGAGGCCGCCGTCGACGGCGGCCTTGGTCGCCGCCAGGGCGAGCACCGGCCCGTTGACGAACTGCTTCGCCCAGCGCACCGCGGCCGCGTACACGTCGTCGGGTGCGACGACCTCGTCGACCATGCCGATCTCCAGCGCTTCCTGGGCGCCGACGAAACGGCCGGTGTAGAGCAGGTCCTTGGTCTTCGACGGGCCGATCAACCGGGCGAGGCGCTGCGTGCCGCCACCGCCGGGGATCAGGCCGAGCAGGATCTCGGGCTGGCCGACCTTCGCGTTGTCGCCGGCGATGCGGCGGTCGCAGCCGAGCGCGACCTCGAAGCCGCCGCCCAGCGCGTAGCCCGTGATCGCGGCGACGGTCGGCTTCGGGATGGTGGCCAGCGCGCCGAGGGCGTCGGACAGGCCCTTGGCCCGCAGCGTCATCTCGGCGTGGGAGATCTGGGCGAACTCCTTGACGTCGGCGCCGGCCGCGAAGACCTTCTCGCCGCCGTAGACGATGACCGCGTACACGTCGGAACGCTCGGAGGCCTCCTTGGCGGCGGCCTGCAGCTCGGTCTGCACCTGCCGGTTCAGGGCGTTCATCGGCGGCCGCTCCAGGCGGATCGTGCCGATCCCGTCCTCGACCTCGAGCCTCACGAACTCAGGCACTGCGCCTCCTGTGTTTTATTGGCCGCTGTGTTTATTGGCCGCCGCTCCGCGACGGCGGCTCGTTCGCCTCTTGTCGGTCGTCCGGTCTCCCATTCTGGGCTCACCGCCTTACGCGGTTTAACCCAAGAAGTGAACAGAGGACACC
>NZ_JBHYGW010000018.1:152061-178722 GCF_042738015.1 Lentzea sp. NPDC059081
CTTTTGTTTTTCTTTTTTTTTTTTTTTCTTTTCCCTTTTTCGTCCTCCTTCTTTTCGGGCGTCCCCACAGCGCCGACCCCCCGCCGCCCGACGCGAACTCGCGACTCGTTGCGCGCTGATGTCAGGTTACCTAGCGGTAGCTTGTCAGACTTTGCGCCTGGCGAAGAAGCGGTCCCCCGCCTTTTGCAGTTCGAGGTCCTGGCCGAAGGTTTTGGAGAGGTTCTCCTCGGTGAGGGTGTCTGCCAAGAGGCCTTGGGCGACGATCGAGCCCTCGCGCAGCAGGAGGGCGTGGGTGAAGCCCGGCGGGATCTCCTCCACGTGGTGCGTGACCAGCACCATCGCGGGCGCGTCCGGGTCGAGGGCCAGCTCGGACAGCTTCGCGACCAGGTCCTCGCGGCCGCCTAGGTCGAGGCCCGCGGCCGGCTCGTCGAGCAGCAGCATCTCGGGGTCGGTCATCAGCGCGCGGGCGATCAGGGTGCGCTTGCGCTCGCCCTCGCTGAGGGTGCCGTAGAGGCGGTCGGCGAGGTGCTCGATGCCGAGCGTGCCCAGCAGCTCGCGGGCGCGGTCGGTGTCCTGCTTGCCGTAGTCCTCGCGCCACCGGCCCAGCACGGCGTACCCGGCCGAGACGACCAGGTCGACGACCTTCTCGTCGGCGGGCACGCGGCCGTTCAGGGCAGCCGAGCACAGGCCGATGCGGGGCTTGAGCTCCTGGACGTCCGTCTTGCCCAGTCGTTCACCCAGGAGGTGGACCTTGCCCCTGGTCGGGTGCAGCTCGGCGCTGGAGAGCCGCAGCAGGGTCGTCTTGCCGGCCCCGTTCGGGCCCAGGACCACCCAGCGCTCGTCCAGCTCCACGCTCCAGTCGATGTTGCCGACCAGCGTGTTCTTCCCTCGACGGACCGACACGCCCGCCATGTGCACGACCAGATCTGTCACGTCGACGTCCGCCACGGCTCCATTCTTCCGAACGACCATCGGCGGGTCCTCCATCGGGGTGTCCCTCGGGACGAGCAACGGCACTGGGCCGCCTGTGTGAAGTCTCGAGTTTTATGTCGGTGTCGGATGCCAAGATCGGAGGCATGGCTACTCGACCCGAGTCCGAGGTGCTGGCAGGCCGTCCGTTCCCGCTGGGGGCGCACGCCGAGGCCGGCGGTGTCCGCTTCGCGGTGACGTCCCACGTCGCCGACGCGGTCGAGGTGTGCCTGATCGGCGACGACGGGGCCGAGAAACGGGTGGAGCTGACCGAACGGACGTTCGGCGTGTGGCACGGGCTCGTCCCCGGTGTCACGCCCGGCCAGAAGTACGGCTTCCGCGTGCACGGGCCGTACGACGCGGGCCGCGGCCTGCGCTGCAACCCGGCGAAGCTGCTGGTCGACCCGTACGCGCGGCAGATCACCGGCAGGATCACCGACCTGGAGGCGTCGCTCGGGTACGTGGGCGACCCGATGCACGGGCCGCCGTCGGCGGTCGACTCGCTCGGGAGCGTGCCGCTGTCGGTCGTGAGCTCGCCGGGCGGTGCCGCCACCGGGGTCAAGCCCGACGTGCCGTTCGAAGAGGCCGTCATCTACGAGATGCACGTCAAGGGCTTCACGAAGAACCACCCGGACGTCCCGGAGAGGCTGCGCGGCACCTACCTCGGGCTCGCGCACCCGGCCGCGGTCGAGCACCTCACGCGGTTGGGCGTGACGACCGTCGAGCTGCTGCCCGTGCAGGCGTTCCAGGACGAGCCGTCGCTGATCAGCAGGGGTGCCTGCAACTACTGGGGCTACTCGCCGCTCGCCTACTGCGCGCCGCACCCCGGCTACGCGAGCGAACCGGGCAACGAGGTGCAGGAGTTCAGGACGATGGTCGCCGCCCTGCACGCGGCGGGCATCGAGGTGCTGATCGACGTCGTCTACAACCACACCTGCGAGGGCGGGCCGGACGGGCCGACGCTCAGCTTCCGCGGGTTCGACGCGCCGGGCTACTACCTGCACGCGGGCGGCGGCAGCACGGTCGACATCACCGGCTGCGGCAACACGCTCGACCCCGGGTCGCCGCAGGTCGTGCGCCTGGTCACCGACTCGTTGCGGTACTGGGCGGACGAGATGGGCGTCGACGGGTTCCGGTTCGACCTCGCCTCGACCATGGGCAGGCCGGGCGGCGGGTTCTTCGACCGCGACTCGGCGCTGCTCACCGCCATCACGACGGACCCGGTGCTGTGCAGGGCGAAGCTGATCGCCGAGCCGTGGGACGCGACGGGCGACGGCTATCGCGTCGGCGACTTCGGCGTGCAGTGGGCGGAGTGGAACGGCCGCTACCGCGACACGGTCCGCGACTTCTGGCGCGGCCACACCTCGGTGCGCGACCTCGCCTACCGCCTCTCCGGCTCGTCCGACCTCTACGCGGACGACCTGCGCCGGCCGTGGCAGTCGATCAACTTCATCACCGCGCACGACGGGTTCACGCTGCGCGACCTGGTGTCGTACAACGACAAGCACAACGAGGAGAACGGCGAGCAGAACCGCGACGGCACGAACGACAACCGCTCGTGGAACTGCGGGGTCGAGGGCGAGACGGACGACCCGGAGATCCTCGCGCTGCGCACCAGGCAGGCCCGCAACCAGCTCGCGACGCTGCTGCTGTCGACCGGCACGCCGATGATGGTGGCTGGCGACGAGATGTGGCGCACCCAGGGCGGCAACAACAACGCCTACTGCCTCGACAACGACGTGTCGTGGGTCGACTGGACGGAGACCGAGGCCGGCAAGGCGCTACTCGGCTTCACCCAGCGGCTGATCGACCTGCGGGCGTCCTCGCCCGCGCTGCGGCAGCCGGAGTTCTTCGAAGGCCGCACCACGCCCAGCGGCAACCCGGACCTCGTGTGGTTCCGCCCGGACGGCCGCGAGATGGCCGAGACCGACTGGTTCGACGAGAGCCGCCGCACGCTCGGCATGTTCATCGACGGCTCCAACTGCCTGTCGCGCACGCGCGACGGCGAGCTGGTGTCGGACGACTCGTGGCTGCTGCTGATGCACGCCGGCGCGGAGGCGATCACCGTGACGCTGCCGCACGAGCGGTACGGGCCGTCGTTCGAGCCGTTCCTGGACACGACGTCGGCGGACGGCTCGCCCGCCGCCCCCGGTTCGCTGGCGCCGCGGGCGAAGGTGGAGGTGCGGGCGCGGTCGCTGCTGTTGCTCCGGGTGCCCCGCTGATCACCTGGTGGACGCTCTAGCCACTCTCCGAGAACGTCTGGCACCATCACGGCGTGCTGGTCTACTCCTGGACTGACCGCGCGATCGACCTCGTCCTCGTGGCGTCGTGCGGGTGTAGCTCGACGCGACGCGTGCGCTGACCAGCGCTCCGCGTCGCGTCTTGATCGCTACCCCGTACCGACGTGGCCTTCAGGAGCGAGCCGGTGACCTCGACGTTTGCCGACCAAGATCAATTCGACCTGCACCCGGCGCTGGACGACCAGCTGCTGCGTGACGTGATCCACCCGTCCCGATCCCTGTGGACGCCGCGCGAGCTGCGCGACCTCACCTCCTACGTGGCGAGCGAGCTCACGACCGGGCTGCTCGCCATCCTCGACTACACGCCGGAACGCCGCTGGTGGGCGCGTCTCGGCCTGACCGAGGGCGTGGAGCTGTGGCTGCTGTCGTGGTTGCCGGGCCAGGGCACCGAGCCGCACGACCACGGCGGCTCCGCCGGGTCGTTCACCGTGCTGACCGGCAGGCTGCGGGAGGACTACCGCTACCCGGCGGGCCCGGTCCGCTCGGCCGTGCGCGACACCGGTGACGCGCTGGGCTTCGGCTCCGGCCGCGCGCACCAGGTGGTGAACCCGTTCGACGTCCCGGCCGCCACCGTGCACGCCTACTCGCCGCCGCTGGTGCCGACGCGCGAGTACGCGTCGCTGCTCGACATCCCCGACTCCATCCCGCCGCTGCCCGCCCAGCGCCTGCCGCTGTCCGAGCTGCGCCGGCTGGCCGACCAGGAGGGCCCGTGAGCAAGGTCGACGCGATTCTGGAAGAGGCGCGCTCGCACCTGGTGCGGCTCGAACCGCACGAGCTGCACGGACTGGCGGACGCGCTGGTCGTCGACATCCGGCCCGCGCACAACCGGCTCGCCGAGGGCGAGATCGAGAACTCCGTGGTGGTCGAGCGGATCGTGCTGGAGTGGCGCCTCGACCCGGTGGGCGACTGGCGGCTGCCCGGCTTCACCGCCGACACGACCGTCGTCGTGGTGTGCAACGAGGGCTGGGCGTCGTCGCTCGCGGCACGGGACCTGCAGCGGATCGGCCTCGCGAACGCGACGGACCTCGTCGGCGGGTTCCGGGGCTGGCGGGCGGCGGGGCTGCCGGTGGTGCGGGGCGGGTCGCAGCCGGTCGTGTGACGGGGCCCGTCTCAGCTGGCGCACGGGTGCGACCGAACGCGGCGTGGAACCGCTCCCGCACAGGTAGCGTCTGGAGACCGTGACAGTTGTGCGCTGGGTCGTCACGGCCCTGGTGGTGGTCGGCACGATCGCCTGGACCCTCTCCGGCTTCCTCCTCGGCCTGACGGGGGCGTTCGTCGGCCTGCTGCTGGCGTTGACCGCCCCCCAGGCGGGTCTCGCCCTCGGTGCCGTCCTCTTCGGACTGCGGATCACGCACGTGATCATCGGCATCGGTGGTGAGGTCAAGTCCTGGACCTGGACGAACCGGCGGGTCGTGCTGCGCACCATCCCCGTGCTCGCCACCATCGGCATCACCGGCCTCAAGCCCGGCGTGCGGCGGCGGACCGTCCTCACCGGAGCGTTCGCGATCCTCTTCTGCGCCGTGGTCGTGGCGCTCACCTGGCTCGCCGTCGGCTCGGCGTTCGGCAAGGGCATGGCGCTGGCCGCCACGGCGTGCTTCCTGCTTCAGCTCGTGCCGGTCGAGGGCGCCGGCAACACGAGCCTCGGCTGGTTCGTCTTCACGCTGCCGAAGCTGTCCGGGCGGCCGCTGGCCGAACTGGAGGCGCGGCCGCGCGTGCTGGCGGGCATGGACGCCTACCACCGCGGCGACATCGACGAGGCCGAGCGGATCTACGACGAGGTGGTGGCGGACCACCCCGACCTGCTCACGGTGGTCGGGCTCAAGGTCGTCACGACGTGTGCGCGCGAGCGGTACCTCGAGGCGCTGCAGACCGTGCTCGGGCTGAACGGGCGGACGGACCTCGGCCAGCGCGAGCTGGCGCTGATCATGGCCACCACGGCCGGGATCGCCGTGCAGGCGGTGGAGGCCGGGCAGTTCCCCGCCGAGGTGGGGCTCGAGACGGCCCGCAGCATGCTCGGCAACGCCTACGAGGCCGGGTACCCCAAGCACCGGTCGAACGGGACGCTGGCGGTCATGGCGCTGATCGAGGGCGACACCGCGAAGGCCAGGCAGCTCGCCGGGTACGCCGCCGAGTCGAGCGAGACCGCGCCCGGCCGCGCCGACGACCTCATCACCATCGCGCGGGCGTGGATGGCGGACGGCAACAACGCGAAGGCCCGCGAGTTCGCGGCCGAGGCACACGAGCTCGCGGGCTGGAACCCGCGGGTGGCGGCGACCCGCGCCAGGCTGGAGATCAGCTGACCGTCAGGTCAGCCGGACCAGCGGGAACCGGTCAGCCGGGGAAGCCCGGCGTGTTGTTGCCGTTCCCGCCCGTGTTGCCCGCGCCGACGTTGTTGCCGTCGCCGCCGTTGCTGTTGCCATTACCGCCGTTGTTGTTGTTCCCGACGTTGTTCCCGTTGCCTCCGAGGTTGCCCGATCCGTTCACGTTGCCGTTGCCCGGAGTCCACGGGTTGTGCGACAGCGCCGTGATCGAGATCGGGCCCACCAGCTGCGTGTCCAGCACATCACGGCTCGGCGAGGGAGCGGCGTGCGCGGTCGACGCGAACAGGCCCATGCCGGCGATTGCGGCACCGAGGACAATTGCCTTCTTGATCATCTGCGTTTTTCCGTTTCTCAGAGCAGCGGATCGAGCAATTGCAGATTAACCACAACTCGCGGGCAAAAACGAACCAGTAGCCCCATTGTGTGTTTCCCGAAAAAACCTTGGACTGCGGCAAACGGGTGACCGCGCAGCTCATGCCACTATTCCTGTCCGAAACGAATACTACGCACCGCACACGAGGAAGGGCCCGTCACCGAGACCGGTGACGGGCCCTTCACACCCCTCGTGAGGTCAGTTCTGCACGGGCAGGCCGGGCAGCCCCGGCAGGCCGGGCAGGGTCGGGAGGCCACCGGGAGGTGCCGGCAGGCCGCACTTGGTCAGGAGGTCGGTGACGGTCTTGAGCAGCGTCGTCAGCAGGGTGGTGAGCTTGCCGACGTCCGGCAGGCCACCTCCGACCGCACCCAGGACCGTGCCACCCAGGCCCGCGACGGACGAGATCAGGTTCAGCACGACCGGCAGGCACTTGTCGACGGGACCGACGTAGTCGGCGGCCTTCACCGGCAGCGGCACGGGCACGCTCACGGGCGGTGTCGGGAGACAGCCCGAGTTCTGCATGGCTGTCACGAGGCCGAGCAGGTCACCGACGAGCGGTGTCACCGCGCCGACGTTCGGCAGCGGGAGCAAGCCGGTGACGGTCTTCTTCAGCTTTCCGGCGAGGTCCTGGACGAGTCCGGCACAGGCCGCTGGGAGTTGTGGGGCTGCGGGTGCCGCGCTGGCAGCCGGAACCGATGAGGCGGTGAACAGAGCGGCGACGAGCGAGAGTGCGGCAATCGTTTTCTTCACGGCTACCTTCTTCCTCAAACGCGAATGCGCAATTCACTGGGAACCACACCGCAATTCCCCCATAGAAATCCGATGTGATTCATTCCACACCTGGAGCGTAAGCCCGTGCGGAGACCCTCACCAGCGGAAATCAGGAATTCACCCGCTTGAAAAAGGACTCATTCATCTGAGGGAAGACGTTGGTGGGTGCTCACGCCTGAGCGAGGTCACGAGGAGTGTTCGGGCAGCGCGGAAGACGAACACATCAGGGCATCCAGTCCGCCTGTGACAGGCGAACCGGATGCCCTGGGTCGATCTCGTGAAACGGTCAACCAGCGTCAGCCGGCCAGCACGACCCTGCCGAGCTCCGCCGGAGAGGCCAGCAGGCCGTGCCTCGGGAGCACGCGCACCGTGTAGCCGAGCGCTCCGGCGTGCGGCAGCGGCACCTCGGCCTCGTAGTTGCCGTTGCCCGCGTAGTTCATCGGCGCGGTCACGACGTCCCTGAGCTCGTCGGAGTCGTGGGACACCTTGCCGAGCACGACCTGGACGTCCACTTCGGACGGCTCCAGGCCCGCGAGCTCGACCCGCGCCCGCACCATGACGGGCGCGCCCAGCACCGGCACGGACGAGCCGCCGAGCACCAGGTCGCTGTCGAGCACCCGCACCCGCGTCCAGGACGCGCGCAGCCGGTGCCGGTACGAGGACAGCTCCTTCGCGCCCCGGTAGCCGTCGCCGACCACGTTCTGGGCCGACGCGGCGGCCGGCGCGTAGTAGGTCTCGACGTACTCGCGGACCATGCGCGAGGCCTGCACGACCGGGCCGAGCGAGGCCAGCGTGTGCCGGACCATCGACAGCCACCTGGTCGGCACGCCGTCCTCGCCGCGGTCGTAGAACAGCGGCGCGACCTGCTGACCGAGCAGCTCGTAGAGGGCGTTGGCCTCCAGGTCGTCCCGCCGGACCGGGTCGTTGATCCCGTCCGCGGTCGGGATGGCCCAGCCGTTCGAGCCGTCGTACAGCTCGTCCCACCAACCGTCGCGAATGGACAGGTTGAGGCCGCCGTTCAGCGCGGACTTCATGCCGGACGTGCCGCACGCCTCGAGGGGACGCATCGGGTTGTTCAGCCACACGTCGCAACCCCAGTACAGGTACCGGGCCATGGACATGTCGTAGTCGGGCAGGAACACGATCCGGTGCCGCACGCCCGCCTCGTCGGCGTAGCGCACGATCTGCTGGATCAGCGCCTTGCCGCCGTCGTCGGCCGGGTGCGACTTGCCGGCGACGACGAGCTGCACGGGCCGTTCGGGGTGCAGCAGCAGCGACCGCAGCCGCTCCGGATCGCGCAGCATCAGCGTGAGGCGCTTGTAGGTCGGCACGCGCCGGGCGAAGCCCACGGTCAGCACGTCCGGGTCGAAGACGCCGTCGGTCCAGCCGAGCTCCAGCGCCGACGCGCCGCGCTGCAGCCACGACTCGCGCAAACGCCTGCGGACCTCGGTGACCAGGCGGCCGCGCAACGTCGACCGCAGCTCCCACAGCCCCGAGTCGGTGACCGGCTCGAACGTGCCGACGCCGAAGCTCGACGTCTGGTTGTCCGCTTCGGACGCACCCAGGAGCTTGCTCATCTCGGCCGCGGCCCACGTCGGCCCGTGCACGCCGTTGGTGACCGACCCGATCGGCACCTCGGTGGCGTCGAAGCTCGGCCAGAGGCCCCGGAACATGTCCCGGCTGACCTCACCGTGCAGTTTGGACACGCCGTTCGCGCGCTGGGCGAGCCGCAGGCCCATGTGCGCCATGTTGAACATGCCGGGGTTGTCCTCGGCACCGAGCGCGAGGATGCGCTGGGTGTTCACGCCGGGCACGAGGTTCTCGGCGCCGAAGTAGTGCTGGACCAGGTCGACGGGGAAGCGGTCGATGCCGGCGGGCACGGGCGTGTGCGTCGTGAACACGGCACCGGCGCGCGCGGCCGTGAGCGCCTGGTCGAAGTCGAGGCCGTCGTTGGTGATGTACTCGCGGATCCGCTCGAGGCCGAGGAAGCCGGCGTGGCCCTCGTTGGTGTGGAAGACCTCGGGCTGCGGGTGGCCGGTGAGCTCGCAGAACGTGCGCACGGCGCGGACGCCGCCGATGCCCGCGAGGATCTCCTGGCGGATGCGGTGGTTCTGGTCGCCGCCGTAGAGGCGGTCGGTGACCCCGCGCAGGTCGTCGTCGTTCTGCTCCACGTCGGAGTCGAGCAGCAGCAGCGGGATGCGGCCGACCTGGGCCTTCCAGATCTTCGCGCGCAGCATCCGGTCGCCAGGCATCGCGACGTGCACGAGCAGCGGCAGCCCGGACGGCTCGGTCAGCAGCTCGAGCGGCAGCCCGCGCGGGTCGAGCACCGGGTAGTGCTCGATCTGCCAGCCGTCGAGCGACAGCGACTGGCGGAAGTACCCGGACCGGTAGAGCAGGCCGACGGCGATGAGCGGGACGCCCAGGTCGCTGGCCGCCTTGAGGTGGTCGCCGGCGAGGATGCCGAGGCCGCCCGAGTAGTTCGGCAGCGCCTCGTGCACGCCGAACTCCATCGAGAAGTAGGCGACGCTCGTCGGCAGCGGCGTGTCGGGTGCACCGTGCTCCCTGCGCCCGGCGATCTCGTCCTGGCGGCGCTGGTACCAGCGCGGACCGTCGACGTAGCGCTCCAGGTCGCTCGCGAGCGCGTGGAGCTTGAGCAGGAACTGTTCGTCTCTCGCCAGTGACTCGAGACGCCCCGCGTCGACGACGGAGAGCAGGCGCAGCGGATCGCCACCCACCTCGGACCAGACACGGGAGTCGATCGAGGCGAAGAGGTCCTGCGTGGGCGGATGCCACGTCCAGCGCAGGTTGGTGGCGAGCGTGCTCAGCGCGGACAAGGGCTCCGGAAGGCTGGCTCGGACGGTGAACCGGCGAAGTGCTCGCATGACGAGGCAACTTACCTGCCGCCCTCCGGGGGCTGACAACGTTCCCGGTCAGACCTGCAACGACTTGCAGAACCGGTCAAGACGACCAGGGCCGTGAGCTGGCCTGACGCGCGAGCGGTGCCGCGAGGTTCACCCGGGAAGGTGCCACGCCGGCAGGTGGCCGCTTCGAGGTCCGGCGTCCGGCGGGCTCACGGCGTCACCTCGTGGGTGTGGGTGATGAGCAGCTTGCCGTCGCGGACCATCAGATCGAGCCGGTGGCGCACGAACGACACGTCGTGCTCGGCCGCCCCCGGCAGGCGCAGCGTCAGGTCCAGCTCGACGGCGTAACGGTCGTCCTGCGCGGTGCTGCTGACCACGGGCTCGCCGTAGATCGCGACGACGTCGTACTGCTTCCAGAACCGGTCGTCGTCCCCCTCGGCCGGCCGGTACTCCGGCGCCCAGTCCTGCCGCGCACCGGCCGTGTCGCGCGGCAGCTTGGCGAAGTGCTGCTGGATGAAGGCGTCCACCTCGGCGGTGGTGAACGCCGTCTTGGGCGTGCTCTGCTGCTGGGACGTGCCCTGCTGGGACGTGCTCCGCGTCGTCGACGAGCCGTAGTCGGAGCCGGTGACGGACCGGTCGCGGTCCAGCACGAACGTGGCCGTCAGGACGACGGCGACGAGCACCACCGCGACGACGGCGGCGGCCAGGACCCCGGTCAGGCGGCTCCTCGTGTCGGTGAGCGCGGTCAGCTCAGCGGCGACCTCGGCGGCGCTCGGCCTGGCCGCGGGCTCGATCGCGAGCAGCCTGGCCAGCAGCGGTGTCAGGGGCCCCGACCGGGTGGGCGGCACGACCTGGCCCGTGGAGATCTTGTAGAGCAGGCCGAAGTCGTTCTCGACCCGCCCGAACGGCGGCTGCCCCTCGGTCATCGCGTAGAGCGTCGCCCCGAGCGAGAACATGTCCGCCGCGGGGTCGGGTGCGGCGCCGCGGGCCAGCTCGGGCGCGAGGTAGGCGAGCGTGCCCGCCAGCGCGCCCGTCCTGGTGACCGACGCGTCGCCCGCCGACCGGGAGATCCCGAAGTCCGTGATCTTGACGACGCCGTTGTCCCCGATCAGGACGTTGCCGGGCTTGATGTCCCGGTGGACGACCCCCGCCTGGTGGGCGGCGGCGAGCGCGACCGCGATCTGCGCGCCGATCCGCGCGGCCTCCTCGGGTGGCAGCGGCCCCCGCTCCTTGAGCACCGCCGACAGGCTGCGGGACGGCAGGTACTCCATGACCAGGCACGGCCGGCCGTCCTCGACCACGACGTCGAAGACGCCGATGGCGTTCGGGTGGTGCAGCCTGGCGGCGATCCTGCCCTCGCGCATCGCCCGCAGGCAGGCCTCCTCGACCTGTCTCGGCGGCAGGTCGGGCAGCAGCAGCTGCTTGATGGCGACCTCGCGCTCCAGCAGCCCGTCACGGGCGCGCCACACGACGCCCATCGCGCCGCTGCCGAGGCGTTCGAGCAGTGCGTACCGATCGGCGACTGTCTGCACGGCTGCGCAGGCTACAAGCAGCGGCGGCGCCGGCGGGTGGTTTCGCGCGTCTCAACAGCGGCCCCGCGCCGCCGGTCAGCCCTTCTGCTCGCCCGTGATCAGCAGTTTCTCGCCCTTGCCGGAGATCTCCAGCGTGTGCTCGACCGTCGTGGCCTTGTCCGAGTCCTTCTCGGTCAGCTCCAGCGCCTGGGTGACGTCGAACGTCCCGTCGTCGTTCGCCGACACGACCGGGTTCCCCTTGGCGACCACCTTCGAGTACTGGCCCCAGAACTCCTTCTCCGAGGCGAGGCCGGGCGCCTGCTTCGGGTCCCAGTCCGCACGGGCGCCCTCGACGTTGGCCGGCAGCTTCGCATAGTGCTTCTTCACGAAGTCGACCACCTGGGCCTGCGAGAACTTGGTCGGCGGCTTCGACGACGACGTCGGCTTCGACGGCGGGGTGCTCTGCGAGGTCGGGGGCTTCTGGGTCGTCGTGGTGGGCTGCGCGGTCGGGGTGGGCTCGTCCTCGGTGGTCTGCTCCGTGGTCTTCGTGGTCGACGGGCCGGGGCTCGCGTTGTCGTCGTCACCGATGCCCTGCACGAGCAGGTAGAGGAGACCGGCCACCAGGGCCACGCCCAGCACGGCGGCGGCGATCGCGAGGCCGCGGTTCTTCTTCGGCTCCGGCTCGTCCCGGTAGTCGTCGCGGTAGTCGTCGTCGTAGGTCGCCGGCAGCGGAGCCGGCGGCCTCGTGCGCGGCGGCGCGGTGCGCGGGCCCTGCGGCGGCACCGTGCGCGGGCCCATCGTGCCGGGGCCGGCGGCGCCCATCACGGCGGTGCCGGCCGGCGGGGTCATCGGGCGCGGCGGGATGACCTGGGTGGCCGGGACCGGCACGCCCGCGGCGATCGCCTTCAGCTCGGCCGCCGCCTGGGCCGAGGTCGGGCGCTGGGACGGCTCGTTGGCGAGCAGCCTGGTCAGCAGGCCGGTCAGCGGGCCGGAGCGCATCGGCGGGCGGGTCTCCCCGCGCGCGACCTTGTAGAGCAGGCCCAGGTCGTTCGTGCTCTTGCCGAACGGCGGCTCGCCCTCGGTCATCGCGTAGATCGTCGCGCCGAGCGAGAAGACGTCCGACGGCGGCGCGGGCTCGGCGCCGCGGGCCAGCTCCGGCGCGAGGTAGGCGGGGGTGCCCGCGAGCATGCCGGTCTTCGTCACGGCCACATCGCCCAAAGCTCGCGAAATGCCGAAATCGGTGATCTTGACGGCACCCTCGCGTCCAATGAGGACGTTGCCGGGCTTGATGTCGCGGTGGACGATGCCCTTCTCGTGGGCGGCGGCGAGCGCACCGGCCGCCAGCGCCCCGATCCGCGCGGCCTCCATCACCGGCAGGGTGCCGCGGTCGCTCAGGATCGACGAGAGGTTGCGGGACGGCAGGTACTCCATGACGAGGCACGGCTTGCCGTCCTCGACCACGACGTCGTACACCGCGATCGCGTTCGGGTGCTGCAGGCGCGCCGCGATGCGCCCCTCGCGCATGGCCCGCTGGACGGCCTCGTGGAACTCGTTCGGCTGAACTTCGTTGAGAAGAAGCTGCTTGACAGCCACGTCCCGGTGCAGGAGTTCGTCCCGTGCACGCCACACGACGCCCATCGCTCCGGCGCCGAGCTGGTCGAGCAGGACGTAGCGGTCGCCAACCTTGTTCACGCGGGCACGGTACCCGTTAGCACCCTCGTAACCCTGTGAGTATCACGGAAACGGTCCACTGGAGAGCTCACGGACGAGGCGCGTTTGTGGCCGAGAGACTCTGGACACGCGTGCGCTTCGAGGTGTGCGATCGGACTCGATTGGGTACGGATTCAGAAGGTGCAACCCGCTGACAAGCGGCTTGATCGGCCAAGGCAGGATTACAGGCGACGCGGACCGACACGGCGGAAGGGCGCTGCCGATGAGTGGACGGCTCGGTATCGACGATGTTTCCCCGGTGGTGTCGGCTGGCAGATATCCAGCCAAAGCCGTTGTGGGAGAACACGTTCCGGTGGAAGCCACGGTGTGGCGCGAGGGACACGACAGACTCGCGGCGACGGTCACGTGGCGCGGGCCGGAGGACCGGGTCGCTCGCCAGACGCGCATGCGCGAGGTCGGGGTCGGCCTCGACCGCTGGGGCGCGACCGTCGTCCCGGACGCCGAGGGCGCCTGGACGTTCCGCGTGGACGCGTGGAGCGACCCCTGGGCGACGTGGAACCACGCCGTCGAGGTGAAGATCGCCGCCGGGCAGGGCCCCGGTGATCTCGCGAACGACCTGGAGATCGGCGCCCAGCTGCTCGACCGGGTGGCGAGGCGCCCCGATCGACGGCAGGAGCGAGCACTGCTCACGACCGCGGCGACCGCGCTGCGGGACGCCGACCGGCCGCTGGCCGAACGCGTCGCACCCGCCTTCGCCGACGACGTGCAGAAGATCATGTTCGAGCACCCGGTGCGCGAGCTGGTCACCAAGGGCAGGACGCACAAGATCTGGTGCGACCGGAAGAAGGCCGCGTACGGCTCCTGGTACGAGTTCTTCCCGCGCAGCACCGGCGGGATCGACGAGACCGGCCAGGCGGTGCACGGCACGTTCGCCACGGCCACCAAGGAGCTCGACCGCGTCGCCGCCATGGGCTACGACGTCGTCTACTTCCCGCCGATCCACCCCATCGGGCGGGTCAACCGGAAGGGCCCCAACAACACGCTCGTCGCCGGCCCCGAGGACACGGGGTCACCGTGGGCGATCGGCGCGGACGAGGGCGGCCACGACGCGATCCACCCGCAGCTCGGCACGATCGAGGACTTCGACGCGCTCGTCGCGCGGGCGAAGGACCTCGGTCTGGAGATCGCTCTCGACTTCGCGCTGCAGTGCGCGCCGGACCACCCGTGGGTGCTCAAGCACCCGGAGTGGTTCACGCAGCTGCCCGACGGCACGATCGCGTACGCCGAGAACCCGCCGAAGAAGTACCAGGACATCTACCCGATCAACTTCGACCTCGACCCGCAGGGCCTCTACCACGAGGTGCTGCGCGTGGTGCTCTTCTGGGCCGAGCACGGGGTGCGGATCTTCCGGGTCGACAACCCGCACACCAAGCCGCCGGACTTCTGGATGTGGCTCATCTGGAAGGTCAAGGAGGTCTACCCGGACACGCTGTTCCTGGCGGAGGCCTTCACCCGGCCGGCGCGGCTCTACGGCCTGGCCAAGCTCGGCTTCACCCAGTCCTACACGTACTTCACATGGCGGACGGGCAAGCAGGAGCTGGTCGAGTTCGGCGAGGACCTCCGCGACCACTGGGACGAGGCGCGGCCGAACCTCTTCGTGAACACGCCGGACATCCTGCACGAGTCGCTGCAGCACGGCGGCCCCGCGATGTTCGGGCTGCGCGCGGCCCTCGCGGCCACGCTCTCCCCCACGTGGGGCGTGTACAGCGGCTACGAGCTGTTCGAGCACCAGGCCGTGAAGCCCGGCAGCGAGGAGTACCTCAACTCCGAGAAGTACCAGCTGCGGCCCCGCGACTACGCCCGCGCCCTCGCGGACGGGCGGTCGCTCGAACCGTGGTTGCGCAAGCTGAACCACATCCGCAAGGCGCATCCGGCTCTCCAGCAGATGCGCACGCTGCAGTTCCAGCACGTGGAGAACGACGCGCTGGTCGCCTACTCCAAGCGCGACCCGGAGTCGGGCGACACGGTGGTCGTCGTGGTCAGTCTCGACCCGCACAACGCGCAGGAGGGGACGTTGTACCTCGACCTGCCCGCACTCGGGTTCGACTGGCACGAGCGGGTGATCGCGCACGACGAGGTCACCGGCGAGACGTGGGACTGGGGTCAGGCCAACTACATCCGCCTCGAACCCTGGCGTGCCACCGCGCACGTCGTGAGCCTGCAGCGCCGATTCAGCTGATCAACCGCACAACCCCCGGACGAGGTGGGCATCATGGTCGACGACTCCCGTCCCGACGCTGCGCTCGGGCTGGAAGGGATTCCGCACACCGGCGAGGCCATCGACGACGACGGCATGCTGGTCGAGCCCCAGGCCGAGGACTTCAGGTCCGCGAAGCCGGCTTCGGCGAACCCGAGCTGGTTCAAGGGCGCGGTCTTCTACGAGGTGCTGGTCAGGGCGTTCAGCGACTCCAACGGCGACGGGACGGGTGACCTCAGAGGTCTCGCGTCGCGCCTCGACTACCTGGAGTGGCTGGGCGTCGACTGCCTCTGGCTGCCGCCGTTCTACGCGTCGCCGCTGCGCGACGGCGGCTACGACATCAGCGACTTCCGGGCGGTGCTGCCGGAGTTCGGCACCGTCGAGGACTTCGTGTACCTGCTGGAGGAGGCGCACCGGCGCGGGATCCGGGTGATCACCGACCTGGTGCTCAACCACACCTCGGACGCGCACCCGTGGTTCCAGCAGTCCCGCCAGGACCCGACGGGTCCGTACGGCGACTACTACGTGTGGAGCGACGACGACTCGCGCTACTCCGACGCGCGGATCATCTTCGTCGACACGGAGTCGTCGAACTGGACCTACGACCCGGTGCGCGGGCAGTTCTTCTGGCACCGCTTCTTCAGCCACCAGCCGGATCTCAACTACGAGAACCCGGAGGTGCAGGAGGCGATGCTCGACATCCTGCGCTTCTGGCTCGACCTCGGCATCGACGGGTTCCGCCTCGACGCCGTGCCGTACCTCTTCGAGGAGGAAGGCACGATCTGCGAGAACCTGCCGCGCACGCACGAGTTCCTGAAGAAGTGCCGCAAGGTCGTCGACGACGAGTTCCCCGGCCGGGTGCTGCTCGCCGAGGCGAACCAGTGGCCGTCGGACGTGGTCGAGTACTTCGGCGACCCGGAGATCGGCGGCGACGAGTGCCACATGGCGTTCCACTTCCCGCTGATGCCGCGGATCTTCATGGCGGTGCGGCGCGAGTCGCGGTTCCCGATCTCGGAGATCCTGGCCCAGACGCCCGCGATCCCGGAGAACGCCCAGTGGGGCATCTTCCTGCGCAACCACGACGAGCTCACGCTCGAGATGGTCAGCGACGAAGAGCGCGACTACATGTACTCCGAGTACGCCAAGGACCCGCGGATGAAGGCGAACATCGGCATCCGCCGACGGCTCGCCCCGCTGCTGGAGAACGACCGCAACCAGCACGAGCTGTTCACCGCGCTGCTGCTGTCGCTGCCCGGCTCGCCGGTCCTCTACTACGGCGACGAGATTGGCATGGGCGACAACATCTGGCTCGCCGACCGCGACGCCGTGCGCACGCCGATGCAGTGGACACCCGACCGCAACGCGGGCTTCTCGTCGTGCGACCCCGGCCGGATCTACCTGCCGGTGATCATGGACCCGGTCTACGGCTACCAAGGCCTGAACGTCGAGGCGCAGCTCAACAGCTCGACGTCGCTGCTCAACTGGACCCGGCACATGATCGAGGTGCGCAAGCAGCACCACGCGTTCGCCGAGGGCGACTTCAGCGAGCTGGGCGGGTCGAACCCGAGCGTGCTCGCGTTCAAGCGGCTGTGGAAGCGGCCGGACGGACGTGAGGACATCGTGCTCTGCGTGAACAACCTGTCGCGCTTCCCGCAACCCGTCGAGCTGGACCTCTCCGAGCACCGCGACTACACGCCGCTGGAGCTCACAGGAGGTGTCAAGTTCCCCGCGATCGGGGAACTCCCGTACCTGCTGACCCTCCCGGGTCACGGTTTCTACTGGTTCCAGCTGGTAGAGGCAGGCGACGACAGCGAGATGAGGTGAAAGCGTGACCGACCCCCACGAGCTGGTCGACAAGCTGGTCGCCTCTCTGCCCGATCTGCTGCCCCACGCCAGGTGGTTCGGCGGCAAGGACAAGCCGATCACGGCCGTCCGTCCACTGAGGACGACGGTCGTGGACGGCGACCTGGTCCACGTGATCATCGAGGTGGAGCAGCCCGGCCGCACCGAGAACTACCAGGGCGCGCTCAGCCTGGGCACCGGTGCCTGGGACGTGCTGCTCGACCCCGAGCACAACGGCGTGCTGCTCGACCGCATCGCGTCCGGGCACGACGTGGACGGCATCGTGTTCGCGCACGAACCGGGCACCGAGCTGCGCACGGGCCTGCGCGGGCGGCCGATCGGCGTGGAGCAGTCCAACACGTCGCTGATCTACGGCCAGCAGTACATCCTGAAGATCTTCCGCAAGCTCGCGCACGGCGAGAACCGGGACCTGGTCATGCACCGGGCGCTGCGGTCCGTCGGCTGCGAGCACATCGCCCAGCCGCTCGGCTCGATCTCGACCGAGCTGAACGGCGAGGCCGTCACGCTCGCGATGCTGCAGGAGTTCCTGCCGGACGCGGTCGAGGGCTGGGACATGGCCAAGACCTCGGTCCGCGACCTGATGGCCGAGGCCGACCTGCACGCGTTCGAGGTGGGCGGCGACTTCGCCGGGGAGGCCCAGCGACTGGGCCACGCCGTGGCGAAGGTCCACGCCGACCTGGCGGAGGCCCTGGGCACGCAGATCGCCGACGAGGACGCGATGGAGCGGGCCATCGCGGGCATGCAGCGCCGCCTGGGCGAGGTCGCCGAAGCCGTGCCGGAGCTCGCGAAGTACGAGGAGCCGTTGCGCGCCGCGTACGAGCAGGCGCGTGAGCACATCGGACAGATCTCCATCCAGCACGTCCACGGCGACCTGCACCTGGGCCAGGTGCTGCGGACCGTGCACGGCTGGCTGCTGATCGACTTCGAGGGCGAGCCGGCGGCGGACGTCGCCGAACGCAACGCGCTGCGCTCGCCGTTGCGCGACGTGGCGGGGATGCTGAGGTCGTTCGACTACGCGGCCAGGCAGCTGCTCGTCGGCCAGCCCGACGACGACCAGCTCGCCTACCGCGCGATGGAGTGGACGAAGCGCAACCGGGCGGCGTTCTGCGACGGCTACGCCGAGGTGGCGGCCGACCCGCGGGACGACGCGCTGCTGTTGCGCGCGTTCGAGCTGGACAAGGCGGTCTACGAGGTCGCTTACGAGCACGCCAACAGGCCGGAGTGGTTGACGGTTCCCCTGTCGTCGATCGCCCGGATGACTTCTGGAGGAGACTAAGCCGTGAAGGCCGACCTGGACCGACTCCTGTCAGGTGCGCACCACGACCCGCACTCGGTGCTGGGTGTGCACACCGTCGGCGACCAGGTGGTGGCGCGGGCGCTGCGGCCCGGCGCGACGTCGGTCGCCGTGTCGTGGGGCGACAAGCAGGTCGAGCTGTCGCGCATCGCGGACGCGCTCTTCGAGGGCGAGCTGCCCGAGGCGCCCGGCGACTACCGGCTGCTGGTGTCCTACGGCGACCACACCGTCGAGGTCGACGACCCGTACCGGTGGCTGCCGACGGTCGGCGAGCTGGACCTGCACCTGATCGGTGAGGGCCGGCACGAGCGGCTGTGGGACGTGCTGGGCGCTCACGTCCGTTGCTACGAAACGCTTTCCGGTGACGTCAGCGGTGTCTCGTTCGCGGTGTGGGCGCCCAACGCCCGCGGCGTGCGCGTGACGGGCGACTTCGACGGCTGGGACGGGCGCGCGAACCCGTTGCGCTCCATGGGTTCCAGCGGCGTGTGGGAGGTGTTCCTCCCGAACGTCGTGGTGGGCACGCGGTACAAGTTCCGCATCCTCGGCCAGGACGGCGTGTGGCACGAGAAGGCCGACCCGATGGCGTTCGCCACGGAGCTGCCGCCGCAGACCGCCTCGGTCGTCACGCGGTCCGAGTACCAGTGGCAGGACCAGGAGTGGGAGGCCCGGCGCGAGGCCACGCAGTGGGCGAACGCGCCGATGTCGGTCTACGAGGTGCACCTCGGCTCGTGGAAGCCCGGCCTGGGCTACCGCGAGCTGGCCACCGAGCTCGCGGACTACTGCGAGGACATGGGCTTCACGCACGTCGAGATGCTGCCCGTCGCGGAGCACCCGTTCGGCGGGTCGTGGGGCTACCAGGTCACCTCGTACTACGCGCCGACCTCGCGGTTCGGTTCGCCCGACGACTTCCGGTACTTCGTGGACACGCTGCACCAGCGCGGCATCGGCGTGCTGGTCGACTGGGTGCCCGCGCACTTCCCGAAGGACGCCTGGGCGCTCGCGAAGTTCGACGGCACGCCGCTCTACGAGCACGCCGACCCGCGCCGCGGTGAGCAGCTCGACTGGGGCACGTACGTCTTCGACTTCGGGCGCAACGAGGTCCGCAACTTCCTCGTCGCGAACGCGCTGTTCTGGATCGAGGAGTTCCACCTCGACGGGCTGCGCGTGGACGCCGTCGCGTCGATGCTCTACCTCGACTACTCGCGGCCGGAGGGCCAGTGGCTGCCGAACGAGTTCGGCGGGCGCGAGAACCTCGACGCGGTGCGGTTCCTGCAGGAGCTGAACGCGACCGTCTACAAGCGCCACCCCGGCGTCGTGATGATCGCCGAGGAGTCGACGGCGTGGCCGGGCGTCACGCGGCCGACGCACCTGGGCGGGCTCGGGTTCGGCTTCAAGTGGAACATGGGCTGGATGCACGACACGCTGCACTACCTGTCGCGCGAGCCCGTGCACCGGTCGTTCCACCACAACGAGATGACGTTCTCGCTGGTCTACGCGTGGAGCGAGAACTTCGTGCTGCCGCTCTCGCACGACGAGGTGGTGCACGGCAAGGGTTCGCTGTGGACCCGGATGCCGGGCGACGACTGGAACAAGGCCGCCGGCGTGCGGTCGCTGCTCGCGTTCATGTGGGCGCACCCCGGCAAGCAGCTGCTGTTCATGGGCGGCGAATTCGGGCAGCAGCAGGAGTGGTCCGAGTCGCGGTCGCTCGACTGGCACCTGGTCGAGCACGACACGCTGCACCGGGGCATCCAGAACCTGACCCGCGACCTGAACGCGGTCTACAAGAACGCGGCGGCGCTGTTCTCGCACGACGTCACGCCCGAGGGCTTCCAGTGGATCGACGCGAACGACTCCGGCGGCAACGTGCTGTCGTTCGTGCGCATCGGTGAGGACGGCTCGCAGCTCGTGTGCGTGGCGAACTTCGCCGGGATGCCGCACCACGACTACCGGGTCGGGCTGCCGGCCGGTGGGCGGTGGAAGGAGCTCGTCAACACGGACGCGTCGCACTACGGCGGTTCCGGCGTGGGCAACCTCGGCGGAGTCGACGCGGAGGCGCGGCCGTGGCACGGACGCCCGTACTCCGCGCTGCTCCAGCTGCCGCCGTCGGCCGTGTTGTGGCTGGTCCCGGAGGTTCCCGGGGTGCTGGGCGAAGCAGACTGAGACGTCCGTGCCGGTGCGGGCGCACGTCCGCACCGGCACGGCTCCAGCCGGGTGAACCTGATCAGCCCGCCGCACGTTGGCATGGGTATGCGCCTGACTTCGACGAGTAGGACGCCCTTCGAGCCGACCGGCAGGCACAATGGACTCATGCGGCTCCGGAGCATCGCGCTGATCCTCGCCACCGCCCTGCTCGCGGTGGGCTGCACCGCCGAGGTACCGGGGCGCCCGCGTGCCGTGAAGGTGGTGAAGAAGGAAGCCTCCACCGAGACCATCCAGGTGCGCGGCACGGACAACGGCCCGATCGACAAGCTGGCCGCCACCGCGCTCACGGACATCGACGACTTCTGGAAGGACTCGTTCCAGAAGACGTTCAACAAGTCGTGGAAGCCGCTGACCGGCGGTTACTACTCGGTGGACACGTCCGACTCGACCGCCAAGCCGCCGCCGTGCACGCAGAAGGCCGCGGACGTGGAGGGCAACGCGTTCTACTGCCCGGCCGCCGACGCGATCGCGTGGGACCGCTCGTCGTTGCTGCCGGTGCTGCAGGACCGCTTCGGCGAGGCCGCGGTGGTCGTGGTGCTGGCGCACGAGGTGGGCCACGCCGTGCAGAACCGCATGGGCATCACGCCGGAGGCCGAGCGCCGCGAGCCGGAGAAGTACCCGACGATCCTCACCGAGGCGCAGGCCGACTGCTTCGCCGGCTCGTTCGTGCGCAACGTGACCGACGGCAAGTCGCAGCGCCTCGACATCGGCGCGGACGCCCTGGACAAGGCGCTGAACGCGTTGATCACGTTCCGCGACCCGGTGGGCACCTCGCCGGAGGACGAGCAGGCGCACGGCAGCGCGTTCGACCGCGTGGCGGCGTTCCAGGACGGCTACGAGCAGGGCACGAAGTTCTGCGCGGCGATGACCGTGCAGAACCGCAAGTTCACCCAGCGCGCGTTCACGAACGTCCGCGACCGGGCCAACGGCGGCAACCTGCCGTTCGACGAGATGCTCCAGTCCGTGACGCCGGACCTCGACGGCTACTTCAAGGGCCTGGCCACCGCCGCCGGCAAGAACTGGCCGTCGCCACGCGCCGAGGCCACCCAGACCGAGCCGGACTGCTCGGGTGACCAGGGTCCCGTCGCGTACTGCCCGTCCGACAAGACGATCAAGATCGACACCAAGGACGAGCTGCCGGGCCTGCACAAGACCTACGGCGACTACGCGACCGGCACGTTGATCGCGACCAGGTACGCCATGGCCGAGCTGGCCGCGCTGGGCAAGCCGACCGAGGGCGAGGACGCCTCCGCGGCCGCCCTGTGCCTGGCCGGCGCGTACACGGGCGCGGTGTTCCAGCGCCAGGACGGGTTCGGGCTCTCGCCTGGTGACTTCGACGAGGCCGTGACCGTGCTGCTGCTGTTCGACTACGCGGCCCGTGACTCGAAGGGCGGGGACGCGGTCGACCCGGGGTTCCAGCGGGTGGCGAAGTTCCGGGAGGGCGTGTTCGAGGGCCCGAAGAGGTGCGGGCTCTGACTCGTACCGTCCGTCGTCGTCCCCACCGGAACGGGTGGTTTCCGGTATATCCGTTCGGGTAAAAACCGCGGCACTCCGGCAAATGTCGTAGTGCGCTCCTACCGTCAGAAGTGCGAGTGCTCCGCCACATCCACTTCTCTCGACGGAGGTTCTCATGAAGAACAGCGTGCTGAAGATGGCAGTCGTCGGCGCCACGGCGTTCATCGCGGCGGTGGGAGGCGCCACGGCCACGGCGTCGGCCGCTCCCGCGAGCCCGGCCGTGGTGGCGCCGGGTAGCGCGTTCGTGCAGGCCGTGCACTTCACCGCCTACGACGGTCTGGGCCGGCCGATCGCGGGCTATGACGACAACGACGACACCTTCAGCATCCGCTACTACTCGGACGGCGGCAGCCGCTGGAGGTGGAGCACCGGCTGCGACTTCTACTACGACGCCGCCGGGAACCTGCTCGACACCCAGTGCCTCTAGCCCGCTCCCCGAGGCCCGTCTACCGCGGTTCGGCGGGCGGCTGGGCCGTCTCCACGTAGATCCGCGCGCCGGGGATCTTCAGCGTGCCGCCGATCAGGTCCGTGTTGCGCACCGTGACGTCGGTGAACACCGCGAACGGCACGTTCAACGGCGGCGGGCTGGCCGCCGTGTAGTCGACCGGGATCTTGATGCCGAGCAGGTCGAGGTTGCCCTTGAGCTGCACGGTGTAGAGCTCGATCCGCCCCGGTGACACCGTGGAGGTGCTGCCCGGCCGTGCCGCGGTGACGAGCTTCTGGCCCGGCGAGATCTCGGCGGTCTGCACCAGGTCCTTGATCTTCATGTCGCCCGCGGTGAACTTCAGGACCTTGATGAGCTGCCCGTTCACCAGCGCGTCGACGACACCGGCGTAGTTCAGCCCGCCCAGCTCCAGCCGGGACGCCGTCAGGGTCCACTCACGCCCTCCGGCCGCCACCGGGGCAGGGGCCGGTGGCGGGGTCGACGGTGCCGGGGACGCGGGCGGTTCGGTGCTGGACGGGGTCGTCGGCGCGGTGGGCGACGACGCCGGCGGCGCGGTGGTGCTCGGCGGGGTCGAACTGACCGGCGGCTGCTCCGAGCTCGTCGTCGGCGCCGGTGAGGACGGCGACGAGGGTGGCTCGGAGCTCGACGGCGGCTGCAGCGCGAGGACCGCGACCATCGCGACCGCGGCCAGCGGCTGTGGTCGCATCATGTGGGTTGGACCCTCTGGGTCGTGTCCGGCTCCACGTCCTGGGGAGCGTCCCCGGGGTCGTCCCCGGAGAGGTCGTCGAGGCTCTTCGCCTTCTTGGGCTTCTTGGGCTCGTCGGTCCACGCGACGGCGAGCGCGCCGCCGAGCAGGCTGAGCAGGGTGCCGATGATGAAGCCGCCGAAGTTGGTCACGACGAGCGCGACCAGCGCCATCAGCACCGTGACGATTCCCGCCGCGAGCCGGAACCTGGGCTGCCACCACAGCGACGCCGCGCAGATCAGCAGCACCACGCCGATCAGCAGGGACGAGATGCCGCCGAGGGTGCTGGCCGAGATGACCGCCGCGCCGAACTTCAGGTTGGAGAACGGCGGGAGCAGGATGAGGACGGCGCCGGGGAAGACGAACAGGCCGGCCCAGAAGGGCCGGCCGCGCCGCCACGCCGTGAAGCGTCGCCAGGTCCTCAGAAACACTCTTGCTTCCCCTGGCGGATGGTCAGGTTCATGTTCTTGAACCTGATGGTCTGGGCCGTGGTGGACCAGGCGGTCTGCTTGAGCCCGGTGATGTTCGCCGAGTCGGCCTGCAGCCCGAACGAGCCCGGCAGCCCCCGCAGGTTCTCCGGTCCCTTGTTGACCTTGTTCGCGTCGACGCCGATCTCCGGGTTGCCCAGCGTCAGGTCACCCGAGAGGTCGGTGAGGTTCACGACCAGGTTGTCGGCCGACATGCCGCCGGCGCCGTCCGCGGTGATCCGGAGCGTGATGTCACCGACGATCGGCATGTTGGCGACGAACACCGACTGGCAGAACTTGTCGAGCGTCGCCGTCTTGAAGCCGCTGACCGCGACCACGTGCACCTGTCCCGCACCCGCGTCCACTCCGCCGAACTGGACGAATCCCTGGCCCGTCAAGCTGTCGGAGGAGACCTTGAAGTTGGTGCCGGACACCGCGAACGAGGCGGCCAGCGCTCCCTGGGACATGCCGAAGAGGAGGGCACCGACACCCACGGTGCCGATCCCGAACACCCCGACGAACCGTGCCCAGCGCGTTCTACCCATACCGGCGAACTCCTTCCACACTGAAGGCCTGCGTGGGACGGACTGTGCGCCCGAACAAACCCCAGGACAATGGAAACGAGCCCGCGCAGTCTTGAAATCACCCCTGGGGGTGAGCGATTTTCACGTTCGGCCGCAGGTCCTTGCGACACCCTCCTCACACCCACTTAGTAGTGTTCCCGGGCATGGGGATCGGACGAATCGCCGTCGCAGTGGTCGCGACCGCAGCACTGGCTGCCTGCTCCTCCGTCGTCGAGGGCGACGCGAAGGGCGAGCGCCCCGACCCCACCAAGGTCGCGGGCCTGGAGATCTCCAACGGCCCGTCGGGCCCGAAGCAGGGCGTGCAGGACGCGGACCTGCCGGTGGAGAACGGCGACGGCGGCGAGATGGACCGCCTGGCCATCAACACCCTGGCCGACGTGCAGGACTTCTGGAAGCTGGAGTTCCCGAAGGCGTTCATCGGCAAGAGCTTCGAGCCGGTGAAGCGAGTCATCTCCTACGACTCCAACGGCAAGGGCGTCGAGGTCTGCAAGCTGAACACCGCGGGCGTCGCCAACGCGTTCTACTGCGCACTGGACGACAGCATCACCTGGGACCGCGGCGAGCTGCTCCCGATGCTGAAGGACTCGTTCGGCCCGATGGCCGTGGTCACCGTCCTCGCCCACGAGATGGGCCACGCCGTTCAGTACAAGCTCGGCCAGGCCTCCAACATCGGCCCGAACACCCCGTCGATCGTCAAGGAGCAGCAGGCCGACTGCTACACCGGCGTCTACATGCGCTGGATCGCCGAGAACAAGTCGAGGCACTTCGAGCTCTCCACCGGCGAGGGCCTGAACCAGGTCCTGCAGACGATGTTCTTCATCCGCGACTCCGCCGGCACGTCCTTCGAGAAGCAGGGCGCCCACGGCAGCGCGTTCGACCGCGTCTCGGCCTTCCAGTTCGGCTTCACCCGAGGCGCCGTCCGCTGCGCCGAGATCAACGAGGCCGAGATCGACAAGCGCATCACCGAACGCCCCTTCTCCCTCTCGGACAAGGACGAGGGCCAGGGCCGCGGCAACGCCGACCTCCGCGACCCGCGGTACCTCCAGGCCCTGGAGGAGTCGCTCAAGGACGCCTACAAGTCGAGCGGCGCCGCCTTCCCCGCCTTCGACAGGGCCGGCATCAAACCCTGCGCCGACGCCCAGGCCACCTCCCCCGCCACCTACTGCCCGGCGGTGAACCAGCTCCAGCTGGACCTCCCTGCCCTGCTGAAGGTGAGCTTGCCCCCGAAGAAGGGCACGAAGGGAGGCCTGGGCGACTTCGCGGCCTTCGCCGTGGTCGCCTCCCGCTTCTCCCTCTCCATCCAGCACGCCACGGGCTTCAAGCTGGACGACGACGCCGCGGGCCAGCGCACGGCCTGCCTGACAGGAGCCTGGGCAGGCCTGACCAACCGCCCGGACGCGGCAGCGGGCCTGCGCCTGTCCCCGGGAGACCTGGACGAGGCAGTGGCCGAGCTCCTGGCCGACGGCAGCCTGATCGCGGCCGACGTGAACGGCAAGGCAGTCCCCTCCGGCTTCGCCAGGGTGGAAGCCTTCGGAGACGGCTTCTTCCGAGGCCTCTCCTTCTGCGTGAAGAAGTACTCGGTTTGATCGGACATCGACGCCCGTCGATACTCGGCGGGTGCTGACCGAAGAAGCCGCGAAGTACGCCTCGTGGTTCGCAACGCTGTCCGACCCGACCAGAGTCCGCCTGCTGCACCACGTGGCCTCCTCACCAACCCCGGTGACGGTGGGCGAACTGACCACCCTCCTGGGCGTGAGCCAGTCCACCTGCTCCCACCACGTGCGCAAACTGGCGGAAGTCGGCTTCCTGCACATCCAGCGAGAGGGCACCACCACCCTCGTCACGGTCAACCCGGCCTGCTGCACAGGCCTCCCCCACGCAGCAGACGCCGTGATGGGCGCCCTCACCACAGGCACCCTGACCCCGGCCCCGAACGTCACAGTCCGCCCCATGACCCAGGACGACTGGCCAGAAGTCCGCCGCATCTACGGCGAGGGCATAGCAGCAGGCAACGCCACCTTCGAAACCGAAGTCCCCTCCCGCCGCACCCTGGAGTCCAAGTGGCTCCCGGACCACCGCTGGACAGCCGAGGTGGACGGCGACCTGGCAGGCTGGGCAGCAGCCACCCCCGTATCCGCCCGCGAGTGCTACGCCGGCGTGGCCGAGACGTCGATCTACGTCTCCGACGCCCACCAGGGCAAGGGCGTGGGCAAAACCCTGCTGCACCACCAAGTAACAGCAGCGGACAAGGCAGGCCTGTGGACCCTGCAAGCGGTGATCTTCCCGGAGAACAGGACCAGCATCGCGCTGCACCGCAGGGCAGGCTTCAGAACGGTGGGCCTACGAGAACGAATCGCCCAGCACCACGGCAAGTGGCGAGACACAGTGCTGCTGGAACGCCGCGCCTAAAACGCGAAGCCGAAGGCGAGCCAAGCGATGGCGAAGCCGAGCAGTGAAAGCTTGAAACAGAAGGTTCCGGTGGGGTGGTCCCGTCACGAGCCGTGGCACAGCA
>NZ_JBHYGW010000019.1:0-157333 GCF_042738015.1 Lentzea sp. NPDC059081
AAAAGCGTGGCGAGTTGACACCCCTCCTCAGGTGCAGCGAGTGCTGTGCCACGGCTCGTGACGGGACCACCCCACCGGAACCTTCTGTTTCAAGCCAAGACTGCTCGCCTTCGGCTTCGCTTGGGGCTCGGCTTCGCCGTCGCGTGCCTTGCCTTCGGCGTTGGCTAGAGGTGTTCCTTGCTCAGCTTGTGCCACAGGGCGGGGAGTGCTGCTTCTGTTTTGTGCGCCAGCTCTACCTCCTGGCCGTAGAGGAGGCCGTACGTGAAGCCGTTCTCGTTGCCCCTGCCCAGGTCCAGCAGCACTGGGCGGGCGACTACTGAGTCCTGGTGGTCGCCCAGGAGGGTTTGGACGTCCTTCGCTCGCTTGCGGAGGGCCTTGGCGTGTTTGCCGAGTGCTGGTTCGGCCACTTCCGCGCTGTAGCGAAGGCGTTTGGCCGCTTTGCGGGCCTCGTGCAGGGGCTCGTCGCTGTCGGTGGTCCGCAGGGCGGCTTCCACTCGCGTGTCCAGGCGGTGGCGGGCCTTTTCGACCAGGGCGGGGAGGACGTCTTTTGCCTTGCCGGCTGCCTGTTTGGTGAAAGGCGGGGTGGTGAGGAGGGTGTCGATGTCGTTGAGGAGGGTGAAGTAGCGCCTGCTGTCCAGGGCGGCTACGGAGTCGTTGTGCGCCTTGGCTTCCAGGGGCGCGAAGTGGCGGGTCATGCGGGCTGCCACGTCGCCCAGGACCAGTTCTGGTGGGAGGGCGTGCAGGGCGTTCTCGAAGCGGGTGCGGAGGACTTCGAGGTCCCGTGAGGTGCCCAGGACCGAGGCCAGCCACTTCAGTTCCTCGGTGAGGGCTCTGGTCGCCTCGCGGTCGACGAGCTTGCCGTAGGCTTGGAGCGCTGAGCGCATGCGGCGGGTGGCCACGCGCATCTGGTGGATGGCGTCGTGTTCGTTGGTGCGGACGCGCGGGTCCTGGTTTTGCAGGGCCGCTCGTTGTTCGTGGAGGTAGGCGAGGACCACTTCGCCTGCCGTGGACTTCTTGGTGACGGCGGGGACGGCGTCCCGTTTCACGCCGATCACCTGGGAGAGCTTGGACTTCGAGGACGACGGGGTGATGCCCGCGTCGCCCAGGTGGCGTTCGACGGTGTCGAGGAGCTTGCGGTTGCCCGCCTCGCCCAGTTCCACCTCGATCTCGCGCCAGGAGGTCGTGGTGGTCGAGCTGCCCATGGTCTGGGCGGTGACTACGTCGTCGACGACCTCGGCGAGCAGCTTGCCGGTGTTGTTGGTCAGCTGCCAGCGGCGGCGGTTGGTCCTGATCTCGGCCACCGGGCCCAGGTTCTGGCCCCTCGTGTGGGCTCTGACCAGGGAGGAGAGGTCCTTGGGCGGGGTCTTCACCGCGCGGCCCAGGGGGACGCGGACCTCCTGGCGGCTGTCCTCGCCGGCCGGGAGCTTGAGGTGCCAGCCCTCGTCCTCGCCGCCGACGCGGCGGCGCAGGGTCACGCCGGCTCGGGCCAGGCGGTAGTCGGTGGTGTCGAAGTAGGTGGCCTCGAGGTCGAACTCCTCCGGGCCCGTGGCCACGCCGGTGATCTCCGTGAGGTCGGGCAGGCTCGCGTCCGACGGGGCCTCGTACTTGCGTTCGGTCTCGGTAACGGAGGTCGCCATTTTCTATTCATACCTCGTTTTGTCCGGGTTCACCCACTGTTGTGACCGTGCGTGAGGGTGGTTCCACTGCCGGGCGGAACCCGGCCTCTAATGCGTGCAATCGCTGGTTACCCGCTTTTGCCGGTCCTCGGTGTCCGGTTCGCTGGTCGCGTGCCCACGGAGAAGGAACGGCTCGACGTGGTCGAGCCGCAGGTCGCCACGTTGATCAGCCACGTCGGTCAGCTCACGGCCGAGCTCGAGCGCGTCACGGCTCGGCTCACCGTGCTGGAGCGGCGGTTGTCCGGGGCGGGGGACGGGCCGCTGGCCGACCTCGACGCCGTGGCGGGGGACGTGGAACCGCTGGTCGAGGCGTTGCGCCGGGCGTGGGACGCGGAGCAGGAGATCCTCGCCGACCCGGCGCGGGTCGAGCTCAAGCAGGAGGTGCTCGAGTTCGACGGGCTCAAGGCCCGCCGTGACGACGCGCGGTCCAAGTTGGACGGTGGGCGGGTGCCGCGGTTCGAGCGCGACGCGTTGTCGCACGAGGTCCGCCAGATGGAGTGGCTGATCAACGCGAACGAGGCGAGCGCCCAGCGGGCGGCCGAGCGGCTGGCGGCCGACGAGGACGCGGCGGGCGAGGAGTGGCGCACCGAGGCCGTGCTCGAGGGGGACAAGGCCCGCGGCGAGATCAAGGACGCGGCCGCGCGGCGCATCTCCGAGGCGCTCGGGCAGTACGCGCGGATGCCCGTGTGGTTCCGGGTCGGGCTCGGCGAGATCCCCACGCCGGACCCGTCGTTCTGGCTGGAGTCGGCGATCGCGGTCCTCGCCTACCGGCTGGAGTACGGCGTCACGGACGCGGTGTCGCCGCTCGGTGCGGCGCCGTCGGCGTCCAGCGGGTGCCAGAACTGGGTGCGGCGCACGAACGTCCACGCCGACATCGCCGACCGGCTCACCACCTTGGCCGCGACGTTCCACCTGCAGTAGCCTGTTCTGCAACCGAGGGGTTGCAAGAGGTGGTGGGTGCGGTGAGTCAGGTTGACGACGTCCTGGCCGCGCTCGCCGACCCGACGCGCCGCCGGATCCTGGATCTGGTGGCGGCGAAGGGCGCGGTGTCGGCCTCGGCGCTCGCCGCGGAGCTGCCGGTGAGCAGGCAGGCGATCGTGAAGCACCTCGCGGTGCTGGAGAAGGCGGAGCTGGTGGCGTCCGAGCGCGCCGGCCGGGAGAACAACTTCTCCGTCCGGTCCGGCGCGCTCGACGCCACCGCCACGTGGATGGCCTCGCTCGCCTCGCAGTGGGACAGGCGGCTGGCCGCGATCAAGAAGATCGCTGAAAGCTGAACGCGCCGCCCACCATCGTCGCGAGCACCGGGATGTCCGCGATCGCGTCGCTCGTGCGCGGGTCGTCGCCGAGCACCACCAGGTCGGCGAGCTTGCCGGGCGTGAGGCTGCCCAGCACGTCCTCCTGGCGGCACGCGTAGGCGCTGCCGAGCGTGTACGCGCGGATCGCCTCCTCGACGGTGATCGCCTCGTCCGGTCCGACCGCGCGGCCGCCGGAGGAGCGGCGGCGCACCATGAACTCGATGGCGCGCAACGGTGCTCCGTCCGCGACCGGCCGGTCCGAGCTGCCCGCGACGGTGATCCCGTGATCGAGGAACGACCGCCCGCGGTACATCCACGGCGCCCGCTCCGCGCCCATGATCTCGCTGTAGTCGTCGCCATAGGCGTGCAGGAACGCCGGCTGGACGACGGGGATCATGCCGAGGGCGGCGATCCGGCCGAGCTGGTCGGGACGGACGAGACCGCAGTGCTCGATGCGGTGCCGTGCGTCGGCACGTGGGCGTTGGCGCTGGGCCTCGGCCACGGCGTCGAGCGTGAAGTCGATCGCGCGGTCGCCGATAGCGTGGATCGCGAGCTGCCAGCCGGCGTGATGGCCGTCGACGATCGCCGCGCGCATGAACTCCTCGGTGTCGGCGAGTTGACCGCGGTTGTCCGTGCCGGCGTAGGGCTCGGTCAACGCGGCCGTGCGCGCGATCATGCCGCCGTCGGTCCACAGCTTCATCGCGCCCAGCGAGAGCATGTCGTCACCGAAACCGGTGTGCAGACCGAGGTCGATCGCCCGCGGGATGCCGTCCGCCGGATCGGCCGCGACCGGGTGCAGCACGTGCGCGGACACCATGAGCTGCACGCGGATCGGCAGCTTCGCACGTTGGTACGCGGCGGCTTCCAACGGACTGCTCGCGATCAGCCCGGCGCCGATGCCCGCCTCCGCACACATCGTCACGCCCTCGGCGAGCACCTGGCGTGCGCTGGTGTGCAGCTCGTCGACGATCTCGTCGAGCGAGTACGGCAGCCGCAACGTGCGGGCGGCCAGCTGGTCGTTCTCGGTCAGCCAGCCGTCGCTCGTGATGCCGGGCAACTGGCTGAGCACCACGGAGTTCACCACGCACGCGTGCCCGGACAGGTCGGCCACGTAGATCGGCCTCCCGCCGCTGACCCGGTCGAGGTCGGCGGCGGTGAGTGGCCGGTCCATGATCCGGCGGTCGTACCCGGAGGCCTCGATCCAGCCCGTGCCGGGAGCACCGGTGAGCCGGTCGAGGACCAGGGCGACCGTCGGCAGCCCGGTGATGTCGATGGTGCGGCGCCCGTTCCACGCGAGGTGCGTGTGGGCGTCGATGAACCCCGGCAGCACCACGGCGCCGCCGAGGTCGAGGGTCTCGGCGGCCGGCAGGTCCTCGACCTGCTCGTCCAGCCCGGCGACGCGGCCCTGCCAGATGCCGATCGTGTGCGCGGCGGGGTGTGCCGGGTCCATCGTGAGGGCCCGGCAGCCCGTCAGTTTCAGGTCGAGCTTCACCCGCTGAGTATTACGCCGTCGCGAGAACCGGCACGGCGGTGTGGGTCAGCACGGATTCGAGGATCTCGCCCGACCGCACGGCGACGTTGGACAGCAGCGACGACGTGATGCCGTGGGAGTGCTCGGTGCCGCCTTGGAGGTAGATGCCGCCGCGCAACGTCGTCTGCAACCGGTAGTCGCGACCCACGACCAGACGGCCGGTCTCGTCCCGTGCGCAGGTCTTGTCGAGAGAACCGAGCATGGGCGCGGCTTCGTCGTAGCCGGTCGCGAGCAGCACGAGGTCCGTGTCGAGGTACTCCTGCTCGCCGGTGACGAGTGACTGGATCACCGCGCGGGCCCCGTCCGCGGACTCCTCGACCGCGACGAGCCGGGTCATGTTCATCATCCGCAGGCGCTCCCTGCCCAGCACCTTCTCCTGGTACGCGGTGCGGTAGAGCTGCGCGATGAGGTCGACGTCGACCACCGAGTAGTTGGTGTTGCGGTGGTAGGCCATCAGCCGCTGCTTCACGGCGTCCGGGGCGTCGAAGTAGTGGTCGACGGCCTCGGGGTCGAAGATCCGGTTCGCGAACGAGCTGTCGTCGGCCGGGCTGTAGCCGTAGCGGGAGAACACCGAGCACACCTCGGCGCCGGGGAACTCGCGGTGCAGGTGCGCCACGGCCTCCGCGGCACTCTGCCCGGCGCCGACGACGACGCACCGCTTCGGGTCGGTCACCTCGCCGATGCGGTGCAGGAACTGGCTGTTGTGCCACACGCGGTCCGACAGCGCGACGCCCTCGGGGACGATCGGGCGCAGGCCGGTCGCGAAGACGAGGTTGCGGGCGTGGTACACGTCACCAGTGGCCGTCGTCACCTCGAACAGGTCGTCGTGGATCGCTTCCACGCCAACGGCTTCCGTGCCGTACGAGACGAGGTCGTCGACCTGCGCCGCGGCCCACTCGAAGTAGTCGTGGAACTCGACCCGCAGCGGGAACAGGTTCTTGTGGTTGACGAAGTCGACGAGCCGGCCGCGGTCCCGGAGGTAGCAGAGGAACGAGAACCCGCTGGTGGGGTTTCTCATCGTGACCAGGTCCTTGAGGAACGACACCTGCATGGTGGCGTCGTCGAGCAACATGCCCCGATGCCAGCCGAACGTCGGCTGACGTTCCAGGAACACCGCGGTGACAGGGGTTTCGGCCTGCTCGTTGTGCTCGGTGAGAGCGATGGCGAGCGCCAGGTTCGAGGGACCGAACCCGATGCCGACGATGTCGTAGATCGGATGCATGAGCACTTAACTTAGGGAAGCCTAAGCTTCCTTCGCAAGCCGTCAGTTAGGTTAGCCTGACCGTATCGCACCGGAGTGAAGGAGGGCACCCCCATGAGGGTCGTCATGTTCGGGTTCCAGACCTGGGGTCATCGCACCCTGCAGGCACTTTTGGCGTCCGAGCACGAGGTCGTCCTGGTGGTGACCCACCCCAGGGGTGAGGGTGCGTACGAGAAGGTCTGGAGCGATTCGGTCGAGGACCTGGCCCGGGAGAACGGCGTCGACGTGATCGTCCGCGAGCGCCCGGAGGACCAGGAGCTGCTCGACGCGCTCAAGGCCGCCGACCCCGACGTGATCGTTGCCTGCAACTGGCGGACGTGGATCCCGCCGCAGGTCTTCGCGCTGCCCAAGCACGGCACGTTGAACGTGCACGACTCGCTCCTGCCGAAGTACGCGGGCTTCTCGCCGTTGATCTGGGCGCTGCTCAACGACGAGAAGGAAGTCGGCGTGACGGCGCACATGATGGACGACACGCTCGACGCCGGTGACATCGTGCTGCAGCGCTCGGTTCCGGTCGGCCCGCGCGACACGACGGCGATCCTGTTCGAGAAGACGCTGGCGCTCTTCGGTCCCATCACCGTCGACGGCCTCGCCGAGATCGCGTCCGGTCGCACGGAGTTCATCAAGCAGGACCGGTCGCAGGCCTCGTTCTTCCACAAGCGCGCCGAGGAGGACCTGCGGATCGACTTCACCTGGACCGCCGAGGAGCTCGACCGGCTGGTGCGGGCGCAGTGCGCGCCGTACCCGAGCGCGTTCTGCTTCCACCGCGGGCAGCGGCTGGAGATCATCGAGGCGGACGTCTCCTCCGAGGTCTACGGCGGCACTCCCGGCCGGATCTTCTACCGCGAGGGCGACGGCGTGGCGATCGTCGCGGGGGCCGAGGCAAGGCGCGGGCAGAGCAAGGCGTTGCTGGTCAAGAAGGTTCGCACGGCCGACGGCGTGGAGCTGAAGGCGCACGAGTACTTCAAGAACATGGGCGGCTACCTCACCTCGCGGCCCCAGTAGTCGTCATCACTTCGACACGCTGATCACGGGCCGGGTGACCGGTCCGTGATCAGGATGGTCGATCATGGGCGCATGAATCGCGCGGCGGTGACGTCACTGGTGGTCTTCGTGCTGCTCGTGGCACTCGGCTGGTATCTGTCGGAACTCCAGTCCGGCAAGGAGAACCCGCCTTCGACGCCGGTGCCGACCGGCGCCGCTCCGACCGGTTCGTCCGATCTCGCCGCGGTGCAGATCGCGCCGGAGGGCAAGATGACCGGCTACAGCCGCGACCGGTTCCCGCACTGGGCCTCGCAGGGGAACTCCTGCGACACCAGGGAGATCGTGCTGCAGCGCCAGGGCGCCGACGTGAAGTCGGACAAGGACTGCAAGGCGGTTTCGGGAACCTGGAACAGTCCTTACGACAACGTGGTGATCAAGGACGCGGGCGAGGTCGACATCGACCACACCGTCCCGCTGGCCGAAGCGTGGCGGTCCGGCGCGGACAAGTGGACCGACGACCAGCGCAAGGCGTTCGCCAACGACCTCGGCGGCATCCAGCTCCTCGCCGTGACGGCGAAGACCAATCGCGGCAAGGGCGACCAGGACCCGGCCAAGTGGAAGCCGCCGGTGCAGACGTACTGGTGCACCTACGCGCAGCACTGGATCGCGGTGAAGATCACGTACAAGCTGACCGCGGACCAGGCTGAGCACGACGCGCTGGCCTCGATGCTGCAGACCTGCTAACCCGGCCAGAACCCGGGATCGCGTCCCGGCGTGAACTCGACCAGCGCGGTCGTGAACTTCCCCGTCAGCAGGTCGTGCAGGAACGCGGTCATCGGTCCGTCGTAGCTCTCCCACTCGGAGAACTCGGCATCGCACAAGGCGATCGTCCACTCGTCCGGCTTGCCGTCGGTGCGCCAGAACAGGGTGCAGCTCCCGGCTCGGCCCCACGGGATCAGGCCGTCGAACTCCCGCGACTCGTGCACGTCGCCGAAGAAGCCGTCGAGCGAGTCCTCGTCCGCGACGGGTGACGTCACCTCGACGACGTGGTCGAAGGTGCCGCTACCGACCGCTGACAACAGTTCCTTGTAGTCGCCGGGGAACTCGAACCCCACGTGCTCCTCGGCGTCGGCCCAGGACAGCTCGTGCTCGCGTTTCCGTTCCCGCTTCACCAACGCGAGCAGCTCGGCGCTCCGCGACAAAGGTCCCCCTCGTCCTGTGCCGACGACACGGCCCGACCCCCCAGACGGGCCGCGTCGTCACCTTTCCTCTATCCGACCTGGACCGCTTCGAACAGGCCGGACAGCTTCCAGTGCGTCACGTACCCCATCGCCTCCGCGGCGATCAGCACGTCCAGCTTCCCGAGGTTCGTCCGCGCCGGCATCTGGTACGCCTTGCCACGCCGCACGTCGAGCACCATCGGCGTGGCGCCCGGCAGCGTCTCCGCGATGGTGTGCTGCAGGATGCGCAGCCCGACGTTGGCCGCCTCCCTGGTCAACGGCAGTTCCTTGGTGTGCACGAGCACGGCGTAGGTGCTGCCGTCCTTCTTGCGCAGGCCCAGGTGCGGCCGGACCTTCAGGGTGAGCTCACCGGCGCGGTAGGTGGCGGGCTCCACCGGGACGCCGGTCGCCTTGAACGACGCCAGCCACGGCAGGAAGCCGTCGGCGATCTCCTCGAACGCCCGCGGCTGGCCGGTGCGGTTGGCGTTCATGACCGCCTTCTTGAGCTCCAGCTCGGGTTCGGTCGAGTTGACCGCTCGTCGCATGGCGTCGCGGATCGGGTTGTAGAACCCGCAGACCCTGGGATCGGAGGTCAGGTACATCCCCCGCTGCTCCGACACGATGTTGATGCGTCCACGCTGGCCGCTCATGACGTACTCGGTGAACGACAGTGCGGTGACGCTGACGTTGTTGTCCGGCAACGCTTTCTCCCCTCGTACCGCCTTCTTCACCTGACGTTATCCGAGAGGTCTGACAAAAACGGTGCTGCTCCGATCGGCTCAGTGGTCACAGAGCGTTGACCGTTCACTCGAACGGTGACACGCAGAGTTGCGACCTACGCCTCAATCTGTAAGCGGACGGTGACCCCCTGGCGACCGATCATGCGCATGACCGTTCGTCTGCCGTTCGCCGACGCTCACGCAACGCTCACCGCAAGACCCAGGTGAGTCACCCTCTGTAGAAGATCAACTCGGGAGAATGGAGTTCGGCAGGAGGAATTTCGGCGAAGGAGCACGATGGCGGTCAAGGCGGAGCGTTCACCCGATAGAGCGGGTGACGTGGAGGTTCCGCAGCCGCGGTGGTCGGGCGGGTGGCTGGTCCACCCCGCGCACTGGCCGCACGCGGTGCAGATGACGGTGATCTGCACGCTGATCGTCCTGCTGCTCTGGGCCATCGCCGTGACCCTCGGCCCCGACCAGGCGTTCATCGTCGGCTCCGCGGGTGTCGCGGCCAAGCTGATCTGCATGTACCTGGACACCCGCGTGACGCGCTAACGCCCGTAGCGCTCCGCGGCCCGTGCTTTGGCCTTCGCGGCCTCGACCTCGCGGTCCTTCGGTGGAGCGGTCGTGACCAGCGCCTCCAGCAGGTCGCGCGTCGCCGCCGCCACGGCCGCGACCGCCTGGTCGAACGCGGCCTGGTTCGCCGCCGACGGCTTGGCCGCCCCGCTCACCTTCCGCACGTACTGCAGCGCCGCGGCCTGCACCTCGTCGGAGGTGGCCGGCGGTTCGAAGTTGTGGAGCACGCGGATGTTTCGGCACATGCCTCCACTATGACCTGTCGAGCGCCGGCCTGTTCGGTGGCGCCGCGCGGGTGTGGATGCGTTCGCCCTGCTTGCCGAACAGGCTGATGATCTCCGCGGGCCTGCCGTCCGCGCTGCTGAAGCTGTGCGGCTGGCGGCAGTCGAACTCGGCCACCTCGCCGGCGCGCAGCACGATCTCCCTGTCGCCGAGCCGCATCCGAATCCGCCCGCTGAGCACGTAGAACCACTCGTAGCCCTCGTGCACGCGCGGTTCGTGCAGCTCGGGGTCGGTGAGGATCATCTTCCACGCCTGCAGCGGCCCGATCGAGCGCGTCAGCGGGATGCCGACGCGGCCGTGGGCGAGCTGGCGCGGCTTCATCGCGACCCGCGGGTCGCCGACCTCGGGGGCGCCGACCAGGTTGTCGAGCGTCACCTGGTACGTCCTCGACAACGGCAGCAGCAGCTCCAGCGTCGGCTTGCGCTGGTCGGTCTCGAGCCGCGACAGCGTCGACTTCGAGATGCCCGTCATCTCGGACAACGCCGCCAGCGTCAGGTCGTGCTCCGCCCGGAGCGCCGCGAGCCGTTGCCCCACCGTTGTTGCCATAACAGCAACTTACTTTGCCAAAATCGGGCTGTCGACCGCAGTGTTGCGGCATGAACTACGAAGTGGTGATCATCGGTGGGGGAGCGGCCGGGCTGAGCGCAGGCCTGATGCTGACCAGGGCGCGCCGCAGCGTGTTCGTGGTCGACGGCGCCGAGCCGCGCAACAAGCCTGCCCCGCACATGCACAACTACCTCTCTCGCGACGGGCTGTCGCCGTTGGAGCTGCTCAAGCACGGCCGCGCCGAGGTGGAGGGCTACGGCGGAGAGATCGTCAACGACGACGTGCGCGCCGTGTCACGGACCGATGGCGGGTTCTCGGTCGAGCTGTCCGGACGTGTCGTGACGGCCCAACGCCTGCTGTTCGCGACCGGCATGGTCGACGAGGTGCCCGACAACCTGCGTGAACGCTGGGGCCGGGACGTCTTCGGGTGCCCGTACTGCCACGGCTACGAGGTCCGCGACCAGAAGCTCGTGGTGTTCGGCGAGGAGATGAAGGTCGCGCTGGTCCGCCAGTGGTCGGCCGACGTCGCGCACGTCCCGTCCGTCGACGGGATCGAGGTCGAGGACGACCGGCTGGTCGCGGTGATCTCCGGCTCGGACCGCGTCCCGGCCGACGCGCTCGTGTACTCGGCGCCGGTCAAGCCGCGCGACGAGCTCCTGCTCGCGTTGGGCGCCGAGACCGTCGAGACCATGGCCGGTCCGTTCGTGCGCACGGACGACAAGGGGCGCACGAGCGTTCCGGGCGTCTACGCGGCGGGCAACGTCACGGACCCGACGGCGATCGTCATCGTCGCCGCCGCCCAGGGCGCCCAGGCGGCCGGAATGATCAACATGGACCTGCTGGGGCTCGTGCCGGGAGCGTGATCCGGAACGTCGAACCCCGGCCGAGCACGCTGGTGACCGACACCGTGCCGCCGTGCGCCTCGACCAGGTGGCGGGTGATCGCGAGCCCGAGCCCGCTGCCACCCGTGCTGCGGCTGCGGGACTTGTCGGCGCGCCAGAACCGGTCGAACACGTGAGGCAGGTCGCCCGGCGCGATGCCGGTGCCGGTGTCGCGCACCTCCAGGACGGCGTTCTCCCCGTCCTGGAACAGCTTCACCACGACCTCGCCGCCCGGCGGGGTGTAGCGGACGGCGTTCGCGACCAGGTTGCCGAGCGCCTGGCGCAGCCGCACCGGGTCGGCGGTGAGGTGGACCGGCGTGGTCTCGGCGCGCAGCAGGATCTCGCGGTTCTGCTGCGCGGTGACGACCTGGTCGACGACGTCGTCGAGCGCGATCGGCTCGGGGTGCAGCCGCAGCGTGCCCGCGTCGGCCTGCGCCAGGTCGTGCAGGTCGTCCACGAGCCGTTGCAGCAGAAGCGACTCGTCGAGGAGCATCCCGACCAGGTGCGGGTCCGGTTCGGCCAGGCCGTCCTGCGTCGCCTCCAGCCAGCCGGTGATGTTGCCGAGCGGCGTGCGCAGCTCGTGCGCGACGTCGCTGACCATGGCCTGGCGCTGGCGTTCGGTCTCGGCGAGCTTGGCCGACATCGCGTTGAACGACCGGGCGAGCTCACCGATCTCGCCCGCGCCGCCGTCCACCCGTGCCGTGCGGTCGCCTTCCGCCGTGCGTTTCGTGGCGGCGGTGAGGGCTCGGATCGGCCGCACCAGCCGGGTCGCGGTGATCCACGACGCGAACCCGGCGAGCGCGAGGATTCCCAGCGCCACCAACGCGATCCGGGTGCTGCCGGTGGTCGACAGGTCGATCGGGAGCGGTTCGCCGCCGGTCGGTGAGGTGAGGAACAGCTGCACCGGCTCGGCGACGTAGGGCCGCAGCTGGTCGCGGCGTGCGCTGTCCATGCAGTTCGCGGCTTCGGGGGTCGAGTCGAGGACCGTCGTGATCTCCCAGTCGAGCGTCGGGGGCGTCTGCCCCTTGCCCTGCATCCTCGCGCCGGGGTGGACGCGGCTCAGGCAGTCGACGAACAACTGCTGCAGCTGGCCGTAGGCCGCGATCTCGGTCGACGTGAGCTCGTACAGCTGCTCGCCCACCTTGCAGTCGTCCCAGACGGAGAGCCGGCCGGGTTCGTCGCTGGCCAGCCGCGGCCTGCCGTTCGGCGCGTCCACGATCTTGATGTACCGGTTGCACGCCTTGAGCCGCTCGGAGTAGGTGTGCAGCTCGCGGAACTCGTCGTCGGTGAGCTTGAACGGGCCGACCGCCCTCCGGTCGACCTCGCCGTTGACGTTCAACGGGTCCACCAGCGCCTTGGGGGTGATCGGCAGCGGGGGAGCGCTCTCGTCGCCGGTGTCCACCAGCTTCCTGCCGTTGCGGTCGGTCAGCGCGATGCGCCGGCCGTACGTCCGCGCGAGTCCGTCCACTTCGGACTTGGCAGCCGCCCAGCCCTGGTGCGTGGCCGCGTACCCCACCAGCTCGTCGACGATCTGGGCGTCCGTCTCGAGCGCCTCGCCCTGCTCCTGCCGGATGGCGCCGGTCGTCGCCTGGCTCGCGAGCCACGCCGTGACCGCGATCGAGCAGGCCGCGATCACCAGCGAGAACAGGAAGAACCGCACGAGCAGGCTGTTCATACGAGCTTGTACCCGATGCCGTAGACGGTGAGGAGCCGCTGCGGCCGGCGGGAGTCCTGCTCGATCTTGCGGCGCAGCTTCATCATGTGCACGTCGATCGTGCGCGCGGTGATGAACCCGTCGTCCAGCAGCTGTTCGCGCGTGAAGACCCGGTGCGGCTGCGCGGCCATCTTGGCCAGCAGGCGGAACTCCGCCGGGGTCAGCCCGACGACCTCGTCGTCGATCCGCACCTCGTGCCGGATCGGGTCGACGGTCAGGTCGCCGACCTTGAGCACCGCGAGGTTCGTCTCCCGAGCTCTGCCGGCGCGCCGCAGGATCGTCCTGACCCGCGCGACCATCTGCCGAGGCCGGAACGGTTTGGTGATGTAGTCGTCCGCGCCGAGGTCGAACCCGAGCAGCACGTCGTCCTCGGTGGACCGCGCCGTGAGCAGCACGATCGGCACGTCCGACTCGGCACGGACCGCGCGCATGACGTCGATGCCGTCCACCACCGGCATCATCACGTCCAGCACCAGCAGATCGGGGTTGCGGCGCCGCGTCTCGTCGATGGCGGCCCGTCCGTCGTGGACGACCACCACGGAGTGCCCGTCGTGCTCGAGGTAGCGGCGGACGAGCTCAGCCTGGTGAACGTTGTCCTCCGCGACGAGGATGTGGGCGCACACAGCTCGCAGTATGCAGCCCTTCACGACAGTCAAGCGGAACGCAAACAAGTTCTTCATCAGTTCCGGCGAGCGTGGCCGTCATGAAGGTGCACATGGTCCTGTCGGCCGTGGCCTTGACGGCCCTCCTGCTCACGGCGACGCAACTGGCAGGCGAAACGTCCCCCGCGGCCGCCCCGACCACGACACCTTCGGCGCCTGTCGTCTCGTCCTCGTCGTCCGCCGTCCCGTCTTCGGCGCCGCGTGTGTACGCCTCCAGCTCGGACCTGCCGGACGGCCCCACCTTCCCCGAGACGGGCACGGGCACGTTCCACGTCGTCCCCGGCGAGGGCCCGGTGGTCGGCACCGGCCCGCTGCGCACCTACGCCGTCGAGGTCGAGGACGGCATCACCGTCGACGACCAGGCCTTCGCCGCCTTCGTGGACGCCACCCTCACCGACCCGCGCGGCTGGACCGCCCGTGGCGCCCGTGCGGTTCAGCGCGTCTCCGGCCCGGCCTCGGTCCGCATCAGACTCGCGTCCCAGCACACCGCCAGAGCCGTGTGCGGCTTCGAGATCCCGGTCGACGTCTCCTGCCGCGACGGCGGCTTCGTGGTGCTGAACGCCGCACGCTGGTTCCGCGGCGCCGTGGCGTTCCTGCCCGACCTCACCTCATACCGGCAGTACATGGTCAACCACGAGGTGGGCCACGCGTTCGGCCAGGGCCACCAGCCGTGCGGCGCGGCGGGCGGGCCGGCGCCGGTGATGATGCAGCAGACGTTCAGCGTGTCGAACGACGAGATCGTGCGGATCACCGGGGGCGTGCCGCAGGGGGCGTTCATCCCGCAGGACGGCAAGGTGTGCAGGCCCAACGGGTGGCCGTATCCGTGACCTACGGCGTGCCATAAGCCGTTGGCGTACCGCAGCAGCTGCGGCACCATGCAGTGGTGAAGATCAACGCTTGGTGGGCGGGCGATCCCGCGGAGCGGTACTGGATGGAGGTCACCGACCGTCCAGACCCCGGTGTTGACGTCAACGCGCCGCAACGCAACGCCCGTGGCATCGAGGAGTGGTCGTATTCGCTGGTCACCGAGCTACGTCCGGGCGATGTCGTGTTCCACTGGCACCGCACCTTGCTGGGCCGCCCCGCGTTGGCCGGCTGGTCGGTGGTGACCGGTCCGTTGGCGGAAGAGGACGACTACGTCTGGCAGGCGCGCGGCACGTACGGCCGAGCTCGTGGCATCCCGACGATCGGCCGCGGCTGGCGGATGCGGTGCGGTGGCTTCAACCGCCTCGAACGACCGCTGGACCGGGCGAGGGTGGCCGAGCTGCGCCCCGTGCTCGAAGAAGTGTTCGCGGGCTTGAAGGAGCGGTTCGGCGAGTCGTTGTACTTGCCGTTCATCTTCTACCGCTCGAACGAGGTGCGAGCCGCGCAGGCCTACCTCACCAAGTTCCCGGCGGCCTTGGTGCACGCGATTCCGGAGCTGACCGAGGTGGAGGAGATCCGGCAGGCGTTCGAGCGCGACGCGCCGCGGGAACCGTCGACCCTCGGGCGCCTGCAGGACGTCGCACTGAGGCTGGCGGTCGAGCGTTACTCCGTCGACATGGCGAAGGAGCACTACCTCGGGTTGGGCGCGACGCAGATCGACGAGCTCGGCAAGCCCTACGACCTGCGTGTGCTGGGGATCGGCCCGGAACGTCACGTCGAGGTCAAGGGCAGCACCTCGTGGCGCGCCGAGATCGAACTGACCGTCAACGAGGTGCGCCACGCGCGGAACCACCCCACAGATCTCGTTGTGGTGGACCGCATTCACGCCGTGAACGACGGCCTCGGCGGCTGGGACCTGTCCGGAGGAGAGCTTCGGGTGTGGTCCGACTGGAGTCCGGAGGACGACCGCCTGACGCCGACCAGGTACTGCTACACGCTTCCTGACTGACGCCGGGCTCACCTGTGGTTGATGCCGATCTCCTAACCTGACCCGATGGACGTCGACACGAGGCTGCTGCGGTACTTCGCCGCCATCGCTGAGGAGGGCAACCTCACGCGCGCGGCGCACCGGCTGTTCGTGTCGCAACCGTCGCTCACCAAGCAGCTCAAGCACCTCGAGTCGCAGCTGGGCGTGCGGCTCTTCACCAGGTCCAGCACCGGGATGAGGCTGACCGACGCAGGCCGTGCCTTCGCCGCGCGGGTCCCGCCGGTGCTCGCCGGGTGGGACGCCGCCGTCGGCGAGACGCGGAGTGCGGCCAGGGTGTTGCGCGTCGGGTTCCTGGCCAGTGCGGCCGGCGACGCCACGCAACGCATCGTCAGTGCTTTCGGCGAAGTCAGACCGGGGTGGCGGGTCGACCTCGAACAGGCGCCGTGGTCGGACCCGTCGGCGGGCCTGGCCACCGCGGACGTGCCGGTCGCGTTGCTGCGCCTGCCCTTCCTCGGCGAAGAGGGGTGCAAGGTGCGGGTGCTGTTCAGCGAACGTCGTTGCGTGGCACTGCCTTCCGCACATCCGCTGGCCTGTCGCGCCGAGATCGCGTTCCCCGAGCTGTGGGACGAACCGGTCGTCGTCGCCCCGGCTTTGAAGGGAGCGTGGCGCGACCACTGGCTCGCTCTGTCCGAAAGGGACGGACGCGAGGTGTGCATCGGTGCCGTCGTGGAGAAGCCCGACGAGTTCCTGGGCGCCGTGGCGAGCGGGCACGGCATCGCGCTGGTACCGGCGTCCGCGCCGCACTTCTACGCGCGACCGGACGTGGTCTATGTGCCGGTGACGGGCGTGAGTCCCAGCGAGATCGCCGTCGCGTGGCAGCCAGACGCGGGAGACGCCGTCACCGACTTCGTTCGATGCTGCGTGGACGTCACGCGCTCACGGCGCACCTCGTGCGGCACTCGCTGGGGCTGAAGCCGTGCACGCGCTTGAACGCGGCGCTGAACCCGAACGCGTCCGCGTACCCGACCCGCCGCGCCACCGAGGCCACCGTCGCCGACGACTCCGCCAGCAGGTCGGCCGCGAGCGCCATCCGCCATTCCGTCAGGTAGGTCAGCGGCGGCGTTCCGACCAACCGGCAGAACCGCCCGGCGAGCGTCGTCCGCGCCACCCCGGCCTCTTTCGCCAATGACGCCAGAGTCCACGCCCGCGCGGGATCGTCGTGCATCGCCCGCAGCACCGGCCCCACCACCTCGTCCGCGAGCGCGGCCAGCCAGCCCTCGTCGTGCTCGCGGTCGAACCACTCCCGCAGCGCGCAGACCATCAGCCAGTCCAGCAGCCGGTCCGCCACCACGCTGGACTCGTCCCCCAACGTCCCGTAGAACTCCGCACACCCATCGGTCCCCGGCGCCACCAGCGCGTCCGGCAGCACCTCCGTCAACCGGCGAGCGACGGTCCCCAGCACGTCATACGTCCCGCTGACCACCGACGCGTTCCCGTGCACGGCAACGGAATCCCGCACCACCAGCACGTCCCCAGGACCCGCGGTCGCGTCCAGCACAGCGATCTCGCCGGACACCACCGCGTACAACGTGAGACCGGCCCGCACCCGCGTCCCGGCAACCTCCACCCGACGCACGCCGGCGCCATCCGCGCGCACCCCGCGCAGCAGTTCGTCGAACGGCTCCATGCTTCCCAACATACGTCCGGGACGATCGGACAGCTGTGCTGAACGCTCACCCATGCCCTCGACAGCCCACTTGAGGTGCAGTGGAGGCCATGACACAAGAGATCCTCGTCCTGGGCGCGACCGGCAAAACGGGCCGCCGCGTGGTGAACGCGCTCAAGAACACCGGCGCCGCAGTCCGGGCCGCCTCCCGCTCCAGCGCCGTCCGCTTCGACTGGTCCGACGAGTCGACCTGGCAGCCGGCTCTCTCCGGCGCCACCGCGGCCTACGTCATCGCGCCGCACGACCCAGCACTTGCCGCCCCGTTCGTCCGCAAGGCTGAAACCGCAGGCGTACGCCTGGTCCTGCTCTCCGGCCGAAACCTGGACAGGTTCCCGTCCACCGTCTTCGCCGGCATGCACGCAGCTGAGGAAGCAGTGCGCAACTCCTCAGTCCCCTGGACCATCCTGCGCGCCAACAACTTCGCTCAGAACTTCTCCGAGGAGCTCTGGCACGCCGGCATCCGAGCCGGCCGCCTCGCACTCCCCGTGGACGACACCCCGGAACCGTTCGTCGACGTCCACGACATCGCCGAAGTAGCGGCCCTGACCCTCACCACCGAAGGCCACGAGGGCCAGACCTACAACCTCACCGGCCCGGACACCCTCACGTTCGCCACAGCCGTCAGCAAGATCTCCACGGCCCTGAACCGCCCGGTGGACCTGGCCAGGCTGACCCCGGCCGAGTACCGCGACTTCCTCCTGGCCGAGGGCCTCTCCGAAGACGACGCCACCGAGCTCAACGGCATGTACGACGCCATGCGCACAGGCCTGCTGGCCACCCCGACCGACGACGTGAGCCGCCTGCTGGGCCGTCGGCCCACCGACTTCGACACCTACGTGGCCGGCGCCCTAGACGCCTGGCGCTGACCGCCGCGGCAACAACAGGTGCACGGCAAACCCGCAGGCCGTGGCCAGAACAGCCTGGTAGACGACCGACAGCTGGTACGACGAGCCCAGGAGGAACGCTGCGTCCAGCCCGGTCGTCCACCACCCGGCCAGCTCACCGAGCCCGACCACGTGCCACCCGAAGAACCCGGCACACCACCCACCGACAACCCACGCAGCCCGCCCGCCCCTCTTGACGAACAGCGCCGTGGACACAGCGGCGACTGCGTTGAACGCGAGCGCAATGCCGGTCAGCGTCGCATCGGCACGCCACACGAGGCTGGCCACCGTCTGCACGACCAGCACCGCGACCACGACAAAGGTGCCCAACCGGATCTTGTCCACGAGTTCGATTGTTCACGCGCGGCGATGCCCGGCGACCTGGGTCTTCACTCGGCTGATCGAACCTCTGTTCGCACGTAGGCCGGCGGAAAGGCGTTGTCACGCACCCGATGGCGTGGTCTCGGATCGCAGACGGTATCGACACGTACTCCATCTGAGCCCAGTTCCGCCGGACGGTGGCGATTCGAGTAACGAATGGATCGACTTGTGCGATCGTAGATGTTACTTGGCAGATGACGGGGGTATGGAGCGAATTCGCTCAAAAGTGCCTCCAGAAACGCGTTCTGCCCGCACCGTGGAGGATCCGTGTCGTCCAAGCTCGATCAGGTGTACGACGTCTTCTTGGATTTGCTGGAGTCCGGCACGCCGGACGAGGCGATCAAGAAGATGGAGATCCTGAGCGTCGGTCAGGAGCTGTTGCAGCAGGTCAGGGACCGCCACGAGCGTGAGACGATCAAGATCAAGGAGCGGGAGGAGCCGAGGTCGGTGGTCCTCGGCAATCGCTTCACCTGGTACACCGGCCCTCGTCCCAAGGACAAGTGCTGGCCCGCCATCAAGGGTCTGCTCGGCAAAGACGGCTGGTCCGACTCGTCGATCGACAATCTCGACGCGGCGTCCACCAAGGTCGTCTCCATGCTGAGTCACCCGAAGGAGAAGACGTTCTCCACCCGCGGGTTGGTGGTCGGATACGTTCAATCAGGCAAAACAACGAACTTCACCGCGGTCATGGCCAAAGCCGCCGACCGCGGGTACAAGCTGTTCATCGTGCTCGCCGGTATTCACAACGGGTTGCGCAGGCAAACGCAACTCCGGCTGGAGCAACAGCTGGTCGAGCCCAACCCGTCGGGCTGGATGCAGCTCACCGACCCCGACAAGGACTTCTACCCGCCTGCGAACGCCGCCGGGTACTTCGCCACGGGCAACAAGCAGCACGTGCTGTGCGTCATCAAGAAGAACCGGACCGTTCTGGAGAAGTTCGACCAGTGGCTGGCGTCCGCGTCGGGGCACCTGCGCGACTGCCCGGCGTTGATCATCGACGACGAAGCCGATCAGGCGACCGTGGCGACCGGCACGATCAACCCGCTGATCTGCCGGATCCTCAACCGTCTGCCGAAGTCGGCGTACGTCGGCTACACGGCCACCCCGTTCGCGAACCTCCTGATCGACCCGTCGGTGCCGGAAGATCTGTACCCGAGGGACTTCATCGTCAACCTGCCGCAGCCGGAAGGCCACTTCGGCACCGAGGTCCTGTTCGGCCGTGACGCGCTGGACGGTGAGGACCCGGAAGACGTCTTCGACGGCCACGACATGATCCGCGATGTGCCCGACGACGAGGTGCACCTCGTCCGGCCTGCGTCGAAGACCGATGTCGACGGGTTCATGCCGACCATCGCGGGAAGCCTCCGCGACGCGATCCTCTACTTCTGGCTGACGACAGCCGCTCGACGGGTGCGGGGCACGGGCAAGGCCCACTGCACCATGTTGATCCACACGAGCGTGAACACCTCGGTGCACAACAGTTTCGGTCCGCCGCTTCGAGGGCTCAGGGAGAAATGTCTTCGAGCTGTCGAGTCGGGAGACCGCGATCTGCTCGACGAGTTCCGGACGTTGTGGGAGAAGGAGACGAGCAGGGTCAACGCCGCGCTGTTCGGGGAACGCACACTCGAGTTCGGCGAGATCGAACACGCTCTGGCGGAGTCCATCCGGTCCTGCCGGATCGTCATGGACAACTCGAGCAGCAAGGACAGGCTCGACTACGAAGGCGGGCCGGTCACCGCCATCGCGGTCGGCGGGAACACGTTGTCCCGAGGCCTGACCCTGGAAGGGCTGGCGGTGAGCTACTTCGTGCGCGCCGTCTCCGCGTACGACACGCTGCTGCAGATGGGACGCTGGTTCGGTTATCGCAACGGATACGCGGACCTGCCCCGTATCTGGATGACCGACGAACTTCGGGACTGGTTCCGCCATCTCGCCACGGTCGAGAACGAGATGCGGCGGGACATCGACGTCTACATGGTCGAGGACAAGACGCCGATGCAGTTCGCGGTGCGCCTCAGGACCCACCCGAAGTTGAGGGTGACGGCCGCCGCGAAGATGAAGGACGCCGTCAAGGCCGAGTTCGCCTATGGCGGGCTGCGCATCCAGACCAGGTACTTCAAGACCGATCCCGAGTGGCTGAGGAACAACCAGCGAGCGGCACGGGATCTTGTCGCAGGCGCGATCCACGACCAGGTCGTTCGAGACCCCGGTCTGCCTGACGGACGTTTCCTGTTCAGGGACGTCTCTCACGAACGGATCCTGGACTTCTTGGCAGCTTACGAGTTCCACAAGAATTCGCAGGAGTGTGACGCCGGGCTGATCACCGCTTACATCAAGAAGCGGATTACTGCGGCTTCTGCACTGCGTTGGTGGAACGTGGCGATCGTCGGCAACCCCCTGGACAGGCCGGACACCAGGTCGTTCGCGTTCGCGCCCGATGTGTGCGTCGGACAGAACACCCGTGCCCGGCTGCCGAGCAAGGTCATCGACGGAACCGTCGACATCAAGACGCTGATGAGCCGTAGGGACGCGGCCATCGACCTGCGGACGGATTCGAGCAAGAGCAGCCTGACCGAACGGCGTATCGAAGATCTGCGTCGTGCTCAACTGCCGTCGACCGGCCTTCTCGTCCTCTACGCGATCGACAAGAACTCCATGCCCCACAAACCGACACGCGAACCTCTCGGGCTGGAGGAAGACGCCATCGGGGTCGGCCTGGTGTTCCCCAAGCCGAGCGGCCAGGACAACGCCGTCAAGTGGACCTACGTCAGTGCGGACCTGTCGAAGGTCGACATCGAGGAGGAGGACCTCACCGGCCTGGACGAAGAGGAGAGGTGATGGCCGACCGTCTCCGAAACCTGCTGGACGAACACTGGAACGAGCTCGAACAGGACGTTGCTTCCGCGCCGAACAGGCTTCGGACCTCCGCGCTCCCGGTCGTGTCGGGCAGCGGACGGCTCAACGTGGCAGTGGACCACGAAGGCCGTCGCCATCTGCTCGTACCGCTGTCTTCGCAGCAGCACGTGCGGACAAGAGGCGATGGATCGGCCCTGCGCCTGCGTGAGCGACCCCTCGAAGATGACGTTACGTATGTTCGCTACGCCGACTTGTGCTGCGCGCGTACCGATCTGAACGATGTGTTCACCGGGTTGTGCGAGGACGTGCTTCACGCTGTCACGGCTACGCCGAACCGTCCGCTGAAGGCTCTGTACTCGGTTCTGGACCGTTGGCGGGCCCTGTTTCAGAAGTCGTCCTCCGAACTCGGCTCCGAACAGCTCGCAGGACTGTTCGGCGAGCTCCTCGTGCTTCGCCGCCTATTGGAGTCCTGGCCGACCGCCACCGACTGGTGGCTCGGCCCGACCGGTGCCAAGCACGACGTTCTCGTGGGAGCGCACGCCATCGAGGTCAAGTCGTCGCTGGCTCAGGAGGAACGCCGGTTCCGCGTTCACGGGACCGCGCAACTGGAGGTGCCCAAGGGAGGTGACCTCCACCTCGTGTGGTTCAGGCTCGCCCGTTCAGAAGGGCAGGGGACGGGGCTGCTGGAACTGCTCGACCAGATCCGACGGCTGGCGGATGACGAGAGCGGGTTCTTCACGAAGTTGGCGATGGTCGGGTACAGGCCCGTGGACGCCGATCTCTACCGCGACGTTCGGTTCACCGTTCACGAGGAACGGTGGTACGAGATCGCCGATTCATTTCCTCGGGTTCGCTCGGACTCGGTTCCGGAGTCGGTCCGGGACGTCCACTACACCGTCGACCTGGACGCTGTCGCGACGCAGCCGTTGGACAAGTCGCAGATCGACGATCGTCTTGCCGAGATCATTCGGGGGAACTGATGAACAACGCCGCGTGGTACTCACAACCCTTTCCGCCTGAAGGTGCGAGTGCGGCCGAAGGAATCCGCAACCAGCTCGGCCGTCCGGAGCTGGACCTCCTGACGGTCTTGGTGCGCGAGTCGGCTCAGAACAGTTGGGACGCCCGACTTCCCGACCGCACGGTGGACTACCGGATCGAGTACCAGACGGTCGGAGCTGCTCACGCCCCGGTCTGGCGGGAGGAGCTGCTGAGGGATGCGCCCCAGACCGAACATCTCCCGCTCCGGGCGTCGGTGTCGGCGCCGACCATCGACATCCTGACGATCTCGGATCGGGGCACCAGCGGGCTTGGTGGGCCGACGCGAGCCGACAGCGCGGTCACCCAGGACCACGACTTCGTGTCGTTCGTCCGCAACATCGGTGAGCCACGTGATACCGCCCTCGGCGGCGGTACTTACGGATTCGGCAAGGGCATCTTCTACCTCATCGCGAAGTCCGGCGCCGTGCTGGTGCACACCCGTTGTCGCGTGGAGGAAGGATTCGAGACCCGTCTCATCGGAGTCGCGCTCTGGCAGAGCCACGTGAAGGGCAAAGGTGACGACGCGACGCGCTACACCGGCCGTCACTGGTGGGGGAACAACGACGGCGATGTCATCGAACCGCTGACCGGACCGGACGCCGAGGTCATGGCCCACCGGCTCGGCCTGCGCGCGTTCGAGGCCGAGGAGACCGGGACCAGCATCGTGGTGATCGACCCCGAGCTCGGCGACCGGGATCCGCGCGAGGCGACGAGCTACCTGGCCGACGCGATCCTGTGGAACCTGTGGCCGAAGATGCTGACACCTGCGGGCGGGCGTCCACCGATGACGTTCTCCGTGCGCCATCAGGGTTCCGAGGTGGATGTCCCGGATCCCAGGAACACCCGTCCGATCGACATCTTCGTCGAGGCTTACGAGAACATGTGCTCCTCGGACAAGAGTCACGTGCTGGAGTCCTACAGCCCGAAGCGCGTGCTCGGCAGGCTCGGCCTGGAGAAGCGCCTCGCTCCGCCCGTGGAGCCCACGGCCGCCGCGGCCGGCATGGGGATCGACAAGACGGTGCACCACGTTTGCCTGATGCGAACGGCGGAGCTCGTCGTGACCTATCACCAAGGTCCGAAACCTTCCGCGGAGTACATGTCCTACGCCGGCGTGTTCCGCGCGACGGAGGACATGGACTCGGTGTTCGCCGCCTCCGAACCGCCGACCCACGACGCGTGGGCGTGGCAATCGCTGGAGGGGCGCGACAAGACCTACGTCAAGGTGACTTTCACACGGCTCAAGGAGAAGCTCGACGCACTCGTCGAGATCAACGACAAGGTCAAGTCGCCTGGAGTGGAGGTCCCCCTGGGCGCGGCGAGCCGAGAGTTCTCCAGCCTCGTCACCGGAGCGTGGGGAATCGGCGGCGGTGTCCGGTTCGGGAAGCCCAAGACAGGCCCCTTGGCGTCGACGGAGGACGAAGACGTCGAGTGGGCACCAGAGGAGTCCGAGCCCTTCGTGAGCGCGGCTCAGCCGCAGAGTCCGACCCCGGTACCCGACGTGCGACCGTGGGATGGTCATCAGACCGGCGAGCAGGGCATCTCCGCTGATCGGACCGAGCTGCCGTTCGACGCGAATGCGCAGGACGAGCGGCCCGACTGGCAATCCCTGGCCGGCACCCTTCCCGCGTCGCCCAAACCGCAGGCCCCCGCTGCCCGCCCGAAGGTGCAGTACATCGCCGAGCCCTATTACGAGGACCGTGATGGGCAGGTCGTCCTGGTGCAGGAGTTCCGGTTGCCCGTACCGGGGACACAGCTGGTGGCACCCCAGCTGTCGATCCTTCTTCCCGGCAACGGGGTGCGGGAGACGGATCCGCCCATCGGAGCGCCCCAGCCCGAGTTCTTCGGCTGGGAGAACGAGCGTGGGCTGATCGATCGGACGAACGCTCTCGTCGTCTCGGGAGGACCGGACATCTGGCGTCTCCTGGTCGTTCCCGCGCCTGACACGGTGACGGAGATCGGTGTCGCGGTGAAGCGAGCGGAGGTCTCGAGGTGAGCCGCAGAGCACTTCCTTACCGCACGCCGGGCGACGAGGCGGTGAAAGCGCAGCAGTGGCTCCTCGTGGTCGACGGGCAGGGTTTCGAGCTGCCGGACGCGTTGCCCGACTGGGACTACCAGACGAGCCTCCGCCTCAAGAACGAGGTCCACGTCGATCTCGACGCCGTGTACGCATCGACCGGACTGACAACCGATGTGAAGTTGTCGCTGGTGGTCGTGTGGACGGCGAAGGGGTCGAGTCTGCGAGGAACGGCCAAGCGCATCCCGTTGTCCGGTGGAGGTGCCCACACGGTCGAGCTCGACATCGAGCTGCCCGGCACCCAGCTGGGAGGTCAGCTGACACTCGACACCCAGCTGGTTCTCGCGGAGCCGGTGGAGACCAGCGCGATCGCCGCCCCACGTCGTGGTGGATCGGTGCTGTGGACGGACAGGCGCACACTGCACCTCCAAGGCGACGCGCCGCAGTTCCCGATCGCCGTGGTCGACTTCGGGTCCACCCAGCTTCCTGCCGAGTCCGCGTGGCACGTCCAGCTCAGCGGAGAACTGAACACCGCCACCATGGGAGCTCTTCTTCTGCTCATCAACGAGCAGAAGAAGGCAGTCGTCACCGCCTTCCAGAACGCCGCGACGCCTCGCCCGATCGACAAGGTGTACCTGTCCGCCGCCTATGCCGACATCGCCAGAACCATGATCGAGCACGCACTGGCGGACTCCGACTTCACCTTGGAGGCCGACTACGCGGAGGACAGCTTGGGCGCCACCTTGCAAAGCCTGGTGACCAACCTGTTCCCGTACACGTCCGTCCAGCATCTGCGTCAACGGCGTGAGCAGTCGCCGAACCTCTTCGCCACCGAGGTCCAGGCTGCCGTGAGTCTCTTCGAGGAGGCGTGATGAGCCGGCTTTACCCCCGCCTGCTGCCCTGGCACGCGAAGTCCCTGTTCGAGGAGTACCGCGACCTGGACTTGCCCGACCTCACGGCTCGCCACGGCACCTCTCACCTGTCGGCGGTGTTCGTGGCCACGGGAGGTGACCGGGTAAGTCCCGCCGATCTTGCCGAGCTTCGGACGAAGGTCGTGGCGTTGGCAGCGGAGGCGGGTTTTCCTGCCAAATCGGATCAAGCCGCCAAGACCGCGTTCGACCTCGCGTTGGCCGAGATGCTGCACAGCGAGATGGGTCTGGTACCCGCAGAAGCGGCGTCCGGCGACATCTGGGCCTTCCTCTCCCTGGTGCTGCTCCCGGACGTCGCGTACTGGCGCACGCAGTCGCAGAACTCCGACAACGTGCAAGGCTCCGACATCACCCGCCACGTCTTCGGTCGACTGTGGTGGCGAGCGCACCTCGTCCACGATCCGAATGACCCGAGGCCCTACTCGGCGTTGACGATCTTGGGCGAAGCGGCGTTCGACCAGATCTACTCCCGTCGAAGGGCACTGGGCGGAAGCCCGTACGTGGTCAAAGCAATCCTGCGGGTATGGGTGGGCCTGGATCGAGCCGGCGCGAAGGAACGAGACGTACTTCGCGATTTCTTGAAGCGCCTACTCCGGCTGGCGCCGTTCATGGCCTTCGACGCGATGGAGGACCGGCAGCTGGACACGGAACTGCAGCGGGCCGCTGCAGAGAGCGTTCAGGCGGTTCTGGAGGGGCAGCGGCAGGCAGCCGTCAGTGCGTAGGAACGACGATGGCCGCCGACCTGTCGATGCAGATCAGCGGCCATCTGTTCCAGCGCCCCTGGCAGGATTCGAACCTGCGACCTCGGGATTAGAAGTCCCTCGCTCTCTCCACTGAGCTACAGAGGCTGGAGGGGTGCGAAGGCAGCCACGATTCGTGGCCACCGGTGCCCCCACCGGACACATCGTCCGGAGTCGATCGACCGTTTCCGCCCTACGTCCAAATGGGTGACGAAAACAGTCTAAACGTGATGGGGATCACGTTCGAGGGGCCGTTGAGGCTCTCTTCACGAGGGAAACGTCGAGTCTCGTCGGCCTCGGTGGTCTCCCGCCGGCCAGTAACTTCAGCGCCAGCTCGCCCGCTCTGCGGCCCTTGTCGGCCAGGGGTTGACGCACGGTAGTCAGCGGTGGGTCGCTGTAGGCCGCTTCGGGGACGTCGTCGAAGCCCGCCACGGACACGTCCGCCGGCACGGTGAGATTCAGGTCCCTGGCGGCTTGCAGGGCGCCGAAGGCCAGTTGGTCCGACGTGCACAGCAGGGCGCTCGGGCGTGGCGTGCGGGTCAGCAACCACCGCGCGCCTAGACGTCCGAGTTCGCGATCACTGCCGCGGGCCTCCCACACCGGAACATTGTCCGGTTTCACCCCGGCTTTTGCCAAAGTGTCGAGGTAGCCGCCGAGGCGGTCGCGGCTCACGCGGAACGGGACGGCCGAACGGCGGTCGGGGGACACCGGGCCGGATGCTCCGTCCGGGTGCAGGGCGAAGGACAGGACGCCGAACGTGGTGTGGCCCAGTTCCAGCAGGTGGGTCGCCGCGGCACACGTGCCGGCGTAGTCCTGCACCTCCACGCGGGCCGAGCCGGGGAGTACGGGCTGGTCGATGACGACCAGCGGCAGGCCTCGGGCGGCTACGGCGGCCAGGGCCGGGGCGGTGTCGGGCAGGGAGTAGGCGACCATCACGTCCGCTTGGGCGCGCGTCACGATCGACGGCCGTGGGCCGCCGGTCGCGTCGCCCGGCATGAGGACGAGGCTGTGGTCGTGGCCGTCGACGGTCGAGGCCAGGCCGTCGAGCACGATCGAGAGCGCCGGATCGGAGAAGGCGCCGGAGAGGCCCTGCGGCAGCATGAAGCCCACGGCCGCGGACGAGCGGGTGGCCAGCGATCGGGCGACCGGGTCCGGGCCCGTGTAGCCGAGGGACAGCGCTGTTTCGAGGATGCGTTCGCGCAGCGACGACGACAGCTGGTCGGGGCGGTTGTACGCGTTCGACACCGTTGCCCTGGAGACCCCGACGGCTGCGGCGACGGTGTCCAGCGTCGGCCTGCGTCGGCGATCGGAGTCCACGGTCAGCATCGTATTCGAGGGATCGCACGTAATACGCTGGCGGGGCTGAAGCGCTTCAGTCATGCTGGGGGCATGTCACGACGCCTGGCCACGTTCATCGTCTTCCTACTGAACGGCGGTGTCTTCGGTACCTGGGCCGCCCGCGTGCCCGCGCTCGCCGACCAGGTCGGCGCGGAGGTGGGCAGTCTCGGTCTCGCGCTGCTCGGGGCCAGCGCGGGACTGGCGTTCACCGCGCCGTTGGCGGCACGGGTCTGCGCCGTATACGGGTCGCGCGGGGTACTGATAGCGAGCAGTTTGCTCAGTCCGTTGATGCTGCCCGTGCTCGCGCTCTCACAGTCGCCGTTGCAGCTTGGTCTGACGCTGGTCGCACTAGGTGCGTCGATCGCCGCGATGGACGTGTCGATGAACATGGCCGCAGTCGTCGTCGTGCGCGAGTTGCAACGGCCGTTGATGCCGCAGTTCCACGCGGGCTTCAGCGTCGGCGGCCTTATCGGGTCGTTGGGCAGCGCCGCGGCCGCGCAGGTGCAGTGGACGCCGATGAGGCACTTCCTCATCACGGCGTTGGTGGGCGTTCTCGTAGTAGCGGTTATCGCGAAGAAGATCCCCGGCGGTGTGGGGGAGCGTCATAGGGAAGAAGTCATCGAACGCACCAACGTGCTCAAGAGCCCGGTTCTCTGGCTGTTGGCGTGCGTGGCGCTGTGCAGCGCTATCGCGGAGGGCGCGGCGGCGGACTGGTCTGCGCTGTTCATGGTGCGTGAGCGAGGTACGGGCGACGCGGCCGGTGCGTACGCCTATGCGGGTTACTCCGTCGCGATGGCGCTCGCGCGGTGGTTCGGCGAGCCGGTCCAGCGCAAGCTGGGGCCGCACCGGCTCCTCGCGGCGGGTGGTGGCCTGGCCGCGACCGGGCTGGCGCTGGCCGTCCTGGCTCCCGTCCCGGTGGCGGGGTACGTCGGGTTCGGCCTGGCCGGGCTGGGGCTCGCGTACTCGTTCCCGGTGGTCATGGACCTCGCGAGCGAGGTCGGGAAGCGCGCGGACGGCAGCGGTGGCGAACGCGAGCTCGGCCTGGTGACGACGATCGCCTACACGGGCTTCCTCGCGGGCCCGCCGATCGTGGGCGGGCTCGCGCACGTCAGTTCGCTCGTGCTGTCGCTCGGGTTCGTGGCGCTGGTCGCCGCGCTGATCATCCCGTCGGCCTGGCTGGCCCGGCGTGCGGCTAGGCGGCCGGCACGCGTTTGAGGGCCTCCTGGCTGAGCGGTTCCAGGGTGTCGCGTGCCTTGGCCTCCGAGACGCCGCCGCCCATGCCGATGGCGACCATCAACGACTCGGTGCGCGTCACGGCGATGGTGGCGGTGCACACCATCTCGTTCTCCTGCTTGCCGCAGCTGAGCCAGGTGGCGTGCTTGCCGGTCTGGACCTCCTGGCCCTTGCTCTGGATGCGCTTCGACTCGTCGAACGACCGGTACGGGACCGCCACCAGCACGAACGCGTTCTCCTTGAGCGTGAAGAGGCACGAGTTCGGCATCTCGACGCGCGGAGCGGGGACGAACTGGAGCGTCCCGATCGGCTTGAGGTCCTTCTCCGTCACGAGCTTGCACGGATCGACGCCGGCGGTCTTGCGCGGCGTCTCGATCGCCAGCGGCGGAGGTGGCGCGGCGATGGGTTCGCCCTGGACGCGGTAGCTGCACCCGGTTAACGCGAGAAGGACGAGCAGGGGGAGGAGAGAACGTCTCACACGGCGCAACCCTAGAGGGTCGTAGGCTCCGGGTCGTGCCAATCGAACGCTCCACCAGAACGGGTTTGGTGCCCCTCGTCGTCATCGGCTTCGCTGTGGCGGCTCTCGCCGCCGTCGCGTTCAGCGCGCTTTCCGCCGACCCTCCGGCAGGACTGCTGGTCGTGCGCGTGTTGACCGAGACCGGTGCGGTGGTGACCATCGGCTCGTTGCTGCTGGCGGCGTTCCTCGTGCCACCGCAGAAATCCGGCACTCTCGCGGCGGACGGTTACGCCGCGATGCGCACCGCCGGATGGTTCGCGCTGGTCTGGCTCGTGGGCGCGGTGTTGTCTGTGCCTTTCAACACAGCGGCCGCGATCGACCGTTCGGTGACGTCCTTCACGCTCAGCCAGATGATCGCGACGGCGATGCTCCTGGAGCAGTCGAAGGCGTGGATGCTGACGGCGATCCTCGTGGCGTTGCTCGCGGTGGCGTGCCGTCTGGTGCTGTCGTGGGGATGGACGACGGTCCTGCTGTTCCTGGCGATCTTCGCGCTCGTCCCGGTCGCCGTCACGGGACACTCGTCGTCCGGCGGCTCGCACGACATGGCGACGAACAGCCTGCTGTTCCACCTCGTCGCCGCGGTGCTGTGGGTGGGCGGCCTGATCGCGTTGCTCGCGCACGGCAGGCGTGGCGGCGCGCACCTGCCTCTCGCCGCGGCGAGGTTCTCGAAGCTGGCGCTGGTGTGCTGGATCGTCATGGCGGTCTCGGGCGTGGTCAACGCGTTGGTGCGCATCACCCCCACCGACCTCGTCACGTCGACCTACGGCCTGCTGACGCTCGGCAAGCTCGCGTGTCTGCTGCTGCTCGGCGTGTTCGGCTACTTCCAGCGCGAACGCGGCGTGAAGGGCGTGGCCGACGGCAAGCCGCACGCGTTGCTCAAGCTCGCGGGCCTCGAAGTGCTGCTGATGATGTTCACGATCGGACTGGCCGTCGCGCTGGCCCGCACGCCTCCACCGGGCGGCAGCCTCGACCTGCCCAGCCGCGTGGAGATCGCCATCGGCTACGACCTCGACGGACCGCCGACGCTGGCGAGCATCCTGTTCGACTGGCGGTTCGACCTCATCTTCGGCACGGCGGCGCTGGCGTTCGCGCTCCTCTACGTGCTGGGTGTGCGCAGGCTCGTGAAGCGCGGCGACAAGTGGCCGGTCGGTCGTACGGCGGCGTGGCTGTGCGGCTGCTTCTCGTTGCTCTTCGCGACCTCGTCCGGCATGGGCCGCTATTCGCCAGCGATGTTCAGCGTGCACATGGAAGCGCACATGGTGCTCTCGATGCTGACGCCGATCCTGTTCGTCCTGGGTGGACCGGTCACGCTGGCCTTGCGCGCGTTGCCGGTCAGCAAGGAGGTGCCGGGGCCGAGGGAGTGGGTGCTGGCGTTCGTGCACTCACCGCTCGCGCGCCTGCTGACGAACCCGTTCGTGGCGCTGGGCCTGTTCGTCGGCTCCTTCTACGCCCTGTACTTCTCGGGGCTCTTCGACGCCGCGCTGCCGTTCCACTGGGCGCACATCGCGATGAACGCCCACTTCATCCTCGCCGGCTACGTCTTCTACTGGCCGGTGATCGGCGTGGACCCGTCGCCGAACAAGCTGCCGCCGCTCGGCCGGCTGGGGCTGCTGTTCGCGTCGATCCCGTTCCACGCGTTCTTCGGCGTGATCCTGATGAGCTCCACGAACATCATCGGCGAGCAGTTCTACCGCGGCCTGGCGTTGCCGTGGGTGCAGAACCTGCTGGAGGACCAACGGCTCGGCGGTGGCATCGCGTGGGCGGCGGGCGAGATCCCGTTGCTGGTCGTCATGGTCGCTCTGCTGGCGCAGTGGGCGCGGCAGGACACCCGCGACGCGAAGCGGATGGACCGCAAGGCCGACGCCGATGGGGACGCCGACCTCGAGGCCTACAACGCGATGCTGCGGAAGATGGCTGGAAAGGATTAGAGCGACAACGGCCGGCGGAAGCCGCGGACCGCGAAGAACGCTCCGATCGCCGCGATCACGCCGCTGGTGACCAGCGCGCCCGCCACCCCGGTGACCGGGTGGGCCAGCGCCAGGCTGCGGGCGGCGTCGACCGCGTAGGTCAGCGGGTTGATCTTCGCGATCGCCTGCAGCCAGCCCGGCAGGCCGTTGATCGGCACGAACGCGCTGGAGGCGAACATCAGCGGGAACATCGCCAGGAAGCCGACGGTCTGCATCAGCTCCGCCTTGCGGACCCAGGCGGCGATCGCGATGAACACCCAGCTCAGCGCCCAGCCCACGACCAGCGCGAGGCCGAGTGCGGCCACCGTGCCGACCACGCCGCCGTCGGGCCTGAACCCGAACACCAGCACGCCGAACGCGATCATCAGCACGAGCTGGAAGCCGGTGCGCACCGCGTCGGACAGGTTGCGCGCCAACAGGACCGTGCTCGGGCGGATGGGCAGTGACCGGAACCGTGCCAGCACACCGTTCGACATGTCCTGCACGAGCCCGATACCGGACGCGAGCGAGGACTGCATCGCGGTGTTCACGAGGATCGCGGGCAGCAGGTAGTTGATGTAGCTCATGCCCGGCGGGAAGTTCGCCGTCGACGTGATGCTGCCGAAGATCTGGCTGAACAGCGTCAGCATGATCAACGGCTGCAGCACGCTGAAGAAGACGAGTGCGGGCGTGCGCAGCAGTGCGCGCAGAGAACGGCCAGTCAGTACGAGAACCTGCGTCGGGTAACTGCTGCCGTGCCAAGTCAAAGTCGCCATGATGTTTCCCCCTAGTTCGCGGCGAGAGTCAGGTAGACGTCGTCCAAAGTGGGCTCCTTGAGGCCGATCTCGTGGGCCTCCAAGCCGTTGTCGTCCAACGCGCGTACGACCGTGGCGAGGTCGCGGGACGCACTGACCGGCGTGGTGAGCGTGAGCCCTTCCGCGACGGGGTGGAGCCCGACGCCGCCGATGGCCTTCAGGGCGAGGTCCACTTCGGACGCCGAGTCGAGCGTCACGGTGACCGTGCGCTGCCCGACCTGCGCCTTGAGCTCGGCGGAGGTGCCGGACGCGACGACCTTGCCGTGGGACAGCACGGTGATCGAGTCGGCGAGCCGGTCGGCCTCGTCGAGGTACTGCGTCGTGAGCAGGACGGTCGTGCCGTCCGCGACGAGCTTCTCGACGATCTCCCACATCGCGAGGCGGCTGGCCGGGTCGAGACCGGTGGTCGGCTCGTCCAGGAACAGCACCTCGGGGTTGCCGACCAGCGAGGCGGCCAGGTCGAGGCGGCGCCGCATGCCGCCCGAGTAGGTCTTGGCGTTGCGCCGGGCGGCGTCGGTGAGGTCGAACTGCTCCAGCAGGTCGTCCGCGCGCTGGTGGGCCTGGTTGCGGCTGGCACCGAGCAGGCGGGCGATCAGCACCAGGTTGTCGTGGCCGCTGAGCTGCTCGTCGACGGCGGCGAACTGGCCGGTCAGGCCGATGCGGCTGCGGACCTCGTGGGCCTGCTTGACGACGTCGAACCCCGCGACCCTCGCGGTGCCGCTGGTGGGCGGCAGCATCGTGGTGAGGAGGTTGACCAACGTCGTCTTGCCGGCACCGTTGTGGCCGAGCAGGCCCAGGACGGACCCCTTCTTCGCGGTGACGCTGACGCCGTCGAGGGCGTTCACGTCGCCGAACTTCTTGCTCACGTCGTGAGCTTCGATCATGAGCTCAGTCATCTGATCCCCCTGGTTTGAGTGCTCCGTGCAGGAACAGCTCCACGATGTCCGCGGGTTCGGCGACGGTCTGGCCGAAGCCCGAGCCCATGCGGTTGGTGAAGACGGCGCCGAGCAGCATCCGTCCGGCGAGGTCGGGGCTGACGCGCAGATCCGCGTCGCCGAAGAGGCCCGCGACGGCGTCGGACAGCTGCTGCATGCCGATGGGCGGTCCCTTGTGCTTCTGGTGGTCCTCGTCGCGCGGCTGGTAGCCGGACTCGCGCAGCGCGCCGATGACGCCCCACATGCGGTCGAGGTAACCGCTGAACGTCGCCACACCCGAGGTGAGCCGTTCCTCGAGAGGCACGTCCGACGGGATCGCCTCCAGACGCGCGACCTCCTCGTCCGAGTGCAGCGCGCGCTGGATGCACGCGTCGAGCAGCTCCGCCTTGTCCTTGAAGACGCGGAACACCGTGCCTTCCGCGATCCCGGCGGCGGTGGCGATCTGGCTGGTGGTGACGTTCGCGCCGTCCTTCACGACGAGCGGCAGCGTCGCCTGGACGATCGCCTCGCGGCGGTCTTCCGGGCTCATCGCGGGGGCGCGGCGGCGGCGTGGTTCCTCTGACACGTCCGCCACTGTATGAGTGAGTACTCACTCATGTCAATGAGTGGGCGCTCACTCACTTGGCTCGCTCGAGCGCGCCATTAGCACGCGGGTCCGACAATTCCGGTGGATCAGGGGCTTCAAGATCTCGACCTGTCCACAACCCGCGAGTAATCCACAGATCCCGCTCCGCCCGGCCCCCGCCACCCGCCTCCCGGCCAAGCTGGACCGGCACCCCTCGAACCCCCGGAGGCGAACCCGATGTCCTGGAATTCCACGCTGGTCACGGTCGTTGGAACTGTGGCGGGCACCGTGTCGTACAAACACGGCGAGGACGGCAGGAGCAATGCGTTCTTCCGCCTGAGCTCGACCGAGCGCCGGTACAACACGGCGCTGGGCGACTGGGAGGACGGTGAGACGTTGTGGCTCGGCGTCTCCTGCTGGCGCAAGCTCGCCGACAGCGTGAAGACGACGCTGTCCCAAGGTGATCCCGTGATCGTCCAGGGCAAGCTGCGCCTGCGGCACTACGAGAAGGACGACGCGAAGAAGATCGCGCTCAACCTGGACGCGCTCCACGTCGGGCTGGATCTGACGCGGGTGCAGTCACTCGGCGTCGCTCCCGTCGTTGAACCGCGGGTCGGCGAGGAACCGGTCGCGCACACCGCGCCGTTCTGAGTTTTGCGCCGTTCGGACGCACCCGCGCACGGGAAATCCGGGAACCCCCCGTTCCGGCGGTGCCGCCGGAGAAGATGTGAGCACTGCGAAGCGAGAAGGAGGGAAGCTCGTAGGTCGGGGCCGCCGAGGACCGATCGCCGAGAGTCGTTCACGTTCGAACGGAACGGGCAGGTCACCGAGTCGCGTGACGCTCGATCCGGGGGTGGACGGCTGCTAGTCGGCGACCGAGGTCAGGAGCCTCTGGGCACCGCTCTACGATCGCCGCCATGGCCGAGTTCATCTACACCATGAAAAAGGTGCGCAAGGCGCACGGTGACAAGGTCATCCTCGATGACGTCACGATCATGTTCTACCCCGGCGCGAAGATCGGTGTGGTCGGTCCCAACGGCGCCGGCAAGTCGAGCGTGCTCAAGATCATGGCGGGGTTGGACACGCCGAACAACGGCGAGGCGTACCTGTCTCCCGGTTACACCGTGGGCATCCTGCAGCAGGAACCGCCGCTCAACGAGGAGAAGACCGTCCTCGGCAACGTCCAGGAGGGCCTGGGCGAGATCAAGGTGAAGCTCGACCGCTTCAACGAGATCGCCGAGCTGATGGCGACCGACTACTCCGACGAGCTGATGGAGGAGATGGGCAAGCTCCAGGAGGAGCTCGACCACGCCGACGCGTGGGACCTCGACTCCCAGCTGGAGCAGGCGATGGACGCCCTGCGCTGCCCGCCGCCGGACGCCGACGTCACCAAGCTCTCCGGTGGTGAGCGCCGCCGCGTCGCGCTGTGCAAGCTGCTGCTGAGCAAGCCCGACCTGCTGCTGCTCGACGAGCCCACCAACCACCTGGACGCGGAGAGCGTCCTGTGGCTGGAGCAGCACCTCGCGCAGTACACCGGCGCCGTGCTCGCCGTGACCCACGACCGGTACTTCCTGGACAACCTGGCCGAGTGGATCCTCGAGATCGACCGCGGCCGCACGCACCCGTACGAGGGCAACTACTCCACCTACCTGGAGAAGAAGGCCGAGCGGCTCGCGGTCCAGGGCAAGAAGGACCAGAAGCTGCAGAAGCGCCTCAAGGACGAGCTCGACTGGGTGCGCTCCGGCGCCAAGGCCCGTCAGGCGAAGTCCAAGGCGCGTCTCGACCGCTACGAGGAGATGGCGGCCGAGGCGGAGAAGACCCGCAAGCTCGACTTCGAGGAGATCCAGATCCCGCCGGGCCCGCGTCTGGGCAGCGTCGTGGTCGAGGTCGACAAGCTGAAGAAGGGCTTCGGCGAGCGCGTCCTGATCGACGGGCTGTCGTTCACGTTGCCGCGCAACGGCATCGTCGGCGTCATCGGCCCGAACGGCGTCGGCAAGACGACGTTGTTCAAGACCATCGTCGGTCTCGAGCAGCCCGACGCCGGCGGCGTGAAGGTCGGCGAGACGGTCCTGCTGTCCTACGTCGACCAGAACCGCGGCGGCATCGACCCGAAGAAGAACGTGTGGGAGGTCGTGTCCGGCGGGCTCGACTACATCCACGTCGGCAACGTCGAGATGCCGTCCCGCGCGTACGTCAGCGCGTTCGGCTTCAAGGGCCCCGACCAGCAGAAGCCCGCGGGCGTGCTGTCCGGTGGTGAGCGCAACCGCCTCAACCTCGCGCTCACGCTCAAGCTCGGCGGCAACCTGATCCTGCTGGACGAGCCGACCAACGACCTGGACGTCGAGACGCTGGGGTCGCTGGAGAACGCCCTCGAGCAGTTCCCCGGTTGCGCCGTCGTGATCTCCCACGACCGGTGGTTCCTCGACCGCGTCGCCACGCACATCCTCGCCTGGGAGGGCACGGACGAGGACCCGTCGAAGTGGTACTGGTTCGAGGGCAACTTCGAGGGCTACGAGAAGAACAAGCTCGAGCGCCTGGGCGCCGACGCCGCTCGGCCGCACCGTGTCACGTACCGCAAGCTGACACGGGACTGAGAGGGCAACGGCGACGTCGTGGCGGCGAGGGGCGAGACGCAGGCGGACGCCGAGGTGAGCACGCTGGTCGTGCCCGCCTGGCGGCTGCGTTGGCGGGCACCGGAGCTCGCTCTGGTGCTCGGCGAGCGCGCACTCGCGCTCGCCACCGCCCGCCGCGACGAAGCCGACCGCCTGCGGGCGGAGTCGCTGGTGGTCTTCGCGGGCAACCGCGTGGGCCGCGGCGTCCGCGTCGCCGACCGGGCGATCGACGCGCTGAAGGCGGCCGAGGCCGCCGGTGAGCACGAGACCGGGTGGCTGCTGCGGGTCGAGCTCGCGCGGTGTGCCCGGTCCGTGGGCGCGCCGCTGACGGGGTTCGCCGCGGTGGCCCCCGTGCTGGAGGCACCGGACGTGCCCGCGGAGCTGCGGGCCTCGGCCCTGGTGCAGGCCAGCGAATGCCTCGTGACGGTCGGCCGCGGCGACGAGCCCACGCGGGCTCTCGCCGAGGCGGACCAGCTCTACGTGGCCGACACGTCGCTCGACGACGACACCCGCCTGTTGCTGCGCGGCCTGATCCGCGCCGTGCAGGCGGCTCAACACCGGCGGTGGGGCGACATCGCCGCCGCGATCGGTGCCGCCCGAGAGGGCCTCGACCTGCTGAGCAGGTTCACCGACCCGGCGGCGGACAGCGGCCAGGGCTTTGGCCGGCTCACGCTGGAGCTCGCGCTCGCGCTGATGGACGCGAACCGCCTGCTCGACGCGAGCCGCGTCGCCACCCCGCTGCTCGACCTCCCGGTCCGGGCGCCGTCGGCGTCCACGGCCGGCTGGCTGCGCCTGGCGCTGGCCACCCGCGTGCACCTGCCGGCGGGCCGGGTCGTGGTGGCCAGGGAGATGCTGCGCGAGGCGGCGGCGAGCGCCGAACGCCACCAGCTCGACACCCTGCTCGCGGAAAGCCTGCTAGCGCTGGCCCACGTGCACGAGGTGTCCGGTGAGCTGGCCGACGCGCTCGCGAACCTGCGTTCCGCCCACGCCGCCGAACGCCGCCGTGCCCGCGCCGTCTACGCCGTGCGCGCCCGGCTCGCCGCCGAGTTCTCCGGCGTGCACCGCCAGCCGGCGGATCTGCACCAGCAGCTGGCGAGTCTGCTGCGGCCCGTGGAGGGCATGCCCGTCGCGAGCGACGGCGTGCTGCCCGCCGTCCTGAAGCAGCAGCTGCGCCAATGGCGACCCGTCCACGTGCGCAAAGGCGATGGCCTCCAAGCAAACCGGGTCCGCCGCGCGGCCGAGGACATGACCGTGGAAGGCTTGTCGGCAGCGCGACAACACGCCGCCGACCGGTGGCGCTTGGTCCAGCCGTTCGGCGAACCAGAAGACAAGACCCCGGAGCCCGTGGAACCGCCACCAGCATCCTCGTCGTCCGACCGCACCGTCCCCGCGTCCGGCCTCATCGCGTCCGCGGGCGCCATGGTCAGCGGCCGCCGCCGCGCCGCCCGAGTGGCCGCGGGGGAGATAGGCGACGACACACCGACCACCATCGCCGAGATCCCCGTCATCACCGATGCTCCCGCCGAGGCGCCCGCACCGGTGGAGTCGCCGCCCGCCGTCGAGCAGCCGGCACCGGTCGAGCAGGCACGGCCCGCCGGTCAGGCCCCGCCCGCCGGCGACGAGCAGCTGACGCCGGAACAGGTGCGCAAGCGCAAGGTCGAGCAGCAGCTCATGGAGCTGCAACGCGAGGCCCGCCGCCAGATCGAGGAGGAGCGCGCCCAGGCCGAACGGGAAGCCAGGGCGGCCGAGGAGGCCGCTCGCGAGGAAGCCGCTCGGGACGAGGCCGCCCGTCAGGAAGCCGCCCGGCAGGAAGCTCTCCGCGAGGAGGCGGCTCGCGAGGAGGCAGCGCGCCAGGCCGCCCTGCGCGAGGAAGCCGCCCGGCAGGAGGCCCTGCGCGAGGAAGCGGCCCGCCAGGAGGCCGCCCGCCAGGACGCGGTGCGCCAGGAGTTCGCCCGCGAGGTGGCGGCACGGCAGGAGACCGCGCGCCTGGAAGCCGCCCGCGAAGAGGAGGCACGCCGCGAGGCCGCCCGTCTCGAGGCGGTGCGCAGGGACGTGGCGCGGCAGGAGGCGGCACACCTGGAGGTCGCCCGCCAGGCCGCCGAACGCGAGGAGACGGCGAAGGCCGAGGCCGCGCGCGCCCAGCCCGAGAGCGTGCTGGACATGCTGAAGGCGCAGGGTCTGCGAGCGGGCGGCCGGCGCCGGGCCAGGGACACCGGGTCCGAGCAGGAGACCCCGTCGTGGCGGGTGGAACCGCCGTCCCGCCTCCGCCAGGACGACCCGAGCGCGGACTCCCCGTCCTCGCCTTCGTTCTTCGCCGGCTCGGACGCCGACCGGGCGGACGCCGACCGGGCGGGCGAGGAGCAGCGGAACGACCTCGGTGCCACCGGCTCCGAGAGCTCCGAACCGCAGCTGCCGAGCTACTTCGCCACGGCGGCGGGGCCGGGTTCGACGGACGCGGGCGCGCCGCCGAGCTACTTCGGTTCGCCGGACGCGTCCAGCCGCGCAGGCCTGTCGGCGGCGTTCGCGCGCCCGCCGGCGGCCCCGGACTTCGGTCCCCACCTGGACGAGCCCGCCTACCCGCTGCACACCCCGGCGGAGGGCTTCCCGGCGGCCGTCGACCCCGACGAGCGCAAGCTCCCCGACCTCGACTTCAGCTCACTCGACTTCAGCACCCCGCGGCCGCTCGTGTCCGTCCCGGCGCCGGAGCCGGAAGCGCTTCCCGAGCCGGAACCCGAGCGCGAGCCGCTGCCGCCGCTCCCCGGCCCGATCCCGGCGGTGCCGGTCCCGGACGAGGTTCCGCGGTCGCCGGAGCCGGACCTGATGTCGACGACCTTCCTGAGCTCCGCGGATGTGGACGACGACCCGGCCGACGTGCCCACGGTGCCGGTTCGCCTGTCCCGCGCGCCGGACCAGCAGGCCACGGGTGAGCCGGGGCAGAGCGGCCACGCGGGCCCGTCGGCGTTCGGCGGTGCGGGCGGGTTCGGCGCGCAGCCCGGGTTCGGTGCCCAGCCGAGCTTCGGCACGCAGACCTTCGGGACCCCGGCGTTCGGGTCGCCGGGCTTCGGCACCCAGCCCGGGTTCGGGGCGCAGGTGCCTGCCGACCCGGCCGCACGACCCGATCCGGCGCCCGACGCCACCGGTACGCCGCTGGAGGCCGCCCGGCCGGACGAGGCGACGAGCCTCGCCGGCGCCCCGCCGAACGGGGAGACCGACACGCCCACCGGCCGGCCGAGCAGCCGGCGCAGGCCGAGCGAGCTGAGCCTCGCCGACCTGCTCGCCGAGGCGCTGGTCGCCTACGAGACGGGCCGGCGCTCCGACGAGGAGCAGGTCGACGCGGCGGACCTCAGCGTCCCGGAGTGGTCGGCCGCGGAACCGGAGGCCGTCACCCCGGAGTCCGGCATCCCGGCGGCTCCCGCGGAGCAGCCGTCGCCGGCCGGCCCGTTCGCGGACCAGCCGGCCTTGCCGACGCCGTTCGCGGACCAGGCGCCGCTGCCCGAACCGGCCGGGGAACAGCCACCGCCGCCCTCGCCGTTCGCGGCCAGGGTCGCGCCGTCCGCCGAGCAGCCGGTCAGCGCCGACCCGCCCGTCCGGCCGAGCGATCCGTTCGGCCTGCGCCGGCCCGCGGCCGAGGCCCCGTCGGACTTCTACTTCGGGGCGAGCCAGTTCGGGGTGCAGCCGGCGCCCTACGTCCTGTCGGACCACTTCGGCCCGACCGCCAAGGTGGATCCCGCCGCTTCCGCACCGCTCACCGGCCCCCGGCCGGTGCCGGCCTCTCTCCCCGGCCTCCAGCCCGTGCCCGCGCCTCTCCCCGGCTCCCCGGCCGGTCCGGCGCCGGAGACGGACCAGGAGAAGACCGGCCCGATCGTTCCCGTCGCCCCGGCGTCGGACAACGAGACGACCGGTCCGATTCGTCCGGTCAGGTTCGACGGGCCGCCGGGCTGGACGCTGCCCGGGGTGTGAGGGTGGCCAGCGCCACACCTCAAGCCTTGCCCAACCCGTCCGCCGGTGCGTGATCGACCGGTGGCGGGCGGGTAGGTGTTCGACACGGTCCGGTGGTCACGACGACGCCGGGCCCCTGATCGCTGGTGTGCCACGGATCGGCTGAACTTCCGGTGCGGCTCGCTCGTCGGAGCCGGCGGACGCCGGGCCGCGTCCACTATGCGAAACGTGTTGCCGCCACTGATGAAGTGACTCGATTCAGCCCTCGATTCAGTGGTCCGTCAGTGCCCCTCCGGTGTCCGGCGAACGCCTCCGTCCCATCTAGGGTGGAGGCGGACCCGGCACACAGAGGTGCCGGATAGCGTGGAGTCGCCTGAAGATGACCTCGACTGGAGCCCCGACCCGAACCGACGACCTCCCCGCGGTACCTGCCGCGGCCGACGGGAGTCCGACGGCCAGTCCTGAGCAGGTCCGTGACGAGCTGATCGAACGGGCCGCCGCCAATGCCCCCGAACTCGCTGACCTGATCCGCCTGTTCTACCGCCACGTCCCAGCCGAGGAAGTCAACGACGACGACCCGGTGGACCTGGTCGGTGCGGTGCGGTCGAACTACCAGCTCGCCGAGAGCCGCGTCCCCGGACGCGCCGCGGTGCGCATCCTGAACCCGACGCGCGCGGCCGACGGGTGGCAGTGTCCTGTCACCGTCGTGCAGGTCGTGACGGACGACATGCCCTACCTCGTGGACTCGGTCGCGTCCGAGCTCACCCGCGGTGGCGTGCAGGTCCAGCGCGTCGTGCACCCGATCGTCGTCGTGCGCCGCGACCCGGTGACCGGCGAGCGCACCGAGGTGCTGCCGACCGCCGACCCCGCCGACCCGCCGGCCGACGCGCTGGCCGAGTCGTGGATGAACGTCGAGGTCGACCTCATCACCGACCCCGACCGGGCCCGCGAGCTCGAGACCCGCCTGCAGACGGTGCTGACCGACGTCCGCGAGGTCGTCGAGGACACCGATCGCATGGTCACCACGGCCCTGCAGCTGGCCGACGAGCTGGAGAAGGACTCGTCCGAGGCCACCACGGACGGCGCGAAGCTGCTCCAGTGGCTCGCTGACGGGCACTTCACGTTCATGGGCTACCGGCAGTACGAGCTGGTGACCGAGGACGGCGAACCCGCGCTGCGGGCCGTGCTCGCGAGCGGTCTCGGCGTGCTGCGCCAGGACAGCCTCGCCGCCCGCAGCCTCACCGCCGGGCCGGACAACGGCGCCCAGGCGCTGAGCCCCGAGCTGCTCGTGCTGACGCAGGCGAGCGCGCAGAGCAGCGTGCACCGCAGCGTCTACCCCTTCTACGTGGGCGTGAAGACGTTCGACGGCGAGGGCAACGTCTCCGGCGAGCACCGCTTCCTCGGCATCTTCAGCACCACGGCGCTGCACGAGGACGTGCTCGACATCCCGGTCATCGAACGCCGCGTGCGCGAGGTGATCCACCGCGCCGGCTTCCCGCTGCAGTCCTACTCGGGCCAGCGGATGCTCGAGGTGATCCAGAACTACCCGCGCACCGAGCTGTTCTCGGTGGACGCGGAGACGCTCTACCAGACGACGACGGGCGTCATCGCGCTCGCGGAACGGCGGCGGCTGCGGCTGTTCCTGCGCCGCGACCCGTACGGCCGCTTCTACTCGTGCCTGGTCTACCTGCCGCGCGACCGCTACACGACGACGAGCCGCCTCGCGATGCAGGAGGTGCTGCTCGCCGAGCTCGGCGGCCTGAACCTCGAGTACAGCGCGCGGATCGGCGAGTCGGCGCTCGCCCGCGTGCACTTCACGGTGCACACGGACCCGGCGCGCACGATGGAGCCGGACGTCCACGCGATCCAGGCCAAGCTGGCCGAGGCGATCCGCAGCTGGGACGACCGGATGGTCGAAGCCGTCGGGGGCGACGACCTGGGTGCCGAGTCCGCCACGGAGCAGGGCCAGCGGTTCGCCGCGGTGTTCCCGGAGGCCTACAAGGAGGACTTCCCGGCCTCCACGGGTCTCGAGGACTACCGGCGCATCGAGGCGCTCGCCGAGGGCGACCTCGACATGGTGTTCTACGTGCCGGAGGACGCCGAGCCGGGGGAGCGGCGCTTCAAGATCTTCGTGACGGGCGACGGCATCACGCTGTCCGACGTGCTGCCGATGCTGCAGCGCATGGGCGTGATCGTGGTCGACGAGCGCCCGTACGAGATCGCGCGCGAGGACGGCGTGCAGTGCTGGATCTACGACTTCGGCCTGCGCATCGACAAGGCCGCGCTCGCGCAGCTGTCCGAGGCCGACCTCGACAACGTCCGGGTGCGGTTCCAGGACGCGTTCGCCGCCGTCTGGCGCGGTGAGGCCGAGGTCGACCGGTTCAACTCGCTGGTGCTGCAGGCCGGGCTCACCTGGCAGCAGGCCGCGATGCTGCGCGCGTACGCGAAGTACCTGCGCCAGGCGGGCACGCCGTACTCGCAGGACTACATCGAGGACGCCGTGCTCGGCCACACGAGCGTGGCGATCGCGCTGGTGGCGCTGTTCGAGGCCCGGTTCAACCCGGCCCTCGGCGACGCGACCCGCGCCGCGCACACCGACACGATGGTCACCGAGATCGGCAAGCTGATCGACGACGTGACGAGCCTCGACGCCGACCGCATCCTGCGCAGCCTGCTGTCGCTGATCAACGCCACGCTGCGGACGAACTACTTCTTCCGCGACGCCGAGGGCAACGCCCGGCCGTACCTGTCGGTCAAGCTCGACCCGCAGGCCGTGCCGGACCTGCCGGCTCCGCGGCCGAAGTTCGAGATCTTCGTGTACTCGCCGCGGGTCGAGGGCGTGCACCTGCGCTTCGGCAGCGTCGCGCGCGGTGGTCTGCGCTGGTCCGACCGCCGCGAGGACTTCCGCACGGAGATCCTGGGCCTGGTCAAGGCGCAGGCCGTGAAGAACGCCGTGATCGTGCCGGTCGGCGCCAAGGGCGGCTTCGTCGTCAAGCGCCCGGTCCCGCCCACGGGCGACCCCGGCATCGACCGCGAGAACTTCATGTCCGAGGGCATCTCCTGCTACAAGATGTTCATCTCGGGCCTGCTCGACCTGACCGACAACCTGATCAACAACGAGGTCGTGCCCGCGCCGCAGGTCGTGCGCTACGACGCCGACGACACGTACCTGGTCGTGGCTGCGGACAAGGGCACGGCGACGTTCTCGGACATCGCCAACGGCGTGAGCCAGAGCTACGGCTTCTGGCTCGGCGACGCGTTCGCGTCCGGCGGCTCGATCGGCTACGACCACAAGGCCATGGGCATCACGGCCAAGGGCGCGTGGGAGAGCGTGAAGCGCTCGTTCCGCGAGCTCGGCGTCGACACGCAGACCGAGGAGTTCACGGTCGTCGGCATCGGCGACATGTCCGGTGACGTGTTCGGCAACGGCATGATGCTGTCCGAGCACATCCGGCTCGTGGCCGCGTTCGACCACCGGCACATCTTCATCGACCCGGACCCGGTCGCGGCGAGCTCGTTCGCCGAGCGCGTGCGGCTGTTCAACGTCCCGCGTTCGTCGTGGGACGACTACGACCGCTCGCTGATCAGCGAGGGCGGCGGCATCTTCCCGCTGACGTCCAAGTCGATCCCGATCTCCGAGCAGGCCCGCGTCGCGCTGGGGCTGCCGGAGGGCGTGCAGAAGCTGTCGCCGCCGGAGCTCAAGAAGGCGATCCTGCTCGCGCCGGTCGACCTGCTCTGGAACGGCGGCATCGGCACCTACGTGAAGTCGTCCACCGAGTCGCACGCCGACGTCGGCGACAAGGCGAACGACTCGATCCGCGTCGACGGCGCCGAGCTGCGCGTCAAGGTGATCGGCGAGGGCGGCAACCTGGGGCTGACCCAGCGCGGCCGCATCGAGTTCGCGCGCACCGGCGGCAAGGTCAACACCGACGCGCTCGACAACTCCGCCGGCGTCGACTGCTCCGACCACGAGGTCAACATCAAGATCCTGCTGGACCACCTGGTCCGCGAGGGCTCGGTGGAGCAGCAGCAGCGCAACGAGGTCCTCGCCGAGATGACCGACGAGGTCGGCGAGCTCGTGCTGGCGGACAACTACTCGCAGAACAACGTCCTCGGCGTCAGCCGGGCGCACGCCGCTCCGATGCTGTCGGTGCACGCGCGTCTCACGGCCGACCTGGAGGCGCGCGGGGCGCTCAACCGCAAGCTGGAGGCCATGCCGAGCGCGGCGGAGTTCAAGGCGCTGGAGAAGGCCGGCGAGGGTCTCACCTCGCCGGAGCTCGCCACGCTGCTCGCGTTCACCAAGCTCACGCTGAAGGAGGAGCTGCTCGCGAGCGACATCCCGACGATCGACACGTTCACCCGCAAGCTCCCGGACTACTTCCCGAGCCTGCTGCGCGAACGGTTCGGCGCGGCGATCCCGAACCACCCGCTGGCGCGCCAGATCATCACGACCGTCGTGGTGAACGAGGTCGTCGACGGGGGCGGCATCTCGTTCGCGTTCCGGCTCGCCGAGGAGATGAGCGCGTCGGCGACGGACGCGGTCCGCGCGTACGCCGTGGTCACCCAGGTCTTCGACCTGCCGTCGATCTGGCGCGAGATCGAGGCGCTGGACAACGTGGTGCCGACGGACGTCCAGGACAACATGGTCCTGGAGACCCGCCGTCTGCTCGACCGCGCGTCGCGCTGGCTGCTGTCGAACCGTCCGCAGCCGCTCGCCGTGGGCTCCACGATCAACCGCTTCCGCGGCGTGGTCGAGGAGCTCAGCCCGTACGCCTTCGACCTGTTGCAGGGCAAGGAACTGGCCGTGGTCGCGGGCAAGGCCGACCGGTACGTCGAACAGGGCGTCCCGGCCGAGCTCGCGCGCAAGGTCGCGGCGCTGCTCTACATGTACGGCCTGCTCGACGTCACCGAGATCGCCGAGCTGGCCGAACGCGAGTTCGGCCCGACCGGCGGCGCGGGTCCGGAGCGCACGCACCGCGAGACGGCAGAGCTGTACTTCGCGTTGTCCGACCACCTCGACATCGACCACATGCTGGACTCGGTGACGAGCCTGGAACGCGGCAACCGCTGGCACGCGCTGGCACGGCTGGCCCTGCGCGACGACTTCTACTCGTCGTTGCGGGCCATCTCGGTCGACGTGCTGCGGGCGAGCGACGAGGACGACACGGCGACCGAGAAGATCGCCAAGTGGGAGCAGGCGAACGCGTCCCGCCTGGCCCGCTCGCGCGGTGCGCTGGAGGAGATCAACCGGGTCCACCAGCTGGATCTGGCCACGCTCTCCGTCGCCGCCCGCCAGGTGCGCAGCATGGTGCGCTAGTCGGAGGAACAGACCGGGGCGCCGCGAAATCCCCTTCGCGGCGCCCCGGTGTCCGTAGAACGTCAGACGATCTGTTCGAGTTCCGCGCGCTGCGCGATCGCCCGGCGCAGCCAGTGCCGTCCGACGACCACCAGCAGCGCAACGCCGGCCGCGGCGACCGTTCCCGCCGCCGCACCCATCCAGAGGCCCAGCGTCTCCATGCCGTCGGTGGGCGAGGGGATGTCGCCGAACGTGATGTAGACGAACAGTCCGGCGAGGACCACGCCGCCGGCGGCGATGGCGCCGATCGCGACGTTCGTCCACGTGACCGCGCCGGGCTCGAAGACCGTGCCGTCGCCCGCCTTCTGCAACATCGCGCCGAGCGCCACCGCCAGGACCTGGAGGCACGCGATGAAGACGATCGCCAGGACGACGAGCGGCACCCGCACGGACTCGTAGGGCGGGAAGAGCTCGACCTCGTCCGCTGCCGTCGTCGGGATCACCACGACCTGCGCGAACAGTCCGCAGAGGACCGCGAAACCGAGCAGGGACTGCAGGAAGATCACCAGTGCTCGTGACATGCATCGAGTATCGAGAGCCACCTATCGAGATTCAATAGCCTGGTGTGGAGGTCCTGTGAAGGTTCCCGAGGTCGTGAGCGGTAGGGTCCGTGCATGGGTGTCTTCGTCACTAATGTGCGGCCGCGGTGGTCGGACATGGATGCGTTCGGCCACGTCAACCACGCGAACACGGTGACGTTGCTGGAAGAGGCCCGCATCGAGCTGCTCTTCACCGAGGCGTCCCGCCACGGCGTGAAGGAGATGGCCGAGGGCATGGTCGTGGCGAAGCTCGTCGTCGACTACCTCGCGCCGATCGTGTTCACCGGCGAGGACATCGTGGTCGAGATGTCGGTGCGGGAGCTCAAGTCCGCGTCGTTCACGCTCGACTACGTGGTGCGCGGCAGCCGTGAGCCGGACAGCCCTGTGGTGACCAGGGCGGAGACGTTGATGGCGCCGTACAACGTGACGACCGCGCGGCCGCGTCGGCTGACCGACGCCGAGCGCGATTTCCTCGCCGGGTGGCGGGCAGGGGGTAGTGGTGCCTGAGCTGGTTCTGGCCGACGCGGCCGAGAGAGACGACCTCGGGGCGTTCGCGGCCCGTGCGGTGCGGCTCGACGCGCAGACCGTCGTGCGGCTGCGCAACCGCGACGAGGAGCGGCTCGACGCGTGGGTTGCCACGCCGTTCGACACGCTCGCCACGCGAACCGTTGCGGGACAGGCGAATCCGGCCGACGTGACGGTGGCCGGGTCCGAGCTGCTGACCGGGCTCGCGGTCATGCGGGACGAGCGCATCGACCCCGGACCGGCCAAGGACCTGATGTGGCGTTCGGCGCTGCCGCCCGCCGAGGGCTGGCTGCTCGTCGACCACCTGCCCGTCGAGGTCGTGTCGGACATCGCGGACGAGGGCGTCGAGGTCGCGCGGGAGAACACCGGGCCGCAGGGCACGCCGCCCGCCTCGTTGCTCGACCAGACGGTGCTGACCGTCACCGGGTCCGGGCTGGACGTGAAGATCCCGCTGCGGTGCCTGTTCGCGTTGTCGGGCATGGGTTTCCTCGCCGAGGACGGGGACGTGCGCGTGACGGCGACGGACTCGTGGCTGCGGATCGACGCCAAGTTCGGCGCGGTCGTGCGCCGCCGCCACTCGATGCTGCCGCTGATCGTCTGAACCTGGAGCTAGCTGCAGGTTCGCCGTTCGGGAAAACCCTGCGCCGCAAGCGGATGCGCGTGGCACCATGTCGCGCGTGTCCGCCGAAACGCACAGAGCCGGAGAGGCTCACGAAGAGGCCGAGTACCGCGTCTCGACGCTGGAGCTCTTCTTCGACCTGGTCTTCGTCTTCACCATCACGCAGCTGACCCGCACGCTGGCCGACGACACGTCGCCGCTCGGGTTCGCACAGGTCGTGATCATGCTGTTCGTGATCCTGTGGATGTACTTCGGGTACGTCTGGCTCACGAACTCCGTGCCGCCCAGCACCACCCCGCGGCGGCTGCTGCTGATGGCCGGCATGGGCGGGTTCCTCGTGATCGCGCTCGCGATCCCCAACGCTTTCGGGGCCGCCGGCGTCGCGTTCGGCATCGGCTACCTGATCGTGAACCTGGTGCACTCCGGCCTGTTCATCTCGGCGGGCGGACCGGGTTCGGCGGCGGCGATGGCCAGGCTGGCGCCGTTCAACCTCGGCTCGGCCGGCCTGGTGTTCGCCGGCGGCTTCCTGCCCCCGGTGGGACGGGCGGCGGCGTGGGCCGCGGCCGTGGTGCTCATGGTCGTCTCGCCGTACGTGAACCGGCGGCACGGCGAGTTCCGGATCAGGTCGGCGCACTTCGTGGAACGGCACGGCCTCGTGGTCATCGTGGCGCTCGGCGAGTCGATCATCGCGATCGGCATCGGCGCGACGGGCCTGCCGCTCAGCCTGCAACTGGTCGTCGCCGCACTGCTCGGCCTCGCGCTCGTCTACGCGCTCTGGTGGTGCTACTTCGGCCGCGAACAGGACCTGCGCGCCGAACACAGCCTCGCCGCCATGTCCGCACCCGACCGCGCGCGTGCGGCCCTCTCCGCGTTCGGCTTCGCGCACGCCCCGATCCTGCTCGGGATCGTCGTCGTGGCCGTCGGCGTGAAGAAGACCATCGGGCACGCCACCGAGCACCTGTACCTCAGCGGCGCGCTGGCGCTGGGCGGCGGCGCGGCGATCTTCCTGGTCGGCGAGATCTACTTCCGGTGGCGGCTGAGGATCGGCAGCAACCGGTTCCGGGTCATCGCGGCCGTCGCGGCGCTCGCGACGGTGCCGATCGGGCTGTGGCTCGCCATCGCGCAGGTGGCCGCGCTGGTGCTGGTGTTCGGGGCGCTGCTGGCGGCGGAGGAGAAGCTGCGGGCGTAGGCAACGCCCGCAGCACCGACCTCAGACCAGCCAGACCGCAGTGTCCGGCGGCAGCTGCTCGCCGTCCATCGGCCCCGACGACAGCAGCACCTGACCGGGCGGCAGCGGCACCGACGCCCCGGAGGTGTTCAGCGCGCAGATCAGCCCGCCGCCCTTGCGCCGGAACGCGAAGCAGCCGGCCGGCGCGCCGTACCACTCCAGCTCGGTGCCGGCGAACGACGCGTGGGACTTCCGGTGCTCCAGCGCCTCGCGGTACAGCGACAGCATCGAGCCCGGGTCCTCCAGCTGCGCCTCCGCGGTGAGGTGGCCCCACTCGTTCGGCTGCGGCAGCCAGGTGTTCGCGCCCGTCGAGAACCCGAACGGGGGCGTGGTGCCTTCCCACGGGATCGGCACGCGGCAGCCGTCGCGGCCGCGCTCGGTGTGGCCGGAGCGCTCCCAGGTCGGGTCCTGCAGGGCCCAGTCCGGCAGCTCCACGTTCGGCAGGCCGAGCTCTTCGCCGTTGTAGAGGTAGATCACGCCGGGCAGGGCCAGCTCGACCAGCGCCATCGCGCGGGCCCGCTGCTCGCCCAGCTCGCCGCCGCCGTAGCGCGTCACGTGCCGCACCACGTCGTGGTTCGACAGCGTCCACGCGGCCGGGGTGCCGGACAGGGCCACGGCGGCCAGGGAGTGCTCGATCGCCCCGCGGACGGCGTCGGCGTCGAAGGCCGCCTCGACCAGGCGGAAGTTGAAGCCCAGGTGCAGCTCGTCGGGACGGACGTAGGCGGCGAACCGCTCGTCGTCCTTCACCCAGATCTCGCCGACGGCCATGGTGCCGGGGTAGCCGTCCATGACCTTGCGGATCATGCGGTGGATCTCGTGCACGCCGTCGTTGTCGAAGCGCGGGTCGTGCGCGTCGTCGGACAGCACGCCCGGCGCCTGGACCCTGATCTCCATGTCCGGCAGGCCTTCGGGCTTGGCCATGCCGTGCGCCACGTCGATGCGGAAGCCGTCGACGCCGCGGTCCAGCCAGAACCGCAGCGTGTGCTCCAGGTCGGCGCGGACCTCGGGGTGCTCCCAGTTGAGGTCGGGCTGCTCCGGCGCGAACAGGTGCAGGTACCACTGGCCGTCGGGCACGCGGGTCCACGCGGGGCCGCCGAAGACGGAGACCCAGTTGTTCGGCGGCTGCGAGCCGTCGAAGCCGCGGCCCTCGCGGAAGATGTAGCGCGACCGCTCCATGCTGCCGGGACCGGCCTGCAGCGCCTCCTGGAACCACTCGTGCAGGTCGCTCGAGTGGTTGGGCACCAGGTCGACGGTCACCCGGATGTTGTGCTCGTGCGCGTCCGCCACCAGCCGGTCGAACGCGGCCAGGTCGCCGAACAGCGGGTCGACGTCGCGCGGGTCGGCCACGTCGTAGCCGTGGTCGGCCATCGGCGAGCGGTAGAACGGGGTGAGCCAGAGGGCGTCGACCCCGAGCAGCTCCAGGTAGCCGAGGCGGGACCGGATGCCTTCGAGGTCGCCGACACCGTCGCCGTCGGAGTCGGCGAAGGAGCGCACGTACACCTGGTAGAAGACGGCGTCACGCCACCAGGCGGCCTCTTCGGCGATCTCGGGGGTGAGGTCGGAGGATCGTCGCACGAGGGGTCATCCTGCCATTCGTCTCGCTGCCAAAGGACCCGAACGGGTGATGGGTGGTCACGACCAGCTGTTCATCAAGCTGTTCGCCGCCATCTCCATGTAGTCCCAGAGCTGCTTGCGGTGGGCCTCGTCCAGACCGGCTTCGTCCACGGCGATCCTCATGCAGCGCAGCCACGCGTCCCGTTCGATCGGACCGATCTTGAACGGCACGTGGCGCATCCGCAGCCTCGGGTGGCCCCGGTTGTCCGAGTAGGTGTGGGGTCCGCCCCAGTACTGCATCAGGAACAGCCTCAGCCGCTCCTCCGCAGGTCCGAGGTCCTCTTCGGGGTACAGGGGGAGGAGCACGTCGTCGGACTTCACCTCTTGGTAGAAGCGCGCGACGATGCGGTGGAACGTCTCCTCGCCACCGACCTGTTCGAAGAAGCTCACGGGGTTTCCCACACGACCATCCTGACTCACGCGGGTGGGCGCGTGCAGACCACCCCGGGTGTTGGCCCTGCCATAGGCGGGTGAACTGGCAGGACGCCGGGTGATCACCGCTTCGAATGCGTGTTCTAACTCACCCGGCATCCGTGTTTGGGCTACTTGGCCGTGAACCCGGCCTCTTCCAGCGCGGGCATGAGCTGGGCACGGAGGTTGCGCTGCACCGCCCACTGCCGGCCGGGCCGCGTCTTCACGGTGACCCGCAGCGTGATGCCCTCCGGCGTGAACTTCTCCACGCCCAGCACGTCGGGCTTCGCCGTGATGTCCGACTTGAGCGGCTCCTTCTCGGCCACCTGGGCGGCCCGGCGCTCCAGGACGCCGGTGGCCTCCGCGAGGTTGGCGCCGTAGCTCAGCGGCAGGTCGACGACCGCGACCGCGAAGCCCTGCGACGAGTTGCCGACGCGCAGGATCTCGCCGTTGCGGACGTACCAGACCGTGCCGCCGGTGTCGCGGATCGTGGTGGTGCGCAGGGCGACCGCCTCGACCGTGCCGGTGATGGACGGGCCGAGGTCGACGACGTCGCCCACGCCGTACTGGTCCTCCAGCAGCATGAACATGCCGGACAGGAAGTCCTTCACCAGGTTCTGGGCGCCGAAGCCGATGGCGACGCCCAGGATGCCCGCGGACGTCAGCACGGGCGTGATGTCGAGCCCGACCACGATCATGATCTCCAGGAACGCTATCCCGAAGATCAGGATCGTGACGATCGACTTCAGCACCGAGCCGATCGTGCGGGCGCGCTGCTCGCGGCGTTCGGAGATGAGGTTCCCGAGCGCCTGCGGTGCGCGTTCCCGCAGCGGCTTGAGCAGCCCCGGCTTCTTGCCTTCCTTGCCGGGGATGGTGATCCGGTCGATGATCTTGCGAAGCACGGCCCGCAGCACGAAGGCGGCGATCAGGATCACGACGATCTTGATCGCGCCCGCGAGGATCATCGGGCCGTACTTCTCGAAGAAGCCCACCGCCTGCGCGGTCTTGTTGGCGACGTCATCCACGGGACTCGTCACGTGGTCGTGCCCTCCTACTACAACTCCATGCCGGTGGCATTCGCGAGAAACGTCAGCTGGTCCACGGCGAGAGACACCGTCCGGCTGACCGACCTGCCCGCGTGACCGACCTCGGTCTCGCGCCTGATCAGCACGGGGTGCTTGGCCGGATCACTCGACGACGCGTGCTGCAACGCGGCACACATCTTCCTGGCGTGGTTGGGATCCACGCGGGAGTCCGACTCGAACACCGTGAACAACACGGAAGGGTACTCAACGTCCGTTACCACTTGGTGATAAGGCGAGTAGGAGAGCAGCCAGCCCAGCTCCTCGGAAACGCTTGCGCTGCCGTACTCGTCGGCCCACAGCCGCCCGAGCAGGAACTTCTCGTAGCGCACCATGTCGAGCAGTGGCGCTGAGCACACCACCGCGGCGTAGAGCTCCGGCCGCTGGGTCAGCGCGGCGCCCACGAGCAAGCCGCCGTTGGAGCCTCCCATGATCGACAGCTGCTGCGGCGTGGTCCACCCGTCGCGGATCAGCCGCTCGGCCGCCGCGTGGAAGTCGTCGAACACGTTCTGCTTGTTGGCGCGCATGCCGGCGACGTGCCAGTCCTCGCCCTCCTCGTCGCCACCGCGCAACGACACGTGCACCCACACGCCGCCCGCCTCGACCCACGCCAGGGTGGTGGCGCTGTAGCCGGGGCCGCGGCCGATCGCGAAGCCGCCGTAGCCGGTGAGCAGCGCGGGGCGGGGCAGGTCGGGCTTCTGCTCGCCGCTGACCACGAACATGTGGACGGTCGTGCCGTCCTTGGACGTGTACGCGATCTGCTGCGTCGTCACCGCGGGCAGCTCGACCCGGCCGGGCGCCGCCTCGTGCAGCGCCGTCTCGCCGTTGGAGAACCGGTAGACGGACTGCGGGGTCACGAAGTCCGTCCACCCGAACCACAGGGTGTCCTGGTCGTGGCCGGTGCGGGGGTCCACGACGGACATGCCGTGCACCGACCCCGTGCCGGGCAGCGGGATCTCCCGCTTGTGCGCGCCGGTCGCGGCGTCGTGCAGGTGCAGCTCGGACACCGCGTGCCTGGTCCGCAGCACCGCGAGGTCGCCGTTCAGCCAGCGCACGCCGTCGAGCACCGAGTCGGGTTCCTCGGCGATCAGCTCGGTCCACTCGGTGGGGTTCGCGGGGTCGGCGACGCACAGCCGCTGCCGGGGCGCGCCGTGGTTGGTGTGCAGGTAGAGGCGGCCGTCGCGGGCGACCGACGCGGAGCACTGCACGCCCGCGTCGGAGAGGATCACCGGCTTGAGCGCCGCGTCGCCGTGCAGGTCCGCGATCCACACGGAGTCGTGCTTCATGGTGCTGGGCGCACCGCTCACCACGAGCCACCGGCCGTCGTGCGAGACGTTGAGCGTGTAGTAGAAGGTGTGCGCCTGGCCGTCGCCGTGGACGTTGAGGTCCGTCTCGGGGTCCGTGCCGACGCGGTGGCGCCACACGCGGCGGTGGAACAGCTTCTCGTCCTCGGGCAGCAGGGCCGGGTCGAGCTGGCGGACGTAGAAGAACTCGTCGCCGCCGGGCAGCCAGCCGATCGCGGAGTAGCGGCACCGGTCGATCGGGCCCTCGACGAGCTCGCCGGACTCGACGTCGACCACGTGCAGCAGCGAGTGCTCGTTGCCGCCCACGGACACCTGGTAGGCCAGCCGGGTGCCCTCGAGGCTGGGGGACCAGCTGTCCAGGGTGGTCCTGCCGGACGGGTCGAGCGCGCTCACGTCGAGCAGCACGCGTTCGGTGCCGTCGGCCTCGCGCACCACGATGACCGGGTGGTCCTGCTCGGGGCCGCGGCGGGTGAAGAACGCCCTGCCGGCGCGCCAGGTCGGCGTGGACACCGAACCCGTGCGCATCAGCTCCCTCAACCTGCCGTCGAGACGGTCGCGGCCGGGCATCGCGTCCAGCCACGAGCGGGCGAGCACGTCCTGCGCCCGGGACCACTCCTCGGTGCGGGGGTCTGCCGCGTCCTCGAGCCAGCGGTAGGGATCGGCGACGGTGCGCCCGTGGATCTGCTCGACGAGGTTCAACCGCTCGGCGACCGGGTACGAGACCGTCGCGGGCAGTGGCGTGGAAGGGGCTTCTGTCACCTTGTCAAGGGTAGCGGCTGTTGAAAACGATCCCCGATAGGGAGCAGGTTCACCCCTGGTTTGATCACACATCCATGACGCGTCACTTATCACACGTGATTTTTTCCTGGTAAGTGTGGTCTCCTATGGCTGAACCGGTGGAGGTGGTCGCGTGCCAGACCGACAACCGACCCCTATCGGCGGCTCGCCTCCAGGCGAGAGGGCGCCGACGGTCCCCCCATGCCGAAACCAGCCCGAGCTGCGGGCTGTGCCGGATGGGGATCGAGACGGGGGAGGTTCCGGTCCGACGCCGGCGGTTTTCCCCTGGGGAAGACGCAAAGTACTGCTGCTGAACGCCACGTTCGAGCCGCTCACGGCCTTGTCACTGCGCCGGGCGGTCGTGCTGGTGGTGTGCGGCAAGGCCGAGGTCGTCCACGGGGACGCCTCCGGGCTCGTGCTGCACTCGTCGAAGTCCGAGGTGCTCGTGCCGTCCGTGATCCGGCTGAGCACTTACGTGCGCGTTCCTTATCGCGGCCGCGTGCCGATGACCCGTGCCGGGCTCATGCACCGCGACCGTTATCGCTGCGCCTACTGCGGCGGGCGGGCCGAGACGATCGACCACGTCGTGCCGCGCTCGCGTGGGGGACCTCACACCTGGACCAACTGCGTCGCCTGCTGTGCGAAGTGCAACCACCGCAAGGCGGACAAGCTGCTGTCCGAACTGGGCTGGCGGCTGCGCGTCGTTCCCGCGGCGCCGCGCGGCCCGCACTGGCGGTTGCTCGCCGGCGTGGCCGAGGCTGATCCGCAGTGGTTGCCGTACCTGGGTGAACCCGCGGCCTGATCTGCCGCTTCGCCGGTGGTCAGGCCGCGAGGGAGAAGTCGCTCCGGCGCGCCGTGATGCGCACGGAGTCGTCGTCCTGCGCGGTGATGCGGACGCTGTCGTCGTGCGCGGTGATCCGGACCGAGTCGTCGCGCTGGGCCGTGATGCGGACGCTGTCGTCGTGTGCCGTGATGCGCACGGAGTCGTCGTGGGCCGTGATGCGGACGCTGTCGTCGTGCGCGGTGATGCGCACGGAGTCGTCCATCGTGATGCGGACCGAGTCGTCCTGAGCGGTGATGCGCACCGAGTCGTCGTGCGCCGTGATCCGGACCGAATCGTCCATGGTGATGCGCACCGAGTCCTCACGCGCCGTGATCCGGACCGAGTCCTGCCGCGCGGTGATGCGCACGGAGTCCTCACGCGCAGTGATGCGCACCGAGTCGGTCATCGTGATCCTGACCGAATCGCTCGCCGTGATGCGGACGGAGTCTGCCATGGTGATGCGGACCGAGTCGGCCGCCGTGATGCGCACCGAATCGCGGGCCGTGATCCGAACGGAGTCGTCCGCCGTGATCCGGACGGAGTCACTGGCAGTGATACGCACTGAATCGTCCTTGTAGCTCGGAAGAGTGAAGGTCACGGCCTGGGGGCGGGTCATCGTGAACATTTTGTGTCCTCCAGCTCGTTCGGGGCGGGTGCGCAAGACCCGTATAGGTGAAAAGCTAAGAGGTGGGTGTTCCGGGAACAAGACCCCAAACCGGCACCCGTTCGCCTCCGACCGGGTGAGGCCTGACCGGGCGTAACCGCTGCGCCGCACGAGAGCGCTCATTGCCCTTACTGGCCGGTATGGACACGCTCTGTAGTCTCCGTTTCGATGGAACATGACATGCGTCACACCGCCGAAGGCGTGCGGGGGCGGGGGTTCAGACGGCTCACCGCCGCCTGGGCCGTCTCGCTCGTCGGCGACGGCGTGCGCGTCGTCGCGTTGCCGTTGTTCACCGCCGCGAGCACCCGCAGCCCGCTCGCGGTGTCCGCGGTCGCCGTGGCCCTCACGCTGCCCTGGTTGCTCGTCGCGCTGCCCGCAGGCGCGCTCGTCGACCGGTGGAGACCGCGGACCGTGGTCGTCGCGGCGCACTGGGTGCGCGCCGGGGTGACCGGTTCGCTCGCGCTGGCGGTCCACTCCGGACACGCGACGGTCGTCGTCTTGTGCGCCACGGCTTTCGTGCTGACCTCCGCCGAGACGTTCGCGGATTCGGCGTCGCAGGTGCTGCTCGTCGAACTGGCGGGGGCGGGGGAGCTGGAGGCGGCCAACGGGCGGTTCGTCGCCGTCGAGACGATCGGCATGGACCTCGCGGGGCCACTGGCCGCCGCGGTGCTCTTCTGGTGGGAGCCGGCGGCCTGCTTCGCGCTCGACGCTGCGTCGTTCGTGATCGCCGCGGTGCTGGTGTCCCGGGTCCCGGACGTCGCGCCGGCCCGGTCGCGGAGCGATCTTCGCGGGCAGCTGCTGGAGGGGGCGCGGTTCCTGGTGTCCACTCCGGGGCTGCGGTCACTGGTAGTTGCCGTTGCAATCACAGCCTTCTGCGCGGCCGCGATCAACGCCGTTCTGGCGCTCTACTCCATCCAGGTACTGGGCCTCGCCGAACCGGTGGTTCCCGGCCTTGTCGTGTGCATGGCGGCCGGTGCTCTGCTAGGAGCCTGGCTGTCCCCGCGGCTCGCGTCCCGGTGGGGTGCCGGCCGGGTGATGGTCGGGTTCCTGGCGTTGCTCGGCGCCGCGTTCGCGATGTTCGGGCTCGTGCCGCTGGTCGGGGCCGCGGTCGTCGCGTGCCTGCTGTGCGGGCTGGCGTCGGCCGGCTGGAACGTGCTGTCCGCGACCCGGCGGCAACGGCTCACGCCCAGGCCGATGATAGGCCGCGTGACCAGCGCCTACCGGGTCCTGGCGTGGGGTCTCGCACCGCTGGGCGCCGGTCTCGCCGGACCGCTCGCGGCGGCGACGTCGCTCGGCGCGGTCTACGTCGTGGCGGGCTCGATCGTGGGATTGGCCTCGATCTTGCTGGCCCGGCCGCTCGCGCGCGGCTGAGTTCGGCTACCGTACCCGCCGTGACCATCGTGGAGACCGTCCTCGTCTTCGCGCTGATCCCGCTGGCGATCTACGGCGTGATCACGCTGCTGACGGTGAGGCCAAAGGCCACCCGGATCCCCCGGTACCGGCCCGGCCAGGAGTGGGGCTACGCCCCGGTGTGGTGGAGCGCGAACCCTGCCGGGTTGAGCGCGGACCACCGCGGTGCCGCCGAGCCCGCTGCCTCGGGTTCGACCGCCAAGGGAGGTGCCCGTGGCAACTGGTAAGGCGATCGAGGTCGTCGACCCCGCGACGCTGCCGCTCGGTGCTGTCGTGACGAACAGCGGCCGGGTGTCCGCGGCGAAGATGTACGAGCCGCACGCGCCGGAGCTGCCGTTCACGCCGACCCAGCTCGCGCAGCTGGACGAGGCGCTCACGCTCTCCAGCCGCACGACCGGCCTCGACTTCAGCGTGTACCTGGGCGAGCTCGGCTCGTCCGCACGGGAGCGCGCGGAGGAGCTGCACGGCTCCACCGACCGCCCGTCGCACCACGTCCTCGTGGCCGTGTCGCCGGGTGAGCGCGTCGTGGAGGTCGTGACGGGCGAGGAGTCGCACCGCCGTCTCCCCGACCGCGGCGCCAAGCTCGCCGTGATGAGCATGGTGGCGTCCTTCAAGGAGGGCGACCTCGCTGGTGGCCTGATCTCCGGCCTGCGCATGCTGACCGACCAGGCGGGCAACGCGCCCCGTTCCTGATCTCGCACCGCGAAACGCCCCCGGCACACCGCCGGGGGCGTTTTCTACGCGCTGACCTCGTTCCGCGCGACCACGAGCCCGCAGATCCGCTCCCAGCCGAGCCTGCTGTACAGGTGCACGCCGTCGGTCGACGAGAACAGCAACCCGGTCTTGGCGCCGTTGTCCACCGCCTCCCGCGCCAGCGCGCCCATCACGACGCTGCCGAGCCCGCGCCGCCGGTGCGCCTCCGCGGTCTCGATCCGGTGTGCCACCGCGTTCTCGCCGACGACCGCCATCAGGCCGCTCGCCGCCTGCTCGCCGTCCCGCACCACCCGCACGCCGACGACCGGGCCGCGGGTCACCTCGACCTCGTAGCCCGCGGGAGGGCCGGCCACCGGGTGGTCGGCCAGCGAGCGCCGCATGAACGTCTCGTCGGGCCGCGCCACGACCAGACCGGCCGCCTCGATCGCCGCCGTCACCTCGTCCCGCGCGTCGGTCAGCACGCTGAGCCAGTTCGGTTCCGCGGAGGCCGCGACGACCCTGGCCGCCTCGGCGACGTCGTCGGAGTCGGTGACGATCCACTCGTACTGCCGGTGCGGCCGGTTCACGTGCACCATCAGCCGGCCGTCCCGGCGTGCGGAGGTCAGCCCGTCCGCCGCGACCCAGCCGCGGTGCCAGCGCTCGGCCAGCTCGTCGATCATGCTTCTCCCTCGGTGTTGGACGCCGTCACGACGTCGGAGATCGTCCGCCAGCCCAGTGCGCGGTACAGGTGCAGGCCTTCCGCGGTCGCGACCAGCAGCCCGTCGACGGCGCCCGCCGCCACCGCCTCCCGGGCGAGCACACCCATCACGGCGCTGCCGAGCCCACGCCGGCGGTGCTCGGGCACGGTCTCCACGGCATGCGGCACCGCGTCCGAGCCGATCACCGCGATCTTCCCGCCCGCCACCTCCTCGCCGTCGTGGAAGACGCGCACCTCGATGACGTCGGACCGGTCCACCGAGATCTCGTAGCCGTCGGGGAACGCGCGGGCGAGGTGGTCGTCCAGGGTGCGGCGCAGGAACGTCCTCTGTTCGTGGACGGTCAGCCCCGCCTCCCGCACCACCTCGGTGACCTCGTCGGGGAAGTCGGTCGGCACGGTCAGCCACATCGGGCCGTGGGACAGCGCGACGTCCTCCGCGTGCGCGGCCGCGTTCGCGTCACCCGCCAGGATCCGCTCCTCCTCCGCGGGGCCCGGCGGCTCGGCCCACACGTGCCAGTTGTCCAGCAGGAGATCGGGCTGCAGCTCCTCCGCCTTCGCCCAGCCGGCCACCCAGCGGTCGACGAGCGCGCCGATCTCCACGCACCGGTCGAGCCGGTCCTCCAGGCCGGGCGCGGACAGCCGCACCTCGACCCCGTTGCGCCGCAGGTACTTCAGCAACCCGGCGAAGTGGCCGGGCATCGCCTCGTGGGCGACGTGCGCGTCCTGCCAGACGAGGGTGATGCCCGGGACGAACCACCACTCGTCGTACACGCCGGTGATCGTGTACGGGCTGCCGAGGGAATGTCCCGGCCCGACAAGGGCTTCGCACAACGCGAGGTGCAGGCCGAACTCGTCGGTGGCGTACCTGCCGTCGACCTCGTGCACACCGGCCGTGGGACGCGCGCGGGGCGCCTTCAGGGCGATCTCGTTCCACCACATGCGGCTCTCGGGGCTCAGCGGCGCCCACAGGTTTCGCTCCGCCGGGACGCCGTCCTGCCACCGGCGCCACACCGCACGGGCGGCGGGCACGGGACGTTGGGCCAGGTCCGGCCCTTCTCCGTAGCGGGACTGGTCGAGCACCACGTCGAACAGGCCCTCGCCGACCGCGGAGGGGACCATCGACGCGACGTCCAAAGCGACTCCCGCGTGGTCCACCACCCGTCCGTCGAGGTCCAGGGCGCGCAGTGCTCCCTCGACCGGCCGGATGCGGTACGGGGTGTCGCAGCCGATCAACGTCACCGGCGGCCACACGTGCTCGTACGCCCGCGGGAAGCCCTCCACCGCGGAACAGACGCCGAGCTCGTCCCCGTCCTTGCGCAGCAGGTACCCGGGCCGCGACGGGCCGAGGTCCACGTCGTCGAGCAGCTGGTTGGCGGAGGCGCTCGCGATGACGTCCCCGCCGGGCAGCACGGCGTGCACGACGACGTCGGACAGCATCCACCACTGCCGGCCGGCCGAGCCCACGACGTCGAGGCGCAGGTCGCCGGTGAGCAGCTCCGGCGCGGCGGAACACCCGCGCAGCACGAGCCGTTCCCGCGGGGCCGCGACCGGGTCCTCGAACAGCCCGTCCACGTCCACGGCCCTGGCCAGCACCTCGTACCGGCCGTCGGGCTCCCGGCACACGACCTCGTAGCGGAACAAGCACACCCCCGGAAAGCGGGAAGGCCCCGCTCCGCCATCAAAGCGGCGCGGGGCCTTCCCCTCGAACGAATTCAGGAACGGTCGAACTCCTGGGCGGCCAGGGCGCGCACGATGCCCGCGCGGCCCTCGGACACCAGCCGGCGCAGGGCAGGCGGGTGCTCGTCGGCCAGCCACGCGTCGGCGGCCTCCACGGTGGACTTCGCGATCGACCACGCCGGGAACATGCCCACGACCATCGACTGCGCGCGCTCGGACGAGCGGCGGTCCCACACGCCCTTGACGTCGGCGAAGTAGCGCTCGACGTACGGTGCGAGCAGCTCCTTCTGACTCGGGTGCGAGATGCCCGCGATGATCGCCTCGCTGACCGCGTTGGGCAGCTCGTCGTCGTTCACGGCGCGGTCCCACGCCTCGTCCTTGGCCGCGGTCGTCGGACGCAGCGCCCGCGTCGACTGGGCCCGGCGGTGACCGGTGGAGGTCGGGTCGCGCTCCTCCTCGGCGTTGATCTCCGCCAGGTCGGCCCTGCCGTGGGCGACCAGGGCCTGCAGCAGGCGCCAGCGCAGGTCCGTGTCGACGTCGAGGCCTTCGAGGACGGCACTTCCGTCGTACCAGCCGCGCAGGACGTCCACAGTGGAGTCGTCGAGCACCGACGACGTCAGCGCGTTGACGAACGCGAGCTGGTGGTCCGAGCCCGGCTCCGCCGCCCTGGCCAGGTCGAGGGCCGTGGCCACGAACCGGCGCCAGCCCTCCGACCGCCACGAGTCGTCCGCGTAGGACGACAGCGAGGTCTGGGCCTGCAGCAGAAGCCGTTGCACCACACCGACCTCGGTCTCGGTGCCGAGGCCGGCGAGGACGAGGTTCACGAAGTCGCGCGCCTTCAGCTCGGCCTCGCGGGTCATCTCCCACGCGGCCGACCAGCACAGCGTGCGCGGCAGCGGCTCGGCGATGTCGGAGATGTGGTCGATCAGCGCGGCCAGCGAGTCGGGGTCCAGGCGCATCGTGCAGTACGTGAGGTCGTCGTCGTTGACCAGCACGATCTTGCCGCGGTGCACGCCGACCAGTTCCGGCACCTCGGTGCGGTCGCCGGTCACGTCCAGCTCGTGGCGGTGCGTGCGGACGAGCTTGCCGCTCTCGTCCGCGTCGTAGACACCGATCGCGATGCGGTGCGTGCGCAGCTCGCCGGCACCCGGACGGGCACCGCCCTGCAGCACGGCGAACTCGGTGAACTTCCCGTCCGCGTCCACGGTGAACTTGGGGCGCAACAGGTTCAGGCCCGTCGTCTCCAGCCACTGCGCGCTCCACCACGACAGGTCGCGGCCGGACGCCTCCTCCAGCGCGCCCAGCAGGTCCGCGAGCGTCGCGTTGCCCCAGGCGTGCTTGGCGAAGTAGACCCGCAGGCCCGCCAGGAAGTTCTCCAGCCCGACGTACGCGACGAGCTGCTTGAGGACGGACGCGCCCTTGGCGTAGGTGATGCCGTCGAAGTTGACCTCGACCGCCTGCACGTCGGAGATGTCCGCGGCGACCGGGTGCGTCGAGGGCAGCTGGTCTTGCCGGTACGCCCACGACTTCTCGATCTTCGCGAACGTCGTCCACGCCTGGCGGTACTCGGTGGCCTCCGCCTGCGCGAGCACGGACGCCCAGGTGGCGAACGACTCGTTCAGCCACAGGTCGTCCCACCAGCGCATCGTCACGAGGTCGCCGAACCACATGTGCGCCATCTCGTGGAGCACGGTCTCGGCGCGGCGCTCGTAGAGGTAGCGGGTGACGCGGCTGCGGAAGACGTAGTCCTCCAGGAACGTGACGCAGCCGGCGTTCTCCATCGCGCCCGCGTTGAACTCCGGCACGAAGCACTGGTCGTACTTGCCGAACGGGTACTGCACGCCGAACGCCTTGTGGAAGAACCCGAAGCCCTGCTTGGTCTCCGTGAACAGCCGCTCGTGGTCCATGTGCGGCGCGAGCGAGGCACGGCAGTAGATGCCCAGCGGGATGCGGAAGTCGCCCTCCACGAACTCGTCGCGCCACTCCGCGTACGGACCCGCGACGAGCGCCACGATGTACGTCGACATCGGCTTGGTGGTGGCGAACGTGTGGACGGCCGAGCCGCCCTCGCCGTCCTCGGTGCCGGTGATCTCGCCGTTCGAGATGACCTTCCAGTCGTGCGGGGCGGTCACCCGCATCGAGTAGACCGACTTGAGGTCGGGCTGGTCGAAGCACGCGAACATGCGCTTGGCGTCCGCGGTCTCGAACTGCGAGTACAGGTACACGCCGCCGTCGACCGGGTCGACGAACCGGTGCAGGCCCTCGCCGGTGTTCATGTACCGGCAGTCGGCCTCGATGGTGAGCTCGTTGGTCTCCGCGAGGTCCGGCAGCTTGACGCCGTCCTCCTCGCGGTAGTCGGAGACGTCGAGCTCGCTGCCGTTGAGCACAGCGCGGTGCACGGTCGCCGCCACGATGTCGATCCACGAGGAAGCACCCGGAGTCCGGCTGCGGAACACCACGGTGGTGGTGGAGCGGAACGTGTCCGAACCCGGCTTCCCGCCGCCGTCGGTCAGGTCCAGCTCGATCCGGTAGGACTCCACTTCCAGCAGCTCAGCACGGTCCTGAGCCTGGTCGCGGGTGAGGTTGGGCGCGGCCACTGGTCACCTCGTCTGCCACGCGTCTGGTTACGCGCTGACGTCGTCGGAATGGTCATGACTCCCGCATCCAATCACGGAAGCGCCGTGCGGGAAGAGATGACAGGGTGATCTGGTTGGGCTGATGGGGCGATAAGCGCACCCAACGCGACAGAACGCGACTGAAGGGGCACGCATGGCCGACAAGGCGAAGGTCGACTTCTACTTCGACCCTCTTTGTCCGTTCGCCTGGATCTCCTCCCGGTGGATCCTCGAGGTGGAGAAGGTCCGCGACATCGACCTGAGCTTCCACGTCATGAGTCTCTCCGTGCTGAACGAGGGCCGCGACCTGCCCGAGCAGTACAAGGAGCTCATGACCAAGGGCTGGGGACCGGTCCGCGTCGCCATCGCGGCGGAGCAGAAGTTCGGCAACGAGGTGCTGCCGAAGCTGTACGCGGCGATGGGCACGCGGATCCACAACGAGGGCAACAAGGACTTCGACGACATCATCAAGCTGTCGCTCGCGGACGCCGACCTGCCCGCCGAGCTGGCCGAGGCCGCCACCTCGACCGAGTACGACGAGGCGCTGCGGGCGTCGCACCACCGGGGCATGGACCCCGTCGGCATGGACGTCGGCACGCCGACCATCCACATCGACGGCGTCGCGTTCTTCGGCCCGGTGCTCACCAAGATCCCGCGCGGCGAGGAGGCGGGCAAGATCTACGACGGCGCGCAGCTGCTCGCGAGCTACCCGTACTTCTTCGAGCTCAAGCGGACCCGCACGGGCGAGCTGGACTTCAGCTGAGATTTTTTGTCAGGGGTGGTCGCTAACGTCTTCGGACATGGCACACCACCTCGTCGAAGTCGCAGTTCAAGGGCCCTGGTCGCTGGCGACGTCCCGGGCCTTCTGGGAGGGCTTCACGCCGTCGGAGCTGCCTCGGCACGACGGCGAGGCGTTGCGGTCGACGTTCCTGGTCGAAGGTGAGTGGCGCCGCGCCTCGGTCTCCGTGACCCAGCGCGGCGCCACCGCCGTCCTGGAGCTGTCCGGGGACGGCGACCTCGACCTGGCCGCGGCGCAGGTGTGCCGGTTCCTGTCGCTGGACGTCGACGGCTCCGGCTGGCCCGCCGTCGGCGCCCGTGACCCGGTGATCGCCGGTGCCCAGAAAGCGTTCTCCGGCTTGCGCCCGTGCGGCTTCTACTCGCCGTACGAGGCCGCGGCGTGGTCGGTGCTCGCACAGCGGACGAGCATGGCGCAGGCGGCCGAGGTGAAAGCCGCGTTGTCCGTCGACGGCGTGTTCCCGTCGCCCGCCGAGTTGCGCTCCCTCGACCTCGACTTGCCCGGCCGCAAGCAGGAGTACCTGCGCGCGGTCGCCGACGCGGCGCTCGACGGGCTGCTCGACGCCGCCACGCTGCGGGCGATGAAACCCGCGGTGGCCGTGCTGGCGGTGCAGCAGGTCAAGGGCCTGGGCCCGTTCGCCGCCGAGCTGGTGGTGCTGCGCGGGGCCAACGAACCGGACGCCGTGCCGCACAACGAGTCCCGGCTCACCGACGAGGTCCGCGAACGGTACGGGCGGCCGCTGGCCGAGGTGTCGGAGGCGTGGCGGCCCTATCGGACGTGGGCCTCGGTGCACCTGCGCGTGCTGCGGGAGCGGCGGTTGCGAGGTGAGATGGCTGCTTCGGGCCGCTGATCCCGGCGTTCGCGTGGCCGCCACGTGACCCCACCCGCCGGATGTGACACTCTGGACCCGGCAAGCGCCAGAAGTGTCACATCGCCGCCAGGAGGGTTCTCGTGATTGAGGTCGTCAACCCCGCCACCGAGGAAGTCGTCGGCACCCTCGCCGAGGGCACACCGGCCGACGTCGACACGGCCGTGGCCGCGGCGGTCGCGGCTTTCCCGGCGTGGTCGCTGACCTCGGTCGACGAACGGGCGAAGGCGGTCAGGGCGATCATCGACGGGCTGCGCGACCGTGCCGGCGAGCTGGCCGAGACCATGACCAGCGAGATGGGCACGCCCCTCACCTTCAGCCAGAAGGTGCAGGTCGCGAACCCGATCGCGATCGCGGAAGGCGTCGCGTCCGTGCTGGAGGGCGGCTACTTCGAGCCCGAGGAGATCGGCAACTCGCTGGTCTTCCGCGAGCCGGTCGGGGTGGTCGGCGCCATCACGCCGTGGAACTTCCCGCTGCAGCAGATGGTCGCGAAGGTCGTCCCGGCGCTGGCCGCGGGCAACACCGTGGTGCTCAAGCCGAGCGAGCTCGCACCGGGTACCGCCGACCTGCTCGCCGAGATCATCACCGCGGCCGTTCCCGAGGGCGTGTTCCACCTCGTCCACGGCACCGGACCGGTCGTCGGCGAGGCGCTGGCGGCGCACCCGGACGTGGACATGGTGTCGTTCACCGGGTCCACGAAGGCCGGGCGCAGGGTGTCGGCGGTGGCGTCCGAGACGGTCAAGCGGGTCGCGCTGGAGCTCGGCGGCAAGTCGGCGTGCATCGTGCTCGACGACGCCGACCTCGGGCGCGCGGTGAAGATCGCGGTCGCCAACTCGTTCATGAACAACGGTCAGGCGTGCAGCGCGTGGACCCGGCTGCTGGTGCCCGCCGACCGCCACGACGAAGCCGTCGAACTCGCGGCTCAAGCCGCCGCGAAGTACACGTCGGCCGACCCGAGCGACCCGTCGACGCGCATCGGGCCCGCGGTGTCGAAGGCGCAGCGCGACCGCGTCGTCGGCTACATCCGCAAGGGTGTCGAGGAGGGCGCGACGCTCGCCGCCGGTGGGCCGGACGCGCCGCTGCCGCGGGGCTTCTACGTGACGCCGACGGTGTTCGGCAACGTCACGCCGGAGATGACGATCGCGCAGGAGGAGATCTTCGGACCGGTCCTGTCGGTCATGCCGTACGCGGACGAGGACGACGCGGTGCGCATCGCGAACTCCACGATCTACGGACTGGCGGGCGGTGTGTTCTCCGCCGACACCGAGCGGGCGATGCGCGTCGCCAGGCGGCTGCGCACCGGCCAGGTCGACATCAACGCCGCCGCGTTCAACACCAGCGCGCCGTTCGGCGGCTACCGGCAGTCGGGCAACGGCCGCGAGTTCGGCAGGTTCGGTCTCGACGAGTTCTGCGAGATCAAGTCGATCCAGCGGTAATTGAGCTGCGCGAGTCGCCGTGGCGGCGTATCACTGCCGCTATGGCTGACTCGGCGCTGAGCATCAGGACCATCTCCGAATCCGACCTCCCGGACTTCCACCGGGTGTTCGCGTGGTCGTTCCTCGACGAGCCCGCCGCCGAGCACCGCTGGCTCAAGGTGCTGGAGCTCGACCGGACGCACGCCGTGTTCGACGGCGACGAGATGATCGGCACCGGCGGCATCCTCACCCGTCAGCTCACCGTGCCCGGCGGCGTCCAGGCCGACGTCGGCGCCGTCACGGTGGTCGGCGTCAAGCCGGGCAATCGCCGCCGCGGCATGGCGTCGTTGCTGATGAGGACGCAGCTGGAGAGCATGCGCGAGGCCGGTGAGTCGATCGGGATCCTCTGGGCCTCGGAAGGCTCGATCTACCGGCGGTTCGGGTACGGCGAGTACGCGTCGAGCCTGTCGATGCTGTCGATGCCGACGCGGATGCCGTTCCACCCCGGCGTGTCCGTGAGCCCGGCGCGGATCCGGCAGGTGACGCGCGAGGAGGCCATGCCGTTCATGCGCGAGGTCCACGACCGGGTGCGCCGCGCGCGGACCGGCTGGTTGAGCAGGGTGGACCAGTCGTGGGAGGTCCACCTCTCCGACGCCGAGCGCGACCGCGGCGGCCTCACCGCCTACCGCTACTGCCTGCACCCCGAGGGCTACGTGGTCTTCCGGGTGAAGCACGACGGCGACAACGGCGGCCCGAAGCACGAGCTGCACGTGCGCGAGCTGGTGTGCGAGACCGAGCAGGCCTACACCGACCTCTACCGGTTCCTGCTGGACCTCGACCTGGCGGGCAGCATCTCCTTCTTCACCGCCGCCGACGACCCGATCCTGCACATGGTCGACAACCCGCGGAAGGTGCAGCGGGAGCTGACCGACGCGCTGTGGCTGCGGATCGTCGACGTCGAGAAGGCACTGCCGCTGCGCCGCTACTCGTCCGATGTGGACAGTGTGCTGGAGGTCGAGGACTCCTTCTGCCCGTGGAACTCCGGCCGCTGGCGGCTCACCGTGAAGAGCGGCGAGGCGACGGTGGCGGGTACCGACGACCCCGCGGACGTGTCGCTCGACGTCGCCGCTCTGGGAAGTGCGTACCTCGGTGGCGCAAGGCTTTCCGTGCTCAAGCGTGCACAACGCGTGGTTGAGCACACGCCCGGACACGTCGACGCTCTCTCGTTGGCGTTTCTCGGCGCATATGAGCCGCATTGCCCCGAGGTGTTCTGACGGAACTACGACCGGCGTTCACTCGTTGACGGTTTACCTGGCTCGGGAGGTAAAGCCGTGGGAACGGTCGTGTGGGTCGTAGTGCTGGTACTGCTGGTCGCGGGTGTGTTCTACCTGGTCAGCCAGAGCAACGCGCGCAAGGCGCGGGAGCTCGACGACGCGAAGGCGGACGCCCGCCGGTGGGTCGAGCGCCTCGGCGGGCAGGTGATGAGCCTCACGGGCAGCAACGCCGCGTCGACCCAGGCGCTGGCGGACGCGTCCGAGCGCTTCACCGCGGCCGGGTCGCAGATGGAGCAGGCCCGCACGATCCCGCAGGCGCGGCTGGTCACCCAGACCGCGATGGAGGGCCTGCACTACGTGCGCGCGGCGCGGGAGGCCATGGACATGGACCCCGGACCCGCGCTGCCCGAGATCGCCGGGCAGAAGCAGGCCGGCGCCGTCAGCGAGGACCGCCAGGTCACGGTCGAGGGCCACCAGTACGCCGCGTCGCCGCACTCCGGTTCCGGCACGCCGTACTACTACCCCGGCGGCATGGTCGCGGGACGCCCGGTGCCGCGTGGCTGGTACTCCGAGCCGTGGTGGAAGCCCGCGCTCGTGGCCGGCGCGTGGGGCGTGGGCACGTTCCTGCTGATGGACGCCATGTTCTCGGGCATGCACGGCATCGGCGACTACGGCATGGCGGACATGGGCGCCGGCGACTTCGGCGGTGACTTCGGCGGCGGCGACATGGGTGACATGGGCGGCGCCGACGTGGGTGACGCCGGCGGGTTCGACTTCGGCGACATGGGCGGCTTCGACTTCTAGCGGAAAGTGCTCACGAACTGAGCACTTTCCAGCCGCACCCCGAAAAGCACCCCGACCCCTTTTCCCGGGTGATCCTCAGGCCTGGCAGACGGGGCACCAGAAGAGGTTCCGGCCGGCCAGTTCGGTGGTCAGGACCTCGGTGCCGCAGAGGAAGCACGGCTCCCCGGCGCGGCGGTAGACGTACACCTCGCCGCCGTGCCGGTCGACGCGCGGCGCCCGGCCCATCGCCTTCGGCATGTGCTCGCGGCGGACGGTGTTGATCTGGCCGACCTTCACGCCGTCCTTCATCAGCACGACCAGGTCGGCCCACATCGCGTCCCACAGCTCCCGGCTCACCTTGGTGCCGGCCAGCAGCGGGTTCACGTTGTGCCGGAAGAGCACCTCGGCGCGGTAGACGTTGCCGACGCCCGCGAGCACCTTCTGGTCCATCAGCAGCACGGCGAGCGGCTGCTTCGACCGGATGATCCGCTCGTAGGCGAGGTCCGGGTTCGCGTCCCTGCGGATCGGGTCGGGCCCGAGCCGGTCGCGGATCGCCTTGACCTCGGCCTTGTTGAGCACCTCGCACGCCGTCGGGCCGCGCAGGTCGGTCCAGTGGGTCTCGCCGGCCATCCGCATGCGGACCTGGCCGACGGGCAGCAGGACCGGCAGCTCCGACTCGGTGAACGTGCCGTAGAGGCCGAGGTGGACGTGCACGATCGCGTCCGGGCCGTAGACGTGGAACAGGTGCTTGCCGTGCGCCTCGGCGCGGACGAGCGTGCGTCCGTCCACGAGGGACGCGGCGAAGCGTCCCTGCGGACTGCTGACGGACACCGGCCTGCCCGCGTACCGGCGCTGGTGCAACCGCGCGAGGCGGTGCAGCGTGTGGCCCTCAGGCACGCTTGCTCTCGTGCTCGCCGTTCTCGTGCGCGCCGTTCTCGTAGGCACTGACGAGGTCGATGCGGCGCTGGTGCCGCGGCTCGCCCGAGAACGACGTCTTCAGGAACGAGGAGACGATCTCGGTCGCCTCCTCGGTGGTGTGCTGGCGGGCGCCGATGCCGACGAGCTGGGCGTCGTTGTGCTCGCGGGCGAGCTGGGCGGTGGAGACGTTCCACGCCAGCGCGGCGCGGGCGCCCTTCACCTTGTTCGCGGCGATCTGCTCACCGTTGCCGGAACCGCCGATGACGACTCCGAGGCTGCCGGGGTCGGCGACGACCTTCTCGGCGGCGTCGGTGCAGAACGCCACGTAGTCGTCCTGGGCGTCGTAGGTGTGAGCACCGACGTCGACGACCTCGTACCCCTGCTCCCGCAGAGCCGTGGACAGGTGGGACTTCAGCTCGAAGCCCGCGTGGTCTGCTGCCAGATAAACGCGCACGTCACGGAGTCTGACACGCTGGTGCGCATGTTCAGCCAGGAGGGGTACCAGCTGAAGCTCGAATGGGGGCCGGAGGGCGTCACGGCGCTGCGGGACTGCGACGTGCTGGTCGTCGTCGACGTGCTGTCGTTCACGACGTCCGTCGACATCGTGGTCGGCAACGGTGGCCGGGTGCGGCCGTCGCGGTGGAGGCCAGAGTCGGGGAGGACCTTGCGACCGGCGTCGCTCGTGGGAGCCACCGGGCTGGTCGAGCTGCCGTCGCCGAACGGGTCGAACCTGTGCTCGCTGGCCGCGGAGACCGGTGCGCACGTGCTCGCTGCGTGCCTGCGCAACGCCTCGGCGGTGGCCCGGCGTGCCGCGGAGCTGGGGGAGACGATCGGGGTGGTGCCCGGCGGCGAGCGGTGGGGGCTCGACATCCTCCGCCAGGGGCCGCGCGAGTTCGGGCCGCTGCGCGTTGCCGTCGAGGACTACCTGGGTGCCGGCGCGGTGCTCGCCGCGCTCGACGGGACGGCGTCACCCGAGGCGCAGCTCGCGGTCGCGGCGTTCCGGAACACCGACGTCGTGGCGACCGTGCGGGACTGCGCATCGGGGCGGGAGCTGATCGGCAACGGGCACGCGGCGGACGTGGACCTGGCCGTCGAGCTCGAGGTGAGCGACGCGGTGCCGGTGCTCGTCGACGGGATGCTGACCGCGGAGGCGGCACGGTGATCGAGATCGCACCCGGTGTGTTCGTCCGGAGGCACGCCGAGCTCGACCTCACCCTCGGGTACATCACCGGATCAGGTGATTCGCTGGTGGTGGACGCCGGCATGGACCCGGCGTTCGCCCGCGAGGTGCGGCCGTCGCGGATCGTGTTGACGCACAACCACTTCGACCACGTGCTGGCGACCGAGGGGTTCCTGCCGTGCGAGGTCTGGGCGCACGAGGACTGCGTGGTCGACGACTCGCTGCTCGAAGACCGCGCCCAGTACTACTCGGAACCCTTCGAAGGCAGGCTCGTCGCGCCCACGCACACGTTCCGCGACAGCGTGACGCTCGACGTCGGCGGGCGTCGGGTCGACCTGCACCACTTCGGTCCCGCGCACACCTCGCACGACGTGGTGGTGCACGTGCCGGACGCCGGGGTGGTGTTCGCGGGGGACCTGGTGGAGCAGGGCGCTCCCGCTCAGGCGGGTCCGGACGCCACGCCGTCGAACTGGCGCCACGTCCTGGACCTGCTGCTGGAGCTGGACCCGCGCGTCGTAGTGCCGGGACACGGGGACCCGGTCGACGCGGCGTTCGTGCGGGGGATGGCTATCCCGGGGGCCAGCTGAGGCCGCGTCCACCGAGGACGTGGCAGTGCACGTGGAAGACGGTCTGGCCGCCGTCCTTGCCGGTGTTGAACACGAGCCGGTAGCCGGTCTCGTCGATCCCCTCGGACTTCGCGACCTGGTGGGCGGTCGCGAGGATCTGGCCCGCGAGCACCGGGTCGACGTCGCCGACCGCCTGGTGGTGCTCCTTGGGGATCACCAGGACGTGCGTGGGCGCCTTGGGGTCGATGTCGCGGAACGCGAGCGTCGTGTCGGTCTCCGTCACCACGGTCGCCGGGATCTCGCCCGCGACGATGCGGCAGAACAGGCAGTCGGTCACACCGGCATCGTATTGGGCCCGTTGTGCCCTGTTGCCCCTGCCCGCCGCGCCCCGATCATGGCCGGGTGAAGGGCACCAGGCTGATGGTGGTCGTCCGGTGCCTCACCAGCTTCGCGATCGGCGTGCTCCTCGTGGTGCTCGCGATCCGGTTCGGTGAGGCGCTCTGGCGCGCGTTCCACTGAGCGCCCGGTCCTCGCGGGTGCCGGTCCCACCGGGTGTTCAGCGGACGAAGCAGAACTCGTTGCCCTCTGGGTCGCGCATGACCTGGAAGCTGCCCTGCTCGTCCGTGACGACCACGCCCTCGCGCGTCGCCCCGAGACTTACGGCCTTCACGACCGAGGCCTCGATGTCGTCGACCTCGAAGTCGAGGTGCAGGCGGTTCTTCACGTCCTTGCGCTCGGGCACCGGCTGGAACGACATCCGCGTCCCGCCGGGCGGTTCGACGTGCGCCCAGCCGTGTTCGCGGTTCACCGGCTCGCCGCCGAGCAACTCGGCCCAGAACCGGACGAGCCGGCTCGGGTCGTTGCTGTCGACGACGATCTGTTGCAGCCTCACGTGGTCACCAGGTTCTCTCGGGCCCAGTCGCAGCACAGGTCGAGCAGTCCGAGCACCTTGCGCCCGTGCGCGGTCAGCTCGTACTCGACGCGCGGCGGGTTCTCGTCGAACACCTCGCGCGAGAGGGTGCCGTCCCGCTCCATCGCGCGCAACGTCTCCGTGAGCACTTTGGGCGTCACGTGCGGCAGTCCGGCGCGCAGCTCGGTGAACCTCCGCCGCCCACCCTCCAACGCCCGCAGCACGTGCGCCGTCCACTTGTCACCGATGCGGTACGGCAGGTCGACGACCGTGTCGCCGTGCTGGCATTGCACCTGCTCACCCCCGATATCGTTGCGGAAACCGGCAGTGCGCACCCTACCTTCGCGCCCATGACGAAGATCGTTGTTTTCGGAGCGTCCGGCAAAGCGGGCACTCACATCGCAGCCGCCGCCGAGTCCCGCGGCCACGAGGTCACCAGAGTCGGCCGAGTCCCAGGCGTACAAGCCGCAGCCTCCCTCGCCGCCGGCCACGACGTGGCCGTGAGCTCCGTGGTGGACCTGACCCGCGACCCGGCCGACTTCTACCGAGAAGCAGCCACCGCCCTGGTCAACTCAGGCACACCCAGAATCCTGGTGATCGGCCTCTACACCCTTCTGGAGGTGGCCCCAGGCACGCGGGTCGTCGACACCCCGGACTTCCCAGCCGAACACAAACCGTTCAGCCTGGGCCACGCAGCAGGCGTGGAAGTGCTCGCCAACTCCACCCGAGACTGGCTGGTCATGAGCCCAGCAGGCATGTTCGGCGGCACCACCACCGGCACCTACCGCCTCACCACGACCCCAGACCCCACCAACAACCTGACCTACGAGGACTTCGCCCAAGCAGTGGCCGACGAGATCGACACCCCCACCCACCACCACACCCAAATAGCCGTCGCCTCCCAGTAACCACCCCGAAAGGCGTTCGACTGCCGGCAACGGCACCGGTACGGGCTCGAATCGGGTACGGCCGGAACGGAACGCCACCGAAAAACGGGACCACGGGCTTGTGATGGGGGTCCGGGGGCGGGCCCCCGGCGTGGGGGTCTGGGGGCTCGGCCCCCAGAAAAAACACGAGAGGCCGACCAGGTCTGCGCTCTCCGCAGACACAGGTCGGCCTCGGCCGCGAGCGGGCGACGGGAATCGAACCCGCGTAGCTAGTTTGGAAGACTAGGGCTCTACCATTGAGCTACGCCCGCGTTGCCGCCCTTGTCGGGGCTGCGATCAATACCTTAGCGGGTGGCGGTAAGCTGGGTGCAACCGGGGCGTGGCGCAGTTTGGTAGCGCACCCGCTTTGGGAGCGGGGGGTCGCAGGTTCAAATCCTGTCGCCCCGACGGTTGTGAGTGCGGGACAGGGCTGGCTTCTCCACCAGGGGACCGGCCCTGCCTTGCATCTGTGGCCGCGGCGGACCTCGTTCCGAGTCGGCTCGCTGACCTCTCGGGCACATGCGTCTGGCCGGTGCCGGCGATGCGTCGAAGCCTCAAGTGATCGCCGGCCCACGTATGACCGCGTCGCTGCCGGTTCACTGGTCGACCGTGCGATTCTCGTTGCCGACGGCCGTCCGGCCTGGCGGAGTCTTCGGTGGCGAGGTCGCGGCTGGGATCGAGCTCTACATCCGGCCGCAGTCCAACGCGCTCACAAAGGTGCAGGCCGGCACCGTGCACGTCACCGGATCCGGCGGCTCCTTCCAGACGCCGGCGCGCCTGCTCGGCGGCGTCGGCACCCGCGACTCGTCATCGCCAGCGTTCGTGTTCACGCCGATCGGTGTGACGCCGTGAAACACGGTGACGTGCCGAGGTAAAGGCAAGTGGCCATTCCTCGGCGAGCGGAAGAACGAATCCTGTCGCCCCGATCAGTCGACGAAACCCGCGGCGTGTCTTCGCTGCGGGTTGTCGCATCTGAGGCATCAGGAGCCGCCGCGGCCGCCTAGTAGCTCGGGCAGATGTGCTTGCGCACCACGGCGAGGATGCGTGCGGAGACGTCGGGACCGAACCCGGTGGGGTGGCCGGGCGAGGTGAACCGCTGTGCCGTGAGCTCGACCAGCTTCACCTGGTCGCCGGGGGCTTTGGCGACGCTGGTGCACTGGTCGCGGCCGCGGGTGACGGCTCGGTCGGGGTTGCCGTTGACGATCTCGGGGTCGATCGCGTCGAGGTCCGCGATGTAGGCGGCCTGGGTGGCGGTGTCGGGCTTGGGCGGGATGCCCGGGACTTGCAGCACCGGTGTGGCTCCGCCTCTGCTCGTCGGCGGGGCCGTGGGCGTGGTGCTGGACGGCGGCGGGGCGCAGGCCGCGGTCAGTGCGATCAGGGGCAGCAGGAACGTCGTTGTTCGCCTCACCGAAGCTCCGTCGTTCGTCGAAGAGCGACCGTTACGGTGAATCGATCAACGTCCCAGGTACCGACTGGCCCAAGCGGACAGCACCCGTGCGACGTACGCGGCGTCGGCGCGGTCGGTCAGCAGGTGGTCGGCTCCGTCCAGTGACACGAACGACTTCGGGTGGCGGGCCGCGTCGAAGATCAGGCGCGCGTTGTCCACTCCCACCAGGTCGTCCTGCGGTGAGTGCATCACGAGCAGGGCGCGCTTCAGGTCGGCGATGCACGCGGTCTGGTCCTGGCTGTTGATGTCGGTGAGGAAGCCGGTGCTGATCCGGAAGGGGCGTCCGGCCAGCAGGACCTCGGCGACGCCGTGGTGCTCGATCTCGGCCTTGGCCGGGCCGAGGAGGTGTTCGACGTGGGCGGTGTCGGCGGGCGCGCCGATGGTCACGACGGCGCGCACCTCCGGGATGCGTTGTGCGGCGGCGAGCACGGCGGCGCCGCCCAGGGAGTGTCCGATGAGGACGCTCGGGGCGCCGATCGTGTCGCGGAGGTGGGTGGCCGCGCAGACGAGGTCGTCGACGTTGGACGTGAAGGTGGTGTTCGCGAAGTCGCCGCCGGACTGGCCGAGGCCGGTGAAGTCGAAGCGCAGCACCGCTACTCCGCACCCGGCCAGCTCGCGGGCGATGCGGGAGGCGGCGACCGAGTCCTTGCCGCAGGTGAAGCAGTGGGCGAAGACCGCCGTGGCCACGACGTCGCCCGCCGGCAGTTCGAGGCGGCCCGCCAGTGCCTGGCCGTCGGTGCCCGCGAAGACCGCTTTCCGGTTGTCCATGCCCTCTATGGTGCGTCACGTGCGCTACCAGTACCTCGACGCCCGGCTCCGGCACGCGTTCGACGACGCCGGGCTCGGCCGGGGGCAGCGGGCGTTGCTGCAGGGCGTGTTGCGGGCGCTCGACCCCGACGCGCACCTCGGGGAGCACGTGGCGGGGCTCACCAGCGCGTACCTCGCCGTCACGCGTGCCCGCACCGCCCTCGAGAGCCACGCGACCGAGGACCAGCCGCGGTGGAACCTGTTGCGGCGCATCATCACCACGTCGCTCGCGTGCATCGACGCCGGCAAGCCCGCCTACGCGCACGGCGGCAACAAGGAGCTCGCGCGGGCGCGCCGGGTCCTGCTCAAGGTCGACGCGGTCATCGCGGCGGACGGTCAGCGGCTCGATCCGCTGGTCACGGCAGCGGCTGCCGCGAAGCTGGACCCGGACGCGCTCGCGGCCGAGATCCGGACGTGGGTCGCTCCACTGTGGAACGGCGTGGAGCTCCCGCTGCGCGCCAGGATGATCGCCGAGGTGGCGGTCCTCGTGGCGGTGCACGGCAGGGACGGCCGGCAGCTGCGCGCGGACCTGCTGCGCTGGCTCAAGAAGCCGTCCGGTGATCTCGCCGGTGTGCTCTGGCCGGAGCCGCGACGGCACGTCGTCGCGCTGGTGGTGAGCGGTGCGCGGGTGCTGCGCCACCTCGACGGGCTGTTGCCGGAGGCGCGGCAGGAGCCGTTGCACCGCAACAGGTTGCCCAAGGACGACTTCCTCGCGGAGGCGGTCAGCGGGTCGTCGGTGCTGGTGCGGCTGCCGGTCCAGGCGGCGGACGTGCACACGGCGGCGGCGCGGGGGCGGCGGATCCTCAACGAGGTGCTCGACCAGTACGCGGCGGGGGAGCGGCTCACCGAGCTGCACATCGCGCCCGTCTGGCAGGTCAGCGGACCCGGTGGGCGGGTCACCCGCGGCACCGAGCACCGGCGCACGGTCGGCAACGCCTACCCGCTGACCCCGTACTGGCCGGTCGAGCTGCGCAGCGCGATGCGGGTGGCGAACCTCGCCCGGCAGGTCGACGCGCCGATGGCCAGCGCCGGGCTCGCGTGGAGCGCGTTGGAGGCGACGGGGCTGGACCCGAGCAAGATCCCGTGGCTCGCCAAGGCGTGCGCGCTGCAGATGTTGCGGCAGCACCTGGTCAGTCTGCACGTCGTCGTCACCAACCACGACGACGAGCTGCGCAGGCCGCTCGACGCGCACGTGCCGACGACCGGGGTGAAGCACCACCTGAAGTCCGTCGACGCGTGGCTGGAGGTGCTGATTCCGCACACCCGGCCGGGCGAGGCGCTGCGGGCCGCGCAGGAGGCCGTGGACGCGCTGGCCGAGAACGAGGGCGGGCTGGTGCGGGACCTCGTCGAGCTCTGGCGGGCCCGGCTCGCGGACTCGAAGGTGCTCGCGGACTGGTTGCGGGAGCAGGAGGACACCGCGGCGGCGGTGCTGGAGTGGCTCTACGTCACGCGCAACCTGGCGTTCCACGCGGGACGGTTCGCGTCGCCAGCCGACACGCTCACCGCGCACGCCGGGCAGGCCGTCATCGACCTGACGCTCGAGTTCCTCGGCAACTGGCGCACCGTCGAACGCCGGCTGAGCCGGCGGGAGACCTCGGCCGTGGAGGTCTACCGCCGGCTCGCGCAACGACAGGACCAACTGGTGGCCCGGCTCAGACGCGCGGGGTCGGTGCGCAGGCTGAGCGTGGAGGACATTTCCGGACCCGACGAGAAGTGGTGGTCGCGAGGCGGAAACTGAGGCCATTGGTCACGGCCTTGCCGCTCGGTCGGCCTTTCCCCGCGGACTCCGCCTGGGCAAGTCATGGGATGATTGGTCGTCCACAATGGACTGACTACGTGCCGACCCTTGACCCGCACGCGTGCGAAGGTCAATGCTGTCGCGCATCGAGAAACGGTGTGCGTAGTCCGCAACAGGTCGGGGTGATTTGGCGTGGATCCCGTGATTTCGGTCGGAGACCTGTGGAAGGTGTTCGGGTCGAACGCGTCTCAGGTGGTGGCCTCCGACGAGCTGAAAGCGCTGTCGCGGCAGGAGCTGATGGACCGCACCGGTGCCGTCGCCGCCGTGCGCGGGGTGGACTTCGAGGTCGCTCCGGGGGAGATGTTCGTGGTCATGGGCCTGTCCGGGTCGGGCAAGTCCACTCTCGTCCGGTGCCTCACGAGGCTGGTGGAACCGACGTCCGGGTCGGTCACCTTCGAAGGCGAGAACATTCTCGACGCGGATCCCCGGCGATTACGCGACCTGCGCAGGAACAAGTTCTCCATGGTGTTCCAGCACTTCGGGCTGCTTCCTCACCGGACCGTCGCGGACAACGTCGGTTACGGACTGGAAATCCGCGGGGTACCGCGGGCGAAACGTGCGGAGCGTTCCCGGGAAGTGATCGACCTGGTCGGGCTGACCGGGTACGAGAAGTCCTATCCCGATCAGCTTTCCGGCGGTATGCAGCAACGCGTCGGCCTCGCGCGCGCACTCGCCGGTGACCCCGACGTCCTGTTCTTCGACGAGCCGTTCTCGGCGCTCGACCCGCTGATCCGGCGCGACATGCAGTCCGAGGTGATCAGGCTGCACCGCGAGGTCGGCAAGACGATGGTCTTCATCACCCACGACCTGAGCGAGGCGCTCAAGCTGGGCGACCGCATCCTGATCATGCGCGACGGCCAGGTCGTGCAGGTGGGCACGGGCGACGAGCTCGTCGGCGCGCCCGCGGACGACTACGTGCGCGACTTCGTGCGGGACGTGCCGCGCGCGCAGGTGCTGACGCTGAAGTGGATCATGCGTCCGCCGGCTCCCGAGGACGAGCTGGACGGGCCGGAGCTGCCGCCGGACACGGTGGTGCGGGAAGCGGTGCGCAGCGTGCTCGGCGCCGGCAAGCCGGTGAAGGTCGTGCGGGACGGCGAGCTGCTCGGTGTCGTGGCCGACGAGGAGATCCTCGGGGTCGTGGCTGGGGAGGCGTGATGGTCGCCGTCGCCGCCTCGCGCAGGGAACTGCCGCGCAAGCCGTTGATCGTCGCCGGGATCGTGCTGGCCTGGCTGGTGCTGTGGCTGGTGTTGCGCAACTTCGGGACGTTGCCGCTCGACGCCTCCGAGCTCACGCCGCTGCACCGGTGGATCAACGACCTCAACGACGCGATCGGCGCGTCGCGGAACTCCAACCCGGTGTTCCTGTACTTCTTCAACGAGATCCGGCTCGTCATCGACGAGTTCGTCACCTTCGTCCAGGCGCTGATCGCGCAGCCGTCGTTCGGCCGCCCGGTGCCGCTGATCGGCTGGCTCGGCGTCGTCGCGATCGCTGGCTTCGTGAGCCTGGTCGTCGCGGGCTGGCGGGTCGCGCTGCTCGCGGTCGCCGGGTTCGTGTTCCTGGGCCTGCAGGGGTTGTGGCAGGAGAGCACGGACACGCTGTCGCTGACGTTGTCGGCGGTCGTGATCGCGTTGCTCTTCGGCATCCCGCTGGGGATCTGGGCGGGGCTGTCCGACCGGGCCCAGCGGGTGATGACGCCGGTGCTCGACTTCATGCAGACGATGCCGACGTTCGTGTACCTGGCGCCGCTGACGTTGTTCTTCCTGATCGGACCGGCGTCCGCGACGATCGCCACGCTGATCTACGCCGCGCCGCCGGCGATCCGCATCACGGCGCACGCCATCCGCTCGGTGCCGCGCAACACCGTCGAGGCGTCGGAGTCGCTGGGCGCGACGTGGCAGCAGACGCTGGTGAAGGTGCTGCTGCCGTCCGCGCGCAAGACCATCGTGCTCGGCGTCAACCAGACGATCATGGCCGCGCTGTCGATGGTCACGATCGCCGCGCTGATCGACGCGCCCGGTCTCGGCAAGACGGTCGTGAAGGCGTTGCAGACGCTCGACGTCGGCACGGCGTTCAACGCGGGGCTGGCGATCGTCGTGCTGGCGATCGTGCTGGACCGCGTGACGACGGCCGCGACCGAACGCCGGACGCTCCCGCGCTGGGCGTTGTTCGGCGGGCTCGGCGTCACGGGGGTCGCCGTGTACTTCTCCTACACCTACCTGTGGGCGGCGGAGTTCCCGTCGGAGGTGGAGATCGGCAGCTCGATCCGGCGCGGCGCGACGGCCGCGACGGAGTGGGTGCAGGACACGCTGCCCGTGATCACGGGTGGTTTCAAGGACTTCGTCACGTGGGCGCTGATCAACCCGTTGCAGGCGCTGCTGGCCGAGTCGCCGTGGTTCCTGGTGGCACTGGTGATCGTGGCGCTGTCGTTCCTGGTCGGAGGCGTCCGGTCCGCGGTGGTGTCCGCCGCGTGCCTGGGCCTGCTGATCGCGACCGGCCTGTGGCAGGACTCGATGATCACACTGGCGTCCACGTTGGTCGCAACGATCCTGGTGATGGTGCTGGGCGTGGTGGTAGGGGTGTGGATGGGCCGCAGCCGGCGTGTCGACCGGGTCATCCGGCCGGTGCTCGACGCCGGGCAGGTGATGCCGGCGTTCGTCTACCTGGTGCCGTTCCTCGCGTTGTTCTCCGCGTCGCGCTTCACCGCGATCATCGCGGCCGTGGTGTTCGCGGCCCCGGTCGCGATCAAGATCATCGCGGACGGGGTGCGCGCGGTGTCGCCCTCGACCGTCGAGGCGTCGGTGGCGCTGGGGTCGAGCTCGTGGCAGGCGATCGTGAAGGTGCAGCTGCCGATGGCGCGCGGGGCGTTGACGCTCGCCGCGAACCAGGGACTGATCTACGTGCTCTCGATGGTCGTCGTCGGCGGTCTCGTCGGCGCCGGCGCGCTCGGTTACGACGTGGTGGCCGGGTTCTCGCAGGGGCAGTTGTACGGCAAGGGGCTCGCGGCGGGTGTCGCGATCGTCGTGCTGGGCGTGATGCTCGACCGCCTCACCCAGGCGGCCGCCAAGCGGTGGACCAACCAGGAGGTTCGGTAGTGGCAAGGCACAGCGTGCTTCCAGCGGTGCTCGTCGGGGCACTGGCGCTCGCCGGGTGCGGCGGCGCGAAGGTCGGGGACACCACGTCGGGTGCGGCCGGCGAGTGCGGCACGTTCAACGTCGCGATCAACCCGTGGGTCGGGTACGAGGCGAACGCCGCGGTGCTCGCGTACGTGGCCGAGAAGGAGCTCAAGTGCAAGGTCACCAAGAAGGAGCTCAAGGAAGAGGTTGCCTGGCAGGGCTTCGGCACCGGTGAGGTCGACGCCGTGGTCGAGAACTGGGGCCACGACGACCTGCGCAAGAAGTACGTCGACGACCAGAAGACCGCCGTCAGCGCGGGGTCCACGGGCGTGAAGGGGCAGATCGGCTGGTACGTGCCGCCGTGGCTCGCCAAGGAGCACCCCGACATCCTCGACTGGAACAACCTCAACAAGTACGCCGACCAGTTCAAGACCTCGGAGTCCGGCGACAAGGGGCAGCTGCTCGACGGCGACCCGTCCTTCGTGACCAACGACGAGGCGCTGGTGAAGAACCTCGGCCTCAACTACAAGGTCGTGTACGGCGGCAGCGAGACGGCGTTGATCCAGGCGTTCCGCCAGGCGGAGAAGGACAGGAAGTGGGTCATCGGCTACTTCTACTCGCCGCAGTGGCTGCTCAACGAGGTGAAGCTCGAGAAGGTGAAGCTGCCCGAGTACAAGACGGGCTGCGACGCCGACGCGGAGAAGGTCGCCTGCGACTATCCGGACTACGACCTCGACAAGCTCGTGTCGAAGAAGTTCGCCGACGCGAACGGGCCGGCGTTCCAGCTGGTCAAGAACTTCAAGTGGACCAACGAGGACCAGAACACGGTCGCCAGGTACATCGCCGAGGACAAGATGAAGCCGGAGGACGCGGCCAAGAAGTGGGTCGACGCCAACGGTGACAAGGTCAAGGCGTGGCTGCCCGGTAAGGCCTAGCCGCCCCGGGCTTCGGGCGCGGCGGTCTCTGCGGACCGCCGCGCCCGAAAACCGCGTCGGGGGTGGTTCCCGGACGAGAGGAACCACCCCACCCCCGGCATCACGCAGCCTGCGGCCCGGCGGGGACCTCAGGCTCGTGCCGGTGCGTCATCCGGTGCCACCACGACCGCGGCTTGCCGCCGTTGCGGTAGAACTCGTGGACGCGGCGGGCGTCCTCCCGCAGGGCCTCCTGCCGGTAGTCCATCTCCGCCTTGATCGCCTCGGGCGTCCATTCCATCTCGCTCACTCCTCAGGTCGTTCTCGCTGAGGATGAGATTGCTCCTGAGGGGTGACCCCTCACATCCGACGATCACCCAAGGTCGCGCGGTGAGACCCCTTACGCCGGGTCGCCTCAACCGGATCAGTGGATTCCCGGGGTAGGGGTAAGGGGCCACGATCGAGGGCATGACTGCCGCCCGCTTACCCGCGCGACCTGCGAAGTTCTTCGACCCCACCACCGAGGTCCACTTCGACGAGGTGCTCGACACCTGGAACGTCTTCAGCCTCGCCGACGTCCAGCGCGTGCTGTCCGACGAGGAGCACTTCTCCGCGGGCTACGGCCTCACCGACGACACGCGCCCGCTCGCCAACGCGATGCTCAGCGGCATGTGGGCCGCGGACGGGCAACGCCACCGCGACCTCCGCTCCGCCGTCGCCGACCCGTTCAGCCCGCGCGTGATGGCCCGGCTGGAGGACCAGATCCGCGAGATCGCGGTGTCGCTGCTCGGCGAGCTCGACCCGGCGGGCTTCGACATCGTGCCGACCATCGGCCGGCCGCTGCCCACCAGGGTGATCTGCCACCTGCTGGGGCTCGACCTCAGCGCGGAGGTGCGGATGACCGCGTGGCTCGAAGACTGGTACAAGGCCTCGGCCACGACCAACACGCTGCCGTCGCAGACGGAGATGGCGCAGTTCTTCGCGGACGAGCTCGATCGGCAACGGGTCTCGCCGGGAGGCGGGTTGATCGCGGAACTTCTCGCGGCGCAGGATTCCGGCTACCTCGTGGACGGGAAGCCGTTGTCCGACTGGGATCTCGTCGGGTACTGCGCGATGTTGCTCGGGGCCGGGGTCGACACGACGTTCGCCAGCGCACCCAACGCGGTGTTGTTCCTGACGGAGTTCGGGGTGTGGCCGGAGTTGTGCGCCGATCCTTCGCTGATTCCCGGGGCCGTCGAGGAGACGATGCGGTGGTACCCGGTGTTTCCCGGGCCCCGGCGGTTGGTGGTGCGGGAGGTTTCGCTCGGTGGGTGCGTGATTCCGGCCGGGTCCTGGGTCATCGGGTGGTTGAGCGCGGCCAACCGGGATCCGGCTCGGTATGCGTCGCCTGAGGTGTTCGACATCCGGCGCCGGACTCGGATCATGTCGTTCGGGCACGGGCCGCATCACTGTCTCGGGGCCGGGTTGGCTCGGTTGGAGCAGCGGGTTCTGCTGGAGGAGATGGTGGGGAGGATGCCGTTGTTGCGCAGGGAGGTCGGGGCTCCGCTGGTGCGGCGGGAGTGGATGTTGGACAACCTGGAGACGGCTACGTTCCGGTTTGATTAGAGATTTGGCTTCCAGCGTGGTCGCCGTTGCGGTTGGGTGCCTGTTCCGGCGTGGGCGTGCACCTCGGACGAAGACCTGGGTTCATCGCCGCTGCGCGACGATTGCGATTGGGGCTTGACTTCAAGCCCCAATCGCCACACCACGAGTGGGTGCACCGCTACCCATCGGCGCAAGGTCTGACTGCTCGCCTCCGGCATCGCTTGGGCGCCTCTTGCGCTACCTCGTGAATCGCAGGGTGATCACTTGGAACGGGCGCAGCACCACCTCTGCCGTGGCGGCGTTCAGGGGGCGTTCCAGCAGGTCGGTCTCCTGGATGCCGGTGTGGGTGAAGGAGGTGCTGATCGAGGCCTTGGCGCGACCGCCGTGGGCCTCGTAGAGCCGGACGACGACGTCGCCCGACCGGTCGTCGGCCAGTTTCACGGCCTCGACCCTGACTGCCGGGTTGTCCGTGGACACCAGTGGGGACGGTGCCCGCGAGCCCCGGACGCGTTGCGGCGGCAGGTTGATGCGGTAGCCGGCTTCGACGGCTGCCGGGAGGTCGCCCACGACCAGGGCGTAGCGGAAGCGGTGGTCGCCCTGGTCGGTCTCGGGGTCGGGGAACCTCGGTGCGCGCAGCAGCGACAGGCGCACGGTCGTGGTGGTGCCGCCGTCCTCGCGGGTGGTGCGTGTGACCTCGTGGCCGTAGGTCGAGTCGTTGACCACGGCCACGCCGTAGCCGGGTTCGCCGACGTGCAGGAAGCGGTGGGCGCAGATCTCGAACTTCGCCGCCTCCCACGAGGTGTTGGTGTGCACCGGGCGGTGCAGGTGGCCGAACTGGGTCTCCGCCGTGGAGACCTCGGCGCGCAGGTCCAGCGGGAACGCGATCTTGAGCAGCTTCTCGCGTTCCTGCCAGTCGACCTCGGTGTCGAAGTCGACCTGCTTCGCGCCCTCGCGCAGGCGGATGGTCTGGGTGAGGACCGAGTTGCCGAACTTCGCCCGCACGACCACGCCGTCCTCGATGTCGACGCGTTCGGACGGGGTCAGGTCGGCCTTCCAGTTGCGGTAGAACGGGTCGATGTCCCAGGCGTCCCACTGGTTCGGGTTGTCGCGGTGCAGCTGGGGCATGCCGGCGAACCCGTGCGGGGGCAGGACCTCGCGGTCGGTCTCCAGGTCGAGGATCGACAGCACGATGCCGTCGGGGTCGATCGTGACGCGCAGGCGGCCGTTGTCGAGGACGCCGTCGGCAGGGGCGACGAACGGGCGCGGTGCGTCGCCGCCGAGCACGTCGAAGGTGATCTCGTCGTCGCCGTCGCCCTTGATCGACTCGATCGCGGCCGTCGTCAGGGCCTTCAGCTCCGACTCGACGCGGGCGTAGGTCGCCCTGGCCTCGCGGTGGACCCAGGCGATCGAGCTGCCGGGCAGGATGTCGTGGAACTGGTGCAGCAGCACGGTCTTCCACAACCGGTCGAGGTCGTCGTACGGGTAGTCGGCGCCCTGCAGCGCGGCGGCGGTGGCCCAGTGCTCGGCCTCGCGGAGCAGGTGTTCGCTGCGGCGGTTGCCCTGCTTGGTCTTGGCCTGGGTGGTGTACGTGGCGCGGTGCTTCTCCAGGTACAGCTCGCCCGCCCACACCGGCGCGTCCGGGTACTCGTCCTGCGCCGCTTGGAAGAAGTCGCGCGGGGGTTCGACCTTGACCGTCGGCGAGCCTTCGAGGTTCGCCACGCGGTGCGCGGTCTCCATCATCTCGCGGGTGGGGCCGCCACCGCCGTCGCCGTAGCCGAACGGGACCAGCGACCGCGAGGCCTTGGCGTGCTCGGCGAACTGGCGCGAGGCGCGGGCCAGCTCCGCGCCGGACAGCGAGGAGTTGTAGGTGTCGACGGGCGGGAAGTGCGTGAAGATCCGTGTGCCGTCGATGCCCTCCCACCAGAACGTGTGGTGCGGGAACTTGTTGATCTGGTTCCACGACAGCTTCTGGGTGAGGAACCAGCGCGAGCCGGACAGCTTGATCAGCTGGGGGAGCGCGGCGCTGTAGCCGAACGAGTCGGGCAGCCACACCTCCTCGGTCTCCACGCCGAAGTTGTCGAGGAAGAACCGCTTGCCGTGCACGAGCTGGCGGGCCATCGCCTCGCCGCCGGGCATGTTCGTGTCCGACTCGACCCACATGCCGCCGACCGGGACGAACTGGCCGGCGCGGACCTTCTCTCGGACGCGGTCCCAGACGTGCGGGTGGTGCTCCTTCATCCACGCGTACTGCTGGGCCTGCGAGCACGCGAAGTAGAAGTCCGGGTAGGAGTCCATCAGCTTCGTGACGTTCGAGAACGTCCGCGCGCACTTGCGGACGGTCTCGCGCAACGGCCACAGCCACGCGGAGTCGATGTGTGCGTGGCCGATCGCGGACACCTTGTGCGCCGAGGCACTGGCGGGCAACGACAGCACGTGCTCCAGCTCGGCGCGCGCCAGGTCGGCGGTGGCGGCGACCTCGTTGAAGTCGAGCACGTCCATCGCCCGGTCGAGCGCGTGCAGGACCTTGTGCCGGCGCGGGTCGTGGTCCTGCAGCTCGCCCATGAGCGACTGCAGCACCTCGATGTCGAGCATCAGGTGCCAGACCTGCGGCTGGAACACCGCGAGCTCGGCCTTCATGATCTTGTACAACGGCTCGGTGCCCGCCGTTTCCTTGTCGCCCAACCGGGTCGGCAGGAACGGGTGGAAGTCGAGGATCGTCGGGTTGCCCGCGGCCTCCAGGTAGAAGAGGACGTCCGGCCCGTCGACCGGCAGGTAGGTGTTGCGCGGTTCGATGCCCTTCACCGGGACGCCGTCGGCGGTGTACGCGAGGCCCTCGGACTGGAAACCGGGACCGGGGTGGGTGAAGCCCAGGTCCAGCACGACCTCGACCTGCTTGCCGTGCCACGCCGGGGGAACGCTGCCGGTCAGCCGGAACCAGCTCGTGCTCCACGGCGCGCCCCAGGCGTCGCCGACGGCGGCGGGGACGTAGGTGGCTTCGAGAGCTTCGGCGACCGGGACGGGCTCGTCGGGCACCGTCCACACGGCGAGTTCCAGCGGTGCGGTCTCGCCGTAGACGGCCGGGCGAATGCGTTCCTTGAGCGTGCGGTTGAGTCGGTCTTCCAGCAGCGCGCGTTCGTCGTGCACGTGTTCACCCCAGCTCGATCGAAGCCCGCACGCCGTCGCGCGCGAGAGCCATCCACTCGTCGAAGAAAGCGCCACCCGGACCCCACGAGGGCCGGTCGCCGTGCAGCTCGATCGGCGTGCGCACGGCCGGCGCGGGTTCCGCGTCCCGCACGATCCTCGCGATCGCCTCCCCGAGCGGCTTGGCCTTGCGTTCCGTCGTCAACAACCCCAACTCGTACTCGCGTTCGGGGAAGTCCACCAGCGCACGGTCGACGTCGTGCGAGCACCACCACGTGACGCCCCACAGATTCGAGCAGGTCAGCACATTCGCAAGCGTTTGCTCGGCGAACTGCGGCGCCTGCTCCGCACTGATCTCGGGCTGGGCGGCGCCGACCTCCTGCAGCCACACGGGCCGGTCGGGGTCCTTGGCGTGCGCCTTGGCCAGCTCGACGAGGTACTCGGCATGGTGGACGCTCTCGGTGGAGAGGGGGCCGTAGCGCTGTGCCGTGCCGTTGAAGACCCACGAGTGCACGGTCGTCATCGCGCCCTTGTTGGCTGCGTGTTCCGGTAGGAACGAGTGCTCGCTCTCGTACCAGACGGCGTCGTACTCGGAGTGGACGTGCGGGAGGCCCGGTGCGGCCGTCTCGCACTCGGCGAGCAGCGTGTCGATCCACTCGCCGGCCTGTTCGGGGGTGCACGGGTTCGACTCGGTGAGCAGGTTGACCTCGTTGCCGAGGGTGAAGCCGAGGAAGTTCGGCTTGTCCTTCAACGCCGCGGCGAGCGTGCGGACGTAGAACCGCTGTCCGTCGATGACGTCGGGGTCGGTGAAGATGTTGCGGCGGTGCCAGGTCTGCACCCACGACGGGTAGAAGTCGAAGCTCGACAGGTGGCCCTGGAGAACGTCGACCTGCACGTCCAGTCCGGTCTCGCGGGCCGCGTCGAGCATCCGCGCGAGCTGGTCGACCGCCTGCGGGCGGACCAGGCCGCGGTTGGGCTGGAACACCGGCCACAGCGGGAACACCCGCACGTGGTCGAGGCCCAGGCCGGCGATGGACTCGAAGTCGGCTTTCACGTCGTCGAGGGAGAAGTCGAGCCAGTGGTGGAACCAGCCGGCCGACGGGGTGTAGTTCACGCCGAAACGCAAGGTCGATCTCCTCGGTGGGTCATCCCTTGATCGCGCCTTCTCCGACACCGCGGAAGAAGTGCTTCTGCAGCAACAGGAACAGCAGGATCAGCGGCAGGACGGCGATGATCGTGCCCGCCGCGACCAGCCGCTGGTTCTGCACGAACGTGCCCTGGAGGTAGGCCAGGCCGATGGTGAGCGTGTACTTCTCCTGGTCGCTCAGCACCACGAGCGGCCACAGGAAGTCGTCCCAGCTGAACATGAACGAGAACAGGGCCACCACGACGAGCGTGCCCTTCACCGACGGCAGCGCGAGGCGGGTGAAGCGCTGCCACGCGTTGGCGCCGTCGATGATCGCGGCTTCCTCGACTTCGGCGGGGAGTGCGAGGAAGGCGTTGCGCAGCAGCAGGACGTTGAGCGCGGCGATCGAGCCGGGCAGCACGACGCCGGTGAGCGTGTTGGTGAGGCCGAGTCCGCGCATCACCAGGAACAGCGAGATCAGGATCGCCTCGAACGGCACCAGGATGCTGCTGGCGAAGATCACCGCGGCGAGCTTGCGGCCGCGGAACTTCAGCCGTGCCAACGCGTAGCCGGCCATCGCCGCGCCCAGGCAGTTGGTGAACACGTTGACGCTCGCGACGCCCAGCGAGTTGAGCGCGAACGTCCAGACCGGCACCACGTCGGCGACCGCGGCGTAGTTGCCGAACGTCGGGTCGTCCGGGATGAAGTCGGGGACGAAGACGTCCTCGTTCGGCCCCTTGACGCTCGTCGCGAACTGCCAGAGGAACGGGCCGATGCTGATCGCGAGGACGCTCAGCAGCCCCAGGTAGCGCAGTGCCAGGTACAGGTGCGCGCGCTTCACAGCTGCTCCTCCCTGCGGTTGAGCTTGAGGGTGACCAGGAGCAGGCCCAGCAGGATCACGAACAGCACGGAGCTCAGCGCCGACGCGTACCCGACCTCGCCGGTGAGGCCCCGGCCGACCGACTGGATGAGCATCACCATCGTGGTGCTCGCCCCGCCCGGCCCGCCGGTGCCGCCCGACAGCAGGTAGATCTCGGAGAACACGCGGAACCCGTTGACCGCGCTCAGCGCCGCGATGAGCACCATCGTCGGCCGCAACGCGGGCACCGTCACGGACCAGAAGCGCCGCACCGGTCCAGCGCCGTCGACCATCGCGGCCTCGTGCAGGTCCTTCGGCACGTTCGCGAGCGCGGCCAGGTAGATCACCATGTAGTAGCCCAGGCCGCGCCACACCGTCACGAGCATGGAGCTGACCAGCAGCAGCGTCGAGTCGGTGAGGAACCCGATCCTGGTGCCGCCCAGCGCCTCCACCACGCTGTTGACCAGGCCGCGGCTGTCGAGCAGCCACGTCCAGATCAGCCCGACCACGACCGCGGACGCGATCACCGGCGTGAAGAACGCCGTGCGGAAGATCCCGATGCCCGGCACGGCCTTCTGCGCGAGCATCGCGATCAGCAACGGCAACAGCACCAGCGGCGGCACGACGCACACCATGTAGAGCAGGCTGTTGCGCGCCGCCAGCCAGAACTTGGGGTCCTGGGCCATCCGCACGAAGTTGTCCACGCCGGTGAACCGGCCGCCGCCCAGCGCGCTCGCGTCCGTGAACGCGAGCACGATCATGTTCAGGAACGGGAAGATCGTGAACATGAGGCAGACGGCCAGTCCCGGCAACAGGAACAGCCACGGCGTGTACGGGCGATGAGTCATCGCGCTACTTCAGGAGCCGGTTGCACTCGGCGACGGCGTCGTCCAGGGCCTGCTTCGGCGACTTCTTGCCGAGCATCGCGTCCGCGAGCTGTTGCAGCAGCGCCTCGCGCATCTGGTCGCTGAACTGCACCGGCGTGTAGTTCACGGCGGTCTTGAGCTGCTTGGCCGCCGCGACCCGCACCCGTGCCTCGTCGGTGCCGTCCTCCGTGGTGAAATACGGGTCGTCGCCGCCCTGGGACGTGGACGGGAAGATCGACGCGAGCTTCGCGAACTTCACCTGGTTCTCGGCGTTGGTGACGAACCGGCCGAACGCGAGCGCCGTCGCCTGGTTCTTGCTGCTCTTCGGCACGCTCACGCCGTGCAGGAACATGTTGGCGCTGCCCGTGTTCGTGATGGGCGTGGTGATGCCGATGTTCGCGTAGAGGCTGGGCGCGTCGGTCTTGAACTTGCCCAGGTCGTAGGCGCTGCCAGGGTTCATCGCGGTCTGCCCGGCCATGAACTTGGCGCCGGCGCCCGTGTAGTTCTGCGTGAGCGCCTCGGGGATGAGCGCACCCGCGTCGTACATCCGCTTGTAGGCCTCGACGAACTCGACGCCCTTGGGCTCGTTGAAGGTGAACTTGTCGTTGTCGAACAGCTTGACGCCGTACAGGCCGAAGTCGGCGATGGACGGGGTCTGGCCGAGGATCGCGACCTTCTTCCCGGCGAGCTTGAGGGCCGTCGCCTCGAGGTCCTTGAAGTTCGTCGGCGGCTTGTCCGGGTCGAGACCCGCCTGCTGGAACAGGGCCTTGTTGTAGAAGAGCGGACCGGTGTTGAGGTACCAGGGGAAGCCGTAGCAGCCGCCCTTGCCGGGGATCTCGAACGCCTGCCAGGCGTTGCCGAGGTACTCGGGCCTGGCGTCCTTCAGGCTCTCGTCGAGGTCGACCAGCTGGCCGGCCTTGGCGAGCGGGAAGCTGAGGTCCGGCGGCACGTTGATGACGTCGGGGAGGCTCCCCGCGCTCGCGTCGGCCATGACCTTGGCCAGGTACCCGTCCGCGGGCTGGTCGACCCACTTCACGGTGGTGCCCTGGTGCTGCTTCTGGAACGCGTCGATGACACCGTTGACGTAGTCGGTGTACTTGGGTTTGAGCGACCACGTCTGGAACGTGATCTCGCCGGTGACCTGGCCGGAAGCCGAGCTCGACGTGCTGGACGTGCCCGACAGGCCACAGCCGGCCACGGGCACCGCCACCAGGCCCGCGAGGAACGTGCGCCTCTTCATTGACACCCACCTCCAAGGCCCCGGACCCTAGCTAAACCGGTTTATCTCCGGCTAGCCTCCGAACGTCTTGTTGTCTCGTTCCGGACAGGTGCCCGCTGGTGAAGAGGCCGACCATCAAGGACATCGCGGCCGCGGCCGGCGTGTCGAAGGGGGCTGTCTCGCTGGCCCTGAACGGCCGCTCCGGCGTGTCGGAGGCGACGCGGTCGCGGGTGCTCGGCGTGGCGTCCTCGCTGGGGTACCGGCCGTCCGTCACCGCTCGGGCGTTGTCGTCCGCTTCCGCCGACGCCGTCGGGCTGGTGCTGGTGCGGCCGCCGCGCGCTCTCGGCGATGAGGCGTTCTTCTTCCAGCTGATCGCCGGGATGCAGTCGGAGATGTCTTCCGCGTTGTTGCTGCAGGTGGTGTCGTCGCGGTCCGACGAGATCGCGCTGTACCAGCGGTGGTGGGCCGAGCACCGGGTGGACGGGGTGTTCCTCGTCGACCTGCTGGTCTCCGACCCTCGGGTCGAGCTGATGTCGTCCTTGGGATTGCCGGCCGTGGTGGTGGGCGGGTCCGGGCATCACGGGTCGTTGGCCTCTGTGTGGGCTGATGACTACGCGGCGATGACTTCCGTTGTGGAGTACCTGAAGTCGTTGGGGCACCGGCGGATCGCCCGCGTTGCCGGGTTGTCGTCGTTGTTGCACACGGTTCGGCGGGATCAGGCGTTTCTGGCGTCCGTTGTGGACGGTGTGATCGTTTCCGGGGACTACACGGCTGAGGCCGGGGCTGCTGCTACTTCCGCGTTGTTGAGCGGTGATGATCGGCCTACGGCGATCGTCTACGACAACGATGTGATGGCGGTGGCCGGGGCTGCTGTGGCTGGGTCTCTTGGCGTTGCCGTGCCTTCGGAGTTGTCGCTTGTTGCTTGGGACGACTCGGTTCTGGCCCAGCACGGGGGGTTGACCGCGTTGTCCCGGGACACGTTCGCTTTTGGGGCTCGGGCTGCTCGGGCGTTGTTGGCCGTGGTGGGTGGGGCGTTGCCCACCGATGTCGAGGACGTGTTGCCGTCGTTGGTGGTTCGGGGTTCTACCGGGGTGGTTGCGTAGCGTTCCCCTGGTGCGGGCGGCGGGTTCTGTTGCGTGCTTCCCCTCAGGGGCTCTGCCCCCGAACCCCCGCCAATCTGATCTGGGGGTACCACGCCACCGGCGGGTTGATGGCACGCCTGTTCGTGCTGGGCGGCTGCCCGTCGCGTTGGTGGTGCGGTTCGGGTGGGTCCCCGTCACGAGTCGAGCCAGGAGCTGGCCACAACGAGGCAGGGGTGTCAAATCGCCGAAAAGCGGCGATTTGACACCCCTGCCTCGTTGCAGCGAGAGCTGTGGCACGACTCGTGACGGGGACCCACCGGAACCTTCTGTTTCAAGCGGCAAGCAGCTCGGCTTCGCCGTCGCCCTTGCTCGCCTTCGACACCGGCTGATGCCTCGTGGGTCAGGTCAGGGAGGCGACCTGGTCGCTGACCACCTGTGCGGCTGCCGACACCAAGGCGGTCACCGCCGGGTTCGTCGAGTTGTCCTGGCGCCAGCCGAACTGCGTGTACACGCGGAAGGTCGGGGACCAGGGCAAGCGGACCAACCTGCCGTCCGAGAGTTCCGTGGACACGGTCACCTCGGGCATCAGCGCGATGCCCAAGCCGGACGCCACCGCTCGTTTCGCGGCGTCCACCGAGTCCAGTTCCAGGACGGGGGCTCTGGTGTCGTCGAAGCCGATCGTGTGTTCCAGCAGCTCGTGGTAGGAGGCGCCGTTCTCGGCCCTGATGAGGGTGCTGCTGGTGATGTCGTCCTCGGTGAGGGACTGGCGCTGGGTGAGCATGTGGTTCGGGCCGGCGACCATCACCAGGGGTTCTGGGCAGAGGACCGTGGTTTCCAGGCCCTCGCGGGGCTCTATGGCTCCTATGAAGAAGGCGCAGTCCAGTTGGCCGTCGCGCACGGACGCCAGGTTGTTCAGGGCGTTGCGCGAGTGCAGGGAGAGTTGGACCGAGGGGTAGCGCCAGCACATGTATTCGATGAGCGGTAGCAGACGGTAGTCGGTCAAACTCTGTGCGGAACCGATGACGAGTTTGCCGTGGGGCTCGCCGTTCATCGTGATGGCTTTTCGGGCCTTTTCGGTGAGGTTGATGATGTTTCGCGCGAAGGGGAGGAGTTCTACCCCTGCGGACGTCATCTGGATACCTCGGGGGAGGCGCCGGAAAAGGACGACCCCGAGGGCCTCCTCCAGGGCCTTGATGCGGGTGGTGATGGTCGGCTGCGAGCAGTTGAGCGTGGCTGCGGCCTTGGTGAAGCTCCCTGTCTGAACCACGGTAGTGAACGCGAGAAGCTGGCGTGTCTCCATCAGGCGGATCCTCGGAGTAAAACGGTGCGACGACTTTTTCTCGTTCGTTCCCGTGATCCCGTTACGGGTGGTGCAGGAGCCGTAACGCTACCTGTCGGCCGCGAGGCTCAGATTAGTGCTAACGGAGTCATCTCGATCTGCGTCGAAGAAGGGTTGCGGCCGAAAGAGTGAAATTGAAGCTGCCGATTTGACGGGCGGTAGTGGGGCGTGTTGTTTCGGTGAAGTTGTTCGCCGGACGAACAAAAGGCTGCCGTCCACGGGTGGTGGGACGGTGGCCGGCGGGCTGCGGTTCCCGCCGATCTCGTGGCCGCCCGCCTTGATGTCGTCGACGTCGTGTCGTCGGATTGCGGCCCCCTCGGGCCGCTTCTGTGCAGTCGAGCGGGGGCCGCTGACGTCTTGATCACGTCGCGGAACCGGGGTGGCGGCGGTCACAGTGCGGGTCTCGCCTAGACTCGCTGGGAATCCGGGCGTCCCGTGTGGCGGTACCGGCTGTCTTGCACGTTCTTGTTCGTATCGAGGAGTCCACGTTGAAGAGCACCGTCGAGCACCTGAGCCCGACGAGGGTCCGGATCAACGTCGAGGTGCCGTTCGACGAGCTCAAGTCGAACTTCGACCAGGCGTACCGGAAGCTCGCGAAGCAGGTCCGCATCCCCGGCTTCCGTCCCGGCAAGGCCCCCGCCAAGGTCCTGGAGAACCGCATCGGCCGCGCGCCCGTGCTGGACGAGGTCATCCAGGAGGCCATCCCGGCCAAGTACCTGGAGGCGGTCAACGCCGGTGAGGTGCGCACGCTCGGCCGTCCGGACTTCGAGGTCACCAAGATCGAGGACGGCCAGACGCTCGAGTTCACCGCCGAGGTCGACGTCCGTCCCGAGATCACCGTGCCGGCGTTCGGCGAGCTCGCCGTGACCGTCGACGAGCAGGAGGTCTCCGACGAGGACGTGACCACCCAGCTCGACGAGCTCCGCGCCCGCTTCGGCACGCTGACCGGTGTCACCCGGCCCGCCGAGACCGGCGACTTCGTGAGCGTCGACCTGTCGGCCACCGTCGACGGCGAGGAGGTCGAGGAGGCCCGCACCGCCGGCCTGTCCTACGAGATCGGCTCCGGCCAGCTCGTCGAGGGCATCGACGACGCGCTCGTCGGCGCCTCCGAGGGCGAGACCAAGACCTTCACCACCACGCTCGTCGCCGGTGAGCACTCGGGCCGCGAGGCCGAGGTGTCCGTCGTGCTGAACTCCGTCAAGGAGCGCCAGCTGCCGGAGCTCGACGACGAGTTCGCGCAGCTCGCCAGCGAGTTCGACACGCTCGACGAGCTCAAGGCCGACCTGCAGACCCGCCTCAGCCGCGTCAAGAAGATGCAGCAGGGCGTCCAGGCCCGCGACAAGGTGCTCGAGGCGCTGCTGGAGACCACCGAGGTCCCGCTGCCCGAGGGCATCGTCCAGGGCGAGGTCGACGCGCGGAAGCACGACGCCGTGCACGCCTTCGACCACGACGACGAGAAGTTCGCCGCGTGGCTCGTCGAGCAGGGCCAGTCGGAGGAGGAGTTCGACACCGAGCTCCGCACCGCCGCCGAGCAGGCCGTCAAGACGCAGCTCGTGCTCGACTCGATCGCCGACGCCGAGCAGGTCACGGTGTCCGACGGCGAGCTGACCGAGCGGATCATCTACCAGGCCCAGCGCTTCGGCATCTCGCCCGACGAGTACGTCAAGCGCGCGCAGCAGTCCGGCCAGCTCGGCGCGATCTTCGCCGACGTCCGCCGCGGCAAGGCGCTCGCGAGCGTCGTGCGCCAGGCGACGGTCACCGACACCGCCGGCACCCAGCTGGACCTCGACGAGCTCTTCGGCGAGACCAAGTCCGAAGAGGACGCGGCGGAGTAGCGAGGTCGTCTCGACGACCTCGCCGCGCGAGCGGGAGACCGCCGCGAATACTGCTTACAGCGAACGCGGGCGGTGTCGGGCATCTGACGCCGCCCGTCTTCGTTAAGGTCGATCGCAGAGAGTTTTGGCATCCAGATTCGTTCCACCTGGAGTTAGGCAGGCAGACGTGACGCAGCACTCCTTCCCGACCCCCGAGATGCGGTCGGCCACCGCCGGGATGAACCTCAACGACTCGGTGTACGAGCGGCTGCTCCGCGAGCGGATCATCGTCCTGGGTTCCCAGGTCGAAGAGGGCATCGCCAACCAGATCACCGCTCAGCTGCTGCTGCTGGCCGCTGAGGACCCCGAGAAGGACATCACCCTCTACATCAACTCGCCGGGTGGCTCCGTCACGGCGGGCATGGCCATCTACGACACGATGCAGCTGATCGAGCCGGACGTGGCCACCGTCGCGATGGGCCTCGCGGCCTCGATGGGCCAGTTCCTGCTCTCGGCGGGTGCCCCCGGCAAGCGCCAGGCGCTCCCGCACGCGCGCATCCTCATGCACCAGCCGTCCGCCGGTGTCGGTGGCACGGCCGCGGACATCGCCATTCAGGCGGACATGCTGACGCGCACGAAGCTCGAGATGGCGCAGCTCATCGCCGAGCACACCGGCCAGACGGTCGAGACCATCACCCGCGACTCCGACCGCGACCGCTGGTTCACGGCCCAGGAAGCGCTGGAGTACGGGTTCGTCGACAAGGTCGTCACCCGCTCCCAGCCGGTCGGCTCGAGCAACTAGGAAGCTGAGGAGAGTTCGAAGTGAGCCAGTTCCACATGCCTCAGTCGCGGTACGTGCTGCCCTCGTTCGTCGAGCGCACCAGCTACGGCATGAAGGAGTCGAACCCGTACAACAAGCTGTTCGAGGAGCGCATCATCTTCCTCGGCGTGCAGGTTGACGACGCTTCGGCCAACGACGTGATGGCGCAGCTGCTGGTGCTCGAGTCCGAGGACCCGGACCGCGACATCCTGATGTACATCAACTCGCCGGGTGGCTCGTTCACCTCGCTGATGGCCATCTACGACACCATGCAGTTCGTGCGCCCGGACATCCAGACGTACTGCCTCGGCCAGGCCGCCTCGGCCGCCGCGGTGCTGCTGGCCGCCGGCACCCCCGGCAAGCGCCACGCGCTGCCGAACGCGCGAATCCTGATCCACCAGCCCTCCATGGAGGGTGCGTACGGTCAGGTGTCCGACCTGGAGATCCAGTCGAACGAGATCCAGCGCGTGCGCCGCCTGATGGAGTCCACCCTCGCGCGGCACACCAACCGGACGGCGGAGGAGGTTCGCGAGAGCATCGAGCGCGACCGGATCCTCACGGCCGACGAGGCCAAGGAGTACGGCATCGTCGACTCGGTGCTGCCCTACCGCAAGCTCTCGGCCAAGTCCTGAGACGCGCCGGCGGAGGGGTGAGCGCCGCTCGTCCCTCCGCCTGGTCCGTCCGGGGCGCGGCCCGCGTGGTTCCCGAGGACTGGGAAGACCCCGGTCCGGGGGCGCCACGCACCCGACACGCCCGGGAAGACCCGGTGTCTGGCCTGATCCGCGCGTCGGAGGGACGCTGGTCCTCCCCTGAAACGGGGTGGGCCAGGTACCGTCAGTGCAACGGGCTCAGCACCCACAGCCAGTGGGACTGCCACAGCAAGTCAGCAGGCGCACTACAGCAGGTGTGCGCCGGAGGGGACATAGGTCAGCGGTCATGGCGCGTATCGGTGACGGCGGCGACTTGCTGAAGTGCTCTTTCTGCGGAAAGAGCCAGAAGCAGGTGAAGAAACTCATCGCCGGCCCCGGCGTCTACATCTGCGATGAGTGCATCGATCTCTGCAACGAGATCATCGAGGAGGAGCTGGCGGAAGCCGGCGACGTGAAGCTCGACGAGCTGCCGAAGCCCGCCGAGATCCACGAGTTCCTCGACCAGTACGTCATCGGCCAGTCCGAGGCGAAGCGGACCCTCTCGGTCGCCGTCTACAACCACTACAAGCGCATCCAGGCGGGCGACCGCGGGCGCGAGGGGCGTGACGACGGAGTCGAGCTCGCGAAGTCGAACATCCTGATGCTGGGCCCGACGGGCTGTGGCAAGACCTACCTCGCGCAGACGCTCGCGAAGATGCTGAACGTTCCGTTCGCCATCGCCGACGCGACCGCGCTGACGGAGGCCGGCTACGTCGGTGAGGACGTCGAGAACATCCTCCTGAAGCTCATCCAGGCCGCCGACTACGACGTGAAGCGCGCCGAGACGGGCATCATCTACATCGACGAGGTCGACAAGATCGCTCGGAAGAGTGAAAACCCGTCGATCACGCGCGACGTCTCCGGTGAGGGCGTGCAGCAGGCGTTGCTCAAGATCCTGGAGGGCACGACGGCGTCGGTGCCCCCGCAGGGCGGCCGCAAGCACCCGCACCAGGAGTTCATCCAGATCGACACGACGAACGTGCTGTTCATCGTGGCCGGTGCCTTCGCGGGTCTGGAGAAGATCATCCAGGACCGCGTGGGCAAGCGAGGCCTGGGCTTCGGCGCCGAGGTCCGCTCCAAGGCCGAGGTGGACGCGGCGGACTACTTCGCCGACTCCATGCCGGAGGACCTGATCAAGTTCGGCCTGATCCCCGAGTTCATCGGGCGTCTGCCGATGGTCGCCTCCGTCACGAACCTCGACAAGCCGTCGCTGGTCATGATCCTCACCGAGCCGAAGAACGCCCTGGTGAAGCAGTACCAGAAGCTGTTCGAGATGGACGGCGTCGAGCTCGAGTTCACCAAGACCGCGCTGGAAGCGGTCGCCGACCAGGCGATCCTGCGCGGCACCGGTGCCCGAGGCCTGCGCGCGATCATGGAAGAGGTCCTGCTCCCGGTGATGTACGACATCCCGAGCCGCACGGACGTCGCCAAGGTCGTCATCACCGAGCAGACGGTGAAGGAGAACGTGAACCCGACCATCGTGGCCCGGCAGCCCTCGCGCCGCGAGCGCCGCGAGAAGTCGGCCTAGGGTTCGCAGCAGTGCACAGCGAAGGGCGTCCGGCTCCGGCCGGGCGCCCTTCGTCCTCTCCGGCGGCCGTCACCTCTCGGGGGAACGTGAGCACCACGGCGGAATGGCTGGCCACGCTCCTGGACGAGCACGGCGTGCCCGGCGCCCAGGTCGCGGTGCTCGCGGACGGTGAGATCGTGGACGCGGCCGCGGGGGTGCTCAGCACCGCCACCGGCGAGGCGGTGACCACCGGGTCGCTGTTCCAGATCGGGTCGATCACGAAGGTCTGGACGGCGACGCTGGTCGCGCAGCTCGTCGAGGAGGGCCTGCTCGACCTCGACCGGCCGGTGCGCGCGGTCCTGCCGGAGTTCCGGCTCGCCGACGACCGGGTGGCCGGGGTGGTCACGCCCCGGCAGCTGCTGTGCCACGTCGGCGGCTTCGAGGGGGACCAGTGGTCCGACACCGGGACCGGTGACGACTGCGTGGCGAGGTACGTGGCCCTCCTCACCGACGCGCGTCAGCTGACGGAGCCCGGTGAGTTCTTCTCCTACTGCAACGCCGGGTACGTCGTGCTGGGCCGCATCGTCGAGGTGTTGCGCGGCAAGCCGTTCCACGTGGTGCTGCGCGAACGGCTCGTGACACCGCTCGGGTTGACGAACGTCGCCACGCACTACGACGAGTACCCGATGCACCAGGTCGCGGAAGGCCACCTGCCCTCGGACGGAGAGCTGCGGCCCGTCGACAGGATGATGCCGGGTTCCGACGCTCCCGCCGGTTCGGCGTTCGCCATGAACGCGCGTGCGCTGGTGAGCTTCGCCCGCATGCACCTGGAGTCGACGAGGTACGACTCGATGCGCGTGAAGCAGGTGAAAACGCTCGACGGCGGCGGCTGGGGCCTGGGCTGGACCCTGCACCGCTACCCGGACGGCACGGTCGGACTCGGCCACGGCGGCAGCACGATGGGCCAGGACGCCACCCTGCGGGTGCTCCCGGGCGCGGGCGTCGCGGTCGCCGTGCTCACCAACGGCGGCGGCGTCAGCCGGCTCCAACGGGCCGTGCTCGCCCACGTCCTCGACGACCTGGCCGGCGTCCGGCTGCCCGACCTCCCCGTTCCGCCGCAGCCGGCCGTCCCGCTGGACGTGGCCGAGGTCGTCGGCGTCTACCGCTCATCGGCGGTCGATGTCCACGTGACGCCGTCGCGGCCGGGCCGGGTGCGGGTCCGGCACGAGCCGAAGCACTGGATAGCCGCGGCGACCACGAGTGACGAGGCCCCCGAGTACGTCGCTTTGAGCCAGGACGCCCTGATCGCCGCGGACCAGCCGCACACCGTGCTCAGGCTGGTCCGCCGCGGCGACCGGGTGGAGTGGGTGCACTTCGGACGGGCGGCCGTCCGGATCTGAGGGGGAAATCATGATCGATCTGCACCGGCTGATCGACGAGCACGCCGTCGTCGGCGCGCAGCTGGCGGTCCAGGAGCTCGCGAACGACGGTCTGCTCGACCTCGACCGCCCGGTGCGGGACGTTCTGCCCGGCTTCCGGCTCGCCGACGAGGACGCGGCCGGGGTCGTCACGCCGAGGCAGCTGCTCGCCCACACGGCGGGCTTCGAGGGCGACCTGTTCTTCGACACCGGTACGGGCGACGACGCCCTCGAGAGGTTCGCCGAGGTGGTGCGGGGCAAGTCCTTCACCACCGTGCTGCGTGAGCGGCTGGCCGTGCCGCTCGGGCTGGAGGCCGAGACGCACGTCGTGCCGGGCTCGCGGACCGCCGACGGGCACCTGTCCCGCGAGCCGGTGACCGACTGGGGCCTCGGCTGGATGCTGCACGAGGTCGCCGGCACCGTCGTCGCGGGTCATGACGGCGGCAACACGGGGTTCGCGTCTTTCCTGCGCGTCGTGCCGGAGACCGGCCTGGCGGTGGCCCTGCTGACCAACGGCGGTGCCGCTGGAGGGGTGTTCGACCTGGTCTTCGCGGAGCTGTCCGGCCTTCCGGCACCCACGCCGTGATCGTCCTCTGCGGGAGTGACGAGCAGGGCCGCGTGCGATGGCTGCACGGCGGCCGTGCGGCGGTCCGGGTCTAGACGGCGCGCTTCGCGTACTTCGCGAGGAACCGGACGACGTCGGGCGTCACCTTCCGGTACAGCCCGTCGTCGTGCCCGCCGTCCTTGACCGTGCTCACCTCGGGCTTCACCTCGCGCATGAACAGGCGGGTGCCCTCGATGAACTTGTCGCGGTCGCCGATCCACACGCCGAGCGAGGTCGTTCCGGTGGCCTTCAGGTGCCGCAGCGGGTCGAGCGAGGCCCACTCGCCCTCGTCCTTGAACGCGCGGCGCTTGGCCATCTCCGGCCACGTCGTGATGAGGCCGGGGGAGATGGCCGCGGCGGCCGCGACCGGGTCGCCCCGTTCGGCTCGGCGGCGGGCGTAGAGCAGGGAGCCGAAGCCGCCCATCGACACGCCCGTCACCGCGAACGGCTCGCCGTAGCCGCGGTCCTTGAGCCAGCGGGGGACCTCGTCGAGCAGCATGGCCATCGGGTCGTCGCCGGGGACGTTCTCGTGCCAGTAGTTGTCGCCGCCGTCGACCGCCACGAAGCCGAACGCGGGGACCGAGCCCTTCGCGACGGCGGCGGTGAGGACGTCGGCGAGGTTGCCGATGGCGGCGTGCCGGGCGTCGCCGTGCAGTCCGTGCAGCAGGATCGACATCGGCAGGCCGCGCGGGTTGGCGCCGGTCGGCAGGTAGAAGGCGAGGGTGACCTCGCGGTGGCGGGCGGCCGAGTAGACGCGCTCGAACCGGATCGTCGGCTTGGCGACCGGCTTGTTGTTCACCCGGTCCGCCGTGGCGATCTGCTGCGAGGCCTCCGAGGACGCCGAAGAGGCGTAGGTCGCGACGCCGATGGCACTCGCGACGACCACGCCGATCGCCGCGAGGAGGGTGCGGCGGCTGTACCTCGTGTCCCCCATGCTCACCTCATCGCGCGGACGGCGTTCCACGTTTCCTCTTCAGAGGACGGAACGCACGCGTAACGAGGACTGTTCCTCACTCGAATAGCCCAACCAGGTCAGCACGGCGTCATTGTGCGCGCCGAGGCCGGGCACCGCACCAGGTGACCACTCGAAGCCGGCTACCGGAGGCGCCAGCATGCGGGCCGTCCCGCCGGGAACGGGCACGTCAACCCACATGTCGAGCTGCGGGTGGGAGGGCAGGTCGGTGATTGGCCTGGTCAGTGCGGCCGGCACGTCGGCGGTGTCCAGAGCGGTCAGCAGCTCGGTCGCGGTGAGGTCCGAAAAGGCCTGTTCGAGCAGGTTCTGCAGCTCCGCGCGGTGCTCCACGCGGGACGCCACTGTGGCGAACCTCTCCTCCGGCGTGAGTCCGATCAGCCCGCAGAGCCGCTGCCACTGGCCGTCGTTCTGCACGGCGAGGTGCACGGAGCCGTCCTGGCACGACACCGGCCCGTACGGCGCGATGCTCGGGTGGTGCGCTCCCGACCGCGGCGCCGGGGCACCGGTGCCGGCCGCGTACAGCATCGGCTGGTGCATCCACTCGGCCATCGCCCCGAAGAGCGACAACCGCAGCCGTGCGCCGGAGCCGGTGCGCGCACGCTGCAACAACGCCGCCAGCACCGCCGACTGCAGCTGGACGCCGGCCGCGATGTCGGCCACCGAGATGCCCGCGCGGGCCACCACGTCGCCCTCGCCGGTCAACGACACCAGCCCGGCCTCGGACTGCACCAGTGCGTCGAACGCCTTGCGGTCCGCGTACGGGCCGTCCCAGCCGTAGCCGGACAGTTCGCCGACGACCAGCCGGTCCGGCAGCTCCAGGCCCAGGCGCCGCCAGACGCGCGGCGAGAGGTTGCACAGCAGCACGTCGGCGCGGTCGGTGAGCCGTTGCAGCACCTCGCGGCCGTCGGGGTGGGTGATGTCGAGTGACACCGACTCCTTGCCGGCGTTCGTCCACGCGAAGTACGACGAGACCTCGCCGCACGCCGAGTCGTAGTGGCGGGCGAAGTCGCCGGTGCCCGGCCGTTCGACCTTGATGACGCGGGCGCCAAGGTCGGCCAGCAGCCGCGTCGCGTACGGCACGGCGACGGCCTGCTCCAGGCTCACCACCACGACGCCGTCAAGCGGTCTCAAGCACCCGCTCCCCGCCGGTGTAGACGTTCATCGAGTCGCCGCGCAGGAACCCGACGAGCGTCATGCCCTGCTCCTCGGCCAGCTCGACGGCGAGCGACGACGGCGCGGACACCGCGGCGAGCACCGGGATGCCGGCCATCGCGGCCTTCTGCACCAGCTCGAACGACGCCCGTCCGGACACCATCAGCACGGCGCCGCGGATCGGCACGAGGTTCTGCAGCACCGCCCAGCCCAGCACCTTGTCGACGGCGTTGTGCCTGCCCACGTCCTCGCGCACGACCAGCAGCTCGTCGTCCACGAACAGCCCGGCCGCGTGCAGCCCGCCGGTGCTCTCGAAGACCTTCTGCCGTTCCCGCAACGCGTCCGGGAACGTGGTGAGCGACTCCGGGGTGACCCGCAGCGGGTCGAGAGCGGGAGAGTGGCGCGTCTTGAGCTTCACGGCGTCGAGCGCGCCCTTCCCGCACACCCCGCACGACGACGTGGTGTAGAAGTTCCGCTCCACCCCGGTGTCCGGCGGCGGCACCCCGTCGGCCAGCGCGATGTCCAGAACGTTGTAGGTGTTCATGCCGTCCGGGCCCACGCCGTCGCAGTAGCGGGCGACGGCGATGTCCTCGGACGAGCCGATAACCCCCTCGCTGAGCAGGAAGCCGTGGGCGAGCTCCACGTCATGACCCGGCGTGCGCATCGTGACGGCCAGCGCCTTGCCGTTGACCCTCAGCTCCAGCGGCTCCTCGGCGGCGAGCGCGTCCACCTTGCGCCGCCGACCGTTCGACGACACCCGTTCGACCGCTCGGCGCACCGTCACTCGGCCCATGTGCACATCTCCTTCGGACCGCTATGTTCCCCACCGACCAGGCTACGTGGGAGGGATCTCGGGGCATGGACGACGTCGTGATCGTGGGAGGCGGCCACAACGGGCTCGTGGCGGCCGCGTACCTCGCGCGGGCGGGGAAGTCGGTCAGGGTGCTGGAGAAGCTGCCGCACGTCGGCGGCGCCGCGGTGAGCGCGTCACCGTGGCAGGGGGTCGACGCCCGGCTGTCGCGGTTCTCCTACCTCGTCTCGCTGCTGCCCGACCGGATCGTGTCCGACCTCGGGCTGCACCTGGCGCTGCGCTCGCGCGCCGCGTCGTCCTACACACCGAACGGCAGGTCGGGGCTGCTGGTCGAACGCACGCCCGGCGAGGCGACCGCGAAGTCGTTCCAGGACGTCTGCGGGTCGCTCGACGACTGGGACCGGTGGCAGCGCTGGTACGCGGACCTGGAGCTGATGGCCGCCGCGCTGGCGCCGACGCTGCTCGAACCGCTGGTGTCGCGCGACCACCTGCGCGTGCACGTCGACGCGGTGGCGCGCGGGCGAGTGTGGGAGCAGGTCTTCGAACGCCCGATCGGCGCGACGTTGCAGGAGCTGTTCGACAACAACCTGGTGCGCGGCGTCGTCGCCACCGACGCGCTGATCGGCACGCACGCGTCGCTGCATTCGTTGGCTGCCAACAAATGCTTCCTCTACCACGTGATCGGCAACGGCACGGGTGAGTGGAAGGTCCCCGTCGGGGGCATGGGCGCGGTCACCGCCGAGCTGGAACGCGTCGCGCGCGAGGCCGGTGCGCGGATCGTGTGCGACGCCGAGGTGACGTCGATCTCGTCCGACGGCGAGACCGCTTCCGTCACTTGTGGTCCGGAGACCTTCGACGCCCGGTTCGTGCTGTCCAATGTGGCGCCCTCGGTGCTGGGACGGTTGCAGGGCAAGGAGGTCCGCGACGCTCCCGGCTGCCAGCTGAAGATCAACATGTTGCTGCGCAGGCTGCCCGCGCTGAAGTCCGGAGTGGACCCGCGGGTCGCGTTCGCGGGCACGTTCCACCTCGACGAGTCGTACGACCAGCTGGAGACCGCGTACCTGGAGAGCGCCGCCGGGCACGTGCCGTCGGTGCTGCCCGGCGAGATGTACTGCCACTCGCTGACCGACCCGTCGATCCTCGGACCGGATCTCGCCGGCCACGAGACGCTCACGTTGTTCGGCCTGCACCTGCCCGCGTCGCTCTTCGCCGGCCGCAACGCCGAGCTGCGCGACGAGCTCGTGCGGCGCTACCTCGACCAGCTCGACGCGCACCTCGTCGAGCCGATCAGGGACTGCCTGGCCGTGGACGCGCACGGCGAGCCGTGCGTCGAGGCCCGCACGCCGCTGGACCTGGAGGAGGAGCTCGGGCTGCCGGGTGGCAACATCTTCCACGGAGAGCTCGACTGGCCGTTCGCCGAGTCCGAGGCCGAGGTCGGCCGGTGGGGCGTGGAGACCGAGGTCGGCAACGTGTTCGTCTGCGGCGCGGGCTCCCGGCGCGGCGGCGGGGTCAGCGGCATCGGCGGCCACAACGCGGCGCACGCGGTGCTCGAACGCCTCTGAGCCCACTTGCGACATTCTTGATGACATAACGCGTCATCTCTGGTTACAGTTGTCGCCGTGGGGGACTTCTACGGAATCGCCGAGATCGCGGACGCCATGGGCCTCAGCCGCCAGCTGGTGACGGTGTGGCGCAAGCGCCGGTCCCACGGCATTCCCGAGCCGGACGCGGAGCTAGCGTCCGGCCCGATCTGGCGCAAGGAGACGGTCGAGCCGTGGATCGAGCGCACCCGCGGCCGTCTGGGCCTCGCCGGTGGCGCGGAGTCGGCGAGCCGCAGCCTGCGTCTGAGGGTGTGCCGCCGCGTGCTGCGGCTGGCCGCGCTGATGCTGGAGGAACCCCAGCGCCCGCGCGTGCTGAACGAGGCCGCCGCCCAGCTGCGCGACCTGGCGCACGAGATCGACCAGACCGCGGACGACGTGGTGGGCGCGCTGCTGCGCGAGCTGGTCGAGCCGGTGCGCGACCCGGACGAGGCGGCCGAGCTGCTGCGCGTGCCGATCATCGAGTCGTTGCCGCTCGTGACCGCCGTGGCGCGGAACTCGCCAGACTGGTGACGAGCGCGCCGAGCGCCGCCAGGGCCATGTCGGCGTGGGCGTCCCACATGTCGCCCTGCTGGCCGTTGTAGGCCTCGGCGACCTCGGGTGCGAGCGTCATCGCGATCGCCCACTCCAGCAGTTCGTAGAGCGCGATCGTCGAAGTGGTTGCGGTCCCACGAGAACACCTCGGAGAGCCGCACGCCGACCAGCGCGTCGGTCCAGTCGTCGTACGGCACGAACGAGTAGATCCACCGCGCCGCGATCGTGTGCAGGGCCAGGAACACCAGCGCCCAGGCCAGCTGCGTGGTGTCGAGGCGCTTCCTCCACAGCCACAGCGCCAGCAGCGCCACCGCCGTCAGCGAGCTGTGCAACGCCTGCTCGGCGGGCCAGGGCGGGTCGATCCACGTCACCGCCACCAGCGCGCCGAACGCCCCCACCAGCCACCACTGTCCCCGAGTCATGCGCACAGCCTGGCCGATCTTGGTCGGTTTTATATCAGGATTTATATATCAAGGGTTCTTGCTAAAGGGTTGTTGATACGCGTACGGTGGTGTCATGACCGACACCCCGATCACCGACCCCAAAGCGCTCAGGGCGTTGTCGCACCCGTTCCGGTGGAAGCTGCTCCAGGTGCTCACCGAACAGGGACCGCGCACCGCCACGCAGTGCTCGGAGAAGCTCGGTGAGAGTGTCGCGAGCTGCTCGTACCACCTGAACATGCTGGCCAAGTACGGCTTCGTCGAAGAGGTCGAGGGACCGGGCCGGCAGAAGCCGTGGCGGATCGTGCGCGGGCGCCAGTCCATCTCGACCGAAGGGCTCGAGGGCGAGGCCGCGCTGGCGGCCGAGGCGGCCGCGATGGCCTACCTGGACCAGGAGTTCGAGCGCACGCGCGAACACCTCCGCCGCCACGAGCACCTGCCGGAGCAGTGGCGCAAGGCGATCGGAACCCAGGGCACCATCAAGTTCCTCACGGCCGAGGAAGCCGCCGAGTACCAGGCGGAGCTGCAGGCGCTGCTGGAGAAGTACGACGACCGCCGGCTCGACGAGTCGCTGCGGCCCGAGGGTTCGCGCGCGGTCAGGTACTTCCTGGCCGTGACGGTCGCGCCCGAGTAACCACCAGTCGAAGGGGAGAACTGCCATGATCTCGCACGACCAGGCGTTTGCAATCGCTAAGTTACGCCAGCAGGACTTCGAGGCCGACGCGGCCGCGCGCCGGCTCGTCAAGAAGGCCGAGGAGGACGTCCGGACCGAACCCGAACGGCGGCGCTTCCTCAAGCCCGCCGTCCGGGTCCGCCACGCCTAGGCGACCGGCTCCAGCCGCACGATCACCGACTTCGAGGTCGGCGTCCCCGAGATGTCCGCCTTGGAGTCCAGCGGTACCAACGGGTTCGCCTCCGGGAAGTACGTCGCCACGCACCCGCGCGCGGTCGAGTACGAGACGATCCGGAACGCGTCCGCACGCCGTTCGACGACGCCCGTCGGGTCGTCCTTCCACTCCGAGATGATGTTGACCATCTGGCCGTCGGTGAACCCGAGCGCCTTCACGTCATCGGGGTTCACGAACACCACGCGCCGACCGTCCTTCACGCCGCGATAGCGGTCGTCCAGGCCGTAGATCGTGGTGTTGTACTGGTCGTGGCTGCGCAGCGTCTGCATCAGCAGCCGGCCTTCCGGCACGTCGATCACGGTCAGGTCGTTGGCCGTGAAGTTCGCCTTCCCCGTCGCCGTCGCGAACTCCTGCGAGTCGCGCGGCGGGTGCGGCAGGACGAAGCCGTCGGGCTGGCGCACGCGGGTGTTGTAGTCGGTGCAGCCCGGCACGACACGTGCGATGTGTTCCCGCACGACGTCGTAGTCCTTCTCGAACTCCTCCCACGCCACGGGGTGGGACGGGCCGAGCACCTTGCGGGCCAGGCGGCAGACGATCGAGACCTCGGACAGCAGCTGGTCGGACGCGGGCTTGAGCCGGCCGCGCGAGCGGTGCACGACAGACATCGAGTCCTCGACCGTCACGAACTGCTCGCCGGAGTGCTGCACGTCGCTCTCCGTGCGGCCCAGCGCGGGCAGGATCAGCGCCGTGCGGCCGTGGACGACGTGCGAGCGGTTGAGCTTCGTCGAGACGTGCACGGTCAGCGAGCACTGCTCCAGCGCCTTCTCGGTCACCGGGGTGTCCGGGGTGGCGCTGACGAAGTTGCCGCCCATCGCGATGAACACCTTGCCGCGGCCGTGGCGCATGGCGTTGATCGCGTCGACGGTGTCGAAGCCGTGCTTGCGGGGCACGGAGATGCCGAACTCGGTCTCCAGCGCCTTCATGAACGGCTCCGGCATCTTCTCGTAGATGCCCATCGTCCGGTCGCCCTGGACGTTCGAGTGACCGCGCACCGGGCACAGGCCCGCGCCCGGCTTGCCGATCATGCCGCGCAGGAACATGACGTTCGCGATCTCGCGGATCGTCGGCACGCTGTGCTTGTGCTGCGTCAGGCCCATGGCCCAGCAGACGATCGTGCGCTGCGAGTCGACGAACATGCCGGCGACCTTGGTGATCTGCTCGCGGGTCAGGCCCGTCGCGGTGAGCACCCGGTCCCAGTCGAGCTCGCGCAGGCTCTCGGCGTAGGCCTCGAATCCGTGCGTCTTGGCACCGATGAAGTTCTTGTCGAGCTTGTCCCACTGCAGCAGCAGGTGGCCGACGGCCTGGAACAGCGCCTGGTCGCCACCGACCCTGATCTGCACGAACTCGTCGGACAGCGCCGTGCCGCGGCCGACGACACCCGCCACGTTCTGCGGGTTCTTGAACCGCATCAGGCCCGCCTCCGGCAGCGGGTTCACGGCGATGATCCTGGCGCCGTTCTTCTTGGCCTCCTCCAGCGCGCTGAGCATGCGCGGGTGGTTCGTGCCGGGGTTCTGGCCGACGACCACGATCAGGTCGGCGAGGTCGAAGTCCTTGATGGAGACCGAGCCCTTGCCGATGCCGATGGTCTCGTTCAGCGCCGAGCCGGACGACTCGTGGCACATGTTGGAGCAGTCCGGCAGGTTGTTCGTGCCGAACGAGCGGACCAGCAGCTGGTAGAGGAACGCGGCCTCGTTGCTGGTGCGGCCGGAGGTGTAGAAGATCGCCTCGTCCGGGTTCGGCAGCGCCGTCAGCTCGTCCGCGATGAGCGAGAACGCCTCGTCCCAGGCGATCGGTGTGTAGTGCGTCGCACCCGGCCTGAGCACCATCGGTTCGGTGATGCGGCCCTGCTGCCCGAGCCAGTAGTCGGTCTTCTCCCGCAGGCTCTCGATCGGGTGCGCGGCGAAGAACTCCGGCCCGATCCGCCGCTTGGTGGCTTCCTCGGCGACTGCCTTGGCGCCGTTCTCGCAGAACTCCGCCATCTTGCGGTGGCCCTGCGGCTCCGGCCACGCGCAGCCGGGACAGTCGAACCCTTCACGCTGGTTGAGCAGGCGCAACGTCTTGACCGTGCGTCCGACACCCATCTGCTCGACCGCGCGGTCGAGCGACACGAGCACACCGGGGATTCCCGCTGCCCACGTCTTGGGGGTGCTGACTTCGAGCGCGGACTCGTCGACGTCGTGCTGCGGAGGCTTGCTGCTCATGCCTTCATTCAACGCCGATCGACGTCGGCGCCGCCAGCGCCCCCGAAGAACGCGGCGGCGCCGTCGTCACGGGCCCCAAGGGGTTGGAACGGTCCGTGACGGTCAATTGTGATCGCCGTCACTGCCGCTCGGCACCTCTGAAAGAGTGATCAGTCGCAGTTGCCGTCGGTCGGCACCGGTCCGTCGACGGAGAAGTGCTTCTCGTCGTCGTACTGGCCGCCCACGTTCTTGGGCCGTTCGGAGAACTGCGGGGCCAGGAAGCCGGCCTTCGAGGCCTCGCACCCGATCGAGTACTGGAAGCTGGAGGACTTGGTCAGCCAGAGCCCTTCCGGGGTGATCTCGAACGTGACCTGGTGGCGCACGGCCGCGACGATCTCCATCTGCGTCGTGAGCTTCCTCGGGTCCGGCGGCTCGAACGCGTAGGCGAAGACGTAGTCCGCGGTCACGGCCGGATAGTTCGCGCCCTGGCCGAGGGTCATCTTCCCGGACACCCTGATGCCGTTCGGCAACAGCTTCATGCCCTGCTCGAGCCGTGTCGCCACCATCGAGACGTCGGTCGCGACGTGCTCGCGGGAGCCCGGCGCCAGCATCGAGAGGAACCGGTCCGGCTTGTGCTCGACGAGCATCGCCGGGTCGAGCCGCGAGGCGATGAGCGCCTGCCGGACCTGCTCGAACGCCGGGTCGGTGGAGGGCAGGACGATGCCGCGCTCGCCGTCGGACCACTGCTCGGCCGGCGTGCCGGTGAAGGGCTGCTCGACGTTCACGCCGGAGTGGGGCAGGTGCACGTCCGGCGCCTTCGGCAGCGACACGTTCGCGAACGTCCCCGCCCGGTAGAGGCCGAACACCACCGCCCCGACCGCGAGCAGCGCGACGGCCGCGACGATCTTGCCGCTGTGCCGGCGGGCCTTGACCCGGCGCTTCTGCCTGCGGACGTCCCGTTTGGCGCGTCTGTTCGCGCCGCGCATCCAGGCGGCGTCCTGGAGATCAGGATGATCTTCGATGTCGTACTGCAACGTTTCCCCCATGTGATCGGCGCACATCATTGAGCACGGGGCGCGGGGACGCCGATGGCATGGTTCGGATTGTCGCCGTGCCGTTATCAGGTATCTCGTTTCAAGTCGATAGCCCGGCCTCCGTAGACTTGACAGCTGTGACTGAACTCGACACCGCAACCCAGCGTCCCGACCTCCCCGCCGCGTGGACTCCGGCGGAGGTAGAGGCGGAGCTGTACCAGCGGTGGGTCGACCGGCGGTACTTCGAGGCGGACGTCAAGAGCGACAAGCCGCCGTTCACGATCGTGCTGCCCCCGCCCAACGTCACCGGCTCGCTGCACATGGGCCACGCCATGAACCACAGCGTGATGGACGCCCTGTCGAGGCGCCGCCGCATGCAGGGCTACGAGGTCCTGTGGCTGCCGGGCATGGACCACGCGGGCATCGCGACGCAGAACGCCGTCGAGCGCGACCTCGCGAAGCAGGGCCTGTCGCGGCAGGACCTCGGGCGCGAGAAGTTCGTCGAGCGCGTCTGGGAGTGGAAAGAGGAGTACGGCGGCAAGATCCTCGACCAGATGAAGCGGCTCGGCGACGGCATCGACTGGTCGCGCGAGCGCTTCACCATGGACGAGGGCCTGTCCCGCGCCGTCCAGACGATCTTCAAGAAGATGTACGACGACGGCCTGATCTACCAGGCCGAGCGGATCATCAACTGGTGCCCGCGCTGCCAGACGGCGCTGTCGGACATCGAGGTCGACCACAGCGAGGACGAGGGTGAGCTCGTCTCCATCCGCTACGGCGACGGGGACGCGTCGATCGTCGTCGCGACCACGCGCGCCGAGACGATGCTCGGTGACACCGCGGTCGCCGTCCACCCGGACGACGAGCGCTACCGGCACCTCATCGGCACCGAGGTCGAGCTGCCGCTGACCGGCCGCAGGATCCCGATCGTCGCCGACGAGCACGTCGACCCGAAGTTCGGCACGGGCGCGGTCAAGGTCACCCCCGCGCACGACCCGAACGACTTCGAGATCGGCCAGCGCCACGGCCTGCCGAACCTCACCGTCCTGGACGGCCGCGCCACGATCACCGTGCCCGGCCCGTTCCTCGGCCTCGACCGGTTCGAGGCGCGTCCGGCGATCGTCGCCGCGTTGCGCGCCGAGGGCCGGATCGTCGCGGAGAAGCGGCCCTACGTCCACTCCGTCGGCCACTGCTCGCGCTGCAACACTGTCGTCGAGCCGCGCCTGTCGCTGCAGTGGTGGGTCAAGGTCGAGACGATCGCCGCCGCCGCGTCCGCCGCGGTCCGCGACGGCCGCACGAAGATCCACCCGGCCGAGCTGGGCAAGCGCTACTTCGACTGGACCGACAACCTGCACGACTGGTGCATCTCGCGCCAGCTGTGGTGGGGCCACCGGATTCCGGTGTACTACGGCCCCAACGGCGAGGTCGTCTGCGTCGGACCGGACGACGAGGTCCCGACCGGTGAGGGCTGGCGCCAGGACGAGGACGTCCTCGACACGTGGTTCTCCTCGGGCCTGTGGCCGTTCTCGACGCTGGGCTGGCCGGACTCGACCGAGGACCTGAAGCGGTTCTACCCGACGTCTGTTCTGTCGACCGGCTACGACATCCTGTTCTTCTGGGTCGTCCGGATGATGATGTTCGGCCTGTACGCCATGGACGAGGTCCAGCCGTTCAACGACGTCTTCCTGCACGGACTCATCCGCGACCAGTTCGGCAAGAAGATGTCGAAGTCCAAGGGCAACGGCATCGACCCGCTGGACTGGATGGAGCGCTACGGCGCCGACGCCACCCGGTTCACGCTGCTGCGCGGCACGAACCCCGGCTCGGACATGGCCGTCGCGGAGGAGTGGGCGGCCGGGTCGCGCAACTTCACCACGAAGCTGTGGAACGCCACCAGGTTCGCCCTCGCCAACGGCGCCACGGTCGAGCGCCCGCTGCCGGCGCGCGACGAGCTGACGGCGGCCGACCGCTGGATCCTCGACGAGCTCGACGCGCTGGTGTCCACTGTGGACACGAACTTCGAGGCGTTCCAGTTCTCGCGTGCCTGCGAGGCGCTGGCCGGCTTCACGCGGGACGAGTTCTGCGACTGGTACCTGGAGATCGCGAAGGTCCAGATCGCGGACGGCCGCGCGGAGGCCACGCAGTCCGTCCTGGGCCACGTCCTCGACGTCCTGCTGCGCCTGCTGCACCCGGCGATCCCGTTCATCACCGAGACGCTGTGGACGTCGCTGACCGGTGGTGAGTCGCTGGTCGTCGCCTCGTGGCCGGCTCCTTCCGGTGCGGAGCGGGATCTCGACGCCAAGGCCGAGATCGAGGGCCTGAAGAAGCTCGCGACCGAGATCCGCCGGTTCCGCTCGGAGCAGGGCCTCAAGCCCGGCCAGAAGGTCGCCGGCAAGGTCCGCGGCGCGTGCTGCGTCGGCCTGCTCGACCAGGTCCCGTCGGTGCGGTCGCTGACGCGCCTGACCGAGCCGGGGGAGGAGTTCACCGTCTCGGCGACGCTCGAGGTCGGCCTGCCCAAGGGCGCGGTGAAGGTCGAGCTGGACCTGTCCGGCACGATCGACGTCGCGGCGGAGCGCAAGCGCCTGGCGAAGGACCTGGCCGTGGCGCAGAAGGAGCTCGAGGGCACGACGAAGAAGCTGGGCAACGAGGCGTTCCTCGCCAAGGCGCCCGCCGACGTCAAGGCCAAGATCGAGGAGCGCAAGGCCGTGGCCGAGTCCGAGATCGCCCGCATCGAAGAGCGCCTGGCCGCGCTGCCGGAGAAGTGATGGACACCAACCTCGACGAGTTCCTCGACGTCGAGAACGAGCTCAACCAGCGGTGGCCCGAGACCAAGCTCGAGCCGTCGCTGGAGCGGATCAAGGCGCTCGCCCACGTGCTGGGAGACCCGCAGACGTCGTACCCGGTCGTGCAGCTGACGGGCACGAACGGCAAGACGTCGACGTCGCGCATGACCGATGCGCTGTTCACGCGCATCGGTCTGCGCACCGGCCGCTACACGAGCCCGCACCTGCAGCTCGCGACCGAGCGGATCAGCCTCGACAACGCCCCGATCAGCCCCGAGCGCTACGTCGAGGTCTACCGGGACATCGAGCCGTACGTCGCGATGGTCGACGGGCAGTCCGAGATCCGGATGAGCAAGTTCGAGGTGCTCACCGGCATGGCCTACGCGGCCTTCGCGGAGGCACCGGCCGACGTCGCCGTCGTCGAGGTCGGCATGGGCGGCACCTGGGACGCGACGTCCATCGCGGACGCGAAGATCGCCGTGCTGACGCCGATCGGCCTCGACCACACCGAGTACCTGGGCAACCGTCCCGAGGACATCGCGGTGGAGAAGGCTGGCATCATCAAGCCGGGCTCGGTCGCGATCATCGGCGAGCAGACGCCCGAGGTCATGAAGGTCGTCCTCACCCGCGCCGCCGAGGTGGACGCCACCATCGCGCGCTTCGGCAGCGAGTTCGGCGTCGTCTCCCGCGCGGTCGCGGTGGGCGGCCAGATGATCACGCTGCAGGGCCTCAGCGGCATCTACGAGGACATCTTCCTGCCGCTGCACGGAGAGCACCAGGCGGCCAACGCCGCACTGGCACTGGCCGCGGTCGAGGCGTTCTTCGGCGCGGGCCCCGACCGCCAGATCAACATCGACGTCGTCCGCGAGGGCTTCGCCTCGGTCATCAACCCAGGGCGGCTCGAGCGCGTCCGCTCCGCGCCCAACGTGTTCGTCGACGCGGCCCACAACCCGCACGGCGCCGCGGCACTGGCTCGCGCGCTGGAGTCCGAGTTCGGCTTCCGCAAGCTCGTCGCGGTCGTGGCCGTCATGTCCGACAAGGACGCCGAGGGCATCCTCTCCGCCCTGGAGCCCGTGGTGCAGGAGCTGGTGATCACCACCAACTCGTCCCCGCGGGCCATGGACCCGGACGTCCTGGCGGGCATCGCCGTGCCGATCTTCGGCGAGGACCGCTTCGAGGTGCGCCCGCGCCTCGTGGACGCGATCGAGGAAGCCATCCACCTGACCGAGGACGAGCAGTCCGGTGGCGGCGTCATCGTCACCGGCTCCGTCGTCACCGCGGGCGAGGCCCGCGCGCTGTTCGGGAAGGAGCCGGCATGACCACCCCGGCGCCGCTGAAGAAGGACCCGATGAAGGCGTTCCGGGGCATCATGGCCGGCACGCTGATCCTCGAGGTCATCGTCGTGGCTTTGGCTCTGCCGGTGATCGCCAAGCTGCACGGCGGCGTCACGTCGGCGGCCGGCTGGGTCGCGTTCGGCTTCATCGTGGTGTTCATCGCGATGTGCGCGTTCGTCCGCCGCCCGTGGGCTATCGCCGCCGTCGTCGCGCTGCACGTGCTGCTGATCGCGACGTGGCTGCTGCTGCCCGCGATGGGCGTGATCGGCGTGATCTTCGGCCTGGTCTGGGCGTACCTGCTGTGGCTGCGCAGGGACCTGCTCAAGCGGATGGCCGAGGGTCGGCTGCCCGCCCAGCAACAGGCCCGGCAGGAACAGGCCCAGGAGGAACAGACTCAGCAAGAACAGGCACAGCAGGCCGAGTGATCAGGCCCGCGAACGCGGGTCGCTGATCTTGTCGGGGTAGCTGAGTACGTTGTGATGCGAGGGGTTCCCAAGCTCGGGGGACCCCTGCGCGAGCGTGCGCTGTTCGGGTGCGGCGCCCACGGCGGACGCATCCATCGCTCTCGACGGCCGCGTCGACCCGGCCGGTTCCCCACGAGCCCCGGCACGGAACCGGCCTGACCGCGAGCCCGGTCAGGCCGTCCGGCTACTTCTGCGTGGACAGGTCCTCCTGGCCCTGCGCGTAGCTCTCGTCCCAGTTCGCACCTTCCTTGAACGCCTCCGACGCACCGGTCCGCCCGAGCGCGACGGGCTTCACGGTGTCCGCGAACCCGTCACGGCCGCGCGGCGCCATGATGTCGTCGACCCGGTTGGCCGCGTTCTTCATGGCGTCGTTGCCGAACGTGAGCTTGTCGCGAATGGCGTTGTTGGCGCCGGAGAAGCCGTCCTCGATCTGCCGCACCGCCGCGCGGTTCTTGCCGATCGAGCGGCCGACCTCCTTGGCCTTGCGGCCGATGTTCACGGCGGCTTTCGCGAGCGCGTTCGAGACGCCCTTGAGGTTGTCGAACTTGCGGACGGCCTGCGCGAGCTTCATCAGCAGCTTGCTGACCTTGCCCGCGATCTTGCCCGCCGTCGACGCGGCCCGTGCCACGGCCCAGCCGGTGAACGCGGCGATCGAGGCGCCGAAGCTGCACCAGCTCGTCGCGAGCGCCGTCACCGCGGCGATGATGAACTCCGCCACCACGTCGGCCACGATGTCGCGGATGATGCCGCGCACCGCCGCGACCAGGACGCCGGTGCCGCGGATGCCGGTCGCGACGGCGTTGGCCGCCCCTTCCAGCGCCTTGACCTGCTCGGCGAGCGAGGCAGCGGCCTTGCGGTAGCCGTCGCCGGACTGACCCGTCCAGGTGGCGGTCTGACCGGTGGCGGCCTGCGCGTAGTCGTTGCCGACCTTCGCGCACGCCTTGGCGACCTCACCCCACGTGGCCGCGACGACGTTGATCGCACCGGGGTCGCCGGCGAGCATGTCGAGCGGTTCCTTGAGGAACGACACGTGCTCGATCAGCCAGCCGATCCCCGCGCCCACCAGCGTGCCGAGCGGGTTCGCGACGAACCCGAGCACGTCGAGCCCGAGCGCGACGCCGTCGAACGCCCAGTCGCTGGGGTTGTCGAAGTCCTCCGCGCACTTCCAGACGGTGTCGATGATGCGCGCGCCGTCGGTCGCGTTGTCGGCGCTGACGTCGAGAACCATCACTGCCCCCTGAACTTCGTGAAGAGCTTCGCGTGCTCGTCGTCGGTCTGCTGGGTGACGTCCGCGCAGTCGCGCAACGCGTCGGCGACGTCCGGCAGCGCGTCGGCCAGCTCGTTGATGGAGTTCGCGATCGCCGCGATGTGGATGCGCACCGGCACGCTGAAGACCTGGCCGATGATCCCGTACGTGTCGACGCCGAGGTCGACGCTCTGACCGCGCCCGGCAGCCCGCGTGAGCTCCATGCCCATCGACTGGACGGTGCCCGCGTGGTTGACCACGTCGGCGGGCACCATTGCGAAATCTGACACCGGGACCCCTTACCGGTAGATGGTGCCGAACGGCTCGTCGTCGTCCGGTCGTCGCCTGGGCGCCTGCTGTGGCTCCTCGGTCTCCTCCGGCTGCTGCGCCGCCGTGACCTGGTCGCGCAGGAAGTCCATCGCCGGCGTGCCGCCGATCAACGGCTGCATCGTGGCCTCCATCTGCTGCGCGACGGCAGCCTGTCCCCGGCCCACGGTCTCGGTGATGAGGGCGGCGAGCTGCTCGGGCGACATCCTCATCGCCGACGGAGCCAGGCTCAGCCGCTCCAGCCGCCCACCCGGTGCCGTGGTCGCGGTGACCGACCGGTCAGGACTGCTCACGGTGGCGCGCAACGCTTTGAGCTGCGCTTGTGTCTCTTCGGCCCGCTGCTGGATCTCGGTGACGCGACGCAGGTAGTCGTCGAGTCTCTGCTGTCCAGCCCCCAGTTCTGCAGAACTCATGCCCGCTCAGACTGAGTGACCGGCTTTCCGGTTCCCGTCAGTTCCGCACGAGCCGGCCGAGCATGTCCCTCACGGACTGCCGTGTGCTGACGGTGATCACCAGCAACGCCGCGAGAATCGCCGCATCTCTCCCGCCGGCCAGCCACACCACCACCGGTGCGTGCGAGGGAAGCGCGATGCTTGCTTTGACGATGGATACGACGACGAGCGCCGCGATAACCGCCGTCGGAACCCAGGTTGTTTTTTCTGGCAATGACTTCTTGGTGTCCAGATAGGACTGTCCATAACGGACCACCCGTGCGGCGTCCTTGTGTACGCTCTCCGCGACCAACCCGACCATCGCCGCCACCAGCACGGCAAACCCCGCGAGCACCCCCGACGGCAGGTCGACCAGCCAGGCGTCCTCCAGCTCGGGCCAGGGCGACACGAACCCTCCGACCCTGCGCGGCGCGTCGAAGAACGGCATCGACGCCACCCCTTCCGCCGCAGCGGCCGCAAGCCCGAGCCACGCGTACAACCGCAGCCGCCGAACCCGCCGCGTGACCGGCGTGGCTTTGACGTCTTCCTTGCTCACCGCCCACTTCTCTTCCGGCTTTGCACTCTTCTTGCCCGGCACCACCGACAACACAGCCGCCCCGGCCATCCACAACGCCAGCAACCCGAGCGCCACCACGGCCAGCGGCCCGGCCAGGAACCACCGCGCACTGTCGTTGACCCCGGCAGCCCTGGTGGACACGAACACCGGGACATCCTTCTGCCCTGGCGTGAGTTGCCCCGGCTGGAACCGCACGTGCTGGGTCGTCTTGTCGTCCCACCGCACGTCCGCCGTGCACCCGTAACTCGTGCCGACCCCCCACCTGCCCACCGGCCCGCGCTCAGAACAGGCGGTGGGCGTGGCGACGCCGACCCGCACGGCGTCGACGTCGCCGAGCAGGACGTCCGTGGTGCGGATCGTCGTGGCCATGGCCAGGAGGGCGAGGACGGCGGCGAGTCCGAAAGCGAGTGCGCGCACGCCGCCACCCTAGACAGCTCAGGCCTGGTCGCAGGCCATCAAGGCGTCAACCGCCAGCCGCGTGCGCCGCTCCGCGTCCGCGACGTCGGCCTTGAACGGCACCCGCGGGTGGTACTGGCGGCGGCTGAGCTCGAAGTTCCACGCGGAGCCGAGTCCGGGGACCTCGACGGAGTACTGGACGCGCTCGTCGGTCGAGGTGCTCAGCTTGGTGCTGCGGGTGACCTTCCGGCCGCGGTACTCGGTGACCTCGCCCAGCGGGTTCGGTTCGGCGAACCAGTCGAAGCTGGGGTTGCCCGGTTCGTAAGGGGAGAGGTAAACGTAAAGACTGTTGTACATTCCGCTCGCCTTGTGCCCGCGCACCGCTATTTGGCAGTAGAACCTGTCGGTCACCACGCGCACGACATCCGTCGATCCCAATACCTTCTCGAGGACGTCGTCCTCAAATGCCGCGCACCAGTAAAAGGGACCCCACTCGAGGGCCTTGCCCGTGCCCGCGTCCTCGCTGTTGATCCGCCGGACGTCGAGGAACGAGTGCGGCTCGGGCGCCGTCCAAGCCACGCAGCGATCGTCGGTCATGCCGATGACCTCGGCGCAGTCCGCCTGCGGACCGGCCGCCGGTGTCGGTGGCTTGATCTTGGGAACGGCGACGGGAGTGGGCGTGGAGCAGGCGACGAGCAGCAATGCGGCGCTGACGAAAAGCACCGAAGAACGAATCATGTCGCACTTCGTACCCTCGGCCGTCGCAATGCGAAGGTGCCACTTCGCCGTGTTCACCCGATCGTGCTTTGAAACCGGGACGAGGCCTGTGGCCTGGCGCTATGCTGCTGGACGCACGAATCTGCAAGGAGGGCACTGGGGATGAGCGGGACCAAGGTCGATCTTGAGACACTTCGCGCCGCGATCAAGGAGTACGAGTCGATCCGCGACGAGCTGGTGCAGGCGTACACCTCGGGGGACATGTTGACCAGCGTCGAGGGGGCTGGCAAGGACATGCCGAGCCAGGTGTACGCGAACTGGGCGCGTACCGCGGGGCAGGCGCACCAGGCGTCCAACAAGCAGCTGCAGAAGGCGCTCACGACTCGGATCGACAACCTCAAGGCCACGCTCGCCCAGTACGAACAGACCGAGCAGGGCAACCAGGCAAACCTCAAGCCGAAGGACTGAGCTGTTGCGCATCCGAACCATCGTCGCCGGTACCGCCGCGCTCGCACTGCTCGCAGGTTGCGACACCAGTGGTGGTGGCACCACAGGTACCCCGACGAGCGCCTCGCAGCCGACCAGCGGCACTGACAGCGGGGGCGCGCCCAAGATCCAGAACCCGCTGAACCTCGCGGCGTTCGAAGCCGATCCGTGCAGCACGGTAACCCCGGCGCAGGTTCAGTCCTTCGGGCTGCCCGGTGTCACTGGAAAGGTCAACACGACGGCTCCCGGGCCCGCCTGCAACTGGCTGGGTTCGAGCACTCCGGCGAAGATGGCGCCCAGTGTGGGAATCCTCCCCGAAGGCACGAACCTGTCCACCATCCTTCCCAAGAAGGACACCACGTACCAGGTGTTCGAGTCGTTGCCCGACATCCAGGGATACCCGTCGTACGTCGCGCTCTCCGTCGACCAGCGCAAGGAAGGCAACTGCTCGGTCCTCACCGGGGTCTCGGACGCGAAGGCGATCCTCTTCACCTTCCAGAGCGATGAGGGCAGTCCGAAGTTCGCCGACCCGTGTGGCGCCGCCACCGAGTTCGCCACTCTCGCCATCACCACGATCAAGGCAGGTGCGAAATGACCCGGCCCGCGCCCAGCTGCTTCACACAGGACAACTCCAGAGCCGACGGCTTCTCCGGGCATGAGATCTATGCCCAGATGACCGGCGGTCCCGGCACTGGTTCAGCGCAGCAGGCGGCGAACACCGCCTCCTCGCTCGAGACCAGCTACGCGACCGTCGAGTCGCGGCTCAAGCGGGTCGGCGAGACCCTCGGCGAGGCGTGGACCGGGGCCAGCGCGGACGCCGCCCAGGCCGCCGGCAACCCCATCAACCAGGCCATGATCCAGATGCAGGACTCGCTGCGTCAGGCCGACTCCTCGCTGTCCAACCAGGTCTACCAGTTCAACTACAACAAGGCGCAGCTCAAGGACATGCCGGCCAGCAAGCCCGACACGGGTTTCTGGGACGACGTGACGCCGTGGGACACCGACGCCGAGGACGCCGTCAACGGCTACAACAGCGACGAGGCGCACAACCGCAAGGTCTACAGCGAGTTCCAGAGCGCCAGCAACACCAACCGCGGTGATCTCCCCAAGGAGTTCCCCGGCGTCACGGCCGACAACCTGAACGTCGAGATCACCGACACCGGTGGCGACAACGGGCAGGACAAGACCACCAACGTCGGCAACGCGGGGCGGCCCACCGGCAACACCGGGACGTTTCCGAGCTCCACGGGGTCGCCGGACGGCACGAGCGGTGGCAGCTGGACGGGGGTGAGCCACCTCAACGGCGGCGACCAGACCACGACCAGCGGCGTCGGCGGCGGTGGCGACACCGGCACCATCACCAGGCCCGGTGACCTGACCGGTGGCGGCAGGCCGATCGTCGGCGGTGTGATCGAGCGGCCGCCGAACACGGGCATTCCGCCCATCGGCATGCCCGTCGGGCCCGGCATCGGTGGTCCCGGCGGAACGGGGCCCGGTCGCGGTGGCGGCTCCGGCGGTGGCAAGTTCGGCGGCGGGCCCGGTGGGTCCGGTGGCGGCAAGCTCGGTGGCGGTGGCGGCACGGGATCCGGCTCCGGCCGGTTCGGCGGCGGTGGCCTCGGGACCGGCAGCGGCAACGCGAGCGGCACGGCGGCGGGGCAGCAGCCCGGTGGCAAGTCCGGCGTGTTCGGCTCCATGGGTGAGCACGGCCCGAACGCCGGTGGGCGCGGTGGCGCCGCCGGTGCGGCGGGCAGGGCCGGTGCGGCCGGTGCCGGTGGCATGGGCGGCCACGGCCAGAAGGGCGAGGGGGAGGACGACCTGGAGCACAAGTCGGCCGACTACCTCGTCAACGAGGAGAACACCAACGAGATCATCGGTGACATGCCGATGGTCGCGCCGCCGACGATCGGGGGGTGACGTGCTGCGGTCGTCCATCCAGCTGTCCGACCTCGCGTTCGACGTCCTGTGGAAGCAGGAGAAGCTCGGGGAGTACCACCCCGCGCTCTCCGTCGACTCGCCCGGCGAGACCGAGGACGAACGCGCCGTCATCGAGCGCGACGTCATCGGTGAGCTGCGCAAGGTCGGGCTCGACCACCCGGACGTGCGGGGCACCCTGCACCTGATCGCCAAGGCCGACGCGGACTACTCGGCGTGGATCGCCGTCACGCCGAGCGAGACCAGGCCCGTGGTGGTGGCGGCGAACTCGCAGCACGGTGTCCTCGCCGTGCACGACAACGGGTTCGTGCAGCTGCACCCGATCCGGCCGGAGAACGCACCGGAGGTCCTCGCGATGCAGCTGCCGGACGTCCAGGCCGGCAAGGGCCAGTCGATCAACGTGCACGAGTCGGAGCTCAACACCCACCAGCCCGGCCGGGCGACGCCGTCGATCGCGCTGCGCAAGCTGCTCGCCCAGCCCCGCAGGGGGACGGCGAAGCTCTACGCGGCCAAGCGCGGCGCGGACGGCAGGCAGCGGGCCAAGACCTTCCTCACCACGATCGACTTCGAGGACGGCCGCTGGCTCGTGGTCAAGTACACCGACCAGAACCACCAGACGTGGGTGCACGCCACTCCCGCGTCGCGCCAGATCATCACCGACTGGCTCAAGCGCCTGACCTGAGCGACGACGGTCGAAGTTCATCCGCGGTTTCACCGCCGGCCAGACCCGGCGACTAGAAACCGCGCATGACCTTCGACCGTCGCACGTTGTTCAAGGCAGGCGCACTCGGCACGGCCGCCGCGCTCCTCCCGAGTGGCGTCAGCCTCGCGAGAACCGGTCGCCCGACTCTCACGCACGGCGTGCAGTCCGGCGACGTCACCTGGGACGGCGGCATCGTGTGGACGCGCGCCGACCGCCCGTCCCGGATGCTCGTCGAGGTGTCCAACGACCCGCAGTTCCGCCTCTCCCGGCGCGTCTGCGGCCCGTTGCTCACGCCGGAGACCGGGGGCACGGGCCAGGTTCGCGTCAGCCACCTGCTGCCCGGCCGCACCGCCTACTACCGCGTCACGGCCGAGGACCTCGACGGCCGCACCCGCAGCGAGGCCGTCACGGGCAGCTTCACCACCGCTCCGATCGGCCGCGAGGACGTGCGGTTCGTGTGGTCCGGTGACGTCGCGGGCCAGGGCTGGGGCATCAACCCCGACCTCGGCGGCATGCCGATCTTCAAGGCCATGGCCGACCGCAGGCCTGACTTCTTCCTGCACAGCGGCGACAGCGTCTACTCCGACAACCCCATGCAGCCCACCGTGACGCTCCCGGACGGCCGGATCTGGCGCAACCTCGTCACCCCGGAGAAGTCGAAGGTCGCCGAGACGCTCGACGAGTACCGCGGCCAGTTCGTCTACAACTTCCTCGACGAGAACGTGAAGCGCTTCGCCGCGAAGGTGCCGATCATCGCGCAGTGGGACGACCACGAGGTCACGAACAACTGGTACCCCGGCGAGATCCTGGACTACTGTTTTCTGCGGTTACAGTAGCACCCATGTCAGTCTCTGCACCGCTTCGCGCTGGCTCATACGCGCGGCAATCAGTAGGGAACGCGGCCTCCGTAGCCGACCAGCAGCGAGCCAGCGAGGCTGTGTGCACCGGACATGGCTGGCAGGAAGTCTCGCGGTACTCCGACCTCGTGTCGGCCAGCCGGTTTGGCAAAAAGTCCCGCGACAACTGGGCGCAGCTGGTCACGGACGTGCGGGCTGGACACCTCGATGTCGTGATCATGTGGGACTCGTCCCGAGGTGACCGCACCGTCAAAACTTGGGCCGCTTTTGTGGACCTGTGTCGTGATCAGGGAGTGCTGATTCACGCCGTACAGCACCGACGTACCTACGATCCGCGCGTGGCACGCGACTGGAAATCGCTGCTCGACGACGGCGTGGATGCTGCGCATGACTCAGAAAGGAAGTCCGAGGATGTCAGGAGGGGGACTGCTGGCGCGGCGCTCGCGGGCAAGTCTCACGGCCCGACGGCCTACGGCTACACCCGTATGTACGACGCGCACAACCGGAAGATCTTCCGCGACGTGCCGGACGAGCGCGCTGTGATCGTGCAAGAGATCATCGGCCGCGCCGCAAGGGAGGAGCCCCTCAAGCACATCGTCGACGACCTGAACGCACGTGGCGTTCCCAGCCCCAAGGGCGGCAAGTGGACCGCACGGGTCGTCAAGACGCTCGCGACGCACCCTCGCTACATCGCCCTGCGCTCGCACAAGGGTGAGCTTCACCCAGCCACGTGGGAGCCGCTCGTCGATCAGGACCTGTACCGCCGCGCGGTGGCTGTGCTGACCGCCCCGGACCGCAGGCTGGCCCCGCCCGCAGCGAAAAAGTACCTCCTGAGCTACATCAGCGCGGCGCCCTGCGGTGGCCCGCTGAACGCGGAGCCCGCGAGTGAGCATCGGCCTTCCAGATACCGGTGCGTCCACGACGGCTGCACCTCGGTGCGCGCCGATGACCTCGACGAAGTGATCACCACAATGACCCAGAAGCGTTTGGCACGCCCGGACGCCCGGACACTGTTCATGCCGCCGGACGAGGAGACGGCGGCGGCGCAGGCGGACATCACGCGGCTACAGGCCCGCTTGGAGGAGGCACGGCAGTCGTTCGCGCAGGCTGACGGCATTTCCGCCACCGCGCTCGCGGGACTCGAACGAGCGCTCCAGCCGCAGCTCGACGCCGCGTTGAAGCGGCTGGACGACCTCGCGACCTGTGCCGCCGGGCTGGCGCTGCTCGACGGCGGCGCGTTCACGTCCGGTGTGAGTGCGCCCCGGTGGGAGGCATTGCCGCTGGCGGGACGCCGATCGGTCATCAAGACCTTGTTCGAAACGATCGAGGTCGGTCCGTCGGCGCGGAGGCTGAGCCGGTGGGCGAGCAAGGAAGAGCGGCTGCTCGCGGTGATCGAGCGCACCACGGTCGGATGGCGGCGATGAGTGACGACCTGTGGATTTCTGTGCACTGCGAGGGCACAGGCACTACCCGGCACAGCTCGAAGCTGATCGAGTGGTTCTCACGTGTGGACGGGATCTGGTACGCCCACGTCCACGGCGGCATCGGCAACGCCGTTCTAGGCCACGCACGGCAGCGGGGCGGCGTGGAGCAGACGCGGAGCGGCTTCCGGTTCGAGTGCCCCGCCTGCGGGATCAACTCGCGCGTCTTGTCCGCGCTCATCTCGTCCACGTTCGACACGTTGGAGACGAACAACCTGGACCGGATCGAGCTCAACACGCTGAACGTGCTGGCGCACAACGGATCTAAGTTCTGATAGGTTTCAGTTGTTGACCAGCGCTCATGCGCTGGAAGCGGGCCGGTGGCTGCTGACCACCGAGAATCCGTCCCACGAGCGAATCGCTCCTTCGGGCGGCGCAGTCGGCTGTCCTGGAGGACCCGATGACCCGCAAGCTCCTCACTTCAGAGGCCCGGAAAGCGCAGGCGCGGTACGCCGCTCGTACTCGCGAACTCGGCCCCGACCACCCCGACACCCTTACTGCGCAAGGGGAATGGCGCAGCGAGCGATACCTCGCCGCCGTCGCCGCATCCGTCGCTGCGGCTCCGCCGCTCAGCCTTGAGCAGCGCGATCGGCTGTCGCAGATCCTGCGGCCGGCCGTAATCGCTGCGGATGGCTCGGAGGTGGCCGCGTGAGCGCCTTCGACGTCGCCTCCTTCCCCGACCGTCCCGACGTCGACATGCTGCGCGCGGCCGTCGGTGTCGCGACGCACGTGCCCGACGAAGCCCTGCTCGTTGACATGGCTCGCGACAACGTCCGCTTCCGGATAACCCCTGACGGCCGTCTGCTCGGTGATCTCGCAATCAGCGGCCCGGTCACCGACGAGCTGACGGGCGAGGTCATGGCGCGCTGGTTCGGCGAGGCCAACGGGCCGAAACTCTGGGGCCGCTGGCCGATGCCGGTCGCGTTCCAGCAGGCCGCCGCGGAGCTGAACCGACGCGGTCGCGCCGAGCACGAGCGCCGGGCCGTCGCGGACGAGGCTCGCGCCGATGACGACCGTCGAGTTCGCGCGCGAGATGCGGATCTCGCGCAGCGTCGGGCGGATCTTCTTCGGCAACTCGCCGCACTCGACGGTGATGAGGTGCCTGTCGTGATCGAGCGTTCGGTGCCTGCGCCGCCGCCGAGGCGCTGGCGGCGGAGCTGATGAGGGTGTGCCCCGGCCGGTTCTGGACGGGGCACACCTATTTGAATAGCCGAGTTAATTCGGTTCGATTCTTTTGATCTGCGGATTTCTGTGGACTTGACGAACCGATTAAACCTGACCACCGAACATTGCTGGATATGCTCGACTCCCAGCAGATTTCGATCTAGATTTCTGTCATCCACTGCGTGAACGGAGAATCCAATGGATCGCGACGAGCTGCGTGCGAAGCGCGCGAAGGCGGGACGCGCCCGCTGGGTCGGTACTACCGCCGAGCAGCGGCGAGAAGCGGCAACCAAGGCAAGCCGCGCTGCCCAGGCGCGTGCGGCTCTCGCGCGTCGCCTGCTGGCCGAATACGAGGCGGCTGCGAATGGCGGCAGCGCCGCTTAACGCAAGAACCCCGCTCCGGGTCCCGGTGTTGGTCGCACCGGGGGAGCGGGGTCTGAAGGTCAACCAGCGTATGGACGGAACACCTTCGCTTCGATGCTAGCCGACGTAGTTCGGCTAGTAAAAGCGTGGGGTGTCCGGGAATTGAGAGTTTTCATGGTAACGCAAGGCCCCGAACAGCAGGAATACATCTGCCCCGACTGTGGGGCGGAACCGCACCTCACCGAGCACGGTCCCGTGTTGACATGTGCACCGACGTGTCCGACGTTCGCCGCCGCCACCGCGACCCAGCAGAGCGACGCAGAATTCTTCGTCAGCCACCCGCACACCACCGTGTTCTGGAGGGCCGCGACGTGGGTCGAGCGCTCGGCGCTGATCGTGTCCGGGATCCCGCCCGAGGTGGCCCGCACCGCCCGTGTGAGGGTCACGCAGCTCGCGCCCGGTCACCGGCTGCGCGCGGCGTTCGTCTCGGCGGTGACCAAGTGACCGCGACCCTGCCTGTCGGCGCCGATCAGCGCATGTTCGAGCCCCCGGCCGCTGACGGGCCCCTGATCGACTGGGCCGTGTTCTGGGCGGTCGACTTCGGGATCCCCGTGTTCCCGCTCAACGACCGCCGTAAGCCGGGCCAGATCGCCGCTGGGCAGGCCGACTGGTCCAAGCGCCCCCGTGGCGCCTGTGGGCGCTGCAAGGCCGCGAAACAGCGCGACAGCCTCACTGGGCGGGCTTGCTTCGCCCAGTGCGGGCACCGGCTCTGTCATGGCCTCCTGGGCGCCACCACCGACGTCGAGCTGATCATCGAGTGGTGGACGCGGTACCCCGCCGCCAACATCGGCGGCGTCACCGGCCCATACGACGGCAACGCCACGGGCACGCTGCTCATCGAAGCCGACGTGGCCAAGCAGGTCGGGGACACCGTCATCGACGGCCGGGAGACCCTCGCCGCAGCAATTGCCGGCCACGGGAGCGAATGGCCCGTCACCTGGCAGAACATCAGTGGTGGAGGCGGCCCGCACTACCTGTTCGCATGGCCCGCGCGGGCCCGCGCGGACGGCAAGCCGTGGGCCAACGGGGTCGGTGCGGCCTCCACGGAGGACAAGATCGCCACCGGCGTCGATGTCCGCGCGGCGGGCGGATACGTCGTGCTGCCACCGAGCGAGACCGCCAAGGGCGCCTACACGGTCGCGACGATGGCGCCGCTCGCGCAGCCGCCCGGCTGGGTGCTCGACCGCATCGACAAGCAGCCGCGCGCCCAGGTCATCCCGCTGCGCTCCAGCAGTGCCTTGCGCAGCAACGGATATGGGACCGGCCGCCACAAGTTCGACCGCCTCATCGACAAGCTGCGTACCACCCACAGTGGACGGAACAAGGCCCTCTACAACGCCGCGCACAGCGTCGCCGGGCTCGTCGCCGACCCCGCCAACGGCATCAGCGAGCAGGAGGCGCGCGACGCGCTCTGGGGTGCGGCCGTGGCCAACGGGTACGTCGCCCAGGACGGTGAGGCGGAGGCCCGGGGCACCCTGGACAGCGGGTTCCTCTCGGGCCTGGGGCGGCCGTGGCAGCCGAACGGCGAGGCGTTCACTCCGACCGAGCAGAAGCTCGACAGGGGAACGGTACTGAGCATCGTCGCGACGTACGGCCAAGGCGAGTACCTCGACCTCGGCACGGTAGAGATGTTCCGCGACGTCATTGGCGACGACCTGTGGGACACCTACGCCGCGCCGCTGTTCGAGAACGACATCTCGCACGACGCGAACACCATCCCGTCGCAGGCGAACGGCATCGTGCCCAAGGCCAAGAAGCCGCGCCGCCACAAGGAGGCCGACGAGGCGCACGAGCAGGATGCGGGCTTGCCCGACGTGGTCATGACCGGCCGCCCGCTGCGTGACACCTCCACTGACGCCGCGAAGTTCTTCGCGGCGGCGGAGGCCGAGGATCCGCACGTCTTCATCTACGGGGATGGTGAGCTGGTCGAGCTGCACCCGATCACCGGCAAGCTGCTGCGCATCGACCGCGACCGACTGGCCGTGCTGCTCTCGCAGCGCATGAACTTCCGCGACCGGCTCCGGGACTTCGAGACCGGCGCGATCACGATGGTGCACACCTCGAAGATCCCCGGCGATGTGGTCGCGGCCTTGTACTCCGGGGCCTCGCTGCTGCGCTTGCCGGAGCTGAAGCGGATCACCACGCTGCCGTACTTCACCCAGGACGGCGAGCTGATCACGGCGCTGGGATACAACCCCAAAACGGGTGTGTACCGCATCCAGACGCCCGGCACCCCGCAGATCCCACAGGTCTCCGCCGTACCCAGCGTGGAGGAGGTCCGCGCGGCCGTCGCGATCTTCACCGATGACCTGCTGACCGACTTCCCGTTCGACACGACCGCCGACCGCACCGCCGCCATGGCCATGCCCATCACGCTCCTGGCCCGCGAGATGATCACCGGGGCAACTCCGATGTTCCTGGTCGACACCCCACGGCGCGGCACCGGCAAAGGCAAGCTGACGACCGTCCTGGTCCGCCCGTTCGCACCGGACTTCGCTTTCGTACTCGCGCCCCGCGACGAAACCGAGTGGCCCAAGAGCCTCGTCGCTTCCATGCGCACCGGGAGGCCGGTGCTCGGCTTCGACAACATCGACGCCGCGCTGAACTCCGCCGCACTGGCCGCCGCGATCACCGAGTGGCCGATGGTGCGCAACCGGCTGATGGGCACCCACGAGGAGATCACTCTGCCGACACCGGGACTGTGGATCGGCACGGGCAACAACGTCGTGGCGTCCTCCGAGCTGGCCCGCAGGATCGTGCGCATCCGCATAGATGCCGGGACGGAAACCCCGGAGGAGCGCACCGGGTTCAAGCACGAGGACCTCATCGGCTGGTCCGAGGAGAACTCAGGCCAGCTCGTGTGGGCCGTGCTGACCATGATCCAGTCATGGGTGGCGGCCGGAAAGCCCGTCGCCGCAGACCTCCCCCGCATGGGCTCGTTCGAGAAGTGGGTGAACGTCGTCGGCTCCATCGCCGCACACGTTGGCCTGGAAGGCTTCCTAGCCAACCGCAGCGCCGCCGCCTCCGCGATCGACGTCGAAACCGAGCTGATCTCGACGTTCTGCACGACCTGGGCCAACGACCCAGGCGAGGGACCGGTGAAGGCGGACGGCGAGATCGTCAAGCCGGGCCGGGAGTCCTGCGCCAACCGGCCCGTCCGCGTGGACGAGCTGCTGGCGTTGGTGGACGCCTACAGGATCGAGTTGCCGGAGCAGATCGGCCCGCAAGGCACCGACCGGCGCTCGCGGTTCGGCAAGTGGCTGCGCGCGAAGGTGATCGGGGCGCCGGTCGGCCCGTACACGTTCAGCACCACCAAGCCCCGCAACGTGGCCCACTTTCAGATCCACGACGACGGCAGCGGCCAGTTCGAGGAGGGCGGGGTCACCATCAAGGCCCCCGCCGCCTGAGCCATTCACCCGCGCGCGACAGCCCCCGGTCTCATGGTCCGGGGGCTGTCGCGCGTCTGGGGCCTGGCGGAAGGGCGATGTTAGGTTGCCGGTTAGGTTGCCGACCAGGCGAGGTTAGGTTGGATGTTAGGTTGCCAAACCGCCCCTGACCTGCGGATGTTAGGTCAGTTAGGTTGATTTTCGATCCCTACGCGGGTGAGGAAAAGAAGAGGCTGGGTGGGGCGCACATGCCGTGCGCATCCCGTACGCATTCGTGTGGACGCACGCAGCACGGGCATAGGGCGGCCTGAACCGGCCCGGCAACCTAACCAACCTAACCTTCGCAGGTCAGAGCGCTGCGGCAACCTAACATCCAACCTAACCAGCCCAGGACGGCAACCTAACCACCGACCTAACATGCCGCCGCGTCGGCTGAAGACATCGGACTTCACGCAATACCTTGGTGGTCGCCCGGCTGGAGCCAATGGTCACCAGCAACCGGCCGGATGACAACCGGTCAGCCAGCTGAATGGGTCTCGGCAAACCAGCGCTCAACGGCTTCATCGGCGCGTTGCCGCTCCAGCCGCGCAACCTGCCGGGCCTCGTCGGCGGCCCTCGTCGCACTTGGGCTTCGATGAGCCCCCCGACGAAGAATGGCAGCGTCCACGGCAGAGTCGGCGACCAATCGTGCGAGCCTGACTGCCTCTGCTTCGTGCCGGGTTCCGCGGAAGGTGTTCGTGAGCGCACCGGCGTAGACGTCGGCCGCCAACATCTCGCGGGCCGCGCGTTGGCGAGCCAGCCGCTGTTGGTCTTCGTTTGCGGTCATGAGCCCCATCATCGACGAGTTACTCGGCGACGGCGTTCTGCTCGACTGGCGGTGCTACATCCGATCACCGCGTCAATCGAAGATTCCTATTGGCATGGCATGAAAGCGCTGGAGTAACGCCGACGACGACCCTGCGGACTTCTTCGTCGTGAACACCCTGTGGCCGGCCCTGATCGCCGCGGTCGCCGCCCTTGGCGGCGTGACTGTGGGTGCGCTTGTCGAACCGCTGAAGCTGAGTGCTGCACGGCGGGCACGTGCACGACAAGAACATGGTGAGCGATGTGCTCGCTTCGTTGAGGCGGCAACCTCGTCCAGGTCGGGGGTGATCCGTCTGAACGTTGCCCATCGCCGAGTGAAAGTAGGAGGCGAGGAGGTCTCGGCCGATGAGATCCTTGCCCTGGAGACCGCGTATTACACGGCGCGGAACGAGCTACGCCAAGTTGCTGGGTTGATCGACCTATACGGGCCTGACGAACTGGCACATCAGGCGTTCGCAGTGCGCGAGGCGGATCGGCAGTTCCGGCGGAAGCAGTGGATCGTCGAGGACTCCGGGGTCCTTGACAGGAGTGACCTGCCACCAGGGGTACGTGATTACGCCACCGCGATGGAGAACGAGATCCGCAAGTTCACTGCACTGGCGCGGAAGTCCATGTCATGAGGTGTCGCCGGGAGTCGTCGCGTGCGGGGCGGAAACAGCAGGCGCATCCTAGTGAACCGTGTGTTGAGGTCCTGGAGGTGCTCAAGTGACCAACATCGACAAGGAGTTCACCGACGAAGAGAAAGCCGCCTACGAGCCCGGCCCGTGCAAGAAGGGGCACGAGCGCACGAAGGACGACGTCGAGTGGCTGGAGTTGCCGCCAGGGTCCAACTTCGGACAGATCTCGCGCAGGTGGCTCATCCGGCACGAGAACTGTCAGGTCTGTGGCCGGCCACCGGCCGAGCCGGGCGATGAGTGGCGCGACGAGCTTGACTGATTCGCGCCGTCCGGCGTGCCTCGGCCGAGCCAGAGTCGTTGGGGCGCAGGCTGGACGGCATGAGCCAGATCAACCCACCGCGCTCGCACGCTGGGTCCACTGCGGACGGACCGGGGTCCAGACACCGGGGCCGCGCCTACGGTGACGAGCGTGCTCGACTTGAGGCGACCTTCGGTGCCGTCCTGTGCGTTGAGCGCGCCGCAAAGCGCTGGACTCAGGTCCGGCTTGCGGAAGCGGCGAGGATCACCGCGGCTTCGGTCTACAGGCTGGAGAAGGGCCGTCAGCGCCCGTCCACGTCGATGACGTGGAAGCTGGCGCGCGCCCTGCGCGAGGGCTGCGACCTGCGGACGATCGTCGCGTTGGACATGCGGTTCCGCTTGGCGGCCGGGGAGAGCTTGCGCGAGTTCAGCACCACGCCGATGCGCCGACGTGATCGGCTGGCCGCTGATCTGCGGGCTGCTCGCGAGTTGCCGGTGACCGAGGCCGACCCGTTCGCGTCGGTGCTGTTGTCGATGCTGGAGGACACGTGGCCGCGCGACGCGGCGTGAGGCTGCGGGAGCTGTGGCCCGAGCTGTCGCCTTCCGACGCCGAGCTGGCGGAGTTGGCCGGCCGACAACTCGTGCGTGCTGCGGCTCGCGCCGGTCGACGTCGAGTTCGCGATCAGCTTGCCGCTGATGCGCTGCTGCGAGACGCACTGCGCGAGCTGGATGATGGGGTGCCCTACGGGCCATCCGGCGAGTAGTCGCCCATGTCGCTGTCCTCGAACCCCTCGTCGTAGCCATCCGAGTAGCCCTCGTCGCGCGCGTCTTCCAGCTCCTGCTGGCGGTCCTGCTCGCGCCTGTGGCCCTCGTCAATCAGGTACTGCTGGTAACTGTCGCGCTGGCGTTGCTCGTACCCGGAGGTATTGGCATCGATCGGCCTGGATCGGGGTTCGTCCGCATCCCGCCAGCCGAGGAACCAGATCACGGCCGCGATCACCGCCATGGTGGCGATGAGCGAGGTGGCCGACTGTGCCAGTTCGACCACGCGGTTTCTGGCCATGTTCTGAAGTCGCAGCAAGGCCACCGTCTGTTACCGCTTGAGCTGCGGCGATATGCGGCGTGGCGGACGGGCGGGCTGCTCGGAGCGGGTGATCATCGAGGCTGTGAACGGATTCCAGGTTGGAGACGCGGATGGCGGCCTGAACTGGCTTCCGGCCGACGGCCTGCCGACCGATGCGGCCCCGGCCGAGCTGTTCGGGCCGGACGCCACCGGGCTCCTGCTGGCGGGGCCTCAGACCGAGTTCGAGTGGGCAGGAGAAGCGAAGTGAAGATCGAGACGAAGGACCTAAAGACGTTGGTCGTCCACGTGTCGGACGCCGTGGCCGCGCGCGTGACCCGTGAGACTGCAGCCGATCCGCGCTGGAGAGTGTGGAGGTGTTCTGCGTGCGGCCAGCCGGAGGCCGGCTACAACGTCAACATGAGCAGAGTCGCGTGCTCGAACTGTGTGCAGCGCATCCGCGAGGGCAAGTCGATCCTCTCGCCGGAGGAGGCGTGGCACGAGGCGCTCGCGGAGATCGTCGAGGACAAGTTGTGCAGGATCTGCGGCCGGGAGTCGGGCTCGAACTCCGAGGAGTTGGGGCGCGGCCGGTCCCTGATCTGCCGCGAGTGCTTCGCCGGAGCGGCAGCGTGACAGAGCAGCACGCCAGGGCGAAGGCCGCCTTCGAACGGGCACTACTTCGGTGGCGACTGTTGCCGGTGATGAATCAGGGCCGGATGTTTCCGCTCGACCCGGTGCAGGCGGCCGAGGTGCTCGACCAAGCGCATGCCACCGCGGTCGAGGTGCTGCTTTGGGCGCGGGCGTTCGACGATGCGGCGCGAGGCTCTGACGGCATCCCGCCGATCCCCGGCTATCCGGACAGGGGTCAGTTGCCCGTAGGGATCAAAGCGGCGAGGTGGGCGGCGAACAAGGGCCTGCACCTGCTCATTGAACTCGCCCAGGTCGATCATGTCGGCACGATCGGCGCGCGGGGGATGGTCCCGCTTGGAGGAAGCCTCGTCGCCCCGATCCTGCGCTGGATATCAGACGAGTCGCGGTTGCCGGAGGTCAAGAAGAGCCCCAAGGGAAAGGTCGACGAGAGCGACCGGGACATCCGGGACGCGTTCGTGGCCCACTGGCGCGGCCAGCCGGTGGCGATCGGACTCACGGAAGTCGAGGCGTGGTTGGCTCGCTGGACTCCCTGACCATGTGCCATGAGGAGCCGTAACGGCGGTCACCCGGCCTGCGACGAGTTGTCATGGACGAGACGCCGGCTGCTGATGAAGGCGCTGGCCAGCGGCGCCCCACCGCACGGCGAGACCGACTGCCCGTGCTGGCAGCCGTTGCCGCCGCGCTGATAGCGGGCACGGCACTTGGGTGGATCACTAGCGTGGCGATGCGGGACGCCGAGCCTCTCGTGCGCACCTCGCCACCTGCTCCGCCCGTCACGAGTATCTCCCGCACGTTCAACGAGCAAGACGTGAGGACTGCGTACCAGCTCGGCTACGACGAGGGCTTCGACGAGGGCTACGCGACCGGGAGCGCCGAGGCCGAGGCCAACGCACCGCGAGAACCGGACCCATGCCTGACCAATCCGCGTGCGCGCGACAACGGGCCGGGTGCGCCGTGCTACTGGTGGCAGAGCCTCTCGCGACCGCCGACGCTGTTCCCGACGCGGTGATCGGGAGCGGGCTGGCAGGCGGGGCGTCAGGGGGCAGTGCCGAGCTTCCCAGCAGGCCGTGCGCAGCTTCATCAAGTACGGGCGCGAGCTGAACCCAGTCAAGAGCGTGACCGCCCGGCAGGCCAAGCAGCGAGGCAAGGGGCGGTGCAGCGTGTGCCGGAGAAAGTGCCTATGGCGGGGGTCGGCATGCGGGAGGACTGCTACCACCACTCTCCCTTAGTGTCTTGCGAGGTTATGGCGCCCCTTACGGAGGTCTCGGCGTCATGTTTGGACTTGGTCAAGTCAGCACCTCCCAGGTAGGCACCCGTGAACTTCGTGCCCCGCAAGTCCGCCCCGTACATGATCGTGTGGAGAAGGAGCGTGTGCGGAGAATTCTCGGAGGAGAACTCCGTATGTCTGAGGTCGGCCAAAGCCAGCACAGCACCAGAGAGGTCCGAACCACCGAGGTCGGCCTTGGAGAGATTGGCTCCCGTCAGGTACGCACCTTGGAGGGACGCCTGTCGAAGGCACGCGCCGTTGAGGTCGGGGCGTACGTCGTTCTCGTAATTGCGAGCATCCCGCCGGCCTAGGACGGTGAGGGCCGCCTGAACGTCGGTAGACACCGGCTTATCGGGACACTTTGCGGCCGTCGAGGGCCAGTCCGCTGATCGAGTTGAGGTGGTCGAGCGGATGAAGGCGGATAGGACTTCGGTGACGACAGGCTGATCGCGAGCAGAGTCCTTGCCTAGCCGCTCCAGTGCGTAGATCCCGCCGAGGCGGGCTTGCAGGTGGTCCGCACCTGACTTGTCAAGTTGCTCGATCGCCTTGTTGAAACGGTCGGTGTACTGCCCTTGTTGGCTCGCGTTCACGGTCATGGCAGAGAAGACGACCGCGCCTAGTGCCGCTAGCGCTGTGAACCCTGCGATGGCCGCCTGCCAATAGGCGTTCGTCGCCTGCCAGTTGCGTGGCTTCTTGGCCTTTCTGCCGGAAGCGAGTGAGGGACGGCTGGGCCTGCTCGCAAGCCGCCTGGCGGGGCGAACGGGTCTTCTGCGGCGAACTCCGGACACCCACGAAAGATCGCAACCCGGAGTGTTCGCGTTTCATCGTCCTCCTACGCGGGCGGGCGGACATGCGCCCATCCGGGTGTGACTCATGATAAGTTGCCATATCGTGAGTCAGGATCTGGTTCAGGTCGCCCCCGTTGCCGCCCTCCCCGCCACCCCAGAGGAGCGCCTCGCCGCGCTCGACACGGCGGCCCAGGAGTACGTCCGCACCCAGCGGCCCGCGAACACCCAGCGCGCCTACGAGGGCGACTGGAAGGTCTGGACGCGGTACGTCACCGAGCTGAGCATCCCGGAGGACTCCGCGACTGCCGGGGCTCTCGTCGGCTTCGTCGTGTGGCTGGAGCGCCAGGAGGCCGCTCCTGCGACCGTGGACCGCCGCCTGGCCGGTGCCGTCGTCGGCCTACGTCAGAGGGGCGCAGAGCCGCCCAAGGTCGCCACAGAGGCCGCCAGGGCAGCCCTGAACGGCTACCGGCGTCGCCTCGCCGAGGCGGGGGAGAAACGCGGTCGAGGGAAGGCCCCGGCGATGGAGATCAAGCACCTGCGCGCCATCTCCGCCGCGTGCCCCGAGACCCTCACCGGCATCCGGGACCGCGCCGTGGTGCTGATTGCGTTCTCCATCGCGGGCCGCCGCTCCGAGGTCGCCGCCCTGCTCGTCTCCGACATGGAGGAAGCCGCGGAGGGGCTAGTGGTCACCATCCGGTCCGGCAAGACCGGCGGGCGCACTGTGGCCGTCCCACACGGCTCGCACGAGAGCACCTGTCCTGTCCGGGCTTGGCGCGCTTGGCTTGCGGCGTCCGGCATCACCGAGGGTCCGGCCTTCCGGCGCATCGACCGGCACGGGCGCATCCTCGGCGGCCTGGCTGCCCAGTCCGTCGGGACCATCATCACCACGGCGGGAGAGCGGGCGGGCGTCACCGTGCGGTTCACCGGCCACTCCGCCCGCGCGGGCCTGGCCACCGAGGCGCGGCGGGCAGGGCACGACGCCAAGACGATCAGCCAGCACACCGGCCACGCCCCCAACTCCCCGGTGCTCTACGACTACATGCGCACCGTGGACCAGTGGGCGGACAACGCGGTGGCCGGCATCGGGCTGTAGCGCCTGGCCCGGCTGTGCAAGATCGACTTGGTCACTAGAGAGCTGTCTTGTCCAGCTGATGGCTTGTGGGCGGCGATGGGTGGACGCGTAGCCGTTAGGCAGATCGGGTGCATGTGCGAAGCCGGTGCAATGTCGCAGCTACGAGAGCCGATCAACTGATGTTCATGGCTCAAGGGGTGGCGTGGGTGGAAGAACTATGACCAAGGGCGACAGGTCAGGCTGGACATACGGGCTTGGCGCTGTGGCGTGCGGGTCCGTGGCGGTCGTGCTGGGGCTGTGGCTGGTGCCGCAGGCGAAACTTGGCGAGGTAGACCCAGTGTCGGCGGTGGTGGCCCTGTTGGCGCTGGCGGCGGGTTTGTGGTCCGGACGCCAGGCGTTGCGGGTGACGCGGATGGCACCAGTGCCGGTGGCGGAGATGGCTGCCCGGTTGGCGGACGAAGTGCGGTCAAGGGAAGGTCGGGCTCGGACACAGCTGTTGGGGCAGAAGAACCGCACGATCGATGTCGACTTCGCGTTCCGCCCGGCTCCCGCCCACCCCACACAGCACGCCAGGGCGAAAGGCCAGCTCACGGAAGTAGTGGACTACTACCGGGATCTGCAGCCGCAACGTCTGGTGATCACCGGGGCTCCAGGAGCGGGCAAGACAGTGCTCGCGCTTGAGTTGCTACTGGGACTGCTGGAGAACCCCGACCCTGGGCAGCCGGTGCCGGTGCGGATTCCGGCCACCATCTGGGACACCAGTCACCCGCTAAGCGGCTGGCTCGTCCAGCACCTGGTGACTGCCTACCAACAGGACCTGCGCACCGCACAAGCCCTCGTCGACGCTGGCTTGATCCTTCCCGTCATCGACGGCCTCGACGAGGTGGATGCTGATGACACCCCCGGCCACACCTCTCGCGCCGCGGACGTGGTGCGGGCTCTGAACGCATACCAGCACGGGCGGCACGCGGCACCGCTGGTTCTGACCTGTCGCACCGGCCACTACCAAGCGCTCACCAAGGCCGAGGTGTGGACCCACGACGCAGCCCTGGTCACCATCGACGCGGTCGACTCCGCCAAGGCCCGGCAGTTCATCCAGTCACGGGTGGACAACCCTGCTCGGTGGCAGACGGTCCTGTCCACCATCGACGATCACCCCGGCGGTCCGCTCGCGGTGGGGCTGTCCACGCCGTGGCGGCTGTCGCTGGCCGCCACCGTCTACGAGCAGCGCAACTCCGACAACAGCTATAGCCGCAACCCCGCTGACCTGATCCGCGTGGCCGCTACCAGCAATCACGCTGTGCGCGAGCATCTGCTTACCCACTTCATCGCAGCTACCACTGCCGCGCACGCCACACAGTTCGACAAGCAGTCGCCCTACACCGCAGACCAGACCCTGCAGTGGCTCGGGGTCTTAGCTAGGTATCTGGACCACAACGCCACCACCGGACGTATCCTCGATGGCGTTCCTTTGTCTGGAACTGACCTCGTACTTCACCAATTGTGGCCGCTTGGCGGCGTCAATCGCGTTCGTGGCACTATTGTGTTGGCAACTGCCCTGATTTGGCTTATCGCGGCCCTTGTGTTGCTGAATTACTTTGGGATCGGATTCACTCCCACCCAAGTAGTCGGATTCGCCGTGCCTGCGGTTGGTATCTCCCTTATGACTTATCTTGCTTGGGCCAGAATTTGGCCTGAGCCGATTCATGTCAATGTGCGCCAACTCCGCACTTCAAAGGGAATTCGATCGTTTTTGTTGTCCCTTTTCTTTGGGGTCATATTTGGACTTGGGGTGGCTCTATTATTTGCGGTCACGAACACGATCGGAATCACGATCGGAATCACGATCGGTATTTTTATTGGGCTCAGTGACGTGGTCAAGAACCCGCATGAGCACAATGGGGTGTCTATGAGGTGGGATCCCCGAGAGATCGTCAAGAACGACCTCGTGGCTAGCGCGGCACTCGTGTTGGTATTCGTGTTCTCTTTCGTGCTCGTATTGCTGGATGAGCTCGCAGTGGGGCTCGCTTCCATTCTCGTGGTGGCGTTCGCGATCGGGATCACGATCGGGATCACGATCGGGCGGGTCGGCATTCGTTACGTAGCACTTCTCCTATGCACACGCGGGTGGTTCGGGGCACCGACACTGCCTTGGCGACTCGGACGATTTTTGCACTGGTGCTACCACGTCGGGCTGATCCGGCAGGCAGGCATCGGCTACCAGTTCCGCCACCGTGAACTCCAGGACCACCTGGCCCGCCACCCTCAACCAGCAGGGGCCAGTAGCTAACTCACCAAGTTGATCCAGGCCGCCACAACGAGCCTGTCCAGATTGTCGGCAGTCTCCAGAGGGGGCGTGCGTTACCGCGTACTTCAGCCAGTCGACGACGCCCTCCACTACGCCAGCGTCAGCGCGGTGAGGAGAGGTAGACGGCCAGCGCGGTTAACGACGGCCCGTCCGTGATCTGGCCGCTGGCGATCAGCTTCGGCAGGTCGCCGACGGGCAGCCACTCGACGCGGCTCGCTTCGGCCGCTTCGGGTTCGCCCTCGTGCCGGACGTCGGTGGCGAGGAAGACGCGATACCACTGGTCGCTGATGCCTGTCATGGGGCTGTAGCTGATCAACGGCGTGATCGTGGCCGCGTGGTAGCCGGTCTCCTCGCGGATCTCGCGAGCGACGGCGTCAGCGGGATCCTCGCCGTCGTCGGACCAGCCCGCCGGGATCTCCCACCCCCACACGCCGGTGGTGAAGCGGTTGCGCCACAGCAACAGGACCCGGTCGCCGTCGATGACGACCGCGCCTGTAGAGGCGCGGGGGAACCGCAGGACGTGGTGCTCGAAGCGTGGCCCGCCGGGGATCTCGACGTCGTCCAGGTCGACGTTCACCCAGGGCGACTCGTACGCCCGCCGGGTCCCGTGGACCGTCCATTCCGTCGGGTCAACGGGCACGGGTTGCCTCCAGCAGTCGGGCATCGAGTTTCAGTACGGCACGGGCTCCGGCAACGTGGTTCACGCTCGCACTGAGCGCTCGCGCACGAACGACGATCGGTTCGACCAGCGCGTTTCCCACCTGATCGAGCGCGGCGATGGCGACTTGACCGGCTTCCACCGGATCGCCCTCGACCAGGGCGCACTCCGCCAGGTCCAGCCCCAGCAGGGCGCGCCCCTTGACGTCCTCGGGTGCGCGTCGTTGCAGCGCACCGGTCAGCAGCGGCCGTGCCCGCGCGGTGTCGCGCAGCAGCAGGTATGTCGTCCCGGCGACTCCGTCGAGCCGGGGCAGGTCGAAGAACTCCGTCCCGCCCGGCGGCTCGGTGATCGCTTCGACGTGGCGGTAGGCGGCCTCCAGCGCGCGGGCACTGGTCACCGGATCTCCGTGTGCGGCTGCGGCACGAGCGCGCATCGCGCTCACCCACGCCCTCCGCCGAGGACCGGAGCCGGTGGCCTCGTGCTCGGCGCGCGCCAGGAGGGTCACCGCGGACCGGGTGTCGCCCGCCGCGAACGCGTCCACGGAGCGGGTGGCGAGCGCCCACGCGGCGAGGTCCGGGGACTCGGCTTCGCGTGCGGCGAGCTCGGCGACGTCGAAGTACGCGGCGGCCTGGTCACGCCGGCTGAAGTCGACCCACAGGCTCCCGGCGATTCCGGAGAGGACTCCCAGCAGGATGACGGCCTGACGGCGGACCCGCTGGGGTTGCGGGTGACCGAGAGCGTCGTTCAGCCGCGTGAGCAGACCGGAGACGGTGGGCCACAGTTCCTGCGGTGGTGTGGAGGGGTACCGCTCGGCCAGGCCGTAGACGGCCCGCGCCATGTGGTCGAGGGCGACGCCGTCGATGCTCGCGCGAGTCAGGGTGTCCGCGATCGTCCACGGCTCGGTCCTGGTGACCGGAGCCGGAGTGAGCGCTTGCCCGGCGGCGACCGCACCGGCCGGCCGGAAGCCGAGGTCGGCGTCTGTCTCCGCGCTCAGCACGCTGCGCAGAGCCGCGCGGTAGTGGGCACCCGGCCAGCGGACCGCGCCGCGTTCCCAGCGGCCGATGCTGTGTGCGTCGAGTTCGTAGCGCTCGGCGGTGGTGACCCACAACCACCGGTTGACGGCTTCGGCCAGCTCCCGGCGTGACATCGGCTCGCCGGGAGCCACGCGGGACGGGGTGCGTTCACGGGCGGCGCGCAGCAGATTGTTGGGCTCGGTCATGCGCCACCTCCCTCGGCCGGAACGCTTAAGAGACTAGCCGTGGTGCGCCGGAGACTCGTGGACCTGTTCTGTCCCGGGATGCCCCGCCCTGCCCTGGCTTCTGCCCTGCGGACGGGGTGGTGGACTGCCGAACCTTGAGGCATGGGAGCCGTTGTCATCCTCGGGTTGCTGGCAAGCGTGGCGGTGGGCACAGCGCTGTGGGTTGCACACCATGTCCGCCGCGAGGTGCTGCGCCGCCGTCAGGTCGAGCGCGTCCGCGCGGCGCTGGCCGGCCGAAGCACGGTGGCCGAGCTGCGCGAGCGTTGCGGCGCGGACTTGATGCCGCTGTTCCCGTCTCCGCGCCCGGCGGTTGGCGCCCCCGACCCGGCCGCTGGGCGCGGTTCCACCTCGGAGCGTGTGGCGTGACCGCGCTCGTGCCGGGCTCGCCGGAGGCCGCCGCCGTCGAGCTGTTCCCGGTGCTGAGGCCGTTGCTCGACTTGAAGGGTGGCGGGTGGACGTTCTTGCCGTATCAGGAGGGGCAGGCGTTCTTGGACGGTTTCCACCGCTGGCCGGGCGGGTGGGTCGACTCGATCCGCTTCCACGATGAGGGCGACGCGCTCGGCATCCGTGTCGATCGCGACGGCATGATCGTCTGGGAAGTTACGGACTCGTTGGCGGCAGTCGTGAACGAGCTGCTGTTGTTGCCGACGCCCGACGACCGGTTGGCGCCCAGACGGGCACGAGGTCGTGGTCCTCACCAGCGCTGATCAAGCGCGTCTAGGTTCCGCTGAGCCTCCTGCCTGGCCCGCTGCCTGATGTCGACCATCTTCGCAGGCACGGTGGGCCAGGACTCCGCGCCTGCGGACGAGCTGATGCCGACGACGACCGAGGTGGAGCCGCGAGCAATCTCTGCTTTGAAGGTTCTGACGGTTCCTCTGCTGACCTTCTCAAAACGCAGGACCGGAGCGAACTCCCGGTCCTTCACAACCGGGAAAAACCGGCCAACATCTTCGAGTTCCTCTCGCACGACGAATCCTGTGATGTCGGCATCGGGCAACAAGGTCAGCTCTACCTGGTCAAGAAACGCAGGACCCCTGAGGTACTTGAGGGTGAAGTCCTTAACGGCTCCCCAACCGTCACCGTCATCCCGACACCACTCAACCTCGAACTTGGGAGTGTCCAGCTCTCGCCGGTCTCCCTCTTCAAGATCCAACTGCTGACGCATCAGCGCAACCTGCTCACGCGCCGCTTCGGCCTGATCCTCAGCGGCCTTGGCACTGCGTTTCGCATGGCCGATAGCCGCTTCCGCCGCACGGGCTTGCCGCTTTGCCGAGTTGGCATTGCCGAGCGCGATGAACGCCGCGATCAGCGCGACCGCCACGGCAAACCAGGCGGCGGCGTCACCTGCTTCCACTCTTGCTCCTAGCTGTAGCGCACCGTCGACACACGGACTGGTGGAGCCAAAGTCACTGAGTGAACGCGGTCCCAGACCCGTGTGTTGTCGTGATCGTCGACACAGTGCAAGTAGACCTCGATCACGATTGGGGTTCTGCCCGTCGGTCCCTTGCCCACCTCGATGTCGAAGCTGGTGTTCCGAACGACCCGCTGGGCCTCGTACTCACCAGCCTGGATACCGCCCACGTCCTCGCCGTCCGTTTGGGGGACTGACGAGTCAGCAGTCCAACTGGGCGTCACGCGGACGACCGCTGGACCGGACAACATTGTGACCGTGACGGTCCTGCTGTTCCTCTTGCCTTTGCCTTCGACAACTGAGAACTCAGGACCGCTTCGCTCGTGACGTTCGACGTTCTCTGCGTTGAGGGCCTGGCGCATGATCTCGACCTGATCCACCGCTGCCTGTGCGGCGGCACGGGCCTCAGAGACTTGATCCATGGCTGCTTGGACCGCGTGACGTGCGTGGACTGCCTGTTCCTCGGCCGCGCCCGCTGCTCGCTCTGCGGACCCGAGCGACAGCATCGCTGCCGCGGCGGACTTCTCGGAAGCTGCACTCTGCTTCTTCGTCTCGTCCAGGGCTTTCTTTGCGGTGCCGGCTTGGTCCCGTGTCGCCTTGCGCGACTTCCGCGCCTCGTACGCCTGCCAGATGGCGATGCTCATCGCGACGAGTGCGACGACCGCAGCCCCGAGCGCGATCCAATCGCCCGCGTCGAACAGAGGCTTGGCGTTTTCCGGTCCCTGCATGGTCGTCCTTGTCTCGCCGAGCCAGCTCGGCGCATCTCCTGCGTTGGCGAACAGGGTACGGACGACCACCGACAATTTGAGAGCGCCGCGAACTCGGCGATACAGGCCGGGCTTTCGTCACGCTGTGTGCTTGCGGGCGAGCTTCGCGAAGCGTTGAACCGCGGCGGCTGCGACCTCAGTGGCCTGCTTCAGACGCTTCGGCGCGGTGTCGAGGTTGTGCTCACCATCGTCCGGCTCTTGTAGCAAGGCGAACATCGCGTCGTCCGCGTCCCGGAGCTTGTCCGCCTCGTCCGCAAGCGCGTCGGGTCCGTGGAGCCGGAGCATCGCCACGGCCTTGCGCAGGTCGTCGCGGGCGGCGTTGTAGGTGGTGATGTATTCGGTCTCCTGGTCACCGGAGACCCTGAATCCCGCTGCCCTGTGCCGGTATGCGGCATTCAACTGAAGTCCGATGTGCTGGGCGTCCGAGGCGGCCTGGATGACCTTGGCGGCTTGCTCGGCTCGCTGCTGACGGTTGCGTGCCTTCGCGGCGAACAGGGTCTTCAGCGGCTCCAGCGCGACGCCGACCGCGAGGCCGGTCAGTGTGAACAAGCCTGTCACCACGTTGCTCCACATGCGTGCATGGTGGCACGACGCTGTGCTTTCGGCTCGGCTCTCAACTGCCCATGGAACGTCGGCGACGAGCAACGAACCGCCGGATCCGTGGCGGACGCTTGACCGCTACTACGGGAGCTCCTAGGTGGCGGGTCGCCGCGTGCTCCAGCCGACGGAGTGTCTTGTCTGCTGCGCTGGTTGGTGAGGTTGCCGCCTCCAAGCGCTTGTCCTTGTCCGGTTCATTGGTGACGTACAACTTCTCAGACTCAAACAGCAGCGGATTGCCCAGCTTGGTCAGCTCACGGAGGTGAACCGCCACATCCTCAACGTCGACGATGATGCGTGCAGTGGTCAGCGCGCGCTGAAACGCCGTGTAGTCATCGACGTAGGAGAACTTCTTGTGGTTAACGAGAAATTCGACGTCCTGGTTATCCCCCGATAGGGCGATAGTGGAGCGCAACAGACCGAGGCTGTACGACCACTGGCGTCCTAGGTGCAGTACGTCCACGACGGCTTGGCGCTGGTCGATCCGATGCTTGTCACGCCACTCCTCGGCCGTGCGGGAGGCGGTGCCGCGCTGCGTGATCCAGACACCGCCGAGCCCCGCGAGCAGCGTGCAGACGCCGGTGATGATGTTCGGCCAGATCGACATGCTGTCAGACCACCCGCTCTGGAGCGCCGTCGTTGACCCGCCTCCATCGTTGTCCGTTGCTGTCAGTGAAGCTGAACGCGATGTCGTACTTCGCGAAGCTCCAGCTGTCTCCCACCATGGAGTAGCCATCGGACAGCCTCATGCAGAGTTGGACCCTGGCTCCTGGTGAGATGGCTTGCAGGTAGCCGGGTGCCAACTGCACCTTTTCGTCGATCTGCCAACGCCATGCGCCGCCGGTAGCGATCACCGACTCCACGTCGAGGTCAAGGATGGTCTCGCTGGCGTGGTTGGCGATAAACACCCAGAGAACCCCGCCTGTGAGATCAGCATGTGCCCGCACTCTTCCAGCCTCGGTGATGGCCTTCGCGTCTTGATCTGCGCGTTCACGTTCGTACTTCTCGCGTTCGAAGTCGTTGGCTTTCCGTGCCTCGTCCGCGCTCGCCTCCGCTGCCTCGGCGCTCCGCTTGGCCTGGTCGACGCTGGCCTCAGCAACCCTCACCTGGGCCTCGGCGGCCTCACGCGCTTTCTGTGCCTCGGCCGCCTGCTTGAGTGCCGCCCCCGCCTGCGTCTTGGCCGAGTTCGCGTTGCTCATCGCGATGACCGCCGCGATGATCGCGATCCCGGCCGCGAACCAGGCTGCAACGTCTCCGACTTCCACTCCTGCTCCTTGCCTCACCGAGCTGACTCGGTGCACTTCTGCGTTGGCGAGCAGGCTACGGCCGTGCACCGACAGTTCGAGCGCATCGCGAACGCGGCGGTTGCCGGCCGACATGGCGCAGCAAGATCGTCGCAGCTCATGCGCTTGGTGGCGGGGTTAATCAGCAGCTTCTGCACCCATTCGGGCGTATGGTCTGCCGATGCCTGAACGCGTCGAAGCCGAACGCGTCGAGGAGCTGTGGAGCACCCTCGACGAGCTGCTGATGATCTGGGACGACCGTCCGGAGAAGACGGCGGTCAGTCGCGGACGGCAGATGGAGCTTCCGCGCCTGGCAGTCGTGTTGGGGCTCGCGTCCCACACCCACCGCTTGGCGCGGGCAGCCGTTCACTTGCACAAGGCGGGCATGGACTTGGAGGCGATGCCTCTGGTCAGAGGAACACTGGAGCACGGGCTGACTGCCCAGTGGATGCTGCACAACGACGCAGAGGCCTTGGCGGGTTTCGTCAACGCGCAGCAGCGTCGGCGTCGAGCCATGGGCGAGGCCATGTTGGGGGTCGGCTGGGGTGAGGTGGACGAGGTCACCGAGATCATCGAGAAGTCCGTGGTGGTTCCGTCGACCGGTGATGCTCCCGCCAAGAACTTCGAGCAGCTCTGCGAGGACTTCGCCCCGTTGGGCTCCAGCCTGTACCTGGTCTATCGCTCGCTGTCCGGCTACACCCACGCCGGACACCACATCGTGGACTCATACCTGATTCCTGGTGACACGATCAGCATCCGCATCGACCCCGAGAAGCCACTGCCGGTGGCCGCCTGGTTGTGGACGTTGTGCGCCGGGTGCATGTGGGCCTCACGGGCTGCGGACATGCTCGACCGAGACCGTCCCCACCGCCAGGCGCTCCGCCGCATCGCACGCGTCCTTCGAACGCCCGGCACCCTCGACCTCCACCCCAACGCATGGCTGCGGAGTCGAGGCGTCACCAAGAAGAAGATGAAGCAGAAGGGCACCTCTCCCTGATCTGGCGATACCGCCGCTGGTGGCGTGCCGACGAGCCCGTTCGGCCGTTGCCGATCCTCGTGTAACGCGCTGGCCGGTCACTGGAGTGCTGGCCTGTGGGCACCGTCGCGAGCCGGTCAGCACGGAAGCCGCGGCACCCTCTCTGCGCAGCTCAGAGCCGCTGTCAGGTCCGCACAAACACGCAAGCGGGGTCCGCACACCATGTGCGGACCCCGCTCGCCCCGTGTGCGGACCTCCTAGCCGCCGTACACCTCCACCACGGCCTCCCGGATCGCGTCCAGGTCAGTGACGCTGATCGCGTGGACCGAGCCGCCGACCCGCTGCCGGGCGGGCGTCGGCGCGGGCACCTTGGCCCGGCGCAGCTCCTCGCCGAGCCGCTTCACGTCCCACCCGACGCGGTCCGCCAGCTCGGCCGTCGCGATCACCCCGTGCTCGTGCTCCCTGATCACCTCGACGAGCAGCGCGAGCACCTCCGGCAGCTCGACGACCTCCGCGTCCACGGGCTCGTTCTCGTCGCGCGTGACGGTGACCTCGTCCGCCAAGCGCGCGGCCATCTCCACGTCCATCTCGGACAGCTCGCGCTGCCCGGCCGCGTCGCCGGTGAGCGTCCCGGCCTGCTCGCGCAGCGCCCGGCCGCGCTCGCAGGCCTGCCGGATCTCGCGGATGTGGAGCAGGTGCGTGCGCACGGTCGTGGCCGTGCCCGCGTCCAGCTCCGTCTCCCCGTCCGCGCCGAGCAGCAGTCCCATGCCCTTGTGACTGGTGAGCAGCCGCGAGGCGTCCATGCCCGCCTTGTAGGTGCCCGCGCCGAGGATCGTCTCCGACGCTTGGTACGTCATGACCTTCAGCGCGAAGCGGGTGCCGAGCTGCCCGCGCAGCCCGTCGGGGATCACCTTGGCGTCGGGCTTCTGCGTGGCGAGCACGAGCGAGTACCCGGCGGCGGGGCCGGTCTTCGCGATGTAGGTCAGCAGCTCGCAGATGCGCGTGCCGATCTTCTTGCCCTTGGGCTCGTCCTCGTCGAGCGGCAGCTCCATCCCCAAGAAGTTCTGGACCTCGTCGATGCCGATGACCGTGAGCGGCATGCCGTGCGCGGGGTCGCGCGTGATCTCCGGCGTCACCTTCGACTCGGGGCACAGCTCGTCGTCCATCTCCGAGAGCCGGTCGAACCGGTCGGCGACATCGGCCGCGCACTCCTCCAGCACGCGGATGAGTCGACGCGCGTCGCTCTCCCGCGCGCCCCGGATGAACCGGTGCGCCACCTGCTCGAACGGCCGGAAGTCCTTGCCGCCCTTGCCGTCGGCGATGATGACTCGCACGTGCGGGTCCAGCGCGGCGGCGGTGAGCGGCAGGCGCGCGACGAACGTCTTGCCCTGGCGCGGGATTGCGCCGATCAGCAGCGACGTCCACACCACCGGCAGGCGCACGTCCGTGCCCCGGGCCGTGGTCCCGAACGGCACGGGCTGCCACAGGTCCCAGGACGGGGCCGTGCCGAGTGGGCTCGCGATCGGGGCCGCCGCGTACGGGTCCGCGTCGCCGACCCAGAGCGCGAGCCGTCCGGCGTGGCCCTCGTCGCCGCGCACGCGCTCGACGATCAGCCGCACTTCGTCCACCGCGAGCGCGGACGCGAGCGACTCGCGCTTGCTGATCACGTCGGAGGCTTTGCGCGACGGCGGCAGGTCGATCGTCAGTGCCCAGCCGGTGCCGTCGTGCCGGGGCGCCTTGACCAGCATCAGGCGCTCGTCCTTGCCGATCAGCTTCGCGTCGCGGAACGCGACCACGAGGTGGTCGCCGTTCATCAGCCACGCCAGCGACCGCGAGCCGAGCTGCGTGGAGCGGCCACCGGCACCATCCTTGCGTCGGCCGGCCACGGCCAGCGCGGTGGAGACCGCGCCGCCGGTGACGATCAGTGGCAGGGACCCGGCGGTCAGCTCGGTGATCAGGCCACCGAGCGCGGTCGCGCCGCTGGCCGCGAGGGTGATCACGCCACGTCGGCGCCGGATCACCGCGATCTCCTGCCACCGGTCGGCGAGCTTCTCCGCCGCCTTGGACGCGTCGTAGAAGTCGGTGACCCGCACCCAGGCCCACCAGGCACGTGCGGAGACCGCCATGCCTCGGCCGACAGCGGCCGGGAACTGCACGGGTGCCAGGACGGCACGACCCGCCAGGTCGGCCCCGGCCTGCCGCGCGGACTCTCGGGTCTGCCACTGGGCGGGGAGCCGCGAGACAGCCGACTCCGCGAGCTGCCGGGCCCTGGACTGGCGGTACTCCTCGTCGGTGAGCAGCTCCGCGTCCAGCACCGGCCCGGCGGGCTCGACCTCGGCGGCCGGAGTCGGGGGGACCGGCTCCGGCACGTCGGTGGTCGCGCTCGGGAACGGGATGACCTCGCCGCCCATGTCGGTGTCCTTCCTCGGCGCGCTCACGCGGCACCTCCGCGCAGGGCGTCGCGGACCTCACGGGCGGCGTCGGTGCCGCAGCCGAGCGCCTCGCGGAGCCGGGTCGCGGACGGGTCGGCGGGGAGCGCGCCGGAGGCGATCATCTGCCGGGCACGGGCCGCCAGTAGGGCGGTCGGACGGGCGGTAGGGGCGTCCTGCGCGGTGTCCTCGACGGGGACGTTTCCGCTGTACTTTCCGGCAGTAGGGCCAGCAGTAGGGCCTACCGACAGGCCGTGGTCGAGGTCCGCGAACGCCGACCAGATCACCGGCAGTACGGTCACCGCGCCGACCGCCACGAGCGGCCCTACCGCGTGCGCCAGTAGGGCCATCGGCTCGAACTTCTCGGCCACACCCGGCAGGTGGTGCCACACGTTCAGCGTGAGCGTCACGACGAGCGCGGCGGCCTCCACGACCGTGAGGTGCCGGTGCCGCAGCACCATGCCGCGTGCCGCGAGGTAGGCCTTCGCGCCGACCACGACGAGCAGCACGGCGGACACGACCGGCTCCACGAGCCACGCGCCCCACCACGCGGCGTCCCGCTCGACCATGCCGCGCGTCAGCGTCCCGTGCGCGCCGGTCGTGGACCAGGCGAGCGCCCCGACGAGTGCCGTCAGCGCCACGGCGGTGAGGACCAGGCGCACGCGGGCGGCCTGCCAGGCACGAGCGGCCGGATCCTGCGCCAGCGCGTGCAGACGGGCGGCCTCGGCGGCGCGCTTGCGGGAGCGGCGGACGCGGTCGCTGTCGACCAGTAGGGGCGCGGCGTCGGCCTGGAGGTCGAGCAGGGCGTGCGCCTCGGCGACCTCGGCACGCAGCTCGCGGACGCGCTTCGACTCCGCGGACTGGATGGGCGCCACAGGCGTGGCCGGGGCCTGGTCGGCCACGAACTTCTCCAGCTCCGCCACGGCGTGCTCCACCTCGTCGTCGCTGGGCTCGGGCATCGGGGTCGTGTTCATCGGCCACTCCCGACCTGTGCGGCCAGCTCGGCGGCCGTGACCAGCAGCGCGGCCAACTCGGCAGCACGCTTGGCGGTCATCAGGCCCGGCTCGGCGTTCTTGGCGTCGTTGACCCGACGGACGTCGACCGCCGCCACGGACGGCACGAAGACGATCGACTCCTCGCCCAGGCCCGCGTGCAGGCGCTGCACCACACGCACGACGAGGTGATCAGTGCCGTCCGCGAGCAGCGGGACACGGCCGATCTCGGCGATGTGGGCGAGCAGCTCCCCGGCACGGTCGAGGTTGATGGTGCGCTCTGCCCACTCCGGCGTCTTCGGGTGGACAGCGGGGATCAGGTGCGCGGCACGCTGGGAGATCATCGGGACACCGCCGGGGAGCAGTTGGGGCACGGAGTGGACCGGGTGCGGTCGTCGTCGAGCCAGATCACGCGGGCCGAGACCGGGTCGCTGGGGCGTGCGTCGCACGAGCCGCACACGGGCGGAAGCGCCGGGCGCCCCGTGGGCGCGCTCGGCGGGTTCTTCTTTTCGTTCTTCGTGAAAACAGTTCTTCTTATGCTTGCGTGTGAGCCGTAACCGGTTGACCCGGAAACGGTCCGACCTGCGGGTTCGGCCTGTTTCGGCTGCTCGGAGCCGTTGCCGGGTGAACCGTTTACGGCTGAGCCGGAAGCGGTCGCACGCTGCACGACCTCGGGCGCGACCTCCTCCAGCGTCACCCGCAGGGCCTCGGCGTCGGCGGAGTACGCCCACACGAAACCGGCCGCGTGGCCGCGCTCGTTACGGCGTGGCCAGCGGTAGAGGTAGCCGCAGCGCTCCAGCTCGTGCACGGCCGACTCCAGGGCCTCGCGGCCCTCGTACGGCTTGCCGGGTTCCTTCGCCGGGGTGAGATCGCGCAGCCGCTGCACGCTGGTGGTCCAGTCGTCGGGCAGGGAGAGCAGGTAACACAGCAGGCCACACGGAACGTCAGGCGCTGGTCGCGCAGCACGCGGTGGGGGATCGACTCCCAGCGTTCACCGCGGACGTGCCACATGCGGGCCATCGAGGGGGTAGCGCTCACCGGAGCACCACCGGGGAACTGTTGTAGGGCAGGATGTTGCGCACGGCGCGGACCTCCAGTGTCCGTGTCGAGGTCCTGCCAAGGTGTTCGCGCACCTGGCGGGGCCGCCTACTAAAACTTCAGTAGCCCCGGATGTCTGGACCTCCCGCAGTACACCGAGAAGCGCGTCGACGTGTTGGCCCAGCGTGCTTTCCAGGCGTTCCACGAGTGGATGCCGATCGACCAGACCCGCGCCGTGGACGGTCGCGTGCACCGCAAGTTCTCCTACGGCCGCAACGTCGAGATCTTCGTGCTCGACATGCGCACCTACAAGGACAAGAACACCTCCCCGAAGGACCAGCCGGGCGTGATTCTCGGTGCCCGGCAAGCGAAGTGGCTCGTGGACGGCCTGAGCCGCAGCACCGCCACGTGGAAGATCATCGCGGCGGACCTGCCCATCGGCTTGACCGTACCGGACGGCACCGACATCGAAGGCGTGGCGAACGGCCTGCCCGGCGCTCCCAACGGCCGTGAGCACGAGATCGCGTGGGTGCTCAGGGAGCTCAAGAAGCGCAAGGTCAAGAACACCGTGTGGCTCACCGCCGACGTCCACTACACCGCCGCGCACCACTACTCGCCCGACCGCGCGGCCGTCGGCGACTTCGACCCGTTCTGGGAGTTCGTGTCCGGCCCGCTGCACTCCGGCGCGTTCGGCCCGAACACGCTCGACCCGACCTTCGGCCCCCAGGCCGTGTTCGTGCACGCTCCGCCCGCCGCCAACACCAGCCCGCTCGACGGGTTCCAGCACTTCGGCGAGGTCGAGGCGAGCCGGCACGAGCTCACGGTCTGGCTGCGCGACGCGACCGGCGCCTCGCTCTGGTCCAAAACGCTCAGGGCGGCCTGACCGCCGACGTAGTGTCGGTGCGTGCCCATCTCGTTCGACGCCACCGGTTTCCGCCAGCTCGACCGGTTCCTCTGGCAGCACCCGAGTGGTGACCAGGCGGTCCTGACCTACTACGACCAGGTGCCCGACCTGCCCGCCGGGCTGGTCGACCTGCCCAAGCTCCGGCACGACCTCGCGCTCTTCCACGGCGAGACCGGCTGCCTGATCGAGGCGCACGTCGTCCAGCTCGACGGGGTCCCGGCGCTGCTGCGGATCATCAAGGTGCCGCTGCCGGACCGGCCGAACGGGCAGGCCTTCGTCTGCTCCTTCACGATCCCCAAGACGAGCTGCAGCGCCGTGCTGCAGCTCGGCGCGCTCGAACGCGGCATGACGGGCGCGCGGGAGGCCGTGCTGGCGGCCGAGATCGGGTTGGAGAACTGGGTCCAGCCGCACCCGTACGCGCCCGAACTGCAGGGCGTCCTGCCGTTCCACTCCGGCGACCACCCGCAGTACGACGCGAGGTTCCCCGATCACCCGTTGTCGCGCGTGCGGGCGTGGGCGCACCACGTCGTCCGCACGGCACGGGTCGACCCGCCGTTCGCCGCGCTCCCACCGTTCCAGGTCCAGTCGAAGGCACCGGTCGAACCCGGCCAGACGCTGGTCACGGCCCTGCCCAGCCTGCCCGTCAAGGACTTCGTCGGCCTGCTGATCGGCGACGAGACGACGTACTGGCGCACGACCGACCCGAAGCTGAAGGAGATGCTCGGCCGCGGCCTGATGGGCCGGTCACCGCTCGCGGACACCCGGTTCCGCGACATGCTCATGATCGACGTCGAGACCGGCGAAGCGATGATCCCGGACCGCTTCACCACCGATGGCAACGTGACCGCGCACGGCACGCGCCTGGAGCAGGTCAGCCTCCAGGAAGCGGACGCCGAGCTGTCCGACGACGACGTCGTCACCGCGTTCAAGTGGGCGGGGCGCATGGCGGGCGTGGCGGCGGAACGCGGCGAGCACCTCTCCCTGGAGCCGATCGAGCACCAGGACGAGCAACGGGACCCGCACGTCCTGCTCGCCGTCCAGCCGCACGAGGGCCAGCACGTCGTCATCGCCCAGTTCTCCCCGCCGCCGAGCGAGGGACCGCTGGCCGGCTCGCCGAGCCGCAGCGCCCCGGCGACGACCGAGTCCGTCGAGGGCATCGGGGTCGTGGCGGGCATGGCGGTCAACGAATGGCGCACCCACCCGCTCCGTCTGGCGATCACCTACCGACGTCCGGCAGGCTGACCGCAAACATTTGCAAGGCCCGACGTATTGTTTCCCGGTGTTTGTCGTGGTTTCGTGCAGCAACCCTGCAAGAAGTTGCGACAAGGAGGTCGCGATGCGTCGGGTCGTCGCCGCGCTCGCTGCACTGGTTCTGCTCCCCCTCACACCGGTCCAGGCCGTTGCCGCTCCACCGCAACGCCTGGCCGTCGGCGAGGTGGTGGACATCGCGCCCGGTGTGCGCGACGGGGACGCGAGGCTCGCCTTGCCGCCCAAGCGCGACGACCTGCGAGGTGAGCGCTTCTACTTCGTCATGCCCGACCGGTTCGCGAACGGCGACACGTCCAACGACCGGGGTCGCAGCAACGCCGCCGAGAACGGCTTCAACCCCGCCGACAAGGGCTTCTACCACGGCGGCGACCTCAAGGGCCTGCGCCAGAAGCTCGACTACCTCGACGGCATGGGCATCACGGCGATCTGGATGACGCCGATGTTCCTGAACCGCTGGGTGCAGGGAGACCCTGGAAAAGACCAGTCGGCCGGCTACCACGGCTACTGGACCGTCGACTTCACCAAGCTCGACCCGCACTTCGGCACCACGCAGGAGATGCGCGACCTGATCCGCGACGCGCACCGCCGCGGTATCAAGGTCTTCTTCGACATCGTCGCGAACCACACCGCCGACGTCATCAAGTACGCCGAGGGCAAGAACTCCTACGTCAGCACCGGCGCGCAGCCGTACCTGGACGCGGACGGCAAGCCGTTCAACCTCGCCGACTACGCGGGCAAATCCACGTTCCCGAAGCTCGACGCGAAGAAGTCCTTCCCGTACACGCCGATCAAGGACGGCCCGACGAAGTTTCCGTTGTGGCTCAACGACTCCACGCTCTACCACAACCGCGGCGACTCGACGTTCTCCGGCGAGTCGAGCGAGCAGGGCGACTTCTCCGGCCTCGACGACCTGATGACCGAACACCCGCGCGTGGTCAACGGCATGAAAGACATCTTCACCAGCTGGATCGACACGCTCGACATCGACGGCTATCGCGTCGACACCGTCAAGCACGTCAACATCGAGTTCTGGCAGGCCCTCGCGCCGCACGTGAAGCAGTACGCGAACCGCAAGGGCAAGAAGGACTTCTTCGTCTTCGGCGAGGTCTTCGACTCCTCCGCCGAGAACACCTCGAAGTACACGACCACCGGCAAGATGCAGGCCACCCTGGACTTCCCGTTCCAGAGCAGCGCGCAGGCCTTCCTGTCCGGCAAGGGGTCCCAGCGCCTGGGCGAGGTGCTGCTCGACGACGACCGCTACACCGACGCCGACTCCAACGCCTCGTCGCTGCCCACGTTCCTCGGCAACCACGACATGGGCCGCATCGCGTGGATGATCCGCAACGACCGCCCCGGCATGTCGGACGCCGAGCTGCTCGAACGCCTCAAGCTCGGCAACCAGCTGATGTACCTGTGGCGCGGCAACCCGGTCGTCTACTACGGCGACGAGCAGGGCTTCGCGGGCACTGGCGGCGACAAGCTCGCACGTCAGGACATGTTCGCGTCCAAGACGCCGGAGTACATGGCGGAGAAACTGGTCGGCTCCGACCGCACGGGTGCCGTGGACAACTTCACCACCTCCCACCCGCTGTACCAGCAGCTCAAGGCACTGGCCGCCCAGGTCGACAAGGACCCGGTGTGGCGGGACGGCAACCAGGTCCTGAGGTACGCCGACGGCGACGTGTTCGCGTTCAGCCGCATCCTCGGCCGTGAGCACCTCGTCGTCGCAAACGCCGGCACGTCGCCCGCGACCGTCACGGTGCCCGTGTCCTCCGCGGGCTTCGAGAACGCGCAGGTCCAGAACGGTCGCGTCACGGTGACCGTGCCCGCGCTGTCGTCGGTGGTGCTCAAGGGAACCAGCGACGTCGCCAAGTCGAAGCCCGCCCCGACCCTGGTCGCTCCGGCCGCCGGAACGGTGCTGGACAAGCGGGTCGAGCTCCGCGCGGACGGCATCAGCGCGCCCAACGCGGCCGCCACGTTCGCCGCTCGCGTCGAGGGCACCCGCGACTGGACCGTGCTCGGCACCGACGACGCCGCTCCCTACCGCGTCTTCGCCGACCTGTCGGCGCTTCCCGGCGCGGCGGTCGGCAAGCGCGTCGAACTGCGCGTGGTCGCGAAGTCGGGCGAGATCGGTGCGGACGGCGCGTTCGTGTCGCTCGTCGCCGCGCCGCCGGTCCAGGACCCCGGCACGAAGAACCCGGACTGGCTGGTCGTGCACTACGCCCGCGACAACTATGACGGCTGGGGCCTGCACGCATGGGGCGATGTCGAGACGCCGACCGAGTGGGGCGCGCCGGCGCCGTTCGCGGGTGAGGACGCCTACGGGCGCTTCGCCTGGGCGAAGCTGAAGCCGGGCGCCAAGTCCGTCGGGCTCATCGCGCACAAGGGCGACGAGAAGGACACCTCGGTCGACCGGTTCGTCGACCCGAGCGTGACGCCGGAGATCTGGCTGAAGCAGGGCGACGCCACCGTCCACCCGTCGGAGCAGGCGGCCACGGGCAAGGCGGTCGTGCACTACGTCGGTGACGCCACGGGAGCCGTCGTGCGCGTTGCCGGACGGACTGACGTGCCGTTCACGGGTGGTGTCGCGGAACTGCCTCCCACCACCGACTTCTCGGTCGTGCGCGGCACGACCGTCGAGGCTTCCGGCAAGTTCACCAGCGGCCACGCGTGGGTCGCCGGTGGCAAGGTGCACGCCTCGAAGGCCGCCGCCGAGAACCGTGCGGTGATCCACTACAACCGCGCCGACGGCGACTACACCGACTGGACGATGTACCACTGGACGGGTTCCGCGGAGCCGTCGCCGGGCTGGACCCAGTCACGGGTTCCGGACGGCCGCGACCAGTTCGGCGTCTACTGGTCGGTGCCGCTCGCGGCCGGTGCGGCGGGCCTGAGCTACCTCCTCCACCGCGGCGACACGAAGGACCCCGGTCCCGACCAGTTCCTCGACCTGGGTCAGAAGGGGAACGAGGTGTGGCAGCTGCAGGGGAACGAGACCTACCTGCTGCCGCCGAACGCCGGTCCGGCCGCCGATGACGACCTGACCAAGGCCAAGGCGATCTGGATCTCGAAGGACAAGGTCGTCTGGGACGTCCCGTCCGTGCAGTCCGACGGCTACCGGCTCGAGTACGGCTCCAAGGTGCTGCGGCTCTCACCGACGACCGAGGCCGTTCCGGCGCAGTTCCCGCACCTCAAGGGGCTGCCGGTGTTCGCCGTGCGCGGGTTCGTCGACGAGGCTTTGCGGGACAAGTTGTCCGCCGTGCACGTTGACGCGGGCGGCGCGATCCGGCACCGCACGAGCGTGCAGATCGCGGGCGTGCTCGACGACCGCTATGCCACCGCGGCCACGAAACTGACGTTCGGGCCGACGTTCGACCGCGACCGCGCGTCGATCCGGCTGTGGGCACCGACCGCGACGAACGTGAAGCTGCGGCTGTTCGACGAGCCCTCCGGCGAACCGAAGAAGATCGTGCAGCTCCAGCGCGACGCCGCCTCGGGCTCGTGGTCCGGCGAGGGCAACTGGAAGAACAGGTACTACCAGTTCGAGGTCACCAACTGGGAGCGCACGGTCGTCGTCACCGACCCGTATTCCGTGGCGCTGTCGGTGAACTCGACGCACTCGCAGTTCGCGGACCTCAAGGACGCCAAGTCGATGCCGTCCGGGTGGCAGAAGGACGTCGCGAAGGGCATGGGCGGCGCGATCACCGAACTGCACGTGCGCGACTTCTCGATCAACGACCAGTCCGTCCCGGCAGCGGATCGCGGCACGTACAAGGCGTTCACGCACCGCGACTCGGTCGGCATGCAGCACCTCAAGACGCTGGCCGCGGCCGGTATGGACACCGTGCACCTGCTGCCGACGTTCGACATCGCCACGATCCCCGAGAAGCGCTCCGACCAGGCCACGTCCGCGTGCGACCTGAAGTCGCTGCCCGCCGACTCCGACCAGCAGCAGGCCTGTGTGGGCGCGGCCGCGGGGAAGGACGGCTTCAACTGGGGTTACGACCCGTTCCACTACGACGTTCCCGAGGGCTCTTACGCCACGGCGGACGCGCAGAACGGCTGGGCGCGCTCGAAGCAGCACCGCGAGATGGTGAAGTCGTTGCATGACAACGGCAACCGCGTGGTGGTGGACGTCGTCTACAACCACACGGCGGCCTCCGGCGACGCACCGACGTCCGTGCTCGACAAGGTCGTGCCCGGCTACTACCAGCGGCTCAACCTCGACGGTTCGGTCGCGAACTCCACGTGCTGCGCGAACACCGCGACCGAGAACGCCATGATGGGCAAGCTCGTCGTCGACTCGGTCGTCCGCTGGGCCCGCAACTACAAGGTCGACGGGTTCCGGTTCGACCTGATGGGCCACCACCCGAAGGCGAACATCCTCGCGGTGCGGGCGGCGCTGGACGCGTTGACCGTCGAACGTGACGGTGTCGACGGGCGCAAGATCGGCGTCTACGGCGAGGGCTGGGACTTCGGCGAGGTCGCCGGCAACGCCCGGTTCGAGCAGGCCACCCAGGCGAACCTGGCGGGCACGGGCATCGGCACGTTCAGCGACCGGCTCCGCGATGCCGTGCGCGGTGGCGGCCCGTTCGACGACGACCCGCGCGTGCAGGGTCTCGGTTCCGGTCTGGCCGGGGACGTGAACTCCTCGCCCGCGAACGGTGACGTGGCCGCACGGCTGGAGAACTACAGCGACCTCGTGAAGCTCGGCATGGCCGGCAACATGGCGTCGTACCAGTTCCGTTCGACCGCGGGACCGGTGGTGTCCGGCCGGGACGTGAAGTACAACGGGTCGGCGGCCGGGTACACCGGGCAGCCGTTGGAGGCGGTCACGTACGTCGACGCGCACGACAACGAGACGTTGTTCGACGCGTTGACGTACAAGCTGAAGCCCGAGACTTCCGCCGCCGACCGCGTGAAGATGCAGACGGTGGCGCTGGCACCGGTGCTGCTGGGGCAGGGGCGGCCGTTCGTGCACGCGGGCACCGAGTTCCTGCGCTCGAAGTCGTTGGACCGCAACAGCTACGACTCGGGTGACTGGTTCAACTCCTACGACCCGTCGTTGCGCGACAACGGTTTCGGCCGCGGTCTGCCGCCCAAGGCCGACAACGAGTCGAAGTGGCCGTACGCGAAGCCGTTGCTGGCGGGGCCGAAGCCGTCCTCCGCCGACATGAAGGCGTCGTTGGACGCGACCCTGGAACTGCTGCGGATCAGGCAGTCGTCGCCGCTGTTCTCGCTCGGGTCGGCGGACCTGGTCCAGCAGAAGGTGTCATTCCCGGCCGCCGAGTCCGGCGTGATCGTCATGCACGTCGACGACACGGTTGGGCCCGACGTCGACAGCAAGCGGCGCGGAGTGGTCGTGGTGATCAACCCGTACCCGACGGACCAGGCCGTCACGCTGCCCGCAGGCGACTGGAAGCCGCTGACCAGGGAGAAGAAGCCCGGTGCGGCACGGTCGGTGGTCGTGCTGGAGCGATAGTTCCGCTGAGAAATAGTTTGGTTCTGGATTAGTTTGCTACCGTGAGGTCATGGGCACGACGGGGTGTACTGACCTGATGATGCTGCTGCATCGGACGGGGCACGCGCTGGAGACCGAGCTGACGGCGAGGCTCGCGGAGATCGGACTGACTCCGCGAGCCCGCTGCGTTCTCTCCAGCGCCTTGGACGCGGACCTGACGCAGACCGAGATCGCCGACAGGGTCAGCATCGACAAGACGACCATGGTCGTGACGATGGACGTGCTCGAGTCCGCCGGGTACGCCGAGCGCAAGCCGTCGCCGACGGACCGCCGTGCGCGCGTCGTCGTGGTGACCGATCTGGGGCGCGAGATCGTGGCGAAGGCCGACGACCTGTACTCCGACGTCGTCGGGAGCGTGCTGGGCTCGCTGCCGGACGACGAGCGCACCGGCATGGTCAACGGCCTGACGAGGCTGGTGGAAGGCCGGCTGAGCACCCCGATGCCGTGCGAGAAGCCCCCGCGCAAGCGTGCTCTGCGTCATGCGATTGGGTAGAAGATAGTCCCGTACAAAACTATCTGTTACGGTTCCTCTCATGACATCAGGGGGATCGAAGACCGACGCGCGCTGGCTCGCGCTGATCGTGCTGTGCGCGGGGATGTTGATGATCGTGCTGGACCAGACGATCGTGAACGTCGCGCTGCCCGCGATCGAGGAGGACCTCAAGTTCGGCCAGGCCGGGCTGGCCTGGGTCGTGAACGCGTACCTGATCGCCTACGGCGGTCTGCTGCTGCTCGCGGGTCGCCTCGGTGACCTGATCGGGCACAAGAGGGTGTTCCTGATCGGCCTCGGCGTCTTCACGGTGGCGTCGCTGCTGTGCGGGCTGTCGTTCAGCGCCGAGATGCTGATCGTGTCCCGGTTCGTGCAGGGTGCGGGCGGTGCGCTGGCCACGTCCGTGACGCTGGGCATGGTCGTGACGATGTTCCCGGAGCCGAACGAGCAGAGGCGCGCTATCGGCGTGTTCAGCTTCGTGGCCGCCGCCGGTGCCTCGTTGGGGTTGTTGCTGGGCGGCGTGCTCACCGACGCCATGTCGTGGCACTGGATCTTCTTCGTGAACATCCCGATCGGCCTGGTCGCCGCGGTCGCCGCCGTGCGCCTGGTGCCGGACTCGGAGGGCCTGGGCCTGCGCGAGGGTGCTGACGTGCTCGGCGCGGTCCTGATCGTGGCCGCGGTGATGCTCGGGGTGTACACGATCGTGAAGGCCGAGCACTACGGCTTCGGCTCCCTGCACACGCTGGGCCTGGGCTTCGCGGCACTCGCACTGCTGGCCGGGTTCGTGCTTCGCCAACGGACCGCCGCCAAGCCGTTGCTGCCGCTGCGGGTGTTCCGCTCCCGCAACGTGACCGGCGCGAACCTCGTGCAGATCTCGATGGTGGCCGGCATGTTCGGCCTGTTCTTCCTCGGCACGCTCTACATGCAGCTCGTGCTGCAGTACACGCCGCTGCAGATCGGCCTGGCGTTCATGCCGGTGGCCGGCGCGATCGCGGTGTTCTCGGTGTCGCTGTCCGCGCGCCTGAACTCGCGGTTCGGCGAGCGCACCATGCTGATCGTCGGCCTGCTGTTCATGCTGACCGGCATGGTCGTGTTCGCCCAGGTCCCGGTCGACGGCTCGTACGTCGCCCACATCCTGCCCGCGGTGGCACCGCTCGGGATCGGCCTCGGGTTGTCGTTCCCGGCCCTGATGTCGCTGGCCATGTCAGGCGCCTCGCACGACGAGGCCGGGCTCGCCTCCGGGCTGGTCAACACGACCGCGCAGGTGGGTGGCGCTCTCGGCCTCGCCGTCCTGGCCACCACCTCGACCACGTACACGTCGTCGTTGCTGGCCTCGGGGGTGGGCCGGCTGGAGGCGTTGACCTCCGGGTTCCACCTGGCGTTCTGGATCTCCGCGGTGCTGGTGGCGGTGGCACTGGGGCTGGCGGTGTTCGTGCTGCGGCAGGTCGCCGTCGACCGCGAGGCCCAGCCGGTGCTCGTGCACTAGTGGTCCTTGAGCTCCTCGCGCTTCAGGACCTCCTCGGTGCGCAGGATCGCGAACTCGCGGTCCTGCGCTTTGAGGACCTTCAGGAAGCCGGGACTGGTCTCGAAGACGTAGACCTCGTCCTTGTCGTTGATGCGTTCCTTGGGAACCCACGGCGTGCTGACGACGGCGGCGACGGTGAGCGCCGTCCCCGCGAGGATCCAGGCGAACCACCTGAGCAGCCACCGCGCGTTGTGGATGGCCAGCACCATCACCGTGCCGATCGCCACTGCCCCCGGCGCGAGCCACCAGCGGTGGTAGGTCAGCGTGTGGGACACCATCAGCGCCGCGAGCACGATCAACGCCAGCAGCGGCGTCGCGTGGGCGTTGTCCGGTTCTTTCCGGGTGCGGATGAAGTAGAAGAACGTCACCGGGGTGACGATCATCAGCAGGACCGTGCTGATGCGGTCGTCGGCCATGAAGGTGCCGAGGAACAGGCCAGGTGCGTCGTCCAGTTCGAGGGTGTGTAGCAGCGCGAACGCCGTGTGCCAGTCGTAGTGGGACACCGCGAGGAGTCTGAGCAGGACGAAGAGGACTGCTGCGCCGGTCAGTGCGGATCCGGTGTGCTTTGCGCTCACGCTGCGCACTATGTCAGCTGTGGTGTTCGCTACCCTGTCCGCACATCCCGTACCTGTTCTTCGAGGAGTCGTACCGTCGTGTCCGAGCGCACCCTGGTTCTCGTTAAGCCCGATGGCGTTGAGCGTGGTCTCGTTGGCGAGGTGATCGCCCGCATCGAGCGCAAGGGCCTGAAGCTCGCCGCCCTGGAGCTGCGGACGGCGGACCGCGCCACCGCCGAGCAGCACTACGCGGAGCACGACGGCAAGTCGTTCTACGCCGACCTGGTCGACTTCATCACCGGTGGGCCGTTGGTCGCCATCGTGGTGGAGGGTGTGCGCGCCATCCCGGCTTTCCGTCAGCTCGCCGGTGGGACCGACCCCGTCGAGAAGGCGACGCCGGGCACGATTCGCGGGGACTTCGGGACCGAGGTCCAGTTCAACCTGGTGCACGGGTCGGACTCGGCCGAGTCGGCTGAGCGCGAGATCAAGATCTGGTTCCCGAACCTCTGAGTTTTCGATCTTGTCAGACCCCCTGGGTAATGTCGGGTTGATCAGGGGGTCTCGTTTCGGGGGGACGCCTGCGTCAGCATGCGTCCCCCTGTTTTGTTGGCGGGTTTTCGCTGTTCGGCGGGCCTTTGTCGCGTTCCCCTGTTGCGTTCCCCTGTTGCGGGCGGCGGGTTCTGTTGCGTGCTTCCCCTCAGGGGCTCTGCCCCCGAACCCCCGGCAATCTGATCGGGGGCCCAGCGCCACCGGCAGGTTGATGGCACGCCTGTTTGTGTTGGGCGGCTGCCTGTTTCGTTCGTGGTTGCGTTGCGGTGGGGTCCCGTCACGAGCCGCACCAAGAGCTGGCCACACGCGAAGAGGGGTGTCAAGCGGGCGAAAAGCGTGCCCGCTTGAC
>NZ_JBHYGW010000020.1:0-53636 GCF_042738015.1 Lentzea sp. NPDC059081
GGTTGACACCCCTCCTCGCGCGCGGCTAAACGCCGGCACTGCTCGTGACGGGACCACCCCACCAGCCAGGTATGGAAAAGGCGGCTCGGCTTCGCCGTCGCTTCGGCTCGCCTTCGGCCTCGGGGCTGAGGGGCGGCTCGCCTTCGGCCTTGCGGGCGGGTCGCATTCGGTCTTGCGGGTGGATGGCTTCGCCATCGTGTGCCTGCCGTGGCCATCTGTTCGGCTTCGCGGGAGTGTCAGACCCCGTCTGTAGGTTGGGTCGCGGGGGAGCCGAAACCACGGGGGACCCCTGCGTCAGCGCGCCCGCTACGCCCGGCATGCCCGCTACCTCGGCATCCCGCGCCACCGGCATCCGCGCTACTGCGGCGTGCTCGCCCTCGCGTACGCGTCCGCACCGCTGAACACGTTCTGGCCGTACTCCACCGAGTTGTTGTACGTCAGCACCGCTGCCCACCAGCCCTGGCCCGTGCCCAGGTCGCGGGCGCCGCCTCCGCACAGGTAGTTCGCCGCTGTCAGGGCCGCGTCGTCGATGTTCTGCGGGTCTGCCGGCTGGCCGTCGCCCGCTGCTCGTTTCGCCCAGCGGTTCCAGGTGCCCGGGATGAACTGCATCGGGCCCACGGCTCGGTCCCACGTCGTGTCGCCGTCCAGGCGGCCGCCGTCCGTGTCGTGGATGGCCTTCACGCCTGGGGCGCCGTCCAGGGGGATGCCGATGATCGGGCGGCTCGGGAGGCCGTTGTCCTGGAGTTTGGCGCCGTTGATGTTGCCGTGGTGCGACTCGATCCTGCCGATGCCGGCCAGGGTGGCCCAGGAGATGCGGCAGGCCGGGAACTCTCGTTGCATCGCCAGGTCTGCTGAGGCGTAGGCGTGCAGGGCTCGGCGGGGGATGTCGGTCTTCGACGCCACTCGGGTTGCCCAGTCGGTCAGGGGGTTGGCGTCCTGCGGGGTGCCGGGGGCCGCTGCGTTGCCCGGTGCCGCTTCGCCGGGGGAGACGTCCTGGATGGGGACCAGGAACGGGGGTGGGCCCAGCGGAGCTGCGTCTTTTCTGTTCAGGGCGCCCAGGCCCCAGGCGCCCGCGGCCACCACGACGATCAGGAGCAGCACCAGGACGATGCGGCCGAAGATGTTGCCGTTGCGGGGGCGGGGGGCGGCTTTCGGGGGCGAGGGCGACTGGACCACGAGACCCAGGCTACGTGCTCGGACCAAGTCGCGAGCGGCTCAAGAGTGATGCAAACGGCACCGTTGGCGGCTGGACAATCAGGTGAGCCTTACCTTAAATAAGGCCGACCTAATTTCACGGAGGCGTCGGGATGCTGTTTGCCAATGGCCTGATCGGGCTGCGCGAGGGGCTGGAGGCCGCCCTCGTCGTGAGCATCCTGATCGCATTCCTCGTGAAGACCGACCGGAGGTACGCCCTCAAATGGGTGTGGCTCGGTGTCGGGGCGGCGGTGGCGTTGTCGGTGGCGGCCGGGGCGGTCATCACCTTCAGTGCTGCCGGCATGACGTTTGAGCAGCAGGAAGCGTTCGGCGGGACGATGTCGATCATCGCGGTCGCGTTCGTCACGGGAATGATCTTCTGGATGCGGAAGGCGGCCAAGACGATCGCGGCCGAGCTGCGCGGGAAATTGGACGAAGCACTCCAAATCGGACCGCTCGCCATTGTCGTTGTGTCCCTTTTGTCGGTTGGTCGGGAAGGGTTGGAGACGGCTGTCTTCTTCTATTCCAGCGTGCAGGCCGCCGGGGGCGGGACGACCGAGCCGCTCCTCGGTTTTCTGGGGGGCATCGCGGTTGCTGTGGTGATCGCCGCACTTCTGTACCAGGGCGCGATTCGATTCGATCTTGGAAAGTTCTTCACCGTCACGGGTGTGCTGCTCGTGTTCGTGGCGGCGGGCGTGCTCAGCTACGGGATCCACGACCTGCAGGAGGCCGCGATCCTGCCGGGGCTGAACACGCTGGCGTTCGACATCAGCGACACCCTGCCGGAGGACTCCTGGTACGGGGCGCTGCTCAAGGGCTTCTTCAACTACTCGCAGCGCACGTCCGTGCTGCAGGCCGTCGCGTGGGTCGCCTACGTGGGGGTCGTCCTGTCCCTGTTCCTCATCCGGCCGCGCCGCCGCGCTGCCGTGTCCAACTGATCGATGGAGTGGCAACCGTGCGCAAAGCAGTGGTCATCCTGGGCTCGCTCGCGGTGCTGGCGGCGTGTGGCAACGGCGGCACGAGCAGCAGTGCGAGCGGCAACATCGCCGTCGAGGCGAGTGACGACGCCTGCAAGGTCGCCAAGACCGAGGCGGCGACCGGCAACGTCACGTTCGAGGTGACCAACAAGGGCTCCAAGGTCACCGAGTTCTACCTCTACGCCGAGGGCGACCGGATCCTCGGCGAGGTCGAGAACATCGGGCCGGGGCTCAGCCGCAAGCTGATCGTCGAGGTCACCGAGTCCGGCAAGTTCCAGACCGCCTGCAAGCCCGGCATGAAGGGCGACGGCATCCGCGGCGACTTCACCGTCACGGGCGACAGCAAGAAGTCCACCGACGGCAACGCGCTGCTGGCCGAGGCGACCAAGAGCTACCAGCGCTACGTCACCTCGCAGGCCGACCAGCTGCTCGTGAAGACCGAGGAGTTCGTCAACGCCGTCAAGGCCAAGAAGGTCGACGACGCCAAGGCGCTCTTCCCCGTGTCGCGCACGTACTGGGAGCGCATCGAGCCCGTCGCGGAGAGCTTCGGCGACCTCGACCCCAAGATCGACGGCCGCGAGGACGTCATCGAGGACGGCATGGCGTTCACCGGCTACCACCGGCTGGAGAAGGACCTGTGGGAGTCCGGGCTGCAGGCCGACTCCGAGAAGATCGCGGACGAGCTGCTCGTCGACGTCAGGGAGATCGTGTCCAAGGCCAAGACGGTCGAGCTGACGCCCGTGCAGCTCGCCAACGGCGCCAAGGAGCTGCTCGACGAGGTCGCCACCGGCAAGATCACCGGTGAGGAGGACCGCTACTCGCACACGGACCTCTGGGACTTCCGCGCGAACGTGGACGGCTCGCAGGCCGCGATCGCCGCGCTGCGCCCGGCCGTGGAGCAGAAGGACAAGGCGCTCGTGTCCACTTTGGACGCGAAGTTCAAGGCGCTCGACGAGGCGCTGGAGAAGTACCGCGAGGGCGACGGCTTCAAGTCCTACACCGCGCTGTCGCAGGACGACGTCAAGACGCTCGCCGAGGCCGTCGACGCGCTCGGCGAGCCGGTCAGCAAGGTCGCGGAAGTGGTGTCCGCCAAGTGACCGAGGTGTCGCGGCGCAGGCTGCTCGGGTTCGCGGGCGCCGGTGTGGCGCTCGCGGGCGCGGGCGCCGCTGCCGGGGTGCTGGCGTCCGGTGCGGCGCCGGCTGTTGAGAACGTGGCCGCGGCGAAGGTGCCGTTCCGCGGTGACGTGCAGGCGGGTATCACCACGCCGGCGCAGGACCACATGCACTTCGTGGCGCTGGACGTGAAGACCAAGGACCGCGTCGAGCTGGTGGAACTGCTCAAAGAGTGGACCCTGGCCGCGGAACGGATGACCGCCGGTCAGGAGGCCGCGGAGAACGGCGCGGTCGGCGGCAACGCCGAGGCGCCGCCGAAGGACACCGGGGAGGCGCTCGACCTGCCCGCGTCCGCGCTGACCATCACGATCGGGTTCGGGCCGTCGTTGTTCGACGACCGGTTCGGGCTCGCGTCGAAGCGGCCGGAGCGGTTGATCGACCTGCCGAGGTTCCCGAAGGACGACCTGGACCCGGCGCGCAGCAACGGTGACATCTGCATCCAGGCCTGCGCGAACGACCCGCAGGTCGCCGTGCACGCCGTGCGCAACCTGGTCCGCATCGGGTTCGGCAAGGTCGCGGTCCGCTGGTCGCAGCTGGGGTTCGGCCGCACCTCGTCGACCACGCGCGAGCAGGCCACGCCGCGCAACATGTTCGGGTTCAAGGACGGCACGCGCAACATCAAGGCCGAGGACACCGACCACCTGCGCAACCACGTGTGGGTGGCGAAGGAGGACGGCCCCGACTGGCTCGTCGGCGGCACGTACCTGGTGACGCGCCGGATCCGCATGCACATCGAGATCTGGGACCGCACGTCGCTGACCGAGCAGGAGCAGATCGTCGGCCGCACCAAGGGCGAGGGCGCGCCGCTGGGTCAGGCGAAGGAGTTCGACGAGCCGGACCTGCACGTGCGGGGCGCGGGCGGGGTGCCGTTGATCGGCGAGATCGCGCACATCCGGCTCGCGTCGCCGGAGTCGTTGAACGGGGCCAGGATCCTGCGCCGCGGCTACAACTTCACCGACGGCTCCGACGGGCTCGGGCACCTCGACGCAGGCCTGTTCTTCATCGCCTTCAACCGCGACACGCGCACGCAGTTCGTGCCGATGCAACAAGCTTTGTCCACAAAGGACGACATGATGGAGTACGTGGAGCACACGGGGTCCGGTCACTTCGCGGTGCCACCGGGCGTGCGGCCCGGTGGCTACTGGGGCGAGACCCTGTTCGGGAGCTGACGGTCAGGAGGCCGTCATGAGCCGGACGTCGTGGGCCGCGATCTGGACCGTGATGTCCGGGAACACGATCCGCTGCGAGCACTGGCGGGTGCTGCTCTCCGGCACCCCGCTGCACTGGCGGATGTCGGCCTGGTTGAGCGAGATCGCGGTCAGCGTGCCGCGGGCGACGAGCTTGTCGCCGGGCCGCACGGAGAAGACCGGGCCGCCGCTGTCGCCGTTGCCGCCCGCGCTGAAACCGCCGCGGTGGGTCGCGTCGACCAGGTTCTGCACGCAGCCGAAGTCGGCGAAGCAGAGGGTCATGCCGGTGGCGGTGGCCTGGATCTCGCAGATGGTGCCGGAGTACGCGCCGGAGTCGCACAGCCAGTCGCCGGGCAGCGTGGTCGAGGCGGCGACGACGTCGAGCCCGTACTGGTTGGCGGTGCCGGTGTCCAGCTCGGTCTGGATCGAGTCGCCGATCCAGACCCGCGGCTCCAGGCCGCTGACGCGGATGATCTCGCTGTCCGACGCCACCGAACGGGACTCGACGTTGCCGATCGGGCCGCCGAAGCCGTTGGTGTAACCGCTGCCGAGCTCGCCGCAGTGCGCGGCCGTCATGAGCTTGGCGCCGCCGCTCGAGCCGACCATCGCGAAGCCGGAGCTGCAGGCGCCCTGCGGCACCCCGGTCACGTAGTTCTCGATGTACGCGCCGCCCTTGAAGCCGGGGGCGTCCGCGAGGCGGGACGCCGCGAGCTCGAACCCGCCGGACGCCACGTCGACGGCGACCGAACTGCTCACCGCGGACCGGGCCGACAGCCCGGCGTTGCGCGTGACGGCGAGGCCGCTGCCGTCGTACTTGGCGGCGACGCTCTGGACCGAACCGGTCCTGGCCAGCCGCGCGGCCTCGGCCTTGAGCTCGGCCTCGGAGTACTGGGCGGAGTGGACCCGCACGGTCAGGCCCTGCGTCTTGGCGACGGCCGCGGCCGCGTCCACCTGGGCCGGTGCCGCGCCCTTCCAGTACACGTCGAGCGTCTTGCTGCCGGCGTCGACGTGCAGGCCGCTGAACCCGTCCGTCCTGGCGATGCGGCCGGCGATCTCGTGGAGCTGGTCCTGGGTCGCCATCAGTGCGACGACCTCGGGGGAGATCGGTCCGGTGTGCTGGGCGAGAGCCGGCGTGGCCGGCGTCAGCACCGCGGCTGCGATCGCGGCGACTGCGGTCAGTCGTTTCTTCATCGTTCCCCAGTTTTCGTGTGTGGAAAACAGACCGGCGACCCCAGGTCCACAATGGAGCGGGGGTCGCCGGTTCGGTTGGTGGGTCAGCCGATCGTCTTGATCCGGACGTTGTGGTCGGCCAGCTGCGCCACGATGTCCGGGAAGATGATCCGCTGCGAGCACCGGCGGCCGTTCTCCGCCGGGACGCCGCTGCACTGGCGCAGGTCGGATGCCGCGACCGAGATGGCGGTCAGGGTGCCGCGGGCGACGAGCCGGTCACCGGGCTGCTGCACGGAGAAGATCGGGCCACCGCTGTCGCCGTTGCCGCCGGCGCTGTAACCACCCTGGTGCACGGCCTCGACCGAGTTGTTCACGCAGCCGAAGTTGGTGAGGCAGATCGTCAGACCCGTCTGCGTGGCGCGGATCTCGCAGATGGTGCCGGAGTACGAACCGGAGTCGCACAGCCAGTCGCCGGCGATCGTGGCGGACGAGCCGATGACGTCCAGGCCGTACTGGTTGGCCCTGCCCGTCTCCAGCTCGGTCTGGATCGAGTCGCCGATCCACACGCGCGGCTGGCCCGTGGCGCCGATGATCTCGCTGTCCGACGCCACCGAGCGCGTCTCGACCGAGCCGATGAAGTCGAGGTTGCCGGTGGTGTAGTAGCTGCCGAGGTTGCCGCAGTGGGCGGCCGTCAGGATCTTGTCGGCGCCCGTGGCGTTGTTGACCACCGCGAAGCCGGAGGTGCAGGCACCCTGGACGGCGCCGCCCGAGTAGTTCTCGATGTACGCGCCACCCTTGTAGGGCGCGGAGTCGAAGAAGCGGGACGCGGCCAGCGCGACCTCGCCGGACTCGACCTCGACGGCCACGGAGCTCTGCACGGCGGACTTCGCGGAGAAGCCGGACGACGCCTGCTTCACGGTGAGGCCGCTGCCGTCGTACTTGGCGGCGACGCTCTGGACCGAGCCGGTCCTGGCCAGGCGCGCGGCCTCTGCCTTCAGCTCGGCCTGGGAGTACTTCGCGGAGTGGACCTGCACGGTGAGGCCCTGCACCTTGGCGGCAGCGGCGGTCGAGGTGACCTTGGCCGGTGCCTTGCCCTTCCAGTAGACGTTGAGCGTCTTGGTGCCGGCGTCGACGTACAAGCCGCCGAAGCCGTTGCCTCTCTCCACTCTCTCGGCGATCTTGTGGAGCTTGTCCTGCGTCGCCATCAGCGCCTTGACCTCAGGCGTGATCGCGGACGGACCGGTGGCGGCCTGCGCGAGCGACGGTGCCGCCGTCGCCAGCAGTGCCGCGGTGGCGGTGACCGCCGCCAGTGCCGAAAGCCTCTTCATCTTCACTGCACGAACCCCTTTGTCGCGGCCTTTGAAGGCACACCGAATCGAGGGCAGCGCACACCGCGCTCACGGTTGGATCCCCCCAGATCCGGCGGCCGTCAGAACGCTGTGCGCGTCCCCCCGGTGGCCTCACAGAGAACTTAGTCGCTCACGGACCGTTGAACATGCGTCCATTCGGGGCAACCCGCTGAAGAGTCCTCAGTGGACAGTCAGTTCCGGTCCCGTTCGACGGCCATGCGGGCGCGGACCTCGCCCAGTGCTTCCTGATACTCAGGAGAGGGGTTCATCGCGACGGCCATCCGCAGCTGGGCCAGCGCCTCCGGCAGCCTGGCCAGCCGCTGCAGCGTCTTGCCCAGCGCGAACCGCGCGTAGTGGTCGCTCGGGTCGAGGTCGAGCACCTTGCGGAAGGCCTCCTCTGCCCGGTGGAGCTGAGCGGACCCGAGGTACGCCCGGCCGGCCAGCAGCTGCACCGACGGCGCGTCCCCCGCCTCGTCCAGCACCTGCTTCAGCTCGCGCAGGGCGTCGAGAGGCCGGCGCTGTGCGAGCAACGCCTCCGCCTTCCTGAACGCCTCGAAGGTGCCGTCCGTCATTCGATCAACGTTACCCACCGATCCCCGGTTCTTCGACTGCCGTCCGGGCGACAGAACTCGAAGGAGTGGACGAACCGGTCAGCCGAGTCCAGTTGGGACGTTCCGCGCCCGTGCCATCCTGCGCACCGCTTCCACCAGCACCTCGGGCGTCGTGGCGAGGTTCATCCGCACATGGCCCGCGCCACCGGTCCCGAACGGCATCCCCGGGTTGAGCGCGACCTTCCCGTGCTTGAGGAACGTCCTGGCGGGGTCGTCGCCGAGCCCCAGCCCGCGGCAGTCCAGCCAGGCCAGGTAGGTGCCCTGCCCCGGCGCGTACCGGACCTCTGGCAGGTGCTCGGCCAGCAGGCCGGTGAGCAGCCGGCGGTTCTCGTCCAGCCCCTCCAGCAGTGCGTCCAGCCAGTCGACACCGTCCGTGAACGCCGCGGTGTGCGCGAGAACGCCGAGGTGGCTGGCGCCGTGGCCCACCTCCTCCGGCAGGCGCGCGAGGTCGCCGGCCGACTGCGGTCCCGCCACGGCCAGCGCGGCCTTGAGCCCCGCGAGGTTCCACGCCTTGGAGGCCGACATGAGCGACAACCCGTCACCCGCGACGCTGAGGTACGGCACGAACCCGCTGGCGATCGGTGCGTGGATCTCGTCCACGACGACCCGCACGCCGTGCTCACGGGCGAGCAACGCGACCTGCTCCAGCTCGGCACGGGTGTGCACGGTGCCGGTCGGGTTCTGCGGGTTGCACAGGAGGTACGCCGAGCCCCGGCCCGCCCGCGCGAACGCCCGCTCCAGCGCGCCGAGGTCGATCCGCGCCGCCGAGTCGAGCGGAGCCTCCACGACCTTCCGCCCCATCGACTCGACGAACTGGTAGAAGGGCGGGTAGACCGGGCAGTTGACGACGACGGGCGCGTCCCGGTGCGAGACCAGCCGGAGCATCTCGACGACGCCCAGCATCACGTCCGGCACGATCGCCGTGCGCTCCACGGCGGGTTCCCAGCCCCACCTGCGCCGCGCGAACCCCGCCAACGCCTCGGCGTACCCGGTCCCGCTGGGATATCCGGTGTCGCCGATCGCCACGGCGTCGGTGATCGCCCGCGCCACCGGCTCGGCGAGCGGCACGTCCATCTCCGCCACCCACACCGGCAGCACGTCCTCGGGGTAGCGGCGCCACTTCATGCTCGTGCGGTGGCGCAGGTCGGCCAAGGTCAGCTCGCGCAACGGGTTCCCCATGCGCAAAAAGCTAGGGGAACCTCCGCGCAAGGTGTTTGCGTTCTTCGCGCATGGACGCCGTGGACTGCAAAATCCTTGCCGAGCTCCAGCGCGACGGCCGCATCACCGTCACCGACCTGGCCGGCCGCGTGCGGCTGAGCATCTCCCGCTGCCAGCGCCGCCTGCGCGAGCTGGAACGCGACGGCGTCATCCGCGGCTACCGCGCCGTGGTGGACGCGGCGGCGCTCGGCTTCGGCTTCGAGGCGCTGGTCTTCGCCAAGCTGCGGCTCGACACCATGCACGACTTCGACCGCGCCCTGGCGGACGTGCCGAACGTGGTGGAGGCGCAGCGCCTGTTCGGCAGCCCCGACTACCTGCTGCGCGTGGTCACCGCGGATCTCACGTCGTACCAACGGTTGTACGAGGAGACGCTGGCGAAGCTGCCGGGGGTGCGGGGGCTGACGTCGACGATCGTGATGAAGCACGTGATCGAGCCGCGGCCGTTGCCCGGTCCGTGAGACGGGAAGCCGGGAATCCCCACGCGCGTTGCTTTGTCGCATGAGCCTGCGCTTCTCACTGATGGGTCCGGTACGAGCCTGGCGAGACGACGACGAGATCGACCTGGGTCCGCGCCAGCAACGGGCGGTGCTCGCCGCGTTGCTGCTGAACAACGGCATCCGGTTGAGCAACGACCAGCTGGTCGGCATGGTCTGGGACGCACCCACGCCGAGCGCGGTGATGGCGTTGCGGACGTACATGTACAAGATCCGCAAGGCCCTGCCCGAGCTGGACCTGAGGTCCAGGGACGGCGGCTACACCGTGCGGGCTGAGCTGGTGGACGACTGCCGCGGCGAGCCGTTGGAGGGGCTCCAAGGGATCTACTTCGAGGCGCAACGGGTGCGGCTCGCCGAGCGCCGGCTCCAGTCGCGCGAGGAGTGGCTCGAACGGGAGCTGGACATCCTCGAACTGCAGAAGCACGTCGCGTCCTACCCGCTGCGCGAACGGCCGCGGGCGCTGTTGATGCACGCCCTGTTCCGCGAGGGCAGGCAGGCCGAGGCCCTGGACCACTTCCACCAGGCGCGCGCTCTGCTCACGGAGGAGCTCGGCCTGGAACCCGGACCCGACCTGCGCGAGGCGCACGCCCGGATCCTCCGGGGTGAGCTCCACCTGCCGCGCAGGCCCGAGCAGCTGCCGCCGGACGTCGCCGACTTCACCGGTCGCGCGCACGAGATCGCGCGGGCCCTTGAGGTCCTGCCGGGCACGGTCGGCATCACCGGCATGCACGGCAGCGGCAAGACCGCGCTGGCCGTCCGGATCGGGCACCTCGTCCGGCACCGGTTCCCGGACGGGCAGATCTTCGTGCAGGGCCACGACGTCGCGCACGAGCTGCTGCGCGCGGTCGGCGTCGAGAACCCCGCCGGCGACAAAGCCGCGCTGTGGCGGGAGAAGGCGCGCGGCAAGCGGTTCCTCGTCGTCGTGGACGACCTCCAGGACGTCAGCTCCCTCAAGAACCTGCACGTGCCCGGCTCGGCCCTGGTCGTCACGAGCGTGCGCCGCTGGAACGAGCTGCCCGGCGTGACCTGGCTGAAGATCGCGGGCCTCGCTCCCGCCGAGGCCGGCGAGTTCTTCGGCGAGGTCGCCGGCGCGGCCAAGATCGCCGGCGAGCAGGAGGTCGTGGCACGGGTCCTCGCCCGCGTCTCGCACCTGCCGAACCCGATCCGCGTGCTCGGCGGCAAGCTCAGCGCCCGCCCCAGCTGGACGGCCACGATGCTGCTGACCCAGATGGAACGCGAGACCGTGCTGGGCGACGCGGTCCCGTCCGACTGCCGGGCCGTGCTGGCGCCGATGATCAAGGCCGACGCCCAGCTCACCGAGGCGGAACGGCACCTGCTCGACTGCTTCGCCCGGCGCGGCGACGAGGTGATCAACGTGTGCGAGGCCGCCGAGATGACCGGCGCGGAGATCGGGACGCTCGAACTCCTGCTGGAGTCGCTCGCCGACGTGCACCTGCTCGAACCGCTGGAGCTCGGCCACTACCGCATCCCGGCCTTCGTGCAACTGTTCTACGGCCTGCGCACACTGGCTCCGACCAGCTGATTCACCCGGAATTTATGGCCGGACCATCCGGCGCGGGCACGGTGGCGGACATGTCGACCAAGACCCTCGCGAACCAGAAGGCACTCGTCACCGGAGCCACCTCGGGCATCGGCCGCGCGATCGCGGTCAAGCTCGCCGAGGCGGGTGCCACCGTCTACCTGACCGGCCGCCGCGCCGAGCTCGGCAAGGAGACCGTCGAGCTCATCGAGAAGGCCGGCGGCACCGGTCACTTCATCGTCTCGGACGTCGCGAGCATCGAGGACGTCCGCGCGCTCGCCGAGGAGGTCGGCGACGTCGACGTCCTCGTCAACAACGCCGGCATCTTCCCGTTCTCCTCGACCCCCGAGCAGTCCCTCGAGACCTACCAGCAGGTCTTCGACGTGAACGTGCGCGGCGTCTACTTCCTCACCGCGGCCCTCGCCCCGGCGATGATCGCCAGGAAGAAGGGCTCGATCGTCAACGTCTCGTCGATCGGCGCCGACGTCGGCAACCCGATCACCAGCGTCTACAGCGCGTCGAAGGCGGCGCTGGACGCCCTGACCCGCTCGTGGGCCGTGGAGTTCGGCCCGCACGGCGTCCGGGCCAACTCGGTCGCGCCCGGCCCGATCCGCACCGAGGCCGCCGTCACGCAGGCGGGGGAGGTGTTCGAGAAGGTCAGCGACACCGTCCCGATGAACCGCGTCGGCGAGCCCGAGGAGATCGCGGACGTCGTGCTGTTCCTGGCCTCCGACCAGTCGAGCTACGTCAACGGCGCGGTCGTCCCCGCGGACGGCGGCTACCTCGCGAGCTGAGCCAGCACGGTGTGCAGCGACGAGGGCGACTCGACGTGCACGTTGTGGCCCGCGCCGGGGAACACCACCGGCTCGGGCACCAGCTCCGCCAGGTCCTCCCGCGGGCACATCGGGTCGTTCTCGCCCGCCGCCAGCACGATCTTCGCCTTCGACGCCATGATGAGCCCCGGCAGGTCCGGCCGCCCGACCCCGAAGGCCTTCACGTCCAGCGAAGGCGCCCATCCGCCGTCCACTTCGGACACACCGTGGCGCAGCGGCACACCGGCCATCCTGGACGCCCGCTCGACGGCCTCCGCCTCGCTGCCGAAGACCTTGGCGGGCCGCGCCGCGATCGACGCCGCCTTCTCCAGCTCCTCGTCGGTCCACCGCACCTTGATGCCGACGCCGACGCACGTGGTCACGTCGACCCCGAACCAGCCGCTGGCCAGCGCCAGCGCGACCACCCCGCCCAGCGAGTGCCCGACGACCGCGACGGGTTCGCGCGGGACCACCTCCGCGACCGCGGCCGCGACCGAGCCGAACGAGTAGCGCTCGATCCTCCCGCTCCGCCCGTGACCGGGCAGGTCCGGCACGAGCCAGCTCCCCGGCCACTCCGCGACGACGTCCTCCCACACCTCGCCGGTGGCACCCAGGCCGTGCAGGAGCACCAGCAACGGCCCGTTCCCACCACGTTCGACATGAAGCACGTCAGAATCCCGTTCTATGCGGACCGATGCCGAGCTGATCGCCGACCCGGACACGTATACCTCGGGTGTCCCGCACGACGCACTCACCCGGCTGCGCGAAAAGAACGTCGTGCGCGTGGACGACTTCTGGGCGATCTTCCGGTACGACGACGTCCGGACGGTGTTGCGTTCGCCCGGCGTGTTCTCGTCGCACCGCGGCGCCACCCAGATCCGCGACCCCGCGCCCGCCGACCTCGCCTACGTCCGGCGCATGATGCTCAACCAGGACCCGCCCGCGCACACCCGCCTGCGCCGCATGCTGACCCAGGCCTTCACCCCGCGCGCCGTCGCCCGGCTGGAGTCCGGCATCCGTGCGCACGCACGGGAGATCGTCGCGAACCCGTCCGGCGACTTCGCGGCCGACGTCGCCGACCTGCCGCTGCTGACCCTGGCCGACGTCTTCGGCGTCCCGCGCCAGGACCGCGCGCTGCTCTACGACTGGAGCAACCGCGTGATCGGCTTCCAGGACGCGGAGTACGCCCGGTCGTCCAGCTCCACGGACGGCATGACCGACATGGCCCTGCGAGCCCTGGAGCTCCGCCCCGACGACGGCCGCGATCCGCGTTCGCGAGGCGGCATGCCCGACCTGTACGCGTATGCGCACGCTCTCGGGGCCCACAAGCGCGAGCACCCGTCGGACGACGTCATGAGCAACCTCATGCGCGAGGACATCTCGCTGGAGGAGTTCGAGAACCTGTTCTGGCTGTTCTCGGTGGCGGGCAACGAAACCCTGCGCAACGGGATCCCCGGCGGTCTGATCGCTCTGCTGCAGCACCCGGACCAGTACGCACGGCTGCGCGCGGACCGGTCGTTGCTGCCGGCCGCCGTCGAGGAGATGTTGCGGTGGTGGACGCCCGTCATGCACTTCCGGCGCACGGCGGTGCAGGACGTGGAGCTGTCCGGGGTGCGGATCGCGGCGGGGGACAAGGTCGTCGTCTGGTTCTCGTCGGCCAACCGGGACGAGCGGGTGTTCTCCGACCCCGACCGGTTCGACGTCGGGCGGCGGGAGGCCGACCACCTGAGCTTCGGGCACGGGCCGCACTTCTGCCTCGGGGCGCAGCTGGCGCGGACGCAGATGCGCGCGGTGTTCGACGCCGTGCTGGACCTGCCGGGGGTGCTGGAGCTCGACGGGGAGGTCGTCCGGTTGCGGTCGAACTTCCAGAACGGCGTGAAACACTTGCCCGTGCGGCTAATCTGAGCATTGTTCAGCTTTGCGCTCCGTGGGGGAGAGTTCATGCGTCTCGTCATCGCCGCGTGCGTCATCGCAGTCGCGGCCTGCACACCGAAACCGCCCGCGCCGACGACCGCGCCACCACCGACGACGACGTCCACCGTGTCGACCCCGGACCTGGTCAAGGCGATGGACGCGAAGGTGAAATCGGCCCTGATGCCGGTGGAGGCCTTCACCTTCCCGGCCGAGAAGGTGGTCGATCAGCCGCAGTTGGACGCCGCGCTCGCCACCACCGACGGCAGGCTCAGCGAGGTGTGCCTGGGTGCGCGTGTCGACGTCGGTGTCTCCACTTCGCGCAGGCGGCTGTGGGACGTGGACATCCCCTTCGAACAGCACGTGTTCGGACTGGTCGGGGTTACCACGAAGCACGTCCTCGACACCGTGCGCGCCAAGGCCCGCTCGTGCCAGACCTACGTCGGCGAGAACGGCGCTCCGCTCCGCGAGGTCAAGGCGGACGTCGCGATCCCGGAGTGGGAGGGCATCGACGACTCGTACGCGTTCTGCCAAAGCCTTCCCGAGTACGACGAGGAGGCGTGGGAGTGCGAGGGTTTCATCACGCGCGGCGACCTGATCGTCAAGGTGGCCGTCTCGGCGATAGGTGAGGAGCAGGCGACGCAGTTCCTGCCCGGCCTCATCCGGCTGGCCGTGCCGTACCTGGTGAAGGTGGGCTGACTCGGGGGACTGGGCACCGCCCCGGCCGTCTGGCACGATTCAGACGACCGGCCCCGGCGCTCCACCGCGTTCCACAGTTGATCCACAGCTGCTCCGCAGGTGTCGAGCCCCGCCCGGTCACCTGGCCCAAGTAGGCTCGTCACGACGACGAGACGCAGGAGAAACAGGGAGCGCAAGTGGCGGTCATCGAGCAGGTCGGAGCACGCGAGATCCTTGACTCTCGCGGCAACCCCACCGTCGAGGTCGAGGTGGCGCTGGACGACGGCACGCTGGAGCGCGCGGCTGTTCCGTCGGGCGCGTCCACCGGTGAGCACGAGGCGGTGGAGCTGCGGGACGGCGACGCCAAGCGGTACCTGGGCAAGGGTGTCGAGCGCGCGGTCACCGCGGTGCTCGACGAGATCGGCCCCGAGCTGGTCGGCATCGAGGCCGTCGAGCAGCGCGTCGTCGACCAGAAGCTCGTCGACCTGGACGGCACGCCGGACAAGGGCCGCCTGGGCGCGAACGCCATCCTCGGCGTCAGCCTCGCGGTCGCGAAGGCGGCGGCGACCAGCAGTGGCCTGGAGCTGTTCCGGTACGTCGGCGGCCCGAACGCGCACGTGCTGCCCGTGCCGATGCTGAACATCCTCAACGGTGGCTCGCACGCCGACACCGACGTGGACATCCAGGAGTTCATGATCGCGCCGATCGGCGCGGAGACGTTCCGCGAGGGCCTGCGCTGGGGCACCGAGGTCTACCACGCGCTGAAGTCCGTGCTGAAGAGCAAGGGCCTCGCGACGGGCCTGGGCGACGAGGGCGGTTTCGCGCCGAACCTCGGCAGCAACCGCGACGCGCTCGACCTCATCCTCGAGGCCATCGAGAAGGCCGGCTACCGGCCGGGCCGCGACGTCGCGCTCGCGCTCGACGTGGCCGCCACCGAGTTCTTCTCGGACGGCGCCTACTCGTTCGAGAACAGCAAGCGGTCGGCCGAGCAGATGATCGGCTACTACTCCGAGCTCGTCCGCGACTACCCGATGGTCTCCATCGAGGACCCGCTGTCCGAGGACGACTGGGACGGCTGGGTGCAGATGACCGCCGAGCTGGGCGAGAAGGTCCAGATCGTCGGCGACGACCTGTTCGTCACCAACCCGGAGCGCCTGGAGGAGGGCATCTCCCGCCGCGCCGCCAACGCGCTGCTGGTGAAGGTCAACCAGATCGGCACGCTGTCCGAGACGCTCGACGCGGTCTCGCTGGCCACGTCCTACGGCTACAAGTCGATGATGTCGCACCGCTCGGGCGAGACCGAGGACACGACCATCGCCGACCTCGCCGTCGCGACCGGTGCCGGCCAGATCAAGACCGGTGCGCCCGCCCGCGGTGAGCGCACCGCGAAGTACAACCAGCTCCTGCGCATCGAGGAGAGCCTCGGCGACGCGGCGCGCTACGCGGGCGAGCTCGCGTTCCCGCGCTACACGCCGGAGGCCTGAGGTCATGGCCGAGCGCGCGCGCCGTCCCCGCCGTCCCCGTGAAGAGCGGGAGGCGCGGCCCGCGCGCGCTCGGAAGCCTCCGCGTCCCAAGGCGCCGTCGCGTCGCAGCGACGGCACGGGTGGCGCGTTCGGCATGACGGGAACGCGGCGGGCCGCGATGTTCGCGATGGTGCTGTGCGCACTGGCGTTGAGCATCGCGGTCCCGCTGCGGACCTACCTCTCGCAGCGCGACGAGCTCCGCGACGTCGGGGCCGAGCAGGAGAAGCTGCGCGAGACCGTCGCCGCGCTCGAACAGCGCAAGGCGCAGCTGCAGGACCCCGGTTACGTGGAGATCGAGGCGCGCAAGCGGCTGCACTGGGTGCGGCCGGGCGAGACGCCCTACATCGTGCAACTGCCGGGTGACGAGAGTCGCAACACTGAATCGGAGAGGCCGTCGGGCAAGCCCGCGGCACAAGGGTCTTGGTACGAGGAACTGTGGGAATCGGTGACGCACAAGTAAGTGCTGCTGACCTGGAAACGGTCGCTCAGCAGCTCGGCCGCACGCCGCGCGGGGCACGTGCGATCGCCTCGCGGTGCCCCAGCGGGCACCCGAACGTCGTGCAGACGGCGCCGCGGCTGCCCGACGGGACGCCGTTCCCGACGCTGTACTACCTGACCTGCCCGAAGCTGAACTCGCTGGTCAGCACGCTGGAAGGCGGCGGGCTGATGAAGGAGCAGCAGGAGAGGCTGGCGACCGACCCCGAGCTCGCCGCCGCCTACCTGCGCGCGCACGAGGCGTACCTCGCCGAGCGCGACGCCATCGAGTCGCTGGGCACCCAGGTCACCGCGGGCGGCATGCCGGGCAGAGTCAAGTGCCTCCACGTGCACGTCGCGCACGCCCTCGCGAAGGGCCCCGGGGTCAATCCCATGGGGGACGAGGCCCTGGCACTCTTGAAGGCGCAGGCGCTCTGGCCGACGGGCGACTGTTCGTAACTCCGAGTTAACAGTCAACGGAACCGAACACACGCTTCACTCCGTCTTGGGTACACCTGGTCTCACAAGTGGGGCAGGGTGGAACGGGTCAGCACGGGGGCGTCCGCCGTAACTGCGAGACGGCGCGCCGCGATGACGCACGAGAGGTGAGCATTCGTGGCAATGGCCAAACTGCGCGGGCCCGCGGCGCTGTCCCCGAGGCAAAAGGGGTTCGCCGTTGCCGCGCTCGCCGCGATGCTCGCGCCGTCGCTGGTCGTCGGCACCAAGCTCGTCGACTGGGTCAACCTCTCCAAGCACAACGACATCCCCATCACCCTCGGCACCGCCGACGTCCTGAAGGCGTTGCAGCGCGACCCGTCCGAGCTGGGCGCGTCCGGCCGCCTGCCGCTGTCCGAGGAGCTGAGCGCGGCGCTGCTCGCCGACCTCGAGGACGGCGAGCTCGACGAGACCCTCGACAACGATCCCGGCGCGATCGACGAGTTCCCCGGCGACTACGGCATCCCCGGCGTCGTGCTGGAGGCCTACCTGCGGGCCGAGGACAAGATGGCCCAGCTCGTCCCGGGCTGCAACCTCGACTGGGCGCTGCTCGCCGGCATCGGCAAGATCGAGTCGAACCACGCGAACAACGGCCGGGTGAACGCCGTCGGCGACGCCACCCCCAAGATCCTCGGCCCGGTCCTGAACGGCGCTCCCGGCGTGGCCGCCATCCGCGACACCGACGGCGGCCGCCTCGACGGCGACACCACCTGGGACCGCGCGGTCGGCCCGATGCAGTTCATCCCCGGCACCTGGGCGAGCTTCGGCGGCGACGGCAACGAGGACGGCACCGTCAACCCGAACAACGTCTACGACGCCGCGCTGGGCGCCGGCCGCTACCTGTGCGCGGGCGGCGGCGACCTGAGCAAGCCGAGCGCGCGGGCAGCGGCCGTCTTCCGCTACAACCAGTCGACGTCGTACGTGCAGACGGTCCTCAAGTGGGCCAGGGAGTACAGCGATAACGTCGACGCCCTGCCGCCGCTCACGGACACCGGCAACAACCAGCAGAACCCGAACACGAACAACCCCGGCACGCCTCCGGGAGGCACCGACCCCGGCAACCCCGGCACGTCGAACCCGCCGTCCTCGACGCCGCCGTCGTCCACGCCGCCCTCGTGCCCGACGCCGACCTCGACGACCACGACGACCACCACCACGACGACGTCCCCCTCCACCCCGCCGTCGACGTCCATGTCGTGCCCGCCGTCCTCGACGCCGCCTTCGTCGTCCACCACCACGACGACGACCACGACCACCACGACGACGTCGTCGAACCCGCCGCAGACCGAGCCGTCGACGCCGCCCGCGTCCGAGCCGTCGTCCGGCACCTCCCAGTCGTCGTCCGCGAACAGCAGCAGCGCCACCCCGAACAGCACCGGCAGCGCGGTCGAGCCGACCACCACCAGCCTGGTAACGACCACGCCCAGCTGACCCGGCGTGTCGCGTTGGAGCTCCTCCAAGCCGTACCTCGTTCGGGGCGATTCGGGCAGAAACGTTGGAGCGGAGGGGTTTCCGTCTCCTAGCCTGCGTTCCCATGCCGAAGCGCAACTCGAGCGTGGTGGGCCGTGAGTTCGGCAATGGCGTGCGCGGCGCCATCGAACAGAGCGGCATGACCCAGCGCGGACTCGCCCGCCTGCTGGACTGGCAGGAGGCCAAGGTCTCGGACCTGGTGCAGGGCAAGGGAGGCGTCACCGAGCTGGACGTCGTCCGGCTCCTGTCCTACTGCCGCGCCCCGCACACCGAGGTCGAGCAGATGCTCACCCTGTACCGGGAGTCGCGGGAGAAGGGCTGGCTCCTGTTCCCGGAAGACGGTGTGCCGGACCAGGTCCACTCGCTGATCAGCCAGGAACGCCTCGCCAGCAGGATCACCGTGTGGTCGATGAACCTGGTCCCCGGCCACCTCCAGATAGCGGGCTACATCCGTGCCGCGACGGAGAAAGCGGTGGGTGTCAAAGCGGTCGACGTCGACGCGTTGGTCAGGGCGCGGCTCGAACGTCAGGCGAACTTCCAGCCAGGCCGCGAGTTCGTGTTCTACGTGCACGAACAGGCGCTTCGGCTGCCGATCGGCGGGCCTGACGTCATGCGGGCGCAGCTGACCCACCTCCAACTGGTGGTGATGCGCAACTACATCACCTTCCGCGTCGTGCCGACCGCAATCGGTGCACACGCTGGAATGGCGGGTTCGTTCGTGCGGCTCAGCTATGACAAGTACGAGCCGGTCGTCTTCATCGAGAGCCAGAACTCCGGCCTCTTCCTGGAGGACGAGGGATCGCTGGCCACTTACGCCGAAGTGCTGAAGCGGTTGGATCGGGAGGCTTTGGATGCGGAACAATCGAGGAGGTTGATCACGAGCTTGCTGGACTGAGGAGCGTGCTTCATGTCCGTGTGGCGCAAGAGCAGCTACAGCCCGACCGCCAGCGACTGCGTCGAGGTCGGTCACGGCATCGGCATCCGCGACAGCAAGGCCCCCACCACCCACCTGCCGGTGTCGGAGCAGGCCTGGTCGGCGTTCCTCGACCTCGTGAAGACGCCCTGAACCGGGGCTTCCCGCACCCCCAGCGCGGGAAGCCCCGGTTCAGCCGGTCAGCCCTCTCCGGCGAGGACCCAGTCGCCGATCGGCGACCACGTGGACCAGCCGGAACCGGTGTCGTAGGTGTGGATCAACTTGCCGTCACCGCCGCGGGCGAACACCTCGGTGACGCCGGTGTTCGGGCGGTGGACCCCCAGCGGCTCGCCGCCGAGCGCCCAGTCGCCGATGTTCGACCAGGTGTGCCACTGGTCGCCGACCTTGTAGGTGTGGATCAGCTTGCTGTCGTCACCCCGCGCGAACACCTCGGTGACCCGGGTGTCCGGCCGGTAGAGCGCCGCCGGGTCGCCCCGGAACGTCCAGTTGCCGATGTCCGACCAGGGGAACCACTGACCACCGATCTCGTAGGTGTGGATGAGCTTGCCGTCGGTGCCGCGGGCGAACACCTCCGTGACGCCGTTGTGGGACTGGTAGACCGCCGACGGGTCGCCGGTGAAGGTCCAGTCGCCGATGGTGGACCAGCCGGACCAGCCGGAACCGTTGTTGTAGTTGTGGACGAGCCTGCCGTCGGTGCCGCGGGCGAACACCTCGGTCACCGTGGTGCCGGTGCGCTGGATCGCGACCGGGCTGCTCGCGATCTCCCAGTCGCCGAGGGACGACCAGGTCGACCACGACCCGCCGGTGGTGTAGACGTGGTTGAGCTTTCCGTCCGTGCCGCGGACGAAGACCTCGGTCACCCCGTTGTCCGGTCGGTAGGTCACCGCCGGGTCGCCGGTGAAGGTCCAGTCGCCGATCGGGAACCAGCCGGACCAGCCGGAACCGGTGTTGTAGGTGTGGATGAGCTTGCCGTCGGTGCCGCGGGCGAACACCTCGGTGGTGCCGCTGTCGGGCCGGTGGACCGCGACGGGGTTGCCGCCGAGGCGCCAGTCCCCGATCGTGGACCAGGTCGACCAGCCGCTGCCGCTCTCGTAGGTGTGGATCAGCCGGCCGTCCGCACCCCTGGCGAAGACCTCGGTCACGCCGTTGGCCGGCTGGTAGACCGCCGACAACGCCGACGGCTGGGAGCCGAAGATCCCGAGCGCGGCCACGATCTCGACCGCGTCGTCGGCTTGGACGGCGTACCGGAACCGGTACTCCTCCTTCGGCCGTTGGACGTCGGCGGCGACATCGCCGATCGGTGCCGTCGCCCATGAACCGTGCGGGTAGAACGACTCCATCACGTTGAGGAACGCGTTCGTGGACCAGGCCGGGTTCATGCGCTGCTCACGGGTGCCCCAGGAGCCTCGCTGCTGGAACAGGCCGAGACTGTCCAGGTCGAGCTCGACGTTGACGTTCTCCAGCGTCGACTCGACGATCGCGGTGGCCAGGGCGATCGCCGCCGCCCTGGCGGACAGGCCCCGGTCCTTGACCGCCTGCGTGATCACGCGGGCGCAGGAGACGTTGTACCCGTCCAGAGCGCCCGCCATCTTGCCGGTGAGGCCGGGGTTGACCGACGCGGCGATCGACGCGTCCCGCTGGGTCGGGCCCGCGGGGTCGCAGGCGTCGTGCGGGTACAGATTCGTGGCATTGGCCGGCAGTGCGACGCCGGCTGCCATGGTGAGTGCCGCGATCGTCACCGCCGCGGCGGAGCGGAACCGGCTCATGCCGCACCCCCGGTGAGGATCCAGTCGCCGATCGACGACCAGGGAGACCACGCGCCGTTGTTGTAGGTGTGGATCAGCTTGCCGTCCGCGCCGCGCACGAAGACCTCGAGCACGTTGAGGTTCGGGCGGTACACCGGTGCGGGCTCACCGCCGAGCGTCCAGTCGCCGATGGAGGACCAGCCGAACCACTGACCGCCGCTCTCGTAGTTGTGGACGAGCTTGCCGTCGCCGCCACGGGCGAACACCTCGGTGACACCGGACTGCGGCAGGTGCACCACGGACGGGTTGCCGCGGATGGTCCAGTCGCCGAGCGGCGACCACGTGGACCAGCTGTCGCCGACGTTGTAGGTGTGGATCAGCTTGCCGTCGCCGCCGCGTGCGAAGACCTCGACGGACCCGTTGCCCGGCCGGTAGACGGCGGCCGGCTCACCGGTGAAGGTCCAGTCGCCGATGGAGGACCAGCCGAACCACTGACCCTGGCGCGCGTAGTTGTGGATGAGCTTGCCGTCGCCGCCGCGCGCGAACACCTCCGTGGTGGCCGTGTTCGGGCGGTAGATCGCGACCGGGCTGCTCGCCATCGTCCAGTCGCCGATGATCGACCAGGTCGACCAGGTCCCGCCCGAGCTGTAGGTGTGGATCAGGCTGCCGTCGCCGCCACGGGCGAAGACCTCGGTCACGTTGTTGTGCTCCTGGTGGACGACGCTCGGGTCGCCGGTGATGGTCCAGTCGCCGATGGACGTCCAGGTCGCCCAGCCGTTGCCGCTGTTGTAGGTGTGGATGAGCTTTCCGTCGGTGCCGCGGGCGAACACCTCGGTGGTGTGAATGTTGGGGCGGTAGACGGCAACGGGATCACCGGCGAGCGTCCAGTCCCCGATCGTGGACCACGTCGACCAGCCGGTGCCGTTGTCGTAGGTGTGGATGAGCTTGCCGTCGCCGCCGCGGGCGAAGACCTCGGTCACCCCGCTGTCCGGCTGGTACACCACGGACGGGTGCCGCCGTGCGCTCTGGTCCTCCTCGACGATGTTGTCGTAGCGGTACGGAGGGAACTCGGCCGCGGTGTTCGCCCAGGTGTACTCGCTGTACGTCGTCTCAGGTGGCGTCTGCTCGTAGACCCAGTACCGGGAGTGCACGTCGTCGAGCCAGCCGCCGAAGATCCGGACGTGCCCGTTGTCCCCCTCCGTGCCGGGGCCGCCGTGGAGCAGGATGTCCCCCGGCAGCAGTTCCTCCTTGGAGATGGGGTGGCTCACGTCGGGCAGCGTGACCGTCGACAACCCCGGCTTGGACAGGTTCCACGCCATGGAGACGAAGCCTGAGCAGTCGCGCCGCCAGCCGGACGAGTGCCACGGTTGCAGCTGGCTGTACGGGACCTGCTCGTCGACCCACGTCTTGGCGCGGGCCATGACCTCCCCGCGGGTGATCGGTTCTCCCGCGGCGATCGAGACCGCCTCGAACTGCTCGGTGGAAGGCTGCGGCGCTGCGGTGGCCGTCGGGGCCGTCACGACCACCGAGGCTGACAACGTTGCCAGCGAGAGTAAGATTGCATTGGCAAATCTTCGGATGTTCACGTGCTTCCCCCAGGAAGTTGAGTCTGTGCATGACTCGGCCGGAGGAGGAGTGAGGAGTGCAGAAAACGTGCGCGACCATGTCGTCGACCGGCCCGTGAGCACGGGCAAGCCGGCGACAACCCCCAAGTCCCCCCAGACCTGCCGCCCGGCGGGGACCTCGGCGGGTCCCGGCAGGGCGACGTCAGCGACAATATGGGCGGCCGGAGAACGCTGTCAAGTAAAGTTGAATTAACACATCGGGGGCCTGGTGGTCGCAGGGGATGGCGGGCGGACGCTGGCGGACGCCCTGACCGGCCTGATCGCGAGGAAGGCCGAGCTGGACGGCCAGGACTCGGTCGCGGACCAGGTCATCGGCGAGCACATCGGCAAGTCGCGCACCACCGTGTGGAAGCTGCGAACCGGCCAGGAGACCAACCCGAAGATCGAGACGCTGGAGGCGCTCGCGCGGTTCTTCGGGGTCAGGGTCAGCTACTTCCTGGACGAGGAACGCGCCGCGGCCGCCGACCAGGAGCTCGACTCGCTCGCCGCCGCGCGCCGGTTGCAGGAGGCCGCCGAGCGCAACGGCGTGAAGGGGATCAACGCGCGCCTGGGCAGCCTTTCCCCCGAGAGCCTGTTGACGGTCGCCCGTCTCATCGAGGAGCTCGGCGAGGCGGAGCGGGACGAGTGACCGACCCCCTGCGGTCCGCCGACACCGATCTGGCGACGCTCCGGAGGTTGATCGACGAGGTGCTCGACGGACTGGACTGGCCGGTGCCGTTCGACCTCGACGCCCTGCTCGGTCAGATCTCCGCGCGGCGCGGCAAGCGGATCACCCTCCACCCGGCGCCACTTCCCCGCGACGGTGCGGGCGGTCTCGTCATCGAACGCGAGCGGGACCTCGTGATCGTGTTCGACGACCGGCTGCCGCCGTTGCAGCAGGAGCACGTGATCATGCACGAGGCCGCGCACGTGCTGTTCGAGCACCGCGGCACGTCGCTCGACGACCTCACCGACGAGGAGATGACCGAGCTCGAGCCCGAACTGGCCGACACGGCACGGCGGTTCGCCAAGCGCGACGGGTACTCGGGGGTCGAGGAGAAGGTCGCCGAGATCGCCGCGGCCCTGATGTGGCTGCGGGCCGGTGCCGCCAGGAGCCTCGTGCCCGTGCCGAACCGGTCGGCGGCCGTCGCCGCCGCGAACGCCCGGTTCGAGGCGGCGCTGCTGAACCGGAGAACCGACTCGTGACGGTGCTGCTCGACCCGACGGTGATCTCGTCGGCCGTGGCCACGCTGTGCGCGCTCCACCTGCTGGTGAAGGTGGTGCGGAAGCCGGACAACCGGGCGTTGCGGTCGGTGTGGCTCGCCACCCACTGCTTCGCGGCCGGCCTCTGCCTGGGCCTGCTCAACTACGGAGCCGAGTCGACCCGGCCGGTCCCCGACATCACGCGGTGGACGGCGATCACCCAGCACGTGCTGTCGATGACCGGCGTCTACCTGGGCTACAGCGCGTACGTGTGGATGGCCCGAGAGCACGACGACGCCGCCCGGCACGTCCGCCGGCACGGGATCGGACTGGTGGTCGCACTGGTCACGGCCGTCGTCCCGGTGGTCGTGGCGTCGCCGGAGGACTACACCGCCGCGCACGTCGCGGATTACGGCCACGCGCCGTTGAGCTCCATCTACCTCGCCGTCTTCACCGGGTACATCGCGGTGCTGGTCGGCTGCACCGGCCGGCTGTCGTGGACGTGGTCCCGGCTGGCCGACGAGCCGTGGATCCGGCGCGGCCTGGTCGTGGGAACGGCCGGCTACGCCCTAGCGGCGGTGTACTGCGCGGTGCGCACGACGTTCATCGTCAGGGCCGTCCTCGGCGCCCCGGTCGGTGTCAAGGAAGGCGCGGTCACCGGCTGGCTGATCGCCGCCGCCGTGCCGTTCATGCTGGTGGGGATCACCGTGCCCGGCTGGGGGCCGCGGCTCTCGGCGGCCCTGCGGTGGGGGAGCATGCACCGCACCCACCGGCGGCTCCACCCGCTGTGGCTCGCGTTGACCAGTGCGAACCCGCACGTCCGGATGTCGATCGGGCCGTCGCGGCTCGGCGAGAAGTGGGCCGTCGACAACCTTCCACTGCGGCTGCACCTGCGGGTCGTGCAGATCTGGGACGCCCGCCGCGCGCTGCTCGACCACTGCGACACCGCCGACTACGACCGGGCGCTCGACGACCCGCGCGTGCGCGCGAAAGCCCCGGACGTCCGGGCGGCGTTCGCCGAGGCGGCCATGCTGACGGCCGGCCTGCGCCGCCACCGGGCGGGCGAACCCGCGCCCCGGCGAGGCCCGGACGCGCTGCCCGCCCTGGCCGGCACCGCGGACCTCGCCGCGAACGTGACCTGGCTGCGGCACGTCGCCGCGGGCTTCTCCGGCTGAGCGGGCGGCTGCGTCATGCTTGCCGGAACCATCCGACCCTGAAGTAGCACGGTGAAGCGGGAGTGATCATGTCGCGGGTTGCGGCCATCGACTGCGGGACCAACTCGATCCGGTTGCTGGTGGCCGACGTCACCAGGCGTGACGACGGCACGGTGTGGCTGCGGGACGTGCATCGCGAGATGAAGATCGTCCGGCTGGGACAGGGCGTGGACGCGACCGGGCGGCTGCACCCCGACGCGATCGAACGCACGCGCCAGGCGCTCCTGGACTACGCGCGCACGATGCAGCGCAAGGGTGTCGAGACGGCGCGGATGGTCGCCACCAGTGCCACGCGGGACGCGAGCAACCGCGACGAGTTCTTCGGCATGACCGAGGCGGTGCTCGGCGCGCCGGCCGAGGTGATCACCGGGGACGAGGAGGCGCGGCTGTCCTACCTCGGCGCGGTGTCCGATCTCGACCCGGACGAGGGACCCTTCCTCGTCACCGATCTGGGTGGTGGCAGCACCGAGTTCGTCCTCGGCAGCGGCACGGAGGTCGAGGCCGCGCGGTCGATGGACATCGGCTGTGTGCGGCTGACCGAGCGGTTCCTCGAGTCCGACCCGCCCGCGAAGGGTGAAATCGAGCACGCGGAAGCGTTTGCGCGCCGAGCGGTCAAAGAGGCGTTCGACGTGGTGCCCGTCGAGAAGGCGAAGACGTGGATTGGCGTCGCCGGCACCGTTACGACATTGTCAGCCCTGGTCCAAGGGCTTGAGGTGTACAACAGCGACGATATTCACCTCAGCCGCATCACACTTGACAATGTTCGTGAAATCACCGACCGTATCCTCTCCATGACGCATGATGAGCGTGCCTCGCTGGGACCGATGCACCCCGGTCGAGTGGACGTGATCTGCGGTGGAGCTGTGGTACTGCGCGCGATTGCCGATGAGCTGGAGAATCGCGCGGGTATTCGCACGCTCGTGTGCAGCGAGCACGACATCCTCGACGGCATCGCGTTTTCGCTGGTCTGAGGCCGAATTAAGGTCTTCTTGAGGTGATCGTGACGAGTTTGTGACCGCTTTCGGTGCGCGTAGTACTGGACGCCCCGGTTAACGTCCTCTCACGTTTTGGGAGGTGGACGAGACCTCCCGGGGAGGCGCGCGCACGCAATATCTGCGGCGGCGCCGGGGAAAGGCGGGAGAGACTGATGTCGCGATCACGGGTTGCGTGGGTGGCACTGCCAGCCGCGCTGGCCATGACGCTCAGCGCATGTGGCGGCGGCGGTGGCGGTTCCAACAACGCCGCCGATGGCAAGGACAACCCGGACGGCACGGTGTCGATCTACGGCACCGAGCCCAAGAGCACGCTGTTCCCGGCCAACACGACCGAGGCGGGCGGTGGCAAGGTCACCGACTCCCTGTTCTCGCGGCTGGTCGGTTACAAGGCCGAAGACGGCGCCCCCTACAACTTGATGGCCGAGTCGATCACGTCGAGTGACGCCAAGGTGTACGACATCAAGCTCAAGCAGGGCTGGAAGTTCCACGACGGCACCGAGGTCAAGGCGAAGAACTTCGTCGACGCCTGGAACTGGGCCGCGTACGCGCCGAACGCCCAGCAGGCCGCGTCGTTCTTCTCCGTGATCCAGGGCTTCTCCGACGTCCACCCGGACGACGAGAACGCCAAGCCGGCCAAGGACAAGATGTCCGGCCTCGAGCTCGTCGGCGACTACGAGTTCAAGGTCACGCTGAACGGCCCGACCTCGGTCTTCACCACGATGATCGGCTACACGCCGTTCTCCCCGATGGCCGACTCGTTCTTCGCCGACCCGAAGGCCGCCGAGGCCAAGCCGATCGGCAACGGCCCGGTCAAGTTCGTCTCCCGCACGCCGAACGCGCTGATCAAGATGGAGCGCTTCGACGACTACAAGGGCGAGGACAAGGTCCACTTCAAGACCTTGGACTACAAGATCTACTCCTCCCAGGAGACCGCGTACCAGGACCTGGTCGCGGGCAAGCTGGACTTCATGGAGGCCCTGCCCCCGTCGGCCAAGGTCGGCGAGAAGTACAAGAGCGACCTCAAGGAACAGGTCGTGACCGCGAACCTGCTGGGCCAGAGCGCGATCGCGTTCCCCCAGTACATCGAGGCGTTCAAGAACGTCAAGCTGCGCCAGGCCGTCTCGATGGCCATCAACCGGGAGCAGATCACGAAGACCGTGCTGGCCGGCTCGTACGTGCCGTCTACCAGCTTCGTCTCGCCCGGCATCAAGGGCTACCGCGCCGACACCTGTGGTGAGTACTGCAAGTACAACCCGGAGAAGGCCAAGGAGCTGCTGAAGGAGTCCGGCTTCACCGGCAAGCTCACCATCCAGTCCAACCAGGACGGTGGCCGCAAGGAGCCGCTCGAGGCCGCGTGCAACAGCATCAAGCAGGCCCTGGGCATCGAGTGCGAGTTCGTCGGCGCCACCAACTTCGGTGCGTTCCGGCAGATCGTCGACGGCAAGCAGCTGACCGGCATGAGCCGTTCGGACTGGTCGGCCGACTACCCGTCGATCGAGAACTTCCTCAACCCGCTCTACCGCACCGGTGGGTCGTCGAACGACTCGGACTACTCGAACCCCGAGGTCGACAAGCTCCTGCAGAAGGCCGACCAGACGGCCAACGAGGACGAGGCGATCAAGCTGTACCAGCAGGCGGAGGACATCATCGCCAAGGACCTGCCCTCCATGCCGACCTGGAACGAGAAGGGCATCGGCGGCCGTTCGAAGAACCTGCTCGACGCCAAGATGTCGTTCAAGCGTCAGGGCGTTCTGGAGTCGTTCCGCGTCAAGGCCTGATTCCGAACACCTGAGTCCTGAGTGATCCGCCCGGCCCCGCGTCCGTCGAACATCACGGGCGCGGGGCCGGAGCGGTTCCCGCGGGCTCGGGGCGCCCCCCACCACGCAAGGAGCCGACCTCATGGGTCGCTATGTGCTGCGCCGTCTGCTGCAGCTGATACCGGTCTTCCTGGGGACCACCTTCCTGATCTACGCCCTCGTCTGGGCGATCCCGCAGGACCCCTTCGCGGGCAAGTGCGGCCAGCGGCCGTGCGATCCGGCCTACATCGCCGAGATGAGCCAGAAGCTCAACCTGAACGACCCGTTGCTGATCCAGTACTTCAAGTACCTGGGCAACCTGGTCGTCGGCGACTTCGGCACCACCTTCAACGGCGTCTCCGTCGGTGAGCAGATCAGCACCTCGTGGCCGATCACGCTCAAGATGGGCATCATCGCGCTGATCATCGAGGCCGTCATCGGCATCATCGCCGGCGTCCTCACCGGCCTGCGCAAGTCGGGCTTCCTGGACAACCTGGTCCTGGTCTCGACCCTGTTCCTGATCTCGCTGCCGGTCTTCGTCACCGGTTTCGTGCTGCGGCTCTACCTCGGCCCGCAGGGCTTCGACCTGATGGACACCTCGGTCAGCTCCGATCCGACGTTCGGCGAGCTGATCCTGCCCGGCTTCGTGCTCGGCAGCCTCTCGATGGCGTACGTGGCCAGGCTGACCCGCACGAGCATCGTCGAGAACCGGCGCGCCGACTACGTGCGCACGGCCATCGCGAAGGGCCAGCCGCAGACCCGCGTCGTCGGCATCCACCTGCTGCGCAACTCGCTGATCCCGGTGATCACGTTCCTCGGCACCGACCTCGGCAGCCTCCTCGGCGGCGCGATCGTCACCGAGGGCGTCTTCAACATCAACGGCATCGGCGGCCTGATCTTCCGCGGCATCCAGGAGAAGGAAGGCGTCATGGTCACGGGCATCGTGACCCTGCTGGTGCTGGTGTACCTGCTGATGAGCCTGCTCGTCGACCTCCTGTACGCCGTTCTCGACCCGAGGATTCGCTATGAGTGACCCAGGATCCGTGTCCGGTGGAGCCGGACTCGAGGCGTCCGCGGCGGCCGGCGTCGACCAGGCCAGCCACGTCGACGACTCGTCGCAGAAGCAGCGCAAGCCCCGCTCGCTCTGGAGCGACGCGTGGGGCGAGCTGCGGCGCAAGCCCACGTTCATCATCTCGCTGGTGATCATCGCGGTCATCGTGCTGATGGCGATCTGGCCGACGCTGTTCACGTCGGTCGACCCGCGTGCCGCGGACCTCGACAAGTCGTTGCAGCCGCCGTCCGGCGACGCCTGGTTCGGCTACGACCTGCAGGGCTACGACGTCTACGCCCGCGCGATGCACGGCGCCCGCGCGTCGCTGCTCGTCGGGTTGTTCTCGACGGTGCTGACGGTGCTGATCGGCTCGATCATCGGCATCGTCGCCGGCTACGCGAAGACGTGGCTCGACTCGCTGCTCTCGCGGTTCGGCGACATCTTCGCCGGCATCCCGTTCGTGCTCGGCGCGATCGTCATCCTGACGACGCTCAACGCGCCGTCGGAGAACCCCGGCGTGGTCCGGATCATCACGCAGGTGGTGCTCTCGATCGCCGTGCTGTCGTGGCCGGTGGCCATGCGCATCATGCGGTCGGCGACGCTCGTGGCGAAGCAGCAGGACTACGTGCGTGCCGCGCGTGGCCTCGGTGCCTCGCCGCTGCGGATCGTGTTCCGGCACCTGCTGCCGAACACCGTGGCGCCCGTGCTGGTGTACGCGACGATCGCCCTGGGAGCCTTCATCGGCGCCGAGGCGACGCTCGCGTTCCTCGGCATCGGCCTGCGCCCGCCGGTCGTGTCGTGGGGCGTGATGATCTCCGAGTCGCGCGACTACTTCCAGTCGGCACCGCACATGCTGCTGTTCCCCGCGGGCTTCGTCACGATCACCGTGCTGGCCTTCGTCATGCTCGGCGACGCCGTGCGCGACGCCCTCGACCCCAAGTCCCGATAGGGGAATCCTGTGACTCAGCCATTGCTGGAGGTCGAGGATCTCCACGTGGAATTCCGCACCCGCGACGGTGTCGCGAAGGTGCTCAACGGCGTGAACTACCACGTCTCCGCCGGTGAAACCCTTGCCGTGCTGGGTGAATCCGGCTCCGGCAAGTCCGTGACGGCGCAGACGATCATGGGCATCCTGGACACCCCGCCAGGGTTCATCACCAACGGCGAGATCAAGTTCCGCGGTGAGGACCTGCTGAAGAAGTCGGCGGACGAACGTCGCGCGATCCGCGGCGAGGGCATCGCCATGATCTTCCAGGACGCGCTGTCCGCCCTGAACCCGGTGTTCACCGTCGGGTTCCAGATCGAGGAGCAGCTGAAGGTCCGCCGCGGGATGTCCAAGGCGGACGCCCGCAAGCGCGCGATCGAGCTGCTCGACCAGGTCAAGATCCCGAACGCCAAGGGACGGATCTCGGACTACCCGCACCAGTTCTCCGGCGGCATGCGGCAGCGCGCGATGATCGCGATGTCGCTGGCGCTCGACCCGGAGCTGCTGATCGCGGACGAGCCCACGACCGCTCTGGACGTCACGGTGCAGGCCCAGATCATGGACCTGCTCGCGGAGATCCAGAAGGAACGCGACATGGGCATGATCCTGATCACCCACGACCTCGGCGTCGTCGCCGACGTCGCGGACCGGATCTCGGTCATGTACGCGGGCCGCATCGTCGAGCACGCCGACGTCTACGAGCTGTTCCGCGCGCCGGGACACCCGTACACGGAGTCGCTGCTCGAGTCCCTGCCGCGCGTGGACCTGCGCGGCCAGGAGCTCAAGACGATCAAGGGCCTGCCGCCGTCGCTGACCAACATCCCGCCGGGCTGCCCGTTCAACCCGCGCTGCCCGCGCGTGTTCGACCGTTGCACCACGGAGGTCCCCGCCGTGCACAACCTCGGCATGGGCCGCACCAGCCGGTGCCACATCGCGGAAGAGGTGGTCGCTCGTGGCTGAGCCGATCCTCGAGGTCGAGAACCTCGTCAAGCACTTCCCGGTCCGCGTCGGCGTGCTCTTCAAGCGCACCGTGGGCCACGTCAAGGCCGTCGACGGCGTCTCGTTCTCGCTGAACAAGGGCGAGACCCTGGGCGTCGTCGGCGAGTCGGGCTGCGGCAAGTCCACGCTGGCCCAGGTGCTGATGCGCCTGGAACCGCCGACGTCGGGCGTGGCGCGCTTCGAGGGCCGCGACATCTTCGGCATGAAGGGCTCGGAGCTGCGCAAGCTGCGCCGGGACATCCAGATCGTGCTGCAGGACCCGTACACGTCGCTGAACCCGCGCATGACGGTCGGCGACATCGTCGGCGAGCCCTTCGAGATCCACACGGAGGTCGCGCCGAAGGGGGACCGGCAGCGCAAGGTCCAGGAGCTGCTGGAGACCGTGGGTCTCAACCCGGAGCACATCAACCGGTACCCGCACCAGTTCTCCGGCGGTCAGCGCCAGCGCATCGGCATCGCCCGCGCCTTGGCCCTGAAGCCCAAGGTGATCGTGTGCGACGAGCCGGTGTCCGCTCTGGACGTGTCGATCCAGGCGCAGGTCATGAACCTGCTGGGCGAGCTGCAGAACGAGATGGGCCTCTCGTACGTCTTCATCGCGCACGACCTGTCGGTGGTCCGCCACCTGTCGGACCGCGTGGCGGTGATGTACCTCGGCAAGATCGTGGAGATCGGCACCGAGGAGGAGATCTACGAGCGTCCGATGCACCCGTACACGCAGGCGCTGCTGTCCGCCGTGCCGGTGCCGGACCCGACCCAGCGCGGGCGTCGTGACGTCATCCGCCTGACGGGTGACGTGCCGTCGCCGATCGACCCGCCGTCGGGCTGCCGGTTCCGCACGCGGTGCTGGAAGGCGCAGGACATCTGCGCGACCGAGGTGCCGGAGCTGGTGTCGCGCAACGGCGGTCACCCGGCCGCGTGCCACTTCGCGGAGGAGCGCGCGGTCGTCTGACCGGGTTCTACGTGGTCGAGGGGTCGTGCCTGCGGGTGCGGCCCCTCTGCTCGTCGAAGGCCCGGTGCGCAGGCGGGCGTCCGACGAACTGCTTGATCGTCCGCGCGCACTCCCGCGGACTGCTCGCGCGACAGGGATGTGGGCGTGCGGGCGTGAGAGTCAGACGGCGCGCCCCAGCGGTTGATCGGGCGCTTGCGGACGCGTGTGGGGCCTCGTCCGCACGTGCCGGCCGTCTGGCAGACGGTCCGCTCACCCGTCAAGTGGTTGCCCATGCGTCGGTGCCGGCTGCTTCACAACCGCAACGCGGAACGTGCCCGTGCGCGGCCGGCATCGAACCTCGGACAGGTCGGGGAGCGAAGCTCAGGCGCTGCCCGAGTCGCACGTCCCACTCGACCGAGTTGATCAGCGCCGCCCACGGGCCGCGGCTCGTCCCAGATCACGGCCTGGCGAGGTCCGTGATCGACACGCCCGGCGCCACCTCGCGTTCGCCGACCACCACGAACCCGCGCCCCCGGTACAACGCGAGCGCCGGCGCGTTCCTGCTCCCGGTCGACACGGTCTGCGGCCCGGACGGCAGCGCGTCGAGCAGCTTCGAGGCGACCCCGCGACGGAACGCACGCGGGTGCACGACCAGCCGGCAGATGTCCACAGTGGACCCGTCCATCTGGTACGACACCGCTCCCACGAGACCTTCGTCGTCGTGGAGCCCGAGGAAGGTCTCGCCGCACGAGCCGAGGTCGTCCAGCGACTCGTGCAGCGGCGGTATGCCGTCGAAGCCGATGATCTCGGCCTCGACGGCGTACGCGAGACGTTGCACCGTCCACAGCTCGTGCAGGACGGTGCCGTCGGACAGGTCCAGGATCACGTGTTGGACGAGTTCCGCACGAAGTTCGCGAGGTCCTCGGACTGCTTCACGCGCGACGGCTCGTGCACGTACATCATGTGCCCGGCCGGGTAGTAGGCCGACTCGATGTTCGCCGTCAGCTCCTTCGGGATCTGCAGGTGCGCGAGCAGGTGCTCGGCCGCGAAGTACGGCGTGGCGCCGTCGTACCAGCCGAACGCCACGTGCACCTTGAGGTGCGGGTTCGACCTCATCGCCGCCGACAGCCTGCCCGCCGTCGTCACGTGCCTGCCCTCGAACTCCTTGTACGACCACTGCTCGATGACCCGCGACAGGACCTCGTACGGCAGGTCGCTCGAGTAGCCCAGCTCCGCGTGCACGTAGTGGTTGAGCGTCGCCGCGTACGGGCCGACGATCGCGTCGATCGACGGGTCCGCGGAGATGCCCTCGCGGCCGTAGTCGGTGTCCCAGCCGGTGAAGCGGGAGTCGATGCGGCCGACGGTCTTGCGGTCGCGGCGCAGCAGCTCCGTGAAGAACCGGATGTGCTCGATGCGCAGGTCGACCGCGTCCACGTACTCCTCGGTCAGCCCGGTGAGCCGCGCGAGCTTCTCGACCGTGGCGGCGCGCTCGGCGTCGCTGAGCCGGTTGCCGCGCGCGAGGGCGTACGGGTAGTCGCGGACCGCGAACTCCTCGGCCTCGGCGAGCACCTCCTCGAGCGGACGGTCGCCGTGCAGGCCGTGGTAGTTCGCGATGGCCGCGTACGTGGGCAGGAAGAGCGTGTAGGCCAGGTCGTGGCCCTCGTTGAACTCGAGCGTCGCGAAGTCGAGCACCGAGGAGATCAGCATGAGCCCGTTGAGGTACATGCCGTACTTCTTCTGCAGCTGCTCGGCCAGGCCGGCGGCGCGCAGCGTGCCGTACGACTCGCCGCAGAGGAACTTCGGCGACATCCACCGGCCGTTGCGCGACGTCCAGAGGCGGATGAGCTCGGCGATCGAGTCGATGTCGGGCTGGTAGCCGTGGAAGCTGCCCGGCTTCTCGCCCTTGGCCGCCCGCGAGTACCCGGTCGACACGGGGTCGATGAACACGAGGTCGCTCTCGGCGAGCAGCGTCTCCTCGTTGTCCGCGATCCCGTACGGCGGCGCGGTCAGGTCGCCGACGTCGCCGCTGAGCACCCTGCGGGGCCCGAGGAGCCCCATGTGCAGCCACACGCTGGCGGAACCCGGCCCGCCGTTGAACGCGAACGTGACGGGCCGCTTGAGCGGGTCGGCGCCGTCGAGCGTGTACGCGGTCAGGAACACCTCGGCCTTGGGCTTGTGGCCCTCGAACACGCCGTCCTTGAGGACCTCCTCCTTGAGCACGACACGCCCGGTGGTCGCGGTGTAGCTCAGCTCGCGGCCCTTGACGGTGATGCTGTGCTGGGTGGTGACAAGGTCATCGGACGGAGACTCGGGCTTCTCTTCGGTCTTCTCCTCGGACATGGGGGCAACATTACGGAACTCGACGAGCGGATAACGGCCTGCCGAGCGTGCCCGCGCCTGGTGGCGTGGCGCGAGTCCGTCGCGGCGGTGAAACGGGCCGCGTTCCGCGACCAGGAGTACTGGGGCAAGCCGGTGCCGGGTTTCGGTCCTCTCGACGCCTCGTTGCTGATCGTGGGCCTGGCCCCCGCCGCCCACGGCGCGAACCGGACGGGCCGGATGTTCACCGGCGACCGGTCCGGCGACTTCCTCTACCGCGCCCTGTACGAGCTCGGCCTGGCCTCTCAGCCCGAGGCCTGGGCGCTGGACGACGGCCTGGAGCTGTACGGGGTGCGGATCGCGTCGCCGGTGCGGTGCGCGCCGCCCGCGAACAAGCCGACGCCCGAGGAACGGGACCGCTGCACGCCGTTCCTGCGCGAGGAGATCGGGTTGCTTTCGTCGTTGCGATCCGTCGTGGTGCTCGGGGCGTTCGGGTGGCAGGCGTTCCTGCCGCTGCTCGGGTCAGCGCGGCCGAAGTTCGGGCACGGGGTGGAGGTGGCACTCGGTGGTCTGCGGGTGTTCGGGTGCTACCACGTGTCGCAGCAGAACACGTTCACCGGGAAGCTGACCCAGGAGATGCTGCAGGACGTGCTGCGGCGGGCGATCAGCCAGGACGATCAGAGCCTCTGAGTTCGTGGTGAGAACTCATCCGAACGTGTCCAGCAAATCGCTGCGCGGGGACTGTTCCGCAAACTAACATGTTCCATGTGTCCCGGAACGGCGCAGAACATGGAACAACTGAGCCTGAGCTCATCAGGGCGGCGGTGCGGGCGATCAGATCGGCCTTGCCGCCGACCTGGTCGATCGAGCCTGGCGAGACAGGTGCGGAGCCCGGCTCTCGGCGTGCGTACAGGCCGGACGGGCAGTTCGTGATCATGGCACCTGATGGTGCTTCGGCGACGGTGCTGCTGGAGTGCAAAGGAGTCGTGGCGCCCAGAGACGTCGCGAGAGTGGCGGAACAGCTGGGCGGGTACGCGCGAGCAGCCGGCGAACGTGGCATCAAGATCGGCGCACTGCTGCTGGTAGCGCCATTCGTGTCGCCGACGACTCGCGAGCAGATGAGCCGGCATGACCGCATGGGCTGGTTTGATCTCACCGGAAACTTGCGTCTGAGAGTCGACAGCCCGGCCCTGTTCCTCGATCGGGCCGGCGCGGATCGAAGTGGTTTCCGGGACCCGGAGGATCGACTTCTCAAGTCTCTTCGTGGTCCCGCTGCGGCGAAAGTAGTGCTCGAACTCTGCGACACGACTGTGCCTGTCGGGGTGAGAGATCTGGCAACGCGCGCGCAAGTCGGTGTTGCCTCGAGCGCACGGGTCTTGGAGCTGCTCGACCGCGAAGCGGTCATCACGCGAAACGACGACGGAGCCGTGACCTCTGTGCGAAAGCGCGCATTGGTCGACCGCTGGGCCCGGGACTACAAGGTGATGACCTCCAACGAGGTCATCACGGCGTTGGATCCGAGGGGGTTGAGTCACGCGTTGGCATCGCTGCGCGACGTGGGTTCACGCGTCGTCCTGACGGGCTCCGCCGCTGCACGTGCGTATCTGCCGCAGGGTTTGACGGCGGTGTCGCCCTTGGTTTCGTTGAGCTTGTACGCCGAGGATCCGATCGGGCTCATGGATCACCTCAACTTGAAGCCCGTTGAGCGTGGGACGAATGTGCTCGTGATGCGGCCTTACGACGATGTCGTGTTCGCACGCTCGCGACGCGTCGAGGGGCTTGACTACGTGGCTCCCGCGCAGGTCGTCGTCGATTTGCTGACCGGTCCAGGGCGCTCAACCGAGGAAGCGGAACAACTGTTGGCAGTGCTCGAGTCGGATGAAGCAGGTTGGAAGAATGATCACGCTTGAGTACGTGCTGGCCCGGGGCGTTCTGCTGGATGCGCTGGATGGACTCGGAGCGCATCGCGACGCGGTCGTCCTCGTCGGTGCTCAAGCTGTTTACCTGCACACAGGTGCAGCTGACTTCGGGACCGCGCCGACCACCACGGACGCGGATCTCGCGCTCATTCCGGAGAATCTCGCGGACGAGCCCGCGGTGGTGGAGGCCATGCGCGCGGTGGGCTTCGTGCCGGGCAACCAACCGGGACGTTGGCTCGGGCAGGGAGGAATCGCGGTCGACCTGATGGCACCGGAAGGTCTGTGCGGCGGTTCAGGCCGGCGTTCTGCTCGTCTGCGACGACCTCACGATGACCGGAACACGGCTCGCAAGACCCTGGGACTGGAAGCCGCCGTCGTGGACAACGGCGTTCGAGCGATCAGCGCACTGGACCCGGCTGATGCACGATCGTTCGAGATCAAGGTCGCAGGTCCTGGCGCGCTGATCGTTTCGAAGATCATCAAGATTGCCGAGCGCCGGGAGCAGATCCACCGGCTGAAGCCGAAGGACGGCCTTGACGTGCTACGGCTGCTCCGCACCTTCAGCACTGCGGAGCTGGCGCAGAGCCTGCGGAACCTGGTGTCCAGCCAGCTGTCGATCGCGGTGGCGGAGCGAGCGGTGGCTGAGCTCCGCGTCTTGGCAGCAGGGCCGGAAGATCTGCTTCCGAGGTTGGCGGCAGAGGCTGAGGCCGGCTTCAGCGATCCGGACGAGATCAGGATGTCGATGGTCGCGCTGGTCGACGACCTGATGCAGGAGTTCGACGGAGTGGACATCCGGACGTGATCGTGCGGCACCTGCCTAGGATGCGCGCCGTGGAGTTCTGGGACACCGGCACGCACGGCGTGCAGCCGCCGCTCACCCCGGACGCCGTCCGCGACGCCGAGAAGGTGCTCGGCGTGCGGCTTCCCGAGGCCCTGCTGGAGCTGCTGCGCGTGCAGAACGGCGGCACGGTGGTGGACTCGCGCACGGCGTTCCCCGTCACCTCGGCGACCTCGTGGGCGTCCGACCACGTGCCGTTCGACTCGCTGATGGGGATCGGGCCGGAGGGCGGCGCCCTGACGTTGCTCGACACGCCGTACCTGGTCGGGGAGTGGGACCTGCCGTCGCCGGTCGTGCTGCTCTGCGGGGACGGGCACACGTGGGTCGCGCTGGACTACCGGGAGTGCGGGCCGGACGGCGAGCCCTCGGTGGTGTGGCTGGACGCGGACGCCGAGTCGGAGCTGCCGTTGGCGCCTGACCTGCGGACGTTCCTCGACGGGCTGGTGCCGGCCGACCGGTTCGACTAGCGACACCCGCGAGTTCGCCAAAGGATCATTCCGTCCGCCCCGAACCGTGTAAGGCTGCACGGCATGAAGTGGTGGCGCGCGGGAGCGGCGGTGGCGGCGTTGCTGATCGTCGTCGTCGCGGCCAGCGGCGCGTCCCCGATCACCCTCGTCAACCGCCTCGACGACCAGCCGCCACCGCAGAACCGCGAACCGGGCCTCGACCTCACGCTGCCGCAGGACCTGCCGGACGTGGTCGCCGTGCCGTTCACGGTGTTCCTGCTGATCCTCGTCGGGCTCGTCCTGTTCGGACTGGTCGGCATCGTTCTGGCGATCGAGCTGCCCCGCTGGCGGCGGCGCCGCGGCTCTCGCGGCATCGAGATCACCGACCACGAGGTCGAACGGGCGCCGGTCGTCCAGCGCGTCGAGAAGGCCTTGCAGGAGTTCACCGCGCATCCGCAACGGCCGCCGCGCGACTCCGTCATCGCCGCCTGGCTCGCGCTCGAAGAGACCGAGCCGCGCAAGCCGCACCAGACGCCCACCGAGTTCACGAACGGGCTCGGCGTCGACGCCACCACCCTCAAGGACCTGTACCAACGCGCGCGGTTCGGGCACGAGGACGTCACGCCCGCGCAAGCGGAAGAGGCACAACAGGAACTCGGCCGCATCATCCGGGAGCTCGCATGAAGACGGTGCTGGCGCTGGTGGTCGGAACCGTCATCGGCGTGGCGGTCTGGTGGCTCGGCGCCCCACCGGCGTGGGCCGCGGCGCTGGCGGTGCCGCCCACCGCGTTCGCCCTGCTGGTCGGGCGGTTGCCGCGGGCCACGGACATCATCTGGAGCTCGGCACCGCCGCCGCCCGGCTCCATCAGCACCGCGCACGCCAGCACGCTCGCGAGCCGGCTGCAGGAGGCGGCGGAGAGCCCGCGGCGCTACCAGGAGCGGTTCCGCGGCCGGCTCGCACGACTGGGGATCGACGCATCCGAGATGCCTGGTCCGGAGGAACTCGCGGAACGGCTCAGGAGGGTCGAGTGAGCATCGAACTGGAGGCCAAGGCCGTTCTCGACGAGATCGGCGAGGTCGTCGTCGGGCGCACGCGGACGGTGCGGCTCGCGCTCGCGGCCGTGCTGGCCGGCGGGCACGTGCTGCTGGAGGACGTGCCGGGGCTCGGCAAGACGTTGATCGCGCGGTCGCTCGCGCAGGCGTTGAGCCTCGAGTTCCGGCGCCTGCAGTGCACGCCGGACCTGCTGCCCGCGGACGTCACCGGCTCGTTCCTCTACGACCCCGGCAGCCGCGAGTTCGAGTTCCACCAGGGGCCCGTGTTCACCGGACTGCTGCTGGCCGACGAGATCAACCGCACGCCGCCCAAGACGCAGTCGGCGCTGCTGGAGGCGATGCAGGAACGCCAGGTCACGGTCGAGGGGCGCACGTTCCCGCTGCCGCGGCCGTTCCACGTGCTGGCGACCTCGAACCCCGTCGAGTACGAGGGCACCTACCCGTTGCCGGAGGCGCAGCTCGACCGGTTCCTGGTGCGGCTCGACATCGGCTACCCGCCCGCCGAGGAGGAGGTCGAGGTGCTCCGCCGCCGGATCGCCCGGCGGCGCGAGGAGGCCGAGGTGCCGCCGGTGCTCGCGCAGGGGCGCCTCGCCGAGCTGCAGGCCGAGCTCGAACAGACCACTGTGGACGACGATCTCCTGCGGTACTGCGTGGATCTGGCCGTCGCGACGCGCAGGCACCAGTCCGTCGAGGTCGGTGCGTCACCACGCGGCGCGCAGGCACTGGTCCTCGTCGCTCGCGCACTGGCCACTTTGGACGGACGCGCGTACGTGACGCCCGACGACGTCAAGGAGTGCGCGGTCGCCGCACTGGCACACCGGCTCGTGATGAAGCCGGAGACGTGGACGTCCGGCGTCACCGGCGTGCAGGTCGTCACCGAGCTGCTCGGCAAGGTTCCGGGCCCGCCCAGCGCATGAGCCGCGCGGACAAGATCAGAGAGGCCTTCACCCGGTCGCACGGCGCGCACTGGCACCCGACCGACGCCTACTCGCGCGCGGTCTGGCTCGGCGTCGGCCTCGTTCTCGCCGGGTTGTTCCTGCACCAGGTGGAGATGGTGCTGTTCGGCGTGCCACTGGTGCTGTCCGTGCTGCTCAGCCACAAGCCCAAGGGCACGCCGACGGTCAGCGTCCGCCCGGTGCCGCGCGGCGCGGGAGCCGGCGTCGTGCACACCGTCGCGCACGTCGACGGCGCGGACGCCGAGATCGCGGTGATCAAACTGCCCGGCGGGGTCAAAGCCGTCCCCGCGCACTCGCCCGACCTGCCCGTGGAGATCCGGCGCGACGCGTGGGGGCCCGGCGTCGACCTGCGCCTCGACCACCTCTTCGCCGGACCGGACGGCATGCACGTCTACGGGCCGATCGTCGGCACCGAGCACGTCCGCACGATCCTGCCGCCGGTCGAGCACCACCCGGCGGGCCCGTTGCCGCCGCGGCCAGCCGGTCTGGTCGGCATCCACCGGTCGCCGCGGGCGGGCGACTCGACGGAGCTGCGCGACATCAGGGCGTTCCAGCCGGGCGACCGGCTCAAGCGCATCGACTGGCGCGTCACCACCCGCACCGGCACCGTCCACGTCCGCGAACGGCACGCCGAGGCCGACGCGGAGGTCGTGCTCGCCCTCGACACGCGCGTGGACGTCGGCCCGGCCGTGGGGGACTGGTCGTCACCGCACCACGGCTCCTCGACGCGTCCGGACGGCAGCCTGGACCGCGCGGTGCGCCGGGCGGCATCGATGGCCGCCGGCTACCTGCGGCAGGGCGACCGGGTGGCGTTGATGGACCTCGGCCGGCCGCAGCTCAACGTCCGCTCCGGCGTGGGGCGACGGCACCTGATGCGGATCCGCACGCAGCTGGTCGTGTGCGTGCAGGCCGCCGGGTGGGCGTCACGGGTGGCGTTGCGCAAGCTGCCGCACGGGAGCGTCGTCGTGCTGCTGTCGCCGTTCCTGGACGACGAGATCGCCGAGCTGGCCGTGCAGACGCGCAGGCACGGGCACGTGGTCCTGGCGGTCAACACGCTTCCGCTGCCGCTGGTGCCCGATCCGGAGGCGGCCTGGGGCGAGGTGGCGGCGGAGATGATCGCCGCGGAGCACCGGCTGAGGCTGCGGCGGATGACCGAGAACGGGGTGCGGGTGACGAACGAATGCTGATGCGACTCGCGATCGTGCTCGCCGCCCTGCCCGTGGCGCTGATCCTGCACTCCGAGGCCGACTCGATCGCGCCGTTGGTCATCGTCGCGGCGCTCACGGTCGTCACCGCGCTGATGCCCGGAAGCGCCGGAGCGGCGTTGCTGATCGGGTACGCGGCGCTCGCGATGGCGTTCGGTGAAGGGCACCCGTTGAGGCTCGGTGTTCTGTTGATGATCCCCGCGTTACATCTCATTCACACGACGTCCGCACTCGCCGCGGTCGTTCCGGTGAAAACGAAGATCGAGCTCGCCGCGCTGAAAGCACCGGCCCGCCGGTTCGCCATTGTCCAGATGATCACTTTTGGCGTTGCGGGCTTCGCCGCGTTCATCCCGTCGGGTGCGGAGATCGGGCTCGTGGAGCTCCTCGGACTGGGGGCTCTGACGGCCCTCATCGGGGTCGTCGCGCTGAGGATCTGAATCGGTCCTCTCAGGGAGAACGCCTCAACTTCCGCTCAAGTCGCAGGTCAGCCCCGATCGTGTCCCGCATCACCTGGCGACGGTAGTCACAACAGCCCCTTCGGACGCGCGAAAAATGGGGTCGTGGTGCGACCATGTGTGTATGGCTGCTGTGAAGTCGCAACCCACACGAATCGTCATTGTCGGCGGTGGGTACGTCGGGATGTACACGGCTCTCGGACTGCAGAAGAAACTGCGTTCCGGTGAAGCCTCCGTCACGGTAATCGACCCGCAGCCGCACATGACCTACCAGCCCTTCCTGCCCGAGGCGGCGGCCGGCTCCATCGAGCCGCGCCACGTCGTCGCCCCCCTGCGCAAGGTGCTCAAGCGCTGCCACGTCGTCACCGGCCGCGTCACCAAGATCGAGCACGCGCGCAAGATCGTGACCGCCGAGCTGTCGGACGGCCACGTCGAGGAGATCGAGTACGACGTGCTCGTCTCCGCGCTGGGTGCGATCTCCCGCACGCTCCCGATCCCCGGCCTGGCCGAGGTCGGCATCGGCATGAAGACGATCGGCGAGGCGATCTACGTCCGCAACCACGTGCTCTCGCGCCTGGACCAGGCCGCCAGCACCAACAACGCGGACCTGCGCAAGAAGCTGCTCAGCTTCGTCGTGATCGGTGGTGGCTTCGCGGGCATCGAGACGCTCGCCGAGCTCGAGGACATGACGCGGTATGCGCTCAAGTACTACGAGGGCATCAAGCCCGAGGAGATGAACTGGGTCCTGGTCGAGGCGATGGGCCGGATCATGCCCGAGGTCTCCGCCAAGCTCGGCGCGTGGACCGTCGAGGCGTTGGAGAAGCGCGGCATCAAGATCTACCTCGACACCCGCGTGAAGTCGCTTGAGGGTGGCCACGTCATCCTCGACGACGGCACCGAGTTCGACTCCGACACGATCATCTGGACCGCCGGCATGAAGGCGAACCCGGTGCTGCGCAACACGGACCTCCCGCTCGACGAGCGCGGCCGCGTCCGGTGCACCGCCGCCATGCAGGTCCAGGGCCTCGACGGCGTGTGGGCCGCCGGTGACTGCTCCGCGGTGCCGGACCTCTCGCGCACCGACGAGGACCCGACGGCGACGTGCGTGCCGAACGCGCAGCACGCCATCCGCCAGTCGAAGCTGCTGTCCAAGAACATCGTCGCGTCGCTGCGCGGCCAGAAGCCGAAGGACTACTTCCACAAGTACCTCGGCTCGGTCGCGGGCCTCGGCCTCTACAAGGGCGTCGCGGACGTGTTCGGCCTGCGCTTCAAGGGCGTGCCGGCGTGGTTCATGCACCGCAGCTACCACGTGGCGTTCATGCCGACCGTGAACCGCAAGCTGCGCGTGCTGATGGACTGGACGCAGGCGCTGTTCTACGGCCGCGAGGTCGTGGCGCTCGGCCAGATCAACGACCCGAAGTCGGACTTCGACCGCGCGGTGCAGTCCTGACGGCTCCTGCTCGTGACGCCCGACCTCACTCTCTGTGAGTAACGGAGTGCCCCGAATGAGACATCATTCGGGGCACTTCTTTGCTCTGAGGGCGGAACTTGAGCCCCCAATCGGCGTAAGCTGCGGGGGCTGCCTTGACATTGCGTTACGTGTTATCGAGACTACGGCTGGTGCATCACCTGAATGCGTGATTTGCCATGTGGGGAGAGAGGTGATCCCGATGTCTCTCGAGGAGCTGGCCGCACAGCTTCGTCGCGGTGAGATCGAGGACCCCGCGTTGGCGCAGTACGCCACGGAGTACGCGCAGGCGGGGCAGAGTTTCCGCAGCAAGAAGGACGATTGAGCAGGTCAGCTGACGGGCGGGTGCCGGGTGCCCCGTCCGAGGCTGCAAGACCTCTGCTGCTGCAGGGGCAGGACTACCTCTTCCGCTCTCCTCCCAAGTGCCTGGACTTCCAGGAGCAGGTCCACCGGCTCGGCATGGTCGACGAGGGCGACGGCAACCCGCAACCCTGCGTGCTCGTCCTGGCCCGCGCGGCCGACATGGAGATGAACGAGCTCTCCATCGCACTGGCCGAACGCGGCATCCGGATGGCCCGCATCGACGCCGACCGCTGCATCGACATCCCGCTGTCCGTCTACACGGACCAGCCGCTGATCGAGCTCGACCGCTGGCTCCTGCGCCCCCTCCTGGTCTGGCGCCGCCACTTCGAGCTCTCGGCCGTCCCCGTCGAACCGGGAACCCTGGCCGGCGCCTACGCCGTCGACCAGTGGGCCTCAGTCGCCAACTGGCTGTCCTCGCGCTCCGACTGGGCGCACGTGAACCCGTCGCGCTTCTCGACGCACCTGGACCGCCTCACCCAGCTCTCCGACGCCGCCGCGTTCGGGTTGAGGATCCCGCGCACCGCCGTGACGACCCGCCCAGGCCGCACCCGGCCGGGCGGCGGCCGCTGCATCGTGAAAACCGCCGGCCGTCACCTGCTGGAACCACGTCCCGGCGTCCAGCACGGCCTCTTCCCGCGACCCCTGGAGACCTCCCGCGCCTCCGACGCCCCCGAACCCGCGCCGGTGATCGTGCAGGAGTACGTCCCGTCCGACACGGAGCTGCGCGTGTTCGTGGTGGGCGAGCAGTGCATCGCCTATCAGGTGGACAAGCTCGATCCCGCACAACTCTGGGTGGACCCCGACGCCGTGCGCGTCACGCCCACCTCGGTCCCGGCCTCCCTCTCGGACAGACTGCTGGCCCTGACCCGGCACTGGCGCGTGCAGGTGGCGGCGTTCGACCTGCTCGTGACCGGCTCCGAGCACGTGTTCCTGGAGATCAACGTGAACTGCGACTGGCGCTGGTTCGAGCACCGCGCGGGCGACACCGCGGTCTCCACGGCCGTGCACGACTGGGTGGCGCTGCGCTTCAAGGAGCTGCTCGGAGCGGGGAGGACGCGCTGATGTTCGGGTCCGTTCGATGCTTAGCGGGATGCTCGCTCTAGTCCAATTCACTGGGCCGCTCGGGCGAGAAACGACCATCCGCTCACACAAGCCGACGATCAAGGCCTAGGCTCACCGCGCCCCCGTAGCCCAATCGGTAGAGGCAGGTCCCTTAAAAGGATCACAGTACGGGTTCGAATCCCGTCGGGGGTACTCCGTTTCATCACATGGATTCACCCCCTGACCAGGCGCGACCCGGTCAGGGGATGATCTTGTAACTACCGGTGACGCTCGCCGCGGGCGTGGTCCTCCACGGCCGTTCGTGCCGCAGTGGTGCCGACCTCCGCGGCTCGAAACCGGGCCGAACGACCGCCTCTCGGGCCCCTTGTGGGCAAGGTCACCGGGCCTCGTTCAGGCCGGGTGCTTGAACGCCAGCACCTCTACCTCGCGGATGTCCGGAGCGGTCGCCAGGAGCTCGGGACCGACCTCGGCGAGGGCGGCCGGGATCTTGCCGGTGAGGTGCGCCTGGCGGGCCTCCTCGTCCTCGAAGGCGTCGAAGATGCCGAAGGTCGAGTCGTCGAGCCGGAAGGCGTACCAGACCTTGGTGCCGGGCTCGTCCTCCACGACGGCGTGGCCGATGTCCAGGAACGCGGCCAGGTCCGCCTCCTTGCCCTTCTCGGCGGTCAGCAGGGCCAGCACTCCGAGTCCGAGCGTCATGACGTGATCTCCCTTGTGAGATGGGGCTTGGAGATCAAGTTATGAGGCCGGCGAGCCCAGGAGGAGTGGCGTAAACGACGATTCCAGTACCGTTTGCGACATGCGTGTGGCGTTGGCCGTCGTGGACGGCACGTTCGACTCGGGGCTTGCGGCGATCATGGACGTGCTCGGCGCCGCGAACGCCCTGAGCGCCGACGGGCCGCCCGTCACGGCGACGGTGGTCGGTGCCGGGACGCAGGTGCGGACCGGCAACGGGCTGGCGCTGGCGACCGTTCCGGTGGCGGAGCTGGAACCCGGTGAGGACCTCGTCGTCATGCCCGCGGTGGGGCTGCGGGCGCCGGAGCAGGTGGTCGCGGCGGTGCGCGATCCCGCCAACGCCTGGGTGCTGGACCTGGCCGGGAGGGGGACGGCGCTGGCCGCCGCGTGCAGCGGGGCGTTCTTCCTGGCCGAGGCCGGTGCGCTCGACGGGCGGCGGGCGACCACGAGCTGGTGGCTCGGGCCCGCGTTCCGGCAGCGGTATCCGGCCGTTGAGCTGGAGGACTCGCGGACGCTGGTCAACGACGGGCAGCGGACCACGGCGGGGGCGGCGTTCGCGCACATCGACCTGGCCTTGTGGATCGTGCAGCAGCGCAGCCCCGACCTCGCCGACCTGGTCGCCCGGTACCTGCTGATCGGGGACCGGCCCTCGCAGGCCGCGTTCGCCCTGCCGACCCAGCTGGCGCAGGCCGACCCGCTGATGACGGCCTTCGAACGGTGGGCGCGCACGCACCTGGCCGACCCGCCTCCGCTGGCCCACGCGGCGCGCGAGCTGGGCGTCAGCACGCGCACCCTGCAACGGACCGCGCAGACGGTGCTGGGCCGGTCGCCGCTCGACTTCATCCAGGACATCCGCCTCGACGAGGCGACGCACCTGTTGCGCACCACCACGCTCAGCGCCGAGGCGATCGCCGGCCGGGTCGGCTACCGCAACGTCGGCACCCTGCGCGAGCTCGTGCGACGGCGGCGCGGCTCGACGCTGGAGGCGCTGCGGCACGGCGGGCGCAGCTGAGTCACCAGGTCAGGGCTACCAGGTCAGGGCTACCAGGTCGGGCGGGCCGTCACGCCGCCGTCCACCACCAGGTCGTGGCCGGTGATCCACCGCGCCAGGTCCGAGGCGAGGAACACGCACGCGTCGCCGACGTCTTCAGGCGTACCCAGCCGGCCCAACGGCGCCGCGGCCTCCCAGCGCGCGACGCCGGACGGCCAGTCCACCTCGATGCCCGGCCGTGCGATCAGGCCGGGCGACACCGTGTTCACGCGGATGCCAAGCGGTCCGTACTCCAGGGCGGCGGCGCGGGCGTGCATGATCAGCGCCGCCTTCGACGCGGCGTAGTGGGCGTGGCCCGGTGCCGGGTGGGTGCCCTCGATCGACGCGACGTGCGTGATCGAGCCGCCGGCGGGCAAGTGCTCCACGGCGGCCTGCGTGACGGCGAAGGGCGCCGTCAGGTTCGTGTCCACAACGGACTGCCACTGCTCGACCGTCATGCCGGGCAACGGTTCCACGGGCTGCACGCCCGCGTTGTTCACGACCGCGTCCAAGCGGCCGTGCGCGCTGAATGCCTCAGCGACCACGCGTGGAGCGTCCGACACCAGGTCGCCGTCCACCCGGCCGCGATGGCGGACGACGAGAGCGCCCGCGGCTTCGAAACGGACCGCGATGCCCGCGCCCAGACCACCGCCCGCGCCGGTGACCAGCACGACCCTGCCGTTGAGATCGATCACGAGACGATGCCCTCCAGTCGCTCACGAAGCCAGCCGACGATCTCACCCCGGCCCGCCACGAACCCGTCCACGCCGATCTCGGTGAAGGACCCGCCCGCGGAACGGACCAGCACCGCGCCCGCCGCCACGTCCCACGGGTGGACGCCCAGGTTCGCGGCCGCGTCGGCCCGGCCCGCCGCCACCCAGGCGAGCGAGAGCGCCGTGGAGTACACGCGACGGACGTCGGCCACCGACAGCAGCGAGGCCAGCAACTCCAACTCGCCGCGATAAGGGCTGCCGGGCAACGGGATGTCGGTGAGCACCAGCGGGCGCGGGCTCGTCCCCGGCGTGATCGTCAGACCGGTCGACCTGACCTCGAACGGCACGTCCACGGCGCCCGTGAAGAGCTCGTCGCGGAACGGGTCGAGCACGCAGCCCGCGACCAGCTCACCCTCCACCGCCGCGGCCACCGAGAGGCACGACAGCGGCAGGCCGCGCACGAAGTTCCGCGTGCCGTCGATCGGGTCGACGTACCAGGTCACGCGGGCCGTCGACGCTCCCAGCTCCTCGCCGACGACCGCCGACCCCGGAGCACCCGCGGTCAGCGCGGCGCGCAGGAACTCCTCGACCGCCAGATCGACGTTGCTGACCTGGTCGAACGTGCCCTTCGGCGCGACGTCCAGCGGTGTCGAGCGCAGCAACCCGGCGGCGTCCACGCAGGACTTGGCCGCCAGCGACAGGAGTTCTCCGGGAGTCACGAGGACATTGTGATCGGTCACAAACACGACCGGATGACTCTGGGCAACGTCCTACCCGCGCCGGTGACGAGAGCCACCACGATGAGCTGACCTGACAACGACGTTGGAGGATCGGAATGCGAATCGCGGCCGGGCTGGCGCTCGTGGCGACGTTGGTCGCCGGAACAACCACCGCACACGCGGACACGCTCGACTACGTGGCGCTGGGCGACTCGGCCGCGGCCGGACCGCTGATCCTGAACCAGGACCCGGCGCTGTGGTGCCTGCGCAGCAGCGACAACAACTACCCGCGGGCCGCGGCGAAGATCCTCCACGCGCGGCTCACCGACGTCACGTGCTCCGGCGCGACGACGGACGACTTCGCCGGCCGCCAGTTCGGCTTCGTCGCACCGCAGTACGACGCGCTGAAGCCGACCACGGACCTCGTGTCGATCACGATCGGCGGCAACGACGTCGAGCTCGTGCAGACCGCGCTGAGCTGCATCAACCTCCTGCCGGAACCCGTCGGGTTGTCCTGCTCCGACCGGTTGGGCGGCCAGGTCGCGGCGCGGATCGCCCAGTGGGCACCGGAGTTCGGCAACGCGCTCGACGAGGTCAAGCGGCGCGCACCCCGGGCCAAGATCCTCGTCACCGGCTACGGCACCTACCTCCGGCCTGGCGGCTGCCACCCGGTCCAGCCGATCTGGTCGCGCGACGCCGACCACCTGCAGGGTTCGATCGCCCTGCTCAACGCCACGGCCCAGGCGGAGGCGACCAAGCGCGGCGCGACGTACGTCGACCTCGCGGCGGTCAGCGTCGGGCACGACACGTGCGCGGCGCCGGGGGACCGGTACCTGGAGGGGCTGATCCCGACGACGATCGCGGCGCCGTTGCACCCCAACGCCGCGGGCATGGCGGCTTTCGGCGCTACGGTCGCGCGCGCCGCGCGGCCAGGGCAGCAGTCAGCAGCGTGACGTGCTCGATCCGCGTCGGGTCCAGCCCGGTCAGCTCCGCGACGCGCCGCAGCCGGTAGTCGACGGTGTTCGGGTGTACGTGCAGCTCTGACGCCGCGGGCCGGCGTGACCCGCGGCGCAGGTAGACCTCGAGCGTCTGCACCAGCTCGTCGGTCAACGGCGCGACGATCGCGGCCAGCGGCTCCACCGCCGCGCTCGGCCGGGACAGCTGGTACTCCAGCAGCACGTCGGTGAGCCGGTAGAGCCCAGGACCCGACGGCAGCGCCACGGCGAGGACCTCGCGAGCCAGGACAGCGGCGGCCGCGACCCCGGAGGGAGGGGCCGCGACCGCCGCCACCGTCAGCGGGACACCGGCCGCTCGCGCCACGTCGGCCACGATCCGGTCGAGCGGCAGGTCCTCGCCCGGCAGCAACGCGAGACCGCCGTCCGCGGTCAGCGACGACAGCACCGGTTCGCGGCTGTGCCGTTCCAGCTCCGCCCGCAGCCGCCGCAGCTTCCGGCGTGACGCCACGGACGCGTCCACGCCCGTGAGCAGCTCGTCCGGATGCGGTGGCACGTCCAGCGCCAGCACGACCAGAGGTCCTTGCGCCTCAACGGTTCCCGCGAGCAGCCCGGTCAGCAGCGTGGCCCGCGCGGAGCGTTCGTCGTCGAACATCGTCTGGCGTTCGTCCAGGTAACCCGCGCTCACCACCGGCGTCACGAGCTGCAGGTAGCGCAGTGCCAGGGCGTTGAGCGCAAGCACGTCCGCGATCTCCTCGGGACGAGCCTCGGGCACCAGCGCCTCCCACACGACCTGGATGCCCACGTGGTACGCCGTCAGCACCACGTCGATCGGCATGCCCTCCTCGGCTCGGCGTGCCGCCGACTCGCGCAGGAACCGCAGCTCCTCGGAGGAGGGCAGCTCACCCGACGCCAGCACGGAGGCGAAGGCCCGCAACGTGTGCTCGACGACGCCGTGGATGTCGCCGTCGAGCTCCTCCGCCGGCAGCTGCGCGTAGCTCGGCACTCGTTCCACCAGCGCCGCGACCACCCGGCGCACGAACGACGGCATCTCGGCGACCAGCCGGTCGGCGAGCGGGCGGCCACCGATCACGTAGGACATCCGGCGATTGTGGCCGATCTACAGCTCGATCACCGTGCCGTCCAACGGCACCTCGACACCCGCCGCGCGCACCGAGGCCGACTCCGGCGACGACGGGTCGAGCAACGGGTTGGTGTTGTTGAGGTGCGTGTAGATGCGCCGGACAGCAGGAAAACGCTCCAGCAACGGCAGGCTCTCCACCACCGGCAGGTGACCCATCGACGCCTGACCGGACGCGCTGCCGGTCGCCGCCCCCATCTCCGCCGCCGAGTAGAAGGTGCCGTCGAGCAGCAGACAGCCGGCGTCGGCCACGACCTCGTCGAAGCCGTCCGGCCACGACGCCAGGCAGGGCGCGTGGACCAGCACGCCGCCGGTGACCGGGTCGGTGAAGCGGTAGGCCACCACCCACGGGCCGTCCGCGGTGGACGACCGGGCGTACTTCGGCCGCTTGTCGCTGATCGGGACCACCTCGACGCGTAGGCCGGCGATCTCGAACGACTCCGCCGGCCGCCATTCGACGGGTGCGTAGCCGTCGATCACCGTGCGCAGGTCGAACTGGTCCCGCAACGCGTGCAGCACGGCGCCGGGCGCCCACACCGTCAGTCCCGCACCGCCGCGCAACGTCAGCAACCCCAGCGTGTGGTCGAGCTCGGCATCGGTGAACAACGCGCCGCGTATCGGGGTGTCGCGCGGTCCGGGGCCGGGGTTCAGCAGCGCGCAGCCCGCGATCTGGGTGCGGAGGTCGGGCGAGGCGTTGACCAGCCACCAGTCCGTGCCGTCGCCGGTGATCGCGAGGCAGTCCTGCGACCGCGACGGCACCGAGCCGGACCGGGCACGGGCGCACAACGCACACGCGCAGTTCCACTGCGGGAAGCCACCACCTGCCGTGGTGCCGAGGAGGACCGCCCTCACCGCATCTTCCTCATCACCAGCGGAGCGGCCGACGTCGTCTCGGCCGCCAGGATCACGTCCACAGTGGACCGTTCAGGGGACAGCGAGCAGACCGGGTCGGTGGCCGCGGCGTCACCGGTCAGCTGGAACGCCTGGCAGCGGCACCCACCGAAGTCGATCTCCTTGCGCGCACACGAACGGCAGGGCTCCTTCATCCACCCGAACCCGCGGAAGGCGTTGAACGACGGCGACGCGTGCCAGATGTCGTGCAGCGACGAGCCGCGCACGTTCTCGATCTCCAGCGAGTCGATCACCGTGGCGGCGGGGCAGGGCAGGACGTCGCCGTTCGGCGCCACCGTCAGCTGCCGCGCGCCCCACCCGTACATGCACGGCTTCGGGTGGGCCTCGTGGTAGTCGGCGATGACGTAGACGATCTCCATCCGCCCGCGCAGGCGTTCCTGCGCGGCGTGGACGACCGGGCCGGCCAGCGCGAGCTGCTCGCGGGTCGGCAGCAGGGCGGACCGGTTGCGCAACGCCCAGCCGTAGTACTGGGTGTTGGCGAGCTCCAGGCGGTCAGCGCCCATCTCCTCGGCCATCGCGATGACCCCGGCGACGTCGTCGAGGTTCTGGCGGTGCAGCACCGTATTGACGGTCAGCGGCAGGCCGAGGTCGCGCACGAACGCCGCGGCCGCCACCTTGCGGTCGAACGCCTTGATGCCCGCGATCCGGTCGTTGCCGGCGCGGGTGGCGTCCTGCAGGGAGAGCTGCACGTGGTCGACACCGCGCGAAGCCAGGTCCGCCAACCGGTCGCGCGACAGGCCGACGCCCGACGTGACCAGGTTGACGTAGCAGCCCAGGCCGTTCGCGTGCGTGACCAGCTCCGGCAGGTCGTTGCGCAGCAACGGTTCGCCGCCGGACAGGTGGATCTGCAACACGCCCAGCGACCGGGCCTGGTCGAACACGCGCAGCCAGTCGCCGGTCGTCAGTTCGGCGTCCCTGCGCACCAGCTCGACGGGGTTCGAGCAGTACCCGCACTGCAACGGGCACCGGTGCGTCAGCTCCGCCAGCAGCCCGAACGGCGCCTCAGCCATCCACGTCCACCACCCTCCGCTCGACCAGCCGGGACACCAGCGACGCGACGTCCGAAGGCTCGACGCCGTCGTACTCGTCGGCCAGCGCGACGGCGATGTCGCCCACGGACCGGGCCCCGTCGCACAGCGCCACGACCGAGGCCGCGGTCTCGTTCAGCACCAGCACGCCCTCCGGGAACAGCACGACGTGCGCGGCCCGGGTCTGGTCGTAGGTGCACTTCACGCCACGCCGGATGCGCGGCACGGCGGCTAGTTCCACGGCTTGCCCGAGTAGTAGTCGACGGCGTCCAGCACGGCCCGCAGCACGTCGCACTTGAACGACAACGCAGCGATGGCAGCCAACTGTTGTTCGCGCGTAACGGAATGCTCGACCACGATGTCCAAAGTGGCCTGTCCTTCGCCGGCGACCGCCTGGATGCGGTTCGTGAAGTACGCGAAGCCCTCCTCGGCGATCCACGGGTACTGCTCCCGCAACGCCGCCAACCGCTTGCGCATCAACGCACCCGAGAACATCTCCGTGAGACCGGACGCGATCGCGACGACCCACGGCTGCGTGCGGGCGAAGTTCACGTAGGCGTCGACGGCGAATCTCACGCCGGGCAGCACGTGCCGTTCGTCGAGCACCTCGTCGCGGGTCAGACCGACGGCCTCGGCGAGGCGGATCCAGTTCTCGGCGCCACCCTCGCCCGGCCGCGTGCCGTCGTGCCAGACGATCCGCTCACGCCACTGGCGGCGGATGTCGGGCAGCGGGCAGTTGGAGAGGATCGCGGCGTCCTTCTGCGCGATGCAGCGCTGGTAGTACCAGCGGTTCGCGGCCCACGCCTGCAGCTCGTGCTTGCTCAGCCGGCCCGCGTGCATGCGCAGGTGGAACGGATGGCCGTCCCAGTACCGGGGTGCGAGCGCGCGCAGTTCGTCCACGAACTCGGCGGGGGCGACGACAGACATGGAGCTCCTCGGTCGACCGGGAAGGGCCGGGGCTCCCGGACGGGAACCCCGGCGCGAAGCCTGACGTCAGCTGCGGGCCGCGTACGCGGTGACCTCCATCGGAGTGTCGAAGTCGCGGAAGTCGGGCCTGACCCACTCGCGCTTGACCTCGGGGAGCTTCGGTTCGGTGGTGGTGACGGCAGCGTTCATGCGCGACTCCTCGGGTGTCCGGCCTGCGAGCCCGCACGGGCCCGAGGCGCTTCCGTGGTGCGCGGCGGCGGATCCCCACGGTAGGACCACCGAACGCCGGAGGTCCAGACCGTACACAAGGTTTACCGAAGTCATCGGTGCAGAAGTCCTGGTCAGCTCCGAATACGGGGACAAATCTCTCGTCTTTCGACCACACACATCGGATGTCCTTTGCCGGTTACTCCGATCTGTGATTGGGTAACCACGCCCTGCAACTCCGCCGCCGAACCTCCGGAACTCACGAGCGGACAGAAGGAGAGCACATGCGTGCTCGTCGTATCGCAGCCGTGGCAGCCTGCACTGCCGTGGCCGCAGGCCTGGTCGTCGGACCGGCCTCTGCGCAGGACGACCCGTCGCCGTTGGCCGAGCGGACACTCGCCACGAGGCTCGACATCCCGTGGGACATCGAGTTCCTGCCGGACGGCAGCGGCATCTTCACCGAACGCGACACCCGCAAGATCAAGAAGATCGTCGGCACGACCGTGACCGAGCTGGACACGGTCGAAGCGGCCCAGACCACCGGCGGTGAGGGAGGCCTGCTCGGTCTCGCCGTGTCGAAGACGTTCGCCTCCGACAACTCCGTCTTCATCTACTACTCGACGGCGAGCGACAACCGCGTCGCCAAGTTGCAGCTCGGCGGAACGCCACAGCCGATCGTGACCGGAATCCCCAAGAACCGCTACCACAACGGCGGCGGCCTGGAGTGGGGTCCGGACGGCTACCTGTGGGCCACCACGGGCGACGGCCAGAACACCGCCAACGCGCAGAACTGGAGTTCGTTGGGCGGCAAGGTGTTGCGCTTCGACACCGCCGGTCAGCCCGCCGCCGGCAACCCGCGCTCCGGCAGCGTCGTCTACTCGATCGGCCACCGCAACGTCCAGGGCATCACCTGGATCGGGAACACCGCGTACGCCACGGAGTTCGGCAACAACCGGACCGACGAGGTCAACCTCATCGAGGCCGGCAAGAACTACGGCTGGCCGACCTGTGAGGGCACCTGCTCCGTCGCGGGCATGACGAACCCGGTCGTGACGTGGCAGAACAGCCAGGCGGGGCCGACCGGCATCGCGTTGTACAAGAACGCGCTCTACGTCGGCGCGGTCACCGGCAGGCGCGTGTGGAAGATCCCGGTCAACGGCACTGCTCTGGGCACGCCGCAGGCGGTGTTCACCAGCTACGGCCGCGTCCGTGCGGTCGCCCCGGCGCCGGACGGCACGTTGTGGTTCGGCACGTCGAACCAGGACGACAACGGTTCGCCCGGGTCGACCGACGACCGGATCATCTCGACCGACGGCTGAGCCGCGGGGGGGGGGGGGGGTTGGGGGAGAGGGAGGGAAAAAAAAACCCCCCCCCCCCCCCCCCCCCCCCCCCCCCCCCCCCCCTTCCCCCCCCCCCCCCCCCCCCCCCCCCCCCCCCCCCCCCCCCCCCCCTCCCCCCCCCCCCT
>NZ_JBHYGW010000020.1:53645-143219 GCF_042738015.1 Lentzea sp. NPDC059081
GGATACGTAAAAAAGGAACAACAACGTTTCGCCTGGTCCAACAAACGACGGAACCTTCCCCACCGACGTTTAAACCGCGGTGGGTGTTTCCCGCCGCAGGGGGGGGGAAACCCCCCCACCGCTCAGTTGCGCGCCGGCGGCATCTTGCGGAGCTGGTCCAGCACGACCGGGTCCTGCAGCTGCATCCACTGGATCACCTCGGTGTAGGTGGCGCACACCGTCTCCGGCTTGTCGCACACGTACTCGAGGAACTGCTCCATCGCGTTGGAGAACGCCGACCCGTTCCACTCGTTGAAGTGGTTGCCGACGACGATCGGCGCGCGGTTGCTGTTCAGCGCGGCCTGGTGCACCGACTTGTAGGTGTCGAAGACGATCTGCGTGAAGTCGGCTGCGCGCTCCGGCTGGTCCTTCGCGCCGTTCAGCGAGAACCAGAGGTTGTAGTCCATCATCACGACCTGCTTGCCCAGACCGGGGACCTTCACCTCCGGCATCGGGAACTCGTACAGTCCGTTTTGGACGGACGGCCACTGCACGCCCAGCGCCACCTTGCTGGTGTCGTAGACGAGGCCGTGCGCGGCCATGGCGGGGAAGGCCTGGTCCCAGATGCCCTCCAGGCACGGCGTCCGGCCTCCCCGGATCGCGCTCTGCGGCAGGTTGAGGCCCGCGGCGCGCGACCTGTCGAGGATCTTCCTGAACTCGTCGAGCTCCGCGTTCCAGGCCGCGGTGTTCCACTTGTCGACCGACGGCTGGGTCGTGCTGCCGGAGCAGAAGTGACCGTTGTAGTGCGTGCCGATCTCGTGGCCGTCGGCGATCACCTGGTTCAGGTAGCCGATGCGCGCCGTGATGTCCTGCCTGGTGCCGCCGAACGAGATGTCGGAGGAACCGCGCGCCAGGCCCGCCGGCGGCTGGTACTGCGTGCTGTCCTGCTCCGACAGCATGTACACACCGGACAGCAGGCCGGTGACGTGGGCGTTCTTGGCCTTGGCGATCGGCAGGACCTTGTCCCAGTGCGGCTTCGAGACCGCGCCGTCGAAGGAGAAGAGCACGAACTGCGGGGGCTTCTCACCCGGCGTGAGCTTGTGCATCCACGGCTGCTTGGCGATCTGCTCCTGGGTGGGGGCGGGCACCGTGGGCGTCGGCCCAGCATCCTTGGGCGCGGGCAGGCGCGGCGCCATCGGCAGCGGGCCCGACTCGGCCTGGTTCTCGGAGTCCTTGTGCGGACCGAGGGTCATCACCAGAACGAGAGCGAGTGCCAGAGCAACACCCGTGGTCAGCCATCCCCAGCGTTTCACACTTATGGAGACGACTGGTCACCCGAAGGGGTTGCGCGGAGTCGAGAACTGGTCACGCGACGGGTTCGGCGATCACCACTCGGTTCGCCTCGTACCCCTGCTTGCCGCCCACCCAGGTACCGCCGCACGTGACGAGGACGAGCCGGTGCGGGCCGCGCGGACCGAAGAACTCGACGGCGCGCGCCGGCAGCTCCTCCTTGCGGACCGTCTCGATCTGCCTGATGCGGAACTTGAACTCCTTGCCCGCGCTGTCGGCGATCACGACCTCACGGCCGTTCTGCGCCTGCCACAGCTCCGCGAACGGGCCCTTCGCGCCCTTCCAGTCGACGTGCCCGGCGAGGACCGTCGCGCCCTCGGCGCCGGAGAGCTCGGTGCCCCACCAGGTCGCCTCGCCGATGCCGTCCGGCACGGGCAGCACGCCGTCCTTGACCTCCCTGCGCACCAGCGTGGCCGAACCGCCGGCGGGCAACCGCACGGAACCGGGCCCCGCTTTGGGCGGCGCCGGCTGCTGCTGTTGCGGCGCGGGCGGGTCGGCGGGCTTGGCGTTGTCCGTGTTCGCGCCGCCGATCAACCCCGTGAGGTCGGCGCCGCGGCCCGTGCTGAGGCTGTCGGCGACCGGACCGGGGCCGACCACGGGGATCTCGTCCGCGACCGCGCGTCCACCGACGACCTCGATCTCGGACGTGGCGACCAGCACGCTGGCGGCGGCGAGTCCCGCCACCAGCGCACCGGTCAGGAAAGCCCTGGAACTCACTGCCTGCGCCACACCAGGAAGCCTGCCAGCGCCGCACCGAGCAGCACCAGGCCACCCACCCCGAGCATCAGGCCGGGACGCAGTTGCGTGTCGAACGACGCGGTCGCGACCGGCGTCTGGCCCTCGGTGCCCGCGGGGATCGTGCTGGGCACCACCGGCTTGTTCGGCTTGTTCACCAGCTCCAGCGCGAGCGTCTGGCCCGCCGCCACCGCGCCGCACGCGGCAGGCGGTGCCTTCGGGTCGAAGTACTCCTCGTAACCCTTGGGCGCGGCCACCTCGACGAGGCAGATCTCCTGCGGCGTGCGCAGGTCCGGCACCTCGACCGTGCCGTCGGCACCGGTCTGCAGCACCAGCGGCTTGCCGTCCGTGCCGACGAGGTCGCCGTCGTCCTGCTTCTTCGCGGGCGACGTCTGGTCCTTCGCCGTGACGCGCAGCGCGACGCCCGCGATCGACTTCTTGGTCTCGGAGTCGATCTTCGTGATCTTCACGGCGCCGGGCGCGGTCTTGGCCAGGCCGGTGGCGTTCGCGTTGAGCTTCTTCTCGCCGCCGGTCGTGACCATGCGCTGCATGTTCTCGGTCTGGATCGGGAAGTGCACGACGGGCCGGTCGGCGGGGGAGTCCGCGACGGCCGCGATCGTCGGCTTCGGACCGGTGGGAATGATCTTCACGGCGGCCGGCTGGCCCTCGGCGCCCGTAGTGGCCTTGCCGCTGGTGCTGCCGTCGGCGAGCTTCGCGTCGGTCAGCGTGAAGTCGATGCCCGCGTTGGTGACGCCCTGGTCGTTGGCCTTGACCAGGGCCAGCGTCCAGGTGGACTCGGTGTCGATGACCAGCGGTTCCTTCGGTGCGGTCGCGGTGAGCGTCCACGGGCCGCGGTTGGCCTCGGCGTCGGCCTTCATGCGCGCGACGGCGTCCATGACGGACTGCGGCAGGCGCGCGGCGTAGAAGGGCGCGTCGTAGGCGAGGTACTTCGGGTCGGTCGTGTCGAGGCGGACCGCGCCGTCCGGTGCGGACGTCCAGCTGTGCAACAGGTGCGCGAGCGCGGCGGCCTCGTCCGGCGACTTCGTCGTGGAGTAGCGCAGCAGCAGGTAGGAGATGTTCGCCGCGATGTCCGGCGCGAGGTCCTTGCCCGCCTTGGTGCGCAGCGCGTCGCCCTCGTTGTAGCCGACGTTGCTGTCGGGCGCGGGCAGCGCGTACTGGACGCACCACACGTGCTTGTCCTGCCAGACGTAGGACCCGTGCCACTCGCTACCCGGTGTGGCGTTGGGCTGGAGCCCTGACGCGTTGTGGCCGATGCCCTTGACGCCGACAGCAGTCGCCGTCGCGGGAACGGTCAGGAGCGCGAGCCCCGAAACCATCGCCACGGCGGCCAGACGTTTCCAGCCCATGGTGAATCGTGATCCCCTCTGACCTGTGTATATCCCGCGTGCGAGCTTGTCGGTCCCCCGAACCGGCGACAAGCCCCCACGAGAGGGAAGTCTGGGTACTACGCAGAGTGTGATCGTGAACGAAGTGTGATCTGGACTACTCGATTCGAGCGTGCCGCGCCGCGACACGCCGCAGTCTTATAACGCTCCGGAGTCACGGCCCTATTTGCACGCGTGTGATCGTCGTCGGGGGTAAAGTCGCCTTTACCGACGGGGAACATGGCACCGGGCGTGCTCGTTGAACCCCATGACGGCGTAAGCAACGCCCCAGGAGGACCAGGTGCGCTCGAGCAGCAACCCGGCTTTCCGTAACCTGCCGACAGGCGGCGGGTACGGAGGCTACGCAGGCTTCGGCCAGCCAGAACAGGCTGGCTACCAGCAGGCCCCGCCGCCGCTGACCAGCGAGCGGCCGATGACGATCGACGACGTCGTCACCAAGACCGGCATCACGCTGGCCGTGGTGGCCGTCACCGCAGTCATCACCTACCTCATGCAGGCGTGGTTCCTGCTGTTCCCGGCCGCGATCATCGGCCTGGTGCTCGGTCTGGTCATCTCGTTCAAGCGAGTCCCGAGCCCGCCGCTGGTCATCGCCTACGCCGCCGTCGAAGGCATCTTCCTCGGCGCGTTCAGCGGCATCATCGGCGGCATGATCGACAACTGGACCCGCAACCCGGGCCAGGGCGTGGTGGTCATCGGCCAGGCCATCATCGGCACGATCGGCGTCTTCGCCGGCATGCTCGTGGTCTACAAGACGGGCGCGATCCGCGTCACGCCGAAGTTCACCAAGTGGATCACCGGCGCCATCATCGGCGTCGCCGTCCTGATGCTGTTCAACCTGATCATGAGCTTCTTCACCGACGGCGGCCTCGGCCTCCGCAACGGCGGCACGCTCGCGATCATCTTCAGCCTCGTCTGCATCGGCCTCGCGGCGTTCAGCTTCCTGATCGACTTCGACGCCGCCGACCAGGCGATCCGCGCCGGTGTGCCGGCGAAGTACGCGTGGCAGATCGCGTTCGGCCTCACCGTGACCCTGGTGTGGCTGTACACCGAGATCCTGCGCCTGCTGTCGTACTTCAACTCGGACTGACGTCCGGGTGCACTCGGAGGGGCGTTCCGCTGCGGCGGGGCGCCCCTTCGGCGTTTGTGCAGGAAATCCGAGGAATTCGACTTCCGGGGGAATCGGAAGTCATTGAATTCGAGCGGCATTCGGCCGGGGCGGGCCTGTTCGCCGTATTTCGACGAATGCTGAAAAAGACCTACACGCGCCAGCGCACGTCCGGGATCTCCGTGCCCACCTTGATCAGACAGGCGGTGCACAGCATCCCCGCCTGAGCGCGCGACACCCGCTCATCAGGCACCGAGTGCTCGCAAACGGCCTCGTAGAAGCTCCGCGGCCCGTCGGCTTGGTCGAGAGAGAAAGCGTGGCATTGCAGGTCGTATTCGCTTTGCCACCACACGTACGGCATGTCCGAACCCTCCTTGCTCATCGGTAGGGACGGACTTCCCCTCGCCTGATGACGTCATTTGAACGACGTTTTGTCTCATCGGCAGAAAGGGGGCAGACAAGTAGCTCCGTTCGGGTGAAGCGGAGCTACTTGCAAGCGTCAAATTGCAGATCTTGAACGAAAGATGCCGAACGACTCAGCTCAGCCGCTCGATGACCATCGCCATGCCCTGGCCGCCGCCGACGCACATCGTCTCGAGGCCGAACTGCTTGTCGTGGAACTGCAGCGAGTTGATCAGGGTGGTGGTGATGCGCGCGCCCGTCATGCCGAACGGGTGGCCCACGGCGATCGCGCCGCCGTTCACGTTCAGGCGGTCGAGGTCGATGCCGAGGTCCTGGTAGGACGGGATGACCTGGGCGGCGAACGCCTCGTTGATCTCCACCAGGTCGATGTCGGAGACCGAGAGGCCGGCCAGCGCCAGCGCGCGCTTCGAGGCCTCGACCGGGCCGAGGCCCATGATCTCCGGCGACAGGCCGGAGACGCCGGTCGAGACGATGCGGGCGAGCGGGGTGATGCCGAGCTCGCGGGCCTTCGTGTCGGACATGATCACCAGCGCCGCGGCGCCGTCGTTCAGCGGGCAGCAGTTGCCGGCGTTCACGCGGCCGTCGGGGCGGAAGACCGGCTTCAGGGCGGACACGGCCTCGTAGGTGACGCCGGCGCGCGGGCCGTCGTCGGCGGAGACCACGGTGCCGTCGGGCAGTTCCACCGGCGTGATCTCGCGGGCCCAGAAGCCGCCGGCGATCGCCTTCTCGGCGAGGTTCTGCGAGCGGACGCCGAACTCGTCCATCTCCTGGCGCGAGATCCCCTTGAGCAGGGCCAGGTTCTCGGCGGTCTGGCCCATCGGGACGTAGACGTCCGGCACGACGTCGAGCGTGCGCGGGTCGACCCACTCCGAGGCGCCGGACGAGGCCGTGGCACCGGTGCGCGCCTCGGCGTCGGCGAAGACCGGGTTGTGGGTGTCCGGCCACGAGTCGGAGCTGCCCTTGGCGAAGCGCGACACCATCTCGACGCCGGCGGAGATGAACACGTCGCCCTCGCCGGCCTTGATGGCGTGCAGGGCCATGCGCGTGGTCTGCAGCGACGAGGCGCAGTACCGGGTGACGGTCGTGCCGGGCAGGGTGTCCTGGCCGAGCAGCACGGAGACGACGCGCGCCATGTTGAAGCCCTGCTCGCCGCCGGGGAGACCGCAGCCGAGCATCAGGTCGTCGATCTGCGCCGGGTCGAGCTGGGGCACCTTGTCCAGGGCCGCCCGCACCATCCGCGCGGCGAGGTCGTCGGGCCGCAGGTCCTTCAGCGAGCCCTTACCCGCCCGGCCGATGGGGGAGCGGGCGGCGGAGACGATCACGGCCTCAGGCATCACGAAACTCCTCGTTGAGAGTCAAGGTTGCCGTCGAGCCTAGTTAACGGCCGCTCACCCCGGCCAGCGCGAGTGACGAGCATTTCGAAACCCGGTCATTCCGAAAACTCACGCGTGCCGCTTCTGCAGCCACGCCGGCACCCGTGACGGGCGGACCGCCAGCGCCGCCGCTGAGCGGACCGGCAGCGGCGACGCGGCCCACCCCGGCCACAAACCCGCGACCTGGCACAACGGGGCCAGCAGCACGCCTGCCGCCGCCTCGTAGCCGATCGCGCTGGGGTGGAAGCGGTCTGAGCTGAACATGTCGACGTGCCGCGCCAGGAACTCCGGCGCCAGCAGGTTCGCGAGCGACACCGGCACCCCGCCCGCACGCCGCACCTCCGCGGTCTGCGCCGCCGCGAGCCGCAGGCTGTACCGGCGTCCGATCGCCCGCAGCGGCTGCGGGATCGGCCGCACGATGCCCAGGTCGGGGCAGGTGCCGACGACGACACCGCAGCCGGCGGTGCGCAGCCTGCGCACCTGCTCGGCCAGCAGCAGCGCCGACTCGCGGGCGCCGATCCGCGACGTCACGTCGTTCGCGCCGATGATCACCAGCGCGACCTGCGGCTCGTCCAGCACCGCCGCGTCGACCTGCGGCACCAGGTCGCGGGTGGTGGAGCCGCTGACGGCGTAGGTCGAGAGCCGCACCGGCCGTTCCGCCTCCTCGGCCAGCGCCTGGGCCAGCAACACGCCCGGCATCTGCGAGGGATGTGTCACACCGACGCCCACCGCCATCGAGTCGCCGAGGACGGCCAGGCGCAACGGGTCGCGGCCGTCGTCGAAGTACACCCCGTCGGGCGCGGGCCAGAGGTGTTCCAGCACGCCGATGGCCACGCGGGCGCGTCTGCCCTGCTCGTTCAGCAGGCCGACGAGCGCTCCGGACAGGCCTCCGACCGTCGCGGCGGTCATCGCCACCGCCCGCAGCGTCCTCAGTCCGATCATCCGCGACACCCCCTTCACCAGGAATCGTCGGCCGCGCTGTTCGAATCACCCTCCGCAGCCACTAGAGCTACGCTTCCTCCCGCTATCTCGGAGAGTGGGAGCAGGGAGTAGATACCGGTGGAGTACGTCGAGCACGTCGTCGATCTGGTCGGCAACACGCCGCTGGTCAAGCTCAACTCGCTGACCGACGGCATCAAGGCCACGGTGCTGGCGAAGGTCGAGTACCTGAACCCCGGCGGCAGCGTGAAGGACCGCATCGCGCTGCGCATGGTCGAGGCCGCCGAGAAGTCCGGTGAGCTGAAGCCGGGCGGCACGATCGTCGAGCCCACCTCCGGCAACACCGGCGTCGGTCTCGCCCTGGTCGCCCAGCGCAAGGGCTACAAGTGCGTGTTCGTGTGCCCCGACAAGGTCAGCGAGGACAAGCGCAACGTCCTCAAGGCCTACGGCGCCGAGGTCGTGGTGTGCCCGACCGCCGTCGCGCCCGAGCACCCGGACTCCTACTACAACGTCTCCGACCGGCTCGTCCGCGAGATCCCCGGCGCGTGGAAGCCCGACCAGTACTCCAACCCGGAGAACCCGGCGAGCCACTACCACCAGACCGGCCCCGAGATCTGGCGCCAGACCGAGGGCCGCATCACGCACTTCGTCGCGGGCGTCGGCACCGGCGGCACGATCTCCGGCACCGGCCGCTACCTCAAGGACATCTCCGACGGCGCCGTGCAGGTCATCGGCGCCGACCCGGAGGGCTCCGTCTACTCCGGCGGCACCGGCAGGCCGTACCTGGTCGAGGGCGTCGGCGAGGACTTCTGGCCGGAGGCCTACGACAAGACCATCGCCGACCGGATCGTCGAGGTCTCCGACGCCGACTCGTTCGACGTCACCCGCCGCCTCGCGCGCGAGGAGGGCCTGCTCGTCGGCGGTTCGTGCGGCATGGCCGCCGCCGCCGCGCTGCGCGTCGCGAGGGACCTGCCCGAGGACGCCGTGGTGGTCGTGATCCTCCCCGACGGCGGACGCGGTTACCTCTCCAAGGTCTTCAACGACCGCTGGATGGCCTCCTACGGCTTCCTCCCGCCGGACTCCACCGGTGCGACCGTCGGCGACGTGCTGCGCCGCAAGGGCGGGATCCTCCCCGATCTGGTGCACGCTCACCCGAACGAGACCGTGGGTGACGCCGTCGCGATCCTGCGCGAGTTCGGCGTCTCGCAGATGCCCGTCGTCAACGCGGAGCCGCCGGTCATGGCCGCCGAGGTCGCGGGCGCCGTCAACGAGCGCGACCTGCTCGACGCCCTGTTCACCGGCAAGGCCCAGCTCTCGGACCGCCTCGACAAGCACATGTCGCCGCCGCTGCCCACGCTCGGCGCCGGCGAGCCGGTCGGGATCGCGATGAACGCCCTCTCGCACGCCGACGCGGCCCTCGTCCTGGAGGACGGGAAGCCCGCCGGCGTGGTCACGCGACAGGACATTCTGGGGTTCTTGGCTGGTCGCTGAGCGTAGAACCGGGTGCGTCCGATAGCGTGACGCCCCAGATCATCAGTCTTACTCGTACACGGCCCAGCCAAGGGGGTTGGAAACCGGATGAACGCTCCGCAGCCGCCAGGAAACCAGTTCGGCGGTCAGCCGCACCAGGAGCAGCCCAACGCGGACGCCACGCAGGTCGTCCCGGGAGGTGGGCAGCACTCCGCTGCCAACCCGAACCCGGACGCGACGCAGGTCGTCTCGCCTGGTCAGGCTCCTGCCGCACCGCAGCAGAACGCGGACGCCACCCAGGTCGTCAGCCCCGGTCAGGTACCGCCCTCGGCGGGCCCCGGCTCGGGCGGCTTCCCGGCGCAGGGTCCCGGCTCCGGCGGGTTCCCCGCCCAGCAGCCGCCCCCGTACGGCGCCCCGCAGCAGCCTTACGGCCAGCCGCAGCAGCCCTACGGCGCTCCGCAGTCGAACCCGTACGGCCAGCCGGCGGCCTCGCCCTACGGTCAGCCGCAGCAGCAGCCGTACGGTGCGCCGCAGTCGAACCCCTACGGCCAGCCGGCGGCCTCGCCGTACGGCCAGCCCGGGTACGGCGGTGCGCCCGGCTACGGCGCACCCGGCATGGTCCCGCCGCCTCCGACCGGCTACGCCGAGTGGGGCACGCGCGCCATCGGCTACCTGATCGACATCGCGGCCCCGACCGTCGTCTCGGTGGTGCTGTACTACATCATCGCCGCGATCGCGGTGTCCGCGGACGCGCCCGGCATCCTGTTCCTGGGTGCCCTGGTCTACCTGGCCAACTTCGGCTTCATCATCTGGAACACGGTGATCAAGCAGGGCCAGACCGGCCAGTCGATCGGCAAGAAGGTCGCGAAGATCAAGCTGATCTCCGAGGAGACCGGCCAGCCGCTCGGCGGCGGAACGACGTTCATCCGCCAGCTGTGCCACATCGTCGACGCCCTGCCGTGCTACGCGGGCTTCTTCGCCCCGCTGTGGGAGCCGAAGAAGCAGACCTGGGCCGACAAGATCATGAAGTCGATCGTGGTCAACGCCCCGGAGACCGCCTCGCCCTACGGCGGCGGCGCGGGCACCGGCGGCTACCAGCAGCAGCCGAACACCGGCGGCTACCCCCAGCAGCAGCCGGGCGGCTACGGCCAGCCCCCGCAGCAGGGTTACGGCGGCCAGCAGCAGGGCTGGTAAGCCCTCAGCCAGTCGCGAACGGCCCCGGTCACCACCTCGGTGACCGGGGCCGTTCCCGTTTTCACCAGGTGGACTACCCCCCGGCGGGGGCCAGATGGGTGAGTACCCTTCGGACATGAGCACCCCATACGGCTTCGCCACCAGGGCGATCCACGCCGGTCAGGACCCGGACCCGACCACGGGTGCGGTGAACGTGCCCATCTACGCGACCTCGACCTACGCCCAGGACGGCGTGGGAGGTCTGCGCGAGGGCTTCGAGTACTCCCGCACCGGCAACCCGACCCGCCGAGCGCTGGAGACCTGCCTGGCCTCCCTGGAACGCGGCCGCTACGGCAGGGCGTTCTCCTCCGGCATGGGTGCGACCGACGCGGCACTGCGCACGTTCCTCAAGCCCGGCGACCACATCGTCATCCCGAACGACGCCTACGGCGGCACGTTCCGCCTGATCGACAAGGTCTTCTCCCAGTGGGGCGTGACCCACTCACCGGCCCCGGTCTCCGACGTGGACGCCATCCGCGCCGCCGTGACCCCGGCGACGAAGCTGATCTGGATCGAGACCCCGACCAACCCGCTGCTGAACATCGGCGACATCGCGGCCATCGCCTCGGTGGCCCACGAGTCCGGCGCGAAGCTGGTCGTGGACAACACCTTCGCCTCCCCGGCCCTCCAGACCCCGCTGGAACTGGGCGCCGACGTGGTCCTGCACTCGACCACCAAGTACGTCGGCGGCCACTCCGACGTGGTCGGCGGCGCCCTGATCACCTCCGACGAGGAGATCGACGCGGCCTTCGGCTTCCTGCAGAACGGCGCTGGCGCGGTCCCGGGCCCGTTCGACGCCTACCTGACCCTGCGCGGCATCAAGACCCTCGAACTGCGCATGGAGAAGCACTCGGACAACGCCGAACTGGTGGCCGAGGCCCTGACCCGCCACCCGCGCGTCAAGAAGGTCATCTACCCCGGCCTGGAGTCGCACCCCGGCCACGCGGTGGCAGCCAAGCAGATGCGCCGGTTCGGCGGCATGGTCTCGTTCATCGTGGACGGCGGCGAGCAGGCAGCCCTCGACGTGTGCGCCCGCACGAAGCTGTTCACGCTGGCGGAGTCGCTCGGCGGCGTCGAGTCGCTGATCGAGCACCCCGGCAAGATGACGCACGCGTCCACCTCGGGCTCACTGCTGGAGGTCCCGGCGGACCTGGTCCGGGTCTCGGTGGGCATCGAGTCGGGCGACGACCTGGTGGCGGACCTGCTGGCAGCCCTGGGCTAGACACGCCACGCCGAACGTGACGCGGCGCGGCACCGCTTTCAAGCGATGCCGAAGGCGAGCAGTCAGACCTTGCGCCGATGGGTAGCGGTGCACCCACTCGTGGTTTGGCGATTGGGGCTTGACTTTGGGTGCGAGGTGCTACCACTAGTGGATCGGCCGGTTGCGAAGCATCCGGCCTTTTCCGGCCGAACCAGCGCCTCGCAAGGGCCCCGAAGTCAAGCCCCAATCGCAATCGTCGCGCAGCGGCGATGTACCCAGGTCTTCGTCCGAGGTGCACGCCCACGCTGGAACAGGCACCAGACCGCACTGGCGACCACGCTGGAACTCGCACCAGACCGCAATGGCGACCACGCTGGAACTCCCACAGCCCGAAAACAGACGAAGGCCCCCTCCCACCGGGAAGGGGCCTTTCACGTCTACCAAGCCCTAAGGCTTCTTGGACCCGCCGAACCGATCCACGTTCTCCACCTCGGCCACAGGAGCCGCCGGAAGATCGGCGCCGTTCACACACCCACCGACGAACTCGATGGACGTGCCGGTGCGCACGAAGCGGCCGGCCTCGTCGCAGCCCGCGTGGGCCACGGTCAAGAACGCCGCGCCGGTCAGTGCCGCAGCCGTGGTCACGGCTCCGACCAGCGGGATCACCGCGGCCACGCGTCGTACGAGTGCCATGCCACCTCCCCACGATGTGTTGCCCCCGTGAAGCCACCTTACCGGGGGAACGCCATCAGAGGTTGCCGCGGCGCTCCTGCTCGCGCTCGATCGCCTCGAACAGGGCCTTGAAGTTGCCCTTGCCGAAGCCCAGGGAGCCGTGGCGCTCGATCAGTTCGTAGAACACCGTCGGGCGGTCGCCGATCGGCTTGGTGAAGATCTGCAGCAGGTAGCCGTCCTCGTCGCGGTCGACCAGGATGCGGTGTTCCTTGAGCACCTCGATCGGCACGCGGACCTCGCCGATGCGGGCACGCAGCTCCGGGTCGTCGTAGTAGGAGTCCGGGGTCTCCAGGAACTCGACGCCCGCGTCGCGCATGGACGTGACCGTCTTGATGATGTCGTTCGTGGCCAGCGCGATGTGCTGGACGCCGGCACCCTCGTAGAACTCGAGGTACTCGTCGATCTGCGACTTCTTCTTCGCGATCGCCGGCTCGTTCAGCGGGAACTTGACGCGGTGGTTGCCGTTGGAGACGACCTTGGACATCAGCGCCGAATAGTCCGTGGCGATGTCGTCTCCGATGAACTCCGCCATGTTCACGAAGCCCATGACGCGGTTGTACCACTCGACCCAGTAGTCCATCTTGCCGAGCTCGACGTTGCCGACGCAGTGGTCGACGGCCTGGAACAGGCGCTTCGGCGCACCCTCCGGACGCTTGACCGTGGACGTGCGAGCCACATAACCCGGCAGGTACGGGCCGGTGTAGCGAGAGCGGTCGACGAGCGTGTGGCGGGTCTCGCCGTACGTTGCGATAGCCGCCGTGCGCACCGTGCCGTGCTCGTCGGAGATGTCGTGCGGCTCCTCCAGCACGGTCGCGCCCTGCTTGCGGGCGTGCTCGATGCACTGGTCGACGTCGCCGACCTCCAGCGCCAGGTCGACGACGCCGTCGCCGTGGCGGCGGTGGTGGTCGAGGAGCTCGGAGTTCGGGGTGACGCCGCCGTGGATCACGAAGCGGGCCGAGCCCGACTTCAGCACGAACGACTTGTGGGTGCGCTGGCCGGTCTCGGGGCCCGCGTAGGCCACGAGCTCCATGCCGAACGCCACCTGGTACAGCCACGCGGTCTGCGTGGCGTTGCCCGCGACGAACACCACGGCGTCCATGGCGCGCACGGGGAACGGGTCCTTGGTCGCGTCGTAGTCGACCAGGCCCACGAGCTGCCTGAGCTGGTCGTAGCTCACGTCGTCAAGCTGCTGCGTCATGTCATTCAGCATGAATCGACCTAGCAGGGTGAGCAATAGTCGACGATTTTGCTGCGCAATTTGTACAGTGATCTATGCCCAATGATCAGCAGAGTGAGCACTCTGACCAGCCCGTCGACGAACTCGACGCGAAGCTGCTGCTGCTCTTGACAGACGAGCCCCGCCTGGGCGTTCTCGAATGCTCGCGGCGGCTCGGCGTCGCCAGGGGAACGGTGCAGGCCAGGCTGGACCGGCTCACCGACAGGGGAGTGCTCGGCGGGTTCCCGCCGGCGCTCGACCTCGGCGCGATGGGCTACGGGCTGACGGCGTTCGCGACGGTCGAGATCGCGCAGGGACGGCGGGCCGAGGTGTGCGCGGGGCTGGCCGCCATCCCGGAGGTGTGCGAGGTGCACGCGACGACGGGTCAGGGAGATCTCTTCGTGAGAATGGTCGCTCGGTCCAACGCCGACCTGCAGCGCGTGGTCGACCACATCGTCGACGTTCCGCACGTCCGCCGGCTCTCGACGTCGATCGCGCTCTCGACGCCGGTGCCGCCGCGGGTGCGGCCCCTCCTGGAACGCGTGAAGGGCCGGTCACCGAAGTGACCGGCCCTTCGACAACGTCGTCGTGACTACCCGCCGTAGGGAACGGCGGAGATCAGCGTGACCTTCTGGAGCTTGCCGTTGGGCAGCTCGTACTCGACGGTCTCGCCGTCCTTCGCGCCGTTCAGAGCCTTGCCGAGCGGCGACACCGGGGAGTAGACCTCCATCTCGCCGTGCGCGCCCTCTTCGCGCGTGGCGAGCAGGAAGGTCTCCGTCTCGTCGTCACCCTCGTAACGGATCGTGAGCACCGTGCCCGGTGCCGCGACACCCTTGGTGGTGGGAGCCTCGCCGACCTTCGCGGCCTGGAGCAGCTCGTGCAGCTGGCGAATCCGCGCCTCCTGCTTGCCCTGCTCCTCGCGGGCCGCGTGGTAGCCGCCGTTCTCGCGCAGGTCGCCCTCCTCGCGACGGGCGTTGATCTCGGCAGCCATGACCGGGCGGTACGCGATGAGTTCGTCCAGCTCAGCCTTGAGCCGGTCGTAGGCCTCCTGGGTCAGCCAGGTCACCTGGGTGTCGCTCACGGTCACCAACTCCTCGTCTTGCTCTGGTGCACACGTGTGCACCAGATAGTTCCCGAGCCGGGGGCCCGGAACGGAAAAACACGGCCCGCGCCGGGGCCGTGCTTGAGCTGCAACTATAACACGGAGACAACGTTCAACGACGGCGATTTGTTCCCAATCTCGCCGTTCAAAACGCAGATCACCCGCTTGGCCGCTAGCTCGTGGACAAGTAGGGGGGAACCTGGTAGGAGCACCCGAACACCTCGCCGGTGACCGGCGGCTTCGAGCTTCGGAGAACTGTTGTCTCGACGACGAGCGAATTTCCCGGCGGAACCAGAACTTCGCGTCGACCTGCTTCGTCCCCGTCCTGGGACCGGGCCCGAATGATGCAGACCGCCGCGCGCTCCGGTTGATCTCGGGAAACCTCGAAACTGACCTGTACGCGGTCGTCGCCGAGGATCGTGAACGCCGTCTGCTTGGCCTCGATCGGCTTTGTGCCGAGATTTCGGTAACCGACGAAGGCGACCAGGGCACCGACCGCAACGGCTACAGCGAGTAACGCCCACCGCGTCCACTTGGCGAGCGGTTTGCCGCCCTGCCTGCTGTACCGCCCCACCGGCAGCGCGCGTTGTGCCACTTGCCGCGCCCTCCTCGGTCTCTGGGGAACAATGGTGCCCGACGTTCAGTTGATGAGTGTCGCAGGACCGTTGACACAGGAGGACCACGGGGGTCATGGCCGACAAGCTGCGCCTTATGGCAGTGCACGCACATCCCGACGACGAGTCGAGCAAGGGCGCGGCCACGATGGCCCGCTACATCGCCGAAGGGCACGACGTGATGGTCGTGACCTGCACCGACGGTGGTGCGGGCAGCATCCTCAACCCGGCGATGGACAAGCCGGACGTGCTCGAGAACATGGTCGAGATCCGCCGCGAGGAAATGGCCAACGCCGCCAAGATCCTGGGCATCCAGCACCGCTGGCTGAACTTCAAGGACTCCGGCCTTCCCGAGGGGGACCCGCTGCCGCCGCTGCCCGAGGGGTGCTTCGCCCTCGTGCCGCTGGAGGAGTCGGTGCCGCCCCTGGTGCAGGCCATCCGCGAGTTCCGCCCGCACGTCGTGGTGACCTACGACGAGAACGGCGGCTACCCGCACCCGGACCACATCCGCACGCACGAGGTCTCGATGGCCGCGCTCGACGCCGCCGCGGACCCCGAGTACCAGCCGGAGCTGGGCGACGCGTGGGAGACGCAGAAGGTCTACTACGGCCACGGCTTCTCGCGCGCGAAGATCCTCGCCTTCCACGAGGCGATCGAGGCTCGTGGCGGTGAGTCGCCCTACACGGAGTGGCTCGCGAACTGGAGCACCGACCGCCCGGACGTCATGCAGCGCGTGACGACGCAGGTCGAGTGCGCGGACTACTTCGACGTGCGCGACGAGGCGTTGAAGGCGCACGCCACCCAGATCGACCCGACGAGCCGCTGGTTCGCCATCCCGATGGACGTGCAGCGCGAGATCTGGCCGACCGAGGAGTACGAGCTCGTGCGCTCGCAGGTCGACTCGACGCTGCCGGAGAACGACCTGTTCGCCGGAGTTAAGGTCTAGGGGTGAACCCCTGGTACGACACCGTCGCGATCGTGGCTGTGCAGCCGTCGAACTCGAACGAGAACGACAAGGGCGGTCAGGGGGAGGACTTCGGCAAGTCCTCCCCGGTCGGCCTCGTCCTGCTCATCGTGTTCTTCATCGCGGTGTTCTTCCTCGTCAAGTCGATGAACAAGCACATCAAGGGCCTGCCGGCGTCGTTCGACGAGCCGGAGAAGCCTGCCGCGGAGCCGTCTTCGGAGACGAAGAAGGCGGACTAGCCGGCCGGTCGCGACCACCGCGCTCAGGTGCGGTGGCTCACAACGACCTCCTGCGCACGGAAACCAGCCAGTCCTCGACCCGGTCGCGGTCCGGCTCCTCCGGCAACGGCCCCTCCGCGGCCACGATCTCCGCACCCAGCCGGTGCGCCCACGCCACCGCGTCGTCCCACGGCATCGAGCCGTCGCGGATCTTCAGCAGCGACCGGTCCGCCGCGATGTCGTAGCGGCCGGTCCGCAGCAGGGTCAGGCCCACCAGCCGCAGCCGCACGACGTGCATGAGCTGCTTCGGCTTGAGGTTGCGACCGGCGCGCGAGAGCTGCATCTCCGTCGCGCGCGTGAACGCCCGCACCGCGTGCCGGGAGAGGAACGCGGGCAGCAGCTCCCGCAGTTCCTCCCCCAACGGCGTGCTGATCTCGACCAGCGGGCTGACCAGCGTCTCCAGCACGGTCGGGTTCGACTTCAGACCGAGCCTGCAGAAGTGCTCGACCTCCCAGCTGAGCTGTTCGGGGTCCGGGCCCTCGACCGAGGTCGGGGGCTTGTCGAACCGCCAGAACGCCTCCGCCGGCGCGACGAACACGCCTCGTCTGTCCACATCGGACGACGAGCTCGCGAGCCCGTAGGCGTGCGAGCCGACGATCACTTCGAGGATCACAGTCGTGGGTCCACCGGTTCCGATTCCAGGGCCAGCACTCCGAAGACGCATTCGTGCACCCGCCACAACGGCTCGCCGCGCACAAGACGCTCCAACGCCTCGATGCCCAGCGCGTACTCGCGCAACGCCAGACCGCGCTTGCGGCCGAGCGAACGCTTGCGCAGCCGCGCGAGGTTCGAAGGCTGCGTGTAGTCCGGTCCGTAGATGATCCGCAGGTACTCGCGCCCGCGGACCTTCACGCCCGGCTGCACGCGTCCGCCGAGGTTCGCCAGCGGCTTGACGACCATGCCCTCGCCGCCGTCCGCCGTCAGCTCCTCCCACCACCGCACGCCGGCCACGACCTGCTCGGGGTCGGTGACGTCGACCACGAGGTGCCGGGTCTGCTGGAACAACGGTCCGTCCAGCTTCGCCAGCGTCTCCAGGTGCCACAGGTGCGAACGGTCGTGGAACGTCTGCCCCTCGGCCGCGAGCAGCTGGAACGGCGCGATCCGCACGCCCTCCAGCCCGTCGGTCGGCCAGCAGTACCGCTCGTAGGCCGCGGTGTACGCCGAGGCGTTCGCGGCCCGCTGAGCGGTGCGTGCCAACAGGTCCGCGACGTCGACACCACGCGCGGCGGCCGCTTCCAGTGCCGAGACCGCCACCGGCAAAGCGCCACCGGCGGCCGCGCCGACCGCCGCGTACTGCTCGCGGATCAGGCCGGAAGCCTTGGCGTTCCACGGCATCAGCTCGGCGTCGATGAGCAGCCAGTCCGTGGCGAGCTCGTCGAACAGCCCGGCGCACGCCGAACGCACTCGGTCGAGCAGTTCGTCGCCCAGCGCACCGTCGAAGAACGCGCGTCCGGTGCGCGTGTAGATCGCACCACCCTCCTTGCGCACCAACAACACCGCGCGCGAACCCATGTGCTTCTCCTCGCAGATCACCTGCGAGACGCGCGCGGCCCGGTACTCGGCGAAGGCGTCCTCCGGGTGCTCCAGCACGTCGTCGCGCTGCGAGGTCGTGGTCGGCGCCATCGTCGGCGGCAGGTACAGCAGGTCGTGCGGGTCGATCGCGAACCGGCTCATCACCTCCAGCGCCGACGCCGACTGCTCGGCCCGGACCGTCACGGCACCCATCACCGACGTCTCGATCCGGCGCAGGCCGGTGACGTCGGTCAGCGCCAGCACGTCCGGTGCGCGCTCGACGGGCTTGGCGGGAAACGGCGAGGTGCTCTCGTACCAGGCCTGATGCGCCTTCACCGACACGATCTCGCGCGACGGGTAGCGCAACGCCGTGAGCTTCCCGCCGAACACCACACCGGTCTCGAGGCACATCGTGTTGTTGATCCACTCGGCCTCGGGCACCAGGACGTGGCCGTACAGCACCATCGCGGCGCCGCGGTAGTCGTTCGCCCATGGCAGCCGCACGGGCAGTCCGTACTCGTCGGTCTCGCCGGTCGTGTCGCCGTACAGCGCGAAGCTGCGCACCTTGGCCGACGCACGGCCGTGGTAGCGCTCGGGCAGACCGGCGTGCGCCACGACGAGGTTGCCGTCGTCGAGGACGTAGTGCGCGACCAGACCGTCGCAGAACCTCGTGGCGGCCAGGCGGAACTCCTCGGTCTCGTGCGCGAGCTGCTCCAGCGACTTCTCCAGCCCGTGCCGGACCGTCACCTTGTGCCCGCGCAGCGCCCGGACCAGCTTCTCCTCGTGGTTCCCGCGCACGCACAGGGCGTGGCCGCCGGCGACCATGCCCATCACGAGCCGCAGCACGCCGGGGGTGTCCGGGCCGCGGTCGACGAGGTCGCCGACGAACACGGCCTTGCGGTCGTCCGGCGGGACGGCGTCGACGGGACGGCCCTCGTCGTCGCGGACCAGGGTGTAGCCGAGCTCGGTGAGCAGCTCCTCCAGCTCCGCGCGGCAGCCGTGCACGTCACCGATCACGTCGAACGGGCCGGTCTCGTGCCGCAGGTCGTTGAGCAGCCGCTCGTACACGATGGTCGAGCTGTCCACTTCGGACTCCGAGCGCAGCACGTGGACGCGCTTGAAGCCCTCCTTGCCGAGGAACTTCAACGACTTCCGCAACGCGGCCCGGTGCCGCTTCACGACGTGCGCGCCGAAGTCGCGGTCGGGGCGGGTCGCGTTGCGCGCCAGGCACACCTCGGTCGGGGTGTCCAGCACGATCGCGACCGGCAGCACGTTGGCTCTCCGCGCGACCTCGACCAGCTTGGCGCGGTCGGGTGCCTGCACGTTGGTCGCGTCGATCACGGTGACACGGCCGGCCTCCAGCCGCTTCGACGCCACGTAGTGCAGCACGTCGAACGCGGCCGCCGACGCCGACTGGTCGTTCTCGTCGTCGGACACCAGCCCGCGGAAGTAGTCGCTCGACAGCACCTGAGTGGGCAGGAAGTGCTTGCGCGCGAACGTGGACTTGCCCGAACCGGAGGCGCCGATCAGCACCACCAGACACAGGTCGGGGATCTTCAGCTCCATCAGTTCACGTCCTTCACGCTGAACACGGCCATCTGGGTCGGAGCGCCGCGGTCGGCGTTCTCCGGTCCGATCGGCACGTAACGCACTTCGTAGCCACGGCGTTCCGCGACGCCGTCGGCCCATTCCGCGAACTCCGCCCGCGTCCACTCGAAACGGTGATCGGAATGCCTCAGCTGGCCTTCCGGCAACGTCTCGAACAGCGGGTTGTACTCGACGTTCGGCGTGGTCACCAGCACCGTGCGCGGCCTCGCGACCACGAACACCGAGTGCTCCAGCGCGGGCAGGCGCGACGGGTCGACGTGCTCGACGACCTCCATCAGCACCGCCGCGTCGTAGTCCGCGAGCTCCGTGTCGGCGTAGGTCAAAGCCGACTGCCGCAACGTGATCCGCTCGCGCTGGCGCTCGCCCATCCGGTCGAGGTGCAGCTTGCGCGCGGCCTCCTGCAACGCCTTCGCGGACACGTCGACGCCGTGGATCTCGGTGAACTCGGGTTCGTTCACCAGCGCCCGCAGCAACGCGCCACCACCACAGCCCAGGTCGAGCACGCGCTTCGCCCGTGCCTCCTTCAGCGCCGCGATCACGGCGTCCTTGCGCTGTGCGGCAAGGGAGATCTTCGGCTCGGCCAGCGCGTTGTCGAGCTCCTCGGGCTCGACCTCGTCGACGTCGGCGAGCCGTTCCAGGGCCGAGGTGATCAACGGGCGCTTGCGGGCCAGGTAGCGGGTGGTGATCAGCTCCTTGTCCGGGTGGGCGGCCAGCCAGCCGTCACCGGCCTTGAGCAGCTTGTCGACCTCGTCGGCCGCGACCCAGTAGTGCTTGCCGCCGTCGAGGACGGGCAGCAGCACGTAGAGGTGCTTGAGGGCGTCGCTGACCTTGAGGGTCCCGGTCAGCGTGACGTCACCGAAGCGCGAGTCGCCGTGCCCGGTCGTCTCCACCCTCCAGCCGAGCGGCGCGAACAACCGCTCCGCGAGCCGGTGCGGCAGCGCGGGAACGCGGATGACCAGCGGGATCGGGGTTTGGGCGAGCTCGGGGAAGCTGTCGCTGCGGCCGTTCATCGCCGTGCGGAACACGCTGCCGAGCGCGACCGTGAGCAACGAGCCGGCCGCGTACGGGCGGTCGTTGACGTATTGGGTGAGCGTGCTGCCGGGACCTCGCACCAACGCGATGGGGTCGACCTCCAGCAGGAGGGCGACCGTGCATTCGTCGTGCGTCGCCTTGGGGTAGAAGACGTGCGCGACACCCGAGCTCGTCGAGAAGGACTGGGCCCGGTCCGGGTGCTTGTGCAGCAGGTGACCGAGGTCGGTCGCCGGCTGGTGGGTCGTGGTCATGGTGAGCAACACCCGCACGAGTCTGATCGAGCGACGCCGTTTCCGCAGGCGATTTAGGGTGGAGGGCATGGCGAACCGACTCGCGGACGCGACCAGCCCCTACCTGCTGCAGCACGCCGAGAACCCGGTCGACTGGTGGCCGTGGACCGAGGAGGCGTTCGCCGAGGCACGGCGGCGCAACGTCCCGGTGCTGCTCTCCATCGGGTACGCGGCCTGCCACTGGTGCCACGTGATGGCCCACGAGTCGTTCGAGGACGTGTCCATCGCGGAGTTCCTGAACGAGAACTTCGTGTCCGTGAAGGTGGATCGCGAGGAACGTCCCGACGTCGACGCCGTGTACATGGAGGTCACGCAGGCCATGACCGGCCACGGCGGCTGGCCGATGACGGTGTTCCTCACGCCGGACGCGCGCCCGTTCCACGCGGGCACCTACTACCCGCCGGCCCCGCGGCCGGGCATGCCGTCGTTCAAGCAGATCATCGAGGCCGTGCACGCCACCTGGACCACTCGGCCGGACGAGATCCTGGAGTCGGCTTCCGTCGTGGTGGAGGAGATCTCCCGGCACGCCGCGCCACTGCCGCCATCCGTTGTGGACTCGGACGCGCTGGCGGGCGCCGTGGTGTCGTTGCTGGGGGAGTTCGACCGGCGGCACGGCGGGTTCGGTGGCGCGCCGAAGTTCCCGCCGTCGATGGTCGCGGAGTTCCTGCTGCGCCACCACGAGCGCACCGGGTCGGTCGAGGCGATCTCGATGGCGACCACGACGGCCGACGCGATGGCGAACGGCGGCATGTACGACCAGCTCGGCGGTGGGTTCGCGCGGTACAGCGTCGACGCGGCGTGGGTCGTGCCGCACTTCGAGAAGATGTTGTACGACAACGCTTTGCTGCTGCGCTTCTACACGCACCTCACGCGGGTCACCGGGTCCGAGCGCTACGCACGCGTTGCCCGTGACACCGCTGCATTTCTGCTGCGGGACCTCCGTGCGGGGGACGGCTTCGCGGCTTCGCTGGACGCGGACACCAACGGCGTCGAAGGCCTGACCTACGTGTGGTCGTTCGACGAGCTGGGCGACGCGGCCGCGGCGTTCGGCGTGACCGGGGAGCCGAACTTCGAGGGCGGCAAGTCGACGCTGGGGTTCGTGTCGGAGCCGGGGGAGGACGTGCGGGCCGCCTTGCTGGCGCGCCGTTCCGAACGGCCACAGCCGGGACGTGACGACAAGGTGATCGCCGCGTGGAACGGCATGGCGATCGCGGCGCTCGCCGAGGCCGGGGCGTTCTTCGGGGAGCCGGCGTGGGTCACGGCGGCTGTCGAGGCGGCGTCGTTGCTGGCGTCGGTGCACCTGGTCGAGGGCCGGTTGCTGCGCACCTCGCGCGGTGGGGTGGCCGGGCCGTCGTTCGGCGTGCTGGAGGACTACGGCTGCCTCGCCGACGGCTTGCTGGCGTTGCACCAGGTCACGGGGTCGATCCGGTGGCTCGACCTGGCGTGCGGGCTGCTGGACACCGCTCTCGTGCGGTTCGCCGTCCCGGAGACGCCGGGTGCCTACTACGACACCGCGGACGACGCCGAGGCGTTGGTCCGCCGTCCTGCGGACTCGACCGACAACGCGTCGCCGTCCGGAGCGTCTTCGCTGGCCTCGGCTCTGGTGACGGCCTCGCTGCTGGTCGGTGCGGATCGTTCGTCGCGGTATCTGGACGCGGCCTCGGCCGCTGTGACGCGCGCCGGTCTGCTGGCTGCGCGTGCGCCGCGGTTCGCCGGGCACTGGCTGACGGTCGCGGAGACGTTGGTCGCCGGGCCGCTGCAGGTGGCCGTCGTGGGCGCTGGTGACGACCCGCGCCGTGCGTCGCTGTGGGCGGCGGCGGTCGCGCATGTGCCCGGAGGCGGCGTCGTCGTGGCAGGAGAGCCGTCATCGGTTCCGTTGCTCGAAGAACGTCCGTTGCTCGACGAGGCTCCTGCGGCTTACGTGTGCCGCGGTTACGTCTGCGAAATGCCCGTCGCGTCGGTAGATGCGCTGGTCACTTCGCTGACGGCGAACACCCTCTAGCTGATTGCAGGCGTAACGTCGGCAACGACGTAATCATGTAATCAGGGGTGGTTCCGATGGGACGTGGATGGCGAGGACGAGGCGGGTGGCAGCAGGCTGACCTGCCCTCGGCCGACGACGCGGCGGCGTGGTTCGCGGGCAGGCTGCCCGACGCGTGGTTCACGGGCGCGCCGGAGGTGATCGTCGACCGCGAGGAGATCACGGTCGTCGGCACGCTGGCCGACCTGGAAGGCGAGTTCGACGACGCCTCGCGCGCGGCGGCCGAGTCGGGCCGCATCGCCCGCTGGCGCGAGGAGACGCGGGACGAGCGCATCGAGATCGCCCGCCAGGCCGAGCACCGCTACGGCCGCAAGGTGGCCTGGGGCGCGGTCCAGGGCGGCACACGCGAGCTGTTCACGCACCTGGCCGTCCCGGTGATGACGCGGCTGCGCCAGCCAGAACGCCAGGTGCTGGACACGTTGGTCGCAGCCGGCGTGGCGCGCTCTCGTGCCGACGCGCTGGCGTGGGCCGTGCGTCTGGTCGGTGAGCACGCCGACTCGTGGCTCGGTGAGCTGCGGGACGCGATGTCGAAGGTGGACGACCTGCGTTCGCAGGGGCCCGACCTCACGTGACGCTGGGAGCCGTCCGTTCGACGATCGGGTCGACGGACGGCTCCTGTGCTGTGCGGAGCCCGATGACGCACCCGAGTGCGACCGTCGTGACGCCGAGAACGGACACGAGCGTGAGCTCCTGCGCTTCCAGCAGGACCGACGTGACCAGGCCGGACACCGGCATCAGACCGATGAGCACCCCGGCGCGGTCCGAGCCGAGCCGGTTGACGGCGAAGTACCAGAGGCCGAACGCGAGCGCGGTCACCAGGATCGCCAGCAGCACCAGGGCAAACGTTTGCCGCGTGTCCGGTACCTGCCAGCCGCCGACGAACGTGCCCGCGACGGCGCCGATGACGGCGGCGAGCAGGCAGGTCCAGGTGGCCACGCCGAGCACGCCGAGGCGGCGCACGACCCCGACGGCGAACAGCGTGAAGCAGACTTCGCCGGCCATCGTGAGCAGTGCGAGCACGAGGCCCGGGCCGTGCCACGAACCGCCACCGGACAACAGCACGATGCCTGCCGCCACCACCACGGCGCCCACAAGGGCCGAGGTGGTGCGTTGGCGTGAGAGCAGAGCCAGTGCGATGGGGGAGCCGCCCATCACGGCGGCCACGAAACCTGGTTGTGCGTACTGCTGCGCGGCGATCAGTAGGGCGTTGAAGCCGAGCATGCCCGTGGCGACCACGCCCAACAACGGCGGGATGTCGCGCCACGACGGCATGGGCAGGCGTCGGGCCACCAGCAGCAACACGGCCGCACCGAGTGCGTAGCGCATGGCCTGGCCCGTCAGGACCGGGTAGCTCTCCAGCATTCCCGTGACCGGTACCGACGCTCCGACGATCATTGCCGCTGTTGCTCCCGCGGCCACCCCGAGTCTCATGGTTCTCCAGCCTGGTGTCGGACTGGTCCAGGTTTAAGCTCCACTTCAATGGCCACGAACTGGACCACTTTTCGCGAGCTGCTGTTGCCGGGGCACCAGCGGCGGCGTGGCGTGGAGGTCGAGCTGCGCAGGGCGATCCGCGACGGGCGGCTCGTGCCGGGCACGCGGCTGCCGTCGAGCAGGGACCTCGCGGCGCAGCTCGGGGTGGCGCGCGGGACCGTGACGTCGGCGTACACGCAGCTCGTGGCGGAGGGGTACCTCACGTCGCGGCGCGGGTCGGGGACGACTGTGGCGAGTCTCGGGCCCGCCGGCGCGCGCGGGGTGCCGGAACCGGCGCGGAGGTGGCGGTACAACCTGCGGCCCGGACTGCCCGCGCTGGGCGCTTTTCCGCGTGCCGAATGGGTTTCCGCTCATCGGGCGGCGTTGGCCGAGCTGCCGGACGACGACCTCGCCTACCCCGACCCCGCCGGGTTCTTGGGGCTGCGCAAGGAACTCGTCGACTACCTGGCCCGTGTTCGCGCTGTGGTGGCACGGGACGCGGTGATCACGAACGGTGCGGCGGACGGGTTGCAGCTCACCGCGCGGATGCTCGACGGCAGCATCGCGATCGAGGAACCGAGCCACTTCGGCAGCGAGCACATGCTGCGGTCGCACGGGCTGGACACCGTGCCGATTCCCGTTGACGACAAGGGGATTCGGGTCGACCTGCTTGCCCAGACGGACTGTCGTGCGGTGCTGGTGACGGCCGCGCACCAGTTCCCGCTGGGCGTGGTGCTGCATCCGGAACGACGGCGCGCGCTCGTCGAGTGGGCGCGCTCGTGCGATGGGTTGATCATCGAGGACGACTACGACGCGGAGCACCGGTACGACAGGCCGGCGTTGAGCGCGTTGCAGGCGCTGGCGCCCGAGCACGTGGTGTACCAGGGGACGACGAGCAAGGTGCTCGCGCCGGCGTTGCGCCTCGGGTGGCTCGTCGTGCCGGAACGCCTGCGCGAGGACATCGTGCAACGCAAGCAGTACAACGACATGGGCACCGGCACGATCCCGCAGGCGGCGTTCGCGCACCTGTTGCGGACCGGTGGTTATGACCGGCATCTGCGACGTACGCGCGCGCTCTACCGGAAGAGGCGGGATGCGTTGCTGGAGGCCGTGGCGGAGCATCTGCCGGGGTGGCAGGCCGTTGGCGTGGCAGCCGGGTTGCACGTCGTGTTGCGCATGCCCGACGGGATGGACGACCTCGCGTTGAAGGGCAGGCTTGAGACGCGAGGGGTGCACGTGTGGGCGTTGGCGCAGTACACGCGCACGCCCATGTGGCCTGGCTTGGTGGTGGGCTACGCGGCGTTGTCCCCGGACCGGTTGCGTGAGGCGGTCAGGGAGATCGCCGCTGCCATCTGAAAGCAGGTGGCGTTCAGAGGATGTGTTCGCGCTTGGAGCTCGTGTCGGCGTCGGAGCCGAGGATGTGCGCGCGGTCGCCGGTGCCGGTGCCGGGGGCGGCGAGGACGGCGGCGACCAGCAGGGCGGTGGCGATGAAAGCGCGCATGGCTCGGTAAACCCCCAGGTAGAACCGATGGTCCGGCCAGCCTAGCCCGCGTCTCGAGAAATTGTCAGTGCTCGGGTGCACCATTGATCCGTGCTCCTCTCCGAAGTAGTCGACACGTCGGCCGCCGTGGCGGCGACCCGGTCGCGCCTGGCCAAGATCAAGGCGCTGTCCGCGTTGCTGCGCTCGGCGACGGCCGACGTCGTGGTCGCGGTGGTGTCGTTCCTCATCGGCACGCCGCGGCAAGGTCGCATCGGCGCGGGCTGGCGCACGGTCGTCGACCTCTCGGTGTCCCCGGCTGCCGCCGCCGGGCTCACGATCGCCGAGGTCGACGCCGCGCTCGCCGAGGTCGCCGCGACGTCCGGCAAGGGCTCGGCCCAGCGCCGGGTCGACCTGCTGACCGCGCTCTTCGCGCGCTCCACGGAGGCGGAGCAGGACTTCTTACGCCGGTTGCTCACCGGCGAGCTGCGCCAGGGCGCCCTGGAGGGCGTGATGCTGGACGCGATCGCGTCCGCGTCGGACGTGCCGGGCGAGACGGTCCGCCGCGCCTTCATGCTGTCGGGCCGACTGCCGGAGACGGCCGTGGCCGCCCTGGAAGGCGGTGCCGCGGCGCTGGAGGCGTTCCGCCTGGAGGTGGGCCGCCCGCTGCGCCCGATGCTCGCCTCACCCGCGGAGTCGCTGGACGAGGCCCTGGAGGAGCTGGGCAGCTGCGTGGTGGAGCACAAGCTCGACGGCGCCCGCATCCAGGTGCACCGCTCCGGCGACGAGGTCCACGTCTACACCCGCACGTTGCGCGAGATCACCAAGACCGTGCCCGAGCTGGTCGAGCTGGTCCGCGGCCTGCCGTGCACGTCCGTGGTGCTCGACGGCGAGACCCTGGCCCTCACGGACGAGGGCAGGCCGCGACCGTTCCAGGAGACGATGAGCCGCTTCGGCGCGCAGGACGAACGCGAGCTGCTCCTGCACCCGTACTTCTTCGACTGCCTGCACCTCGACGGCAAGGACCTGCTCGACGAGCCGCTCCGCGACCGCCTGGCCGCCCTGCGCCAGGTGGCGGGCGAGCACGTCATCCCCGGCGTGCTGGACCCGTCGGCGCCAGAAGCCGCCGAGGTGGTGAAGGCCTCGCTGGCCGCGGGCCACGAGGGCGTGATGGTGAAGTCACTGGCCTCGCCCTACGCCGCCGGCCGCAGGGGCCGTGCCTGGCAGAAGGTGAAGCCGGTCCACACCCTCGACCTGGTGGTGCTGGGCGTGGAGTGGGGCAGCGGCCGCCGCCGCGGCTGGCTCTCGAACCTGCACCTGGGCGCCCGCGACCCGGACGGCGGCCCGCCGGTCATGGTCGGCAAGACCTTCAAGGGCCTCACCGACGAGCTGCTGAAGTGGCAGACCGAAGCCCTGCAGGCCATCGCCACGGACAGCTCGGAGTGGGTCGTGATGGTCCGCCCGGAGCTGGTCATCGAGATCGAGCTGGACGGCGTCCAGGTCTCGCCGCGCTACCCCGGCGGCGTGGCCCTGCGCTTCGCCCGCGTGGTGCGCTACCGCCCGGACAAGGACCCGTCGGAGGCGACGACGATCGACGAGGTGAGGGCCCTGCTGCCGGCGGCGGGCCCGCCGCCGGAGGTGGTGGCGGACCCGGAGGAGTGAGCCCGGCCAGGCCAGGTCGGTTCGGCGTGAGACCGGGGTCGGGGCGCGGAGAGCCACCTCGGGGCGAGCCTCGGCGGTGGCGCGGGGTGTGAGGCGAGCCCAGCCGTGATGGCTGCCGCGAGCCACCCGCGCCGGTGTGCTCTGCCCGCCTCCCTCAACCGCCACCCGCCCGGCCCGCCACCGCCGCCCGCTCGGCCCGCCACCGCCGCCCGCTCGGCCCGCCACCGCCACGCCGCCACCGCCACCGCCGCCCGCTGCCTGCCGCCACCGGGCCACCGCCACCGGGCCACCGCCACCGGGCCACCGCCACCTGCCGCCCGCCACCTGCCGCCCGCCACCTGCCGCCCGCCACCTGCCGCCCGCCACCTGCCGCCCGCCACCTGCCGCCCGACGCCACCACCCGCCGTTGGCCACCCGCAGCCACTCCATCTCCGCCCTCGACCCCTGGCCGCCACACCACCCTCACCCGTCGCCCGCCACCCCCGACCTGCCCTTGGCCCCCCGTCGTACCCCCACCACCCCCAACCGCGCGCGAAATTCGAGTGCAGCCCGTCGCCACCAGCCAATACCGTCCGGCCGGTGACCGATGCCGCCGCGCTCCTGCGCGCCTACGACGACCAGGCCCGCTCCGCCGAGTGGGCCTCCCGCGACCCCGAAGCCACCGTCGACCGCGACGGCCCGGTGTACCGGGTCTCCCGGCCGGCCAGGCCGGGCTTCGTCGCCGGAGCGCCGGACCTGGGCATCACCGGCCAGAAGCTCGACGAGCTCATCGCCCGCCAGCGCGACTTCTTCGCGGCACGCGGCCAGCAGTTCGAGTGGAAGACCTGGGGCCACGACATCCCCGCCGACCTGCCGGAACGGCTCACGCGGGCCGGGTTCGAGCCGGACGACCGCGAGACCGTGCTCATCGGCAGGGCCGAGGAGATGGCCGCGCCCGTCCACCTCGAAGACGGCATCACGCTGCGCGAGACCAGGGACGAGGCCGACATCCGGAAAGCCGTCGCGTCGTCGAGCGAGGCGTTCGGCAAGGACGTCGGCTTCCTGACCGACTATCTGCTCGGCAAGAAGGACGACCCCGACACCGTCATCGTCCTGGCTGAAGCACAAGACCGGGTTGTCTCGTCCGCGCGGCTGGAGGTCGTCAAGGGCACCGAGTTCGCCGGCCTGTGGGGTGGCAGCACCCTCCAGGAGTGGCGCGGCAAGGGCATCTACCGCGCCCTCATCGCGCGCCGGGCGGAAACGGCGCTCCGGAGGGGCGTCAAGTACCTCCAGGTCGACGCCACCGAGGACAGCCGGCCGATCCTCGAACGGCTCGGGTTCGTGGCGGTCACCACGACCACCGGGTACGTCTGGAAACCGTGAGAACCTGCGAAGACGCGTATCGTGGAAGCACGTGCGGTTCATCGAAGGGCATCGACCCTCTTACGACCTGACCTACGACGACGTGTTCCTCGTTCCCGGCCGCAGCGCCGTGGAGTCCCGGTTCGGCGTCGACCTCTCCACCTCGGACGGCACCGGGGCCACGATCCCCATCGTCGTCGCGAACATGACGGCCGTGGCCGGGCGGCGGATGGCCGAGACCATCGCGCGGCGCGGCGGGATCGTCGTCATCCCGCAGGACGTGCCGACCGAGGCCGTCGCGGAGATCACCTCGTGGGTCAAGGAGCGGCACCCGGTCTGGGACACCCCGCTGACGCTCACCACGGGCGACGCGGTGGCGGACGCGTGGAACCTGATCCACAAGCGGGCGCACGGCGCGATCGTGGTTGTGGACGACGGCAACAGGCCGTTGGGCGTGGTCGACGAGGCGGCGCTCACGGGCGTCGACCGGTTCGCGCGTCTGGGCGACGTGATGAACACCGACGTGTTGAAGCTGCCCCTCGGCACGAAGCCGCAGGAAGTCTTCGAGAAGCTCCACCACAGCACGCACAAGATCGCGCTCGGAGTCGACGAGCAGGAGCGGCTCAGCGGTGTGCTGACCGAGCTCACCGCGTTGCGGGCAGAGGTCTACCAGCCCGCCACCGACGACGAGGGCCGGCTGCGGATCGCCGCCGCGGTCGGGGTCAACGGTGACGTGCGGGCCAAGGCCGAGGCGTTGGTCAAGGCCGGTGTGGACGTTCTCGTCGTGGACACCGCGCACGGTCACCAGGAGAAGATGATCGCCGCGCTCAGGGCGGTCAGGGAGGCCAACCCCGGCGTGCCGATCGCGGCGGGCAACGTCGTCACCGCGGAGGGCGTGCGCGACCTGGTCGAGGCGGGCGCGGACATCATCAAGGTCGGCGTCGGGCCGGGCGCGATGTGCACCACGCGCATGATGACGGGCGTCGGGCGGCCGCAGTTCAGCGCCGTCGCGGAGTGCTCGGCGGAGGCGCGCAGGCTCGGCAAGCACGTCTGGGCCGACGGGGGCGTGCGGCACCCGCGCGACGTGGCGCTGGCACTGGCCGCGGGGGCGAGCAGCGTCATGGTCGGCAGCTGGTTCGCGGGCACCTACGAGTCGCCCGGCGACCTGCAGCGCGACGAACGCGGAAACCTCTACAAAGAATCCTTTGGAATGGCGTCGAAGCGCGCCGTGACGGCCAGGACGCGCAGCGACAACGCGTTCGACCGCGCCAAGAAGGGTTTGTTCGAAGAAGGCATCTCCACCTCGAAGATGAGGTTGGACCCGGTGCGCCCGAGCGTGGAGGACCTGCTCGATGCGATAACCTCCGGCGTCCGCTCGGCCTGCACGTATGCCGGCGCGACCTCGCTCGAGGAATTCCACGTCAGGGCCGTTCTCGGCATCCAGTCGGCGGCTGGGTTCGCGGAAGGTCGGCCCCTGCCAGGGGGATGGTGAAATGGACGAAGCGGTTGAGGTAAGAGATCTCCGCAAAATCTACAAACCCGGACAAAAACCCGCGGTCGACGGATTGAGCTTCACCGTTCGCCGCGGTGAGGTCTTCGGTCTGCTCGGCCCGAACGGCGCCGGCAAGACGACCACGGTCGGCGTGCTGACCACGCGCGTCCGCCCCACCGAGGGGCAGGCGTTCGTGGAGGGCGTCGACGTGGTCGCCGACTCCCAGCGCGCCCGGCAGCTGCTCGCCGTCGTGCCGCAGCGCAACAACCTCGACCGCTCGCTCAACGCGCGGCAGAACCTGCTGTTCCACGCTGCCTACCACGGCATCGGGTCCAAGGAGCGGGAGAAGCTCGCCGACGACATCCTCGAGCGCATGGGGTTGAAGGACCACCAGAACGCGCTCGTCGACACGTTGTCAGGCGGTCAGGCGCAACGGCTGATGATCGCCCGCGCGCTCATGCACCGCCCGAAGGTGCTGTTCCTCGACGAACCGAGCACCGGCCTCGACCCGCAGGCGAGGCTCTTCGTCCACGAACGCGTCACCGCCCTGCACGACGAGGGCGTCACGGTCGTGCTCACCACGCACGACATGGACGAGGCCGCGAAGCTCTGCGACCGCGTCGGCATCGTCGACCACGGCAAGCTGCTCACCCTCGACACGCCGGACGAGCTGACCAGGAACCTCCCCGGCAGCAACACCGTCAGCGTCACGGTGAGCCCGAACGGCCACGAGCCCGCCAAGATCACCCAGGCGCTGTCCGAAGTGGACGACGTGCAGCGCGTCGAGGAGCTCGGCGCCATGTTCCGCGTCTACACCGACGCCGACACCTCCGTCACGCTGCCCGCGGTGCTGAACGCGTTGCGGGACCTCGACGTCGTCGTCAGCGACGTCGCGATCGGCAAGCCCAGCCTCGAGGACGTCTTCATCCACCTGACCGGCAGGGAGCTGCGGTGAGCCAGTTGACGACGTTCCGGGCGATCCTGTGGCGCGACGTCTTCGTCACGGGCCGCGAGCTGCCGAGCTTCCTCGCGCAGGTGATCATCCAGCCGTTCTTCACCCTCTTCATCTTCGCGAAGGTGCTCGGGGACGTCGGCTACGTCCAGGGCGACTTCGCCCAGGTGCTGCTGCCCGGCATCATCGCGATGAACGGGTTCCTGGGCGCGTTGCAGAACACGACCCTTCCGCTGGTGCTGGACTTCTCGTGGACGCGGGAGATCGAGGACCGGCTGCTCGCGCCGATCTCCATCCCGCTCGTCGCGGTGGAGAAGATCGTGTTCGGCGCGATCCGCGGGTTCTTCGCGGCACTGCTGATGGTGCCGGTCGGGTTCGTCATGCTCGACGTCTCGTGGCCGTGGGCGGGCGTTCCCGGTGCGCTGCTGGTGGTCGTCCTCGGGTGTCTCGCGGGCGGCTCGGTCGGCATGGTCATCGGCACGTCGGTGCCCGCGCGCCGCGTCAACATCATGTTCGCGGTCATCCTGACCCCGTTGCTGTTCACGGGTTCCGCGCAGTTCCCGTGGCGGTCGCTCAGCGACGACCTGCTGTGGTTCAAGGTGGTCTGCGCGCTCAACCCGCTGACGTACGTGAGCGAGGGCATGCGCGCGGAGCTCGTGCCGAACGTGCCGCACATCCCGCTGCCGGTCGTGGTGCTCGTGCTCCTCGTCGCGATCGCCGGCTTCGGCGGGCTCGGCCTGCGCGGGTTCATGAAGCGCGCACTCGACTGACACGACGTGGGAAAACGGCCCCGCGCAACGAAAGCGCGGGGCCGTCCTGCTTTCCCGGAACTACGAGGCGTAGTCCTCCAGCATCTCCGTGACGAGAGCCGCGATCGGCGAACGCTCCGAGCGCGTCAGGGTGACGTGGGCGAAGAGCGGGTGGCCCTTCAGCTTCTCGATCACCGCCGCCACGCCGTCGTGCCGGCCCACCCGCAGGTTGTCGCGCTGCGCCACGTCGTGCGTCAGCACCACCCGCGAGTTGCTGCCCAGTCGCGACAGCACGGTCAGCAACACGTTGCGCTCCAACGACTGCGCCTCGTCGACGATCACGAAGGAGTCGTGCAGCGAACGGCCGCGGATGTGGGTGAGGGGCAGGACCTCGAGCATCCCGCGGTCCATCACCTCTTCCACGACCGCCTGGCTCACCAGCGCGCCGAGGGTGTCGAACACCGCCTGCGCCCACGGCCCCATCTTCTCGTTCTCGCTACCGGGCAGGTAGCCGAGCTCCTGGCCACCGACCGCGTACAACGGCCGGAACACCACGACCTTGCGGTGCTGCCTGCGTTCCATCACCGCTTCGAGGCCGGCGCACAGCGCCAGCGCCGACTTGCCGGTGCCCGCACGTCCGCCCAGCGAGACGATGCCGACATCGGCGTCGAGCAGCAGGTCCAGCGCGATCCGCTGCTCAGCGGACCTCCCGTGCAGTCCGAACGCCTCCCGATCTCCGCGCACCAGCCTGATCTGCTTGTCCGCGGTCACCCGGCCCAGAGCGCTCGACGTGCCCGCCAGCAACCGGAGTCCGGTGTGGCAGGGCAGCTCGGCGATGTGCTCCAGGTCCTCGTACTGGGTCGGGTCGACGACGTTCTCCTTGAACAGGCCGTCCACGAGGGACTGGGGAACGTCCAGATCGGACATGCCCGTCCAGCCTGACAGGGTGACGTCGTGCGCCCGGTACTCCTCCGCCGGCAGGCCGACCGATCCGGCCTTGACCCGCAGCGGCATGTCCTTCGTCACCAGGGTGACGTTGCGCCCCTCAGCAGCGAGGTTGAGGGAGCACGCGAGGATTCGGGCGTCGTTGGAGTCCGTTCGGAAACCTGATGGCAACACCTCCGGGTCGGAGTGGTTGAGCTCGACGTGCAAGGTGCCTCCCAGATCCCCGATGGGGATCGGCGAATCGAGGCGACCATGCCGCAAGCGCAGGTCGTCGAGCAGGCGCAGTGCTTCCCTCGCGAACCAGCCCAGTTCGGGGTGGTGGCGCTTGCCCTCCAGCTCGCTGATCACCACGAGCGGGAGCACGACCTCGTGCTCCGCGAACCTGGTGGGGGCGAGGGGATCGGACAGCAGTACCGACGTGTCCAGCACATATGTCGTGATGGCCGGTGCGGCGGACTTGCGCCGGGAGGAAGAACTGCGCGATGAGCCTGAGGAACGGCTCGCGGGACGTCGTGCGTTCACGGCAACTCCCTCACGAACGCGGCACCCGCGTCCGCTCCTCGCTGGGCCAGGCACTACCCTGATTGATCGTCGAGCCCTCCGCCGTGGTGGCGTCAGGCAGGTCGACCACGAGGGCCGGGTGCCGGCCCCCTCGCGACGTCGTCTGCCACGATCAGAGCCTCCCTGCGCGGTCCGCAGTGGTCGCGTCCCGCCGGTTTCGAAGTTACCTGTGGAAGTGCCCCATCGGCACGAAGCCACACAGGTGAATCCGAATTCGTCATCTGCCCGAAAACATCCCGAAACGTGACCGCAAGCGTGTTTTTGCTGGTCAGATGGCGTTTTCCGGTGATCCGTGAGCGAGCCACGACAGACCGTCCCTCACCTCGTTTTCAAGTGAGGCCGGCACGAGGGGCTCGTCGAGAAGCCTCAGATAGCGCGAGTCGAGCGTTTCTCCCGGCGCCCGGACGTCCAGCCAGGCCCGCACGAGACGGACGCCTTCGACGTACGTCGTGGTGTACGCGCGCCACAGCGGATCCGCCAGAAAACGAACCATCTGCCGGGCACGGCGTTCGGGGACTAGCAGCCACCTGCGCAGATGCGCAACCACGTCATCCTGATCCGCACCCCGATCGTGTAGCAGCAGCGCCGCGTCCTGCCGCACCGTGAGCAGGCCCGACGCCGCCGACTCGACCTTTTCGGACAGTTCGCCGTCCATTCGCAACCCCAGGTCGCGGAGGACGCTCTCCGTCCAGACGCCCCAGCCGGGCCCGACCGCGGCGTGCAGGCCGAGGTCCGCCATGCCCTCGGCCATGAGGCACTGCGGCGTGTTGATCAGGAAGATCGACTGCTCGGCGTACCCGCGCTTCGCCACCAGGCCGGCGTCCTTGCGACAGTGCTCGGTGTGGTGGCCGGGGTAGGACTCGTGCGCGACCAGGTGCGGCAGGGTGGATATGCGCTGGCCCAGGTCCGCGTTGATCGCGACCCGGCTGCGGTAGTCGCCGAGGTAGTGGTTGAAGCCGCTCCACGGCTTGTCGGTGACCACCTGGTACTCGACGACCTCGTGCTCGGGCAGCGCGTACTTCTGCCGCACGCGGTCCCTCAGCGCGCTGGAGACGGCCTGCACGGCGTCCTGGAGCCGCCGCACGGGCACCTCGTCGGCCGTGCGGAACGCGTGGAGGCGGTCGGCCAGCGAGCCGGACCCCTCGAGGGCGGCGTCGAGCTTGCGGTGGGCGTGCGCGTACGCGTCCTCGTCACCGGGGCGGACGCGGACCTGGAAGTACCGCTCGACCTCGTCGACGAACGAGATCCGTTCGCCGTCGAGCTTGCGGGCGGTGCACTCCAACGCCCGCAGGTGCGCGTCGAGAAACTGTTTGCGCTGCTCAGCGAGGTCGCTGCCGGGCAGTTCCGCGCGCAACCGCCGGGCGTGCTCGCCGAGCGCCCTCGGGTGCAGGCGCGGTTCGTTGTCGACCGAGCGGCTCAGAGCGGGGTCGCCGGTGAAGGAGTCGACGAACCCGGACACGAGGCGCCCGAGCCGCAGCCCCAGCACCTGATATCCGCGCACCAGCTCGTCGGCGTCCATGAGTCGAAGAGCGTAGAGCGTCTACCACAGCGACTTGGCCGCGACCGAATCGTGAAACGACGACCACCTGATCGGGGAATGTCGTTGATCTTGTCGTCACACAATGGTGTCACTCGGGCGGCCGATTGCGATCACTGCCTATAGCGTTCTAGCCCGGAGACCCCACCGCTCCGGAGATCCCCGAAGACTCCGGAAATGACGGGGAAAACCCGACATGAAGGAGAATGACGTGAAGAAGGTTTGTGCCGCGGTCGCTGCCGCTGCCGCCCTGTCGCTCGCGTTCGCCCCGGCTGCGATGGCCGGCGAGGGCCACGGTGGACACCACTGGTCCAACGGCCCGCTGCTCGTCCTGCTGAACGGCAACAACCTCAACGGTACCGTGGGCGCCTGCGGCAACAACGTCGGTGTCCTGGGTGGCGCCGTGCCGATCAACTCGCCGTCGCTCACCGACACCTGCGCCGCCGGCGGCATTGTCGACGAGGGCTGATCTCTTTCGTGCTGCGTCTGGGGGCGTCATTTTCTGGCGCCCCCAGATTTGTTTCATCAGTTTCACACCTTCATGAGGAGAAAATCGTGCTGAAGAAGGCTGCTGCCGCTCTCGGCGTTGCCGCTGCGTTCCTGGCCGTCGGTTCCCCCGCGATGGCCCAGGGCGGTCACGAGTGGACCAACATGCCGCTGCTGGTCGTCGGCAACGCCAACAACCTCAACGGCACCGTCGGTGCCTGCGGCAACAACGTCGGTGTGCTCGGCGCGGCGGTTCCGGTGAACTCGCCCTCGATCACCGACACCTGTGCCGCCGGCGGCATCGAGGACGGCGCTGACTGGATGGGCTGGGACGACTGATCTCGTCCTCAAGCTGAAAGGGGCGCTCACCGCACGCGGTGGGCGCCCCTTTTCGCACGTCAGTTGCCGTAGCGGCGATGGCGCTTCGCGTACTCGCGCATGGCCCGCAGGAAGTCGGTGCGCCGGAAGCCCGGCCAGTAGGCCTCGCAGAACCAGAACTCCGAGTGCGCCGACTGCCACAGCATGAACCCGGAGAGCCGCTGCTCACCGGACGTGCGGATGATCAGGTCGGGGTCCGGCTGCCCGGACGTGTAGAGGTGCTCCGCGATGTGGTCGACGTCGAGCACCTCGGCCAGTTCCTCGATGGTGCCGCCGCGCTCGGCGTGCGCCTGCAGGAGCTTGCGCACGGCGTCCGCGATCTCCTGCCGCCCGCCGTACGCGACGGCGACGTTGACCTGGATGCCAGTGCGGTTCTTGGTCTTGTTGGCCGCGGTGGTGAGCCGCTCGGCGTGCTCCTCGGGCAACATGTCGATGGCGCCGACGTGCCGCACCCGCCACGGCATGCCGTCACCGGCCAGCTCGTCGGTGATGTCGGCGATGATGTCGAGCAGCGGGGCGAGCTCGGCGTTGTCGCGGTTCAGGTTGTCGGTGCTCAGCATCCAGAGCGTGACGACCTCCACTTTGGCGTCACCGCACCACTCGAGGAGCTCGAGGATCTTCCTGGCGCCGGCCCGGTGCCCGTCCGCGACGTCGGTGAAGCCGGCCTCCCTGGCCCACCTGCGGTTGCCGTCGAGGACCACGCCCACGTGCTTGGGCACCTGTGTCCCGCTCAGCTCGCGCCGGAGAATCCACTCGTAGAGGTGGATAGCGACATCTTTCACACGGGTCCGGAGTGCCACGCCAGAAGAGCGTACGCCGTGCGGGCTTCATCACTGACCGGCGGCCCGAAACCTACGGTCGCGTAACCTAAGGCCCTGTGACCACTGCGACCATTCCTCCACAGCCCGGACTGCGGCCGCGCCTTCGTGGGTGGCTGCACCTCTGGTCGTTCATAGCCTCGGTGGCGACAGGCGCGACACTCATCGCCCTCGCCGCGTCCACGGTGTCCGCCCGAGCGGCCCTGGCCACCTCGGTCTACGGCGCGACAGTGCTGGGCCTCTTCGGCGTCTCGGCTCTCTACCACCGCGTGACGTGGAAGTCCGACCGCGTGCGCACGTGGATGAAGCGCCTGGACCACTCGATGATCTTCGTGTTCATCGCCGGCACCTACACGCCGTTCGCCCTGCTGGCGATGAACCCCGGGACCGGCTCGACCGTGCTCTGGGTGGTGTGGATCGGCGCTTTGCTGGGCGTGACCCTGAAGCTCGCCTGGCCGCACGCGCCCCGGTGGCTCGGGGTGCCGATCTACATCGCGCTCGGGTGGGTGGCGGTGTTCGTGCTGCCCGAACTGCTGCACCACGCCGGCGTTGCCGCGCTCGTGTTGTTGCTGGTGGGTGGGGCTTTGTACACCGTGGGCGCGGTCTTCTACGCGACTCGGTGGCCGAATCCTTGGCCGCAGGTGTTCGGGTACCACGAGTTCTTCCACGCTGCGACTGTGGTGGCGGCGATCTGCCACTACATCGCCATCTGGCTCGCGATGTACTCCTGACCTGGCGTTTTGTGGTTGGTTGATCTTGTCAGGCCGTCTCCAGGCCGTCAGCCCGTTTCTTCGGCTTGAAGAGCGCGTTGGCGGCCCCAACGGTCTACCGTCTGTGCTTACCCAGGGTAGGAAGACCGCCCGAGACTGGCTTGATGCTTGCGCCCGGTGACTTGATCACCACCGACAGGGAGGGCTTGGGCTGCCCGAAGCGCCAGAATTTCACTGCTCGGCGATCTACTACATGGCGCACACCGGCGATGAACAGTGCAACTTGCGTCTTGCGCGACTCGACGACACGTCCCCAGTGGCCGATGAGTGGTCCCGTGCAGACCAGTCCGAACTGGAACTCCTGCAGGTAGCGCTGATTCGCCGCGCGCTTGGCTGCTTTCGCTGCTGCAGCCTTGGCGGCTTCGGCAGCCCGAGCTTCCTCGATCGTCTTCTTTGCTTTGCGACGTTTCCCCATTGACCCTCTCTCAACGATGAGACAGTGCCTCGTCAGACGGTGAATCAGTCGAACGCATGCGGTCCAGGCTTGGTCTGTCCAGACCAGTGGCGCGCCTGCGTCTTCGTGCCTTCGGTGGCGGCCATGACTACGTGTCGCTAGCTGGTCGACTTCGTTACGCCGTCTCCAGGCCGTCAGCCCGCTTCTTCGGTTTGAAGAGCGCGTTGGCGGCCTTCCTGCTCTTGTCGCCGCTGGACGGCATCAGGTGCGTGTACACGCGGAGCGTGAAGCCGGGGTCGTGGTGCCCGAGGTTCACGCTCAGAGCCTTGACCGAGACGCCGCCCTCCAGCTGAGCGGACGCGTAGAGGTGCCGTAGGGCGTGCATCCCGTCGTCCTGCGGCACGTACTCCAGACCGGCCCTGGCGAACGCGGGACGCCAGACGCCCATGTTGAACTTCTGGCGTCGGCACGCGCTCCCGTCCGGCGTGGTCATGAGCAGCCGGACCGTCACGAGCTTCCCGTCCGGCTTCTCCCAGGGCAGCGTGACCGCGACCGGCGGGTACTCCTCCATGTAGTCGTCCAGCTCGTCCAGGACGCCGTCACCGGCCGGAACGCTGCGTTCCTTCTTGCTCTTGGGCGGAGCCCACACGAGCGTGTTCTTCACGATCCGCACCTGCCGCACGATGTGGAGCTCGGCGGCGTCCCGGTCGATGTCGTCGGGGGAGAAGCCGAAGACCTCTCCCTGACGCATCCCCGCTCCGGCACCGAGCACGGCAGCAGGCTTGTAGCGGGCAGGCAGCGCGAGCCGGATCGAGTGCAACCGCTTCTCCGGCCACGGCTTGATCCTGCGTTCAGGCGGTGACGGCCGTTGCACACTCCGTGCCTTGCACGCGTTGGCGTGGATGATCTTCTCCTCCACCGCCGCGTTCAGGATGGACGAGAGCCGGTCGAACAGGAGTTGCTGATAGGTGAGCGACAGGCCGGCCTCGCTCATGCCGGTGATCCAGCCGCGGACCATCGGAATGTCGATGCTCTTGAGGCTGCTCTTGCCGAAGTACGGCACCAGGCGCTTGTTCACCTGATACCGCAGGTTCTCCTGCGTCGCCGCGTCCTGTGACTGCCCGCCGAACCAGGTCTCGACGTACGCCGCGAACTTGATCTCACCGGCCTTGGGATCGACGTACTTGCCCTCCCGCTTGTCCGACTCGACCTCAAGCAGGAAGTCGTCCGCCCTCTTCTTCTGACGGTCCGGGAAGCTCCGACTCTTCTCGTTCCCGTTGGGGTCGAAGTAGCGCACCTTGTACCGCAGGCCCTTGCCGTGCAGCTCCGTCTTGACCCGCTTGACCTCCTTGGTCTCGGGGTCCTTGACCTCTTTCCACCAGCGATCTTGCACGTGTCCCATCGCGTCACTCCCTACGCTGTTGGATCTTGTTCAACCCACAGGCGCACCTGTGCGGGCACGTAGCGCAGGTGCTTGCCGACCTTGCGCACCGGCGGGCCGTAGCGCCGCCATTTCCACTGGTAGAGCGTCTTGACCGGCACCCTCAGGAAGGCCGAGACCTCTTCCACGCCCCACAACGGTTCGACGTCCGACATGCAGATCCCCTTGGAACTAGGCGGCAATTGCTGGAGTTGCTGAAAGATCTGGCGCGGGACGAGGAAGCGCCGCGAGCGTGGCTTGCGCCTGTTCGTACTCGGCTCGCCACTTGAGCCGTTGCGCGATCATCTGCATGAGCAGTTCGGCACGGCCGGGAACGTGCGGATCACCGGCCCGGACGGGCGACCACACGAGCCGCGTCCGGTCGGTCTCCTCCTTGGCGATACCAGCCGCCGCGAGCGCTTCCTTCACGAACGCGGCCCGGTCGGACTTGTGCTCGGCGAGGGTCTTCCCCGACCAGCGCCGAGACACGAGCACACGCCGGCCGGGCAGACCGAGCGTTTCCCTGCGGTGAGCCTTGGAGCGGCAGCGCCCCGGAGTCATCCGCGAGTTCGCGCCCTTGGGCTGCACGCCGTAGATCAGCCAGACCGCGCACCGGTCCGAGCACGGCGTGACGGCCAGCTCTGCGGCCAGGCGGTCAGCGTGGTCCGAGACCCGAGCCGAGGCGTCCACCTCAACAACTTCGGCGATCGACTTCACGAGGTACTTGGTCAGATAGCCGACGTGCCGCCCAGCCTCCTCCGTGCCGCCGAGGATGCCCTTGGAGTGCACCTGACGGCCGAACTCAGCCACATGCGCCGGAGCGTCCAGGTTGGCCACCGCGTCCGCCCACAGGGTCAGCGGGACGTTCGTGTCCGGGTCCACGAAACCCTTGGCGCGCATGTCCCACACGGGCATCCGCGTACCGCTGTACTTGATCTCGTCGTGGTCGGGCCACCACACCTGGAGATAGGTGGCCGCCGTGACGTCGCGGACGACCTGGTGCGGGATCGAGCCCCGGACGGCGAAGTGCGCGTGCGGGGTGATGCGCCGCTGGGGCTCGACCGTGCCGAAGTACTGCGCGTCGAAACCCACGACCCGACGGAGGTTCTGCCACCACCGGTCCAACAGAGACGCGAAGTGCACAGCGTCCCGCGCAGCACGCCGGTAGTCGTACGAACTCGGGTCAACAGGCGTGCCGTCACTGCGCACCTTGCCGTAGGTGTCGAGCGTCAGCGTGATGAACGTGGACGGCCGGTACTTGCCCGCGAACTCCCTTCCCACCGTCCGCTTGTCCACCTTGCGCCGAGGCAGGTTGGGCGCGTCCTGCCGCCGACGAGTCGACCGAACCGGAGCCGTCCTGGCCGGCCTTTCCACGGCGGGAAGGTTCCCGCGGACTCCCTCCCGCCGCAGGTCAGAGTCAGCCTCGCTGATCGCCTCACGCAGGTCGTCGACCTGGTCGACCGCGCCTTCCACCTCAGCCTTGCGGTACTCCGCCGTCAGGTCCGACCGGTACGTGACGAGCGCGACCTGATCGGCGGTGGGCTTCTCGCGTTCGGCGACGGGTTCGTGGTCGAGGTGCCAGCCCTCGCGGCACTGAGCCATGCGGGAACGGCGGTTGCGGTCCGCGCAGGCCGGGCACTTGCTCGCCTGAGTCGAGTTGCAGCGAACCGCAACGATCCGGACCTCTCCGGTGTCGAGGTCGACAACCTCCCGCATCACCGGCCGGGTACACACGCCGTGCTGCTCAGCCGCCGCTTTGATCACGTCGAGCGAGAGCGGCAGCCGAGCCCGTTCCGCCGACGTCATGCCCGCAACATCAAGCGGCACAGCGGGAACAACGCCATCAGTATCCGATGTGGACATCACGCCGCCATCCCTTCTTGCCCTTCGGTTCGTCCGGTGAACTCGTGCACCGTCGCGTCGGTGAGGAATAGGGAAAGCTCGACCAGGTCCGCGTCCGTCACGTGGAAGGCCCGAGCCCTCTCCGGCTTCCGCTGGCCGTCCTGCTTGACCCACGCGACACCGGGCGTGTTCTCGCTGATCTCATGAGCCGCCGCACCGCGTTGCCGGACACCGTCGCCCAGGACCATGTCCACCTGAACCGGCTCGTCCAGCCGCAGAGCAACGCGCGTGGTGAACAGGTGCCGGAACCCGACGATCTCCTTGCGCGGGTCCTGGACGAGCGCGACCGTCGCGAACCCAGGAGCGCGTCCCTGCGAGGTGATCGTCTGCACCGCCCGAGTAGCGCGGTCCCGCAGGTTCTTGTCCGTCTGGTAGGCGATCACGTCCGCCAGTTCGTCCACGATCAGGACCGTGAACGGCTCACCGGTCGAACGAGCCCACAGGCGTCGGACACCCCGGTACCGCGACGCCCGTTCCTTGACCTCAGCGGCGATCTCTTCAAGCAGCTCGACCGCGTCCGGGCCGTTGTCGTAGACGACCTTGGCGAAGGCGTCCGGGCACTGCCCAAGCTCCATGCCGCCCTTGGGATCGATGCCGACCAGGCGCACGAGCCCCGCACGGATGGCCGGGGCGAGCTGCCAGACGATCGACCACAGCACCGAGCCCTTGCCCGCACCGGGAACACCGACGACGAGCAGCTGAGAGCCCAGCAGCCGCAGCAGCCACGGCCGGCCATTCTCGGTAGCTCCGACCACGACGCGCTTGAGGTTCACCGCCGCCGCATCGTCCGACAGAGCAGGCACCGCGAGAGGTCGAGCGAGCGGGTCCGAGTGGATGAAGTCGAGTTCGAGCACCCGAGGCCGCAGCACCCGGACCCGGCACGACTTGGCGTTGAAGGAGTGCGCCAGGTTGTCCCGCCGTGCCTCCCACTGGTCCGGGGACTGCGCGGGGATCATCTTGACCCGCACCCGGTCCCGCCAGCCCTCCGAGCGGACGCGACGCAGCTTCGGGCGGTGCTCGGTACCCCGGTTGTCCTTCGTGAGGTCAGCGAGCCGTGTCACGGTGCGCCAATGCGGCACGTAGACCGTGGCCCGACGCCACTCCGTCAGCACCCGGAACCAGCAGTGCCGAACGAACGTCGGCCGGTGAAGACCAGCCCAGATCACCAGCCCACCGGCACCGGTCAGCACGACGACCACCAGGCCCCACAGCCCGCCGTGCACCTGGACCAGGTAGAGCGTGACACCCCCGAAGACGGCCACCGGGTAGCGCACGGCCAGCACCGCAAGCCGCACAGCGAGCCAGCCAGCCAGCACCAGCAAACCGACCGGCAGCAGCACGACCTTGACCCACCGAGGCAGGAAGAACCACCACGGCAGACGCGGCCGGACACCCTCGAACGGAGCCGGATCAACCCACCTGTTCCCAGCCATCACGCCTCACCGCCGCTCACCACGACGACGAAGATCAGCGGCAGCCAGCCGAGGCAGGCACAGCACTTGATCTGTCCGGGCGCGTAGATGCCGAACCGGTGGCACACCTGGCAACGGCGGCCGTTCGGCAGCTTCCAGTCACTCCCGCTTGACGCGCTGCACGAGTGTGGCGATACCCTTTGCATGACTCGAATCTCCTTGTTTCCCAACGAATGCATGGCAGATCGAGTCGGTACGTCGCCGGGGAGCAGTCGAGGCCCGCCAAGACTTTCGACTGCTTCCCGTGCGACACACCAACAGGTATTCGGTTGTCGATCAGGGGACTTCGGGGATCAGGCCCCGTCCACTTCGCGCGCCAGCCGGGCCTCACGGTCAGCCCAGTACAGCGCCTCGTGGTGGTGACCCCGGTCCAGCTCCGCGACCCTCTGGTACACCGCCGCGCTCTTCTCGTGGAACTTCCGCAGCTCCGCCGGATCGGCCCCGTTGCGCGGCATCAGCCGAGGCAGCAAGTCATGCGCCTCGCTCAACGACTGCACTTGAGCGACCCGCGCCCACGTCACCTTCTGTTCGGCCACGGTCATCACAGCCTCCCCGCGCCGGACTCACCGAGGTCGTCAGAGTCGCGGAGCGAGTGCCGTCCTTCAGTGCCCGCCAGCGAGGACGAAAGCGCAAGAGCGCTGTTGGCCAGGCTCCGCATGTAGTCAGCGAGCAGCGCCGGATCACCCTCTTCCGGCGAGCCGATCGCGATTCGAGCCCCGCCGAAGGTCAGCCGCAGCGCCAGGAAGTCCGAGTCAGGCCAGCGGACCACTTCCACCTTGGACCCGGCATCGATCGTGAAGATGCCCTGCATCATCGGCACCTCACCTACGCCGCAGCAGACGACGCGTCAGGCTTCTGCGTCGCCTTGCTCGGACGGTTCGCGGTCTGGGGAGACACCATCTCGTCGGCCCAGACCGTGTAGCTGACCCAGCCGTCCCGCACGTAGGGCGTGACCTTGAGCCCGAGGAACATCGCCGGGCGGAACGGCGTGCCGGGCAGCGTCTCCGGCGGAACCGGCTGGTAGTCGGCCGCGATCTTCACGACCTGACCGGTGTTCTTGCCCTTCGCGGAGGGGTCCGTGCCCTGCACCGTCCACACCGGACGACCCGTGAGCTTGCAGACGGCGGGCTTGGTCTTGCCATCGGCCCAGTCGTTCGCCCGCTCCACCGAGATGACGTAGAAGCCCTGCGGGAACAGCTCGTCGAAGGTGATGGGGAACCTGTGACCAGCGGGGATAGCCATGTTGTTTGCCTCTCATGATCCTGTTGCTCGTATCCAAGCTTGTGCACTCGTCTACTAGTGTACACAAGTATGCAAGGCGCAAAAGGGGCCTGCTGACCAGGGTGAACCTGGAAGCAGGCCTACTCGGGCGCGGCGAACTCGTAGCTGAAGCTGTACTTGTCTGCGGCTACGACGCTGTCGAACACCTCCACCGGGACGTCGTTCTGGTCATAAGCGACACGGACGAGTTGGACGACGGGGACCCCACCAGCCAGTTGCAGCGTGCGAGCCTCGTCAGGGGTGGGCATCCGCGCCGTGAGGTCTTCTCGAAACCGGGTGAGCATGTGGCCGGCCTCTTCGACGCGGGCATAGGAGCCGCCGGGACCCGAGTCCTGTTCGACAAGCTTGGTGCCCGCTGCCAGAGATGCCGGGAAGTAACTGTCCGCCAGCTGCATCGGCACGTCGTCAGCGAACATGATCCGCCGTCGCACTACCGTCTGGTCGCCTTCGCTGAGCTTCAGCAGCTCGGCAACGTAGCCCGGCGGATCGATCGCGCCGACCTCAAGCAGCTTCTGGCTTGGAGTCATTCCAAGGCGCTTCACCTCGGCTGCGAACGCGCCGTCGCCAGCTTCCCGGCGTTTGCGGGAGAACCGGTTCATGCCTGCACGGATGATCACGGGCGAAGAGCGGACGAAGACGCCTCGGCCGTGCTGTGAGACGGTCAAACCCTCTGCTGCCAGCTCACCGAAGGCGCGTCGAGCGGTCACGCGGGTCACGCCGTACGTCTTCGCCAGCTCGTTCTCGGACGGCAGGCGTGCTCCAGGACCGTAGGTTCCGTCGTTGATCGCCTGTCGCAAGATGTCGGCGATCTGCCGGTAGACAGCTCGGTCACTGGATTGATCGATCTGCACTAGCCCTCCTCTCGTAGGTTGTGTACACAGGTACATGAGCATACGTCATTGAGCTCGGAATGAAAACAATGAGAGTCCTCTAGATCGTGCAGGTACTCGATTGTCCGAAGGCTCTTATGAGATTTAGTGATTTTCCATAGGGGGAGGGTCGGTTATTGGGGTGCTCAATCCGCCGACTTGAAGCCAATCTCGGTCAACGTACGATTCATAGACGTCCTCGGAGTGTCGTGTAACTGTAGTAGTGACCTTCCATGGCTTTTGGATTCCAAGTAACCTGACTTCGTTTGCGTCAAGCTTGAGTCCACAAACTTCGCACTCAAATCCTATCGGCAGCACGGTGCTTAGGTACTCGCGGGTTTCTCCAATTTGAATGTCTGGTTGGCCACTTGATCCGGATTTATCGTAGTCGGCATAGAGCAGTCCGGCGTGTTCGCATACTTTGCACTTCTCAAAGTCGACAAACGACGACACCATGCGTACGGACAAGTTTGCGGTTACGATTGCCGCATACTCCTTGATGTTAGGACCCAATCGATTTGTTAGATCCTGGAGCCGTTGCTTCGCAATTTCCAGCTTGGCGTCTAGTCGGATCTGAATCTCGGTCGTGGCCTCATTGAGGAGTCTTTTTGCTGTTAGAGAGCTCGATCCCCAAAATTTCTCCCAGTCTGCGGATATTATATTGATAAGTTCGTTGGTGAGGCGCACAAAACTTCGTAGCGCTGCTGTCGCGCGCGCCCTGTCTGCTATCCCGGTATGGCAAATGGAATTTCTAACTTCAAATATTACGCTGTCTGGGTTGGTGGCGTAGGAGAAATTGGGGTGAAGTTCGCGCACGCGCTTACATGCTTCGGGTCCGCTCACTGTACGAATCTTCTGAAGGTCAACTTCAATCGCTGGCATTGAGCCCGATAGGTATCTCAATGTTTCGAAATTGCAGCCCTGATCGGCAATTAGTACAGGACTTGAGATCGAAAGGCAATGCTTGGCAAGGTATTCCAGGGATAGACCGCCCTGAAGTGCTCCTCTGTGAACTGACTCCGAACTATCGTGGAAGGATCCGACTGCTTCTCGTGCAGCTCGGCTAGCGGAGTCAAAGAGAAGACGTGGAAGCGCTGTGACGTCTCGCCATTCGTCAGACTGTGTCATCATCCCGCCCTGAGAGTCGTGCTGGCACTCTAGCGGTAGGGCTGCTGCTGAATTGTGCTTTATGGGATCAAGGCGCGCCGCCGTCGGCGGCGCGCAGCGGGCCGGTCGCCTACAGCGTGGCCCGCATCCATCCGGGCACGTCGGGCTCCCGCTTCGCTCCGCCCGCCGGCCACGGCGGCACGGCCCACGAGGCGGCGCAGCAGCGCACCACCGACGGCGGAACCAGGACCACGAGCTACCAGCCAACGCCAGCCGGAACGATCGCCAGGTGGCCGCCTGATCGAGCCGGGCACGGCGATCGACTGCCGCGACGGCTACGCCGCCTTGCCACCGAGCATGGAACCCCAGGCAGCATGAAGGGCACCACCCCGACACGCCATGATCAGCCACTGCCAGCAGCACCGCGTCAAGACGGGAAGCGTGTCTTGACCCAGCACCACTGACCGCGAGATCGGCTCAGTGTCGAGGTGATGCCCGAGGTGCGGTTGATCAACTCCCAGGCCGTCTCCAGGCCGTGAGACGTCCCAAAGCGCCGACAGCCAGTGAGAACATCCGAGCAGGAAAACTGCAGATCAACAGCGGTGTACGCCAGCATTCGCGCTCAGCGTGAATCCCGGCGCGCACAACATCGCCATCTGGCTCGCGATGTACTCCTGACCATGCACTCGGTGAGCGTCGCCGGTGTCGTCGTCAACGACGCGGGCGACGTTCTCGTCGTCCGCCGCCGGGACAACGGTCGTTGGGAACCGCCCGGTGGCGTGCTGGAGCTGCCGGAGACCTTCGAGGACGGCGTGCGCCGGGAGGTCCTGGAGGAGACCGGGGTCTCGGTCCGTGTGGAACGGCTGACCGGTGTCTACAAGAACATGAAGCTCGGCTTCGTGGCGCTCGTCTTCCGCTGCACGCCGCTGGGCGAGCCGAGCGATGAGACCGACGAAGCCGCGGAAGTGCGGTGGATGTCGCTCGACGAGGTGCGCGAGGCGATGGCACCCGCATACGCCGTGCGCGTCACCGACGCGTTCGGGCCGAGCGCGCACACTCGCGCCCATGACGGCGTGAACCTGCGTTCCTGATCCCGGTGCCGGCCGAAACCGGCACCGGACCAAGGATCAACGACCGCCGCGCGCCATGTGCAGCACGTCCAGCGCCGCGTCCAGCTGCTCCTCGCTCAACTTCGAAGGCACGTGCCCGCGTTCCAGCACCACCTCGCGGATCGTCTTGCGCTCCTTCAGCGACTGCTTCGCGATCGAAGCCGCCTCCTCATACCCGAGGTACCGGTTCAACGGCGTCACGATCGACGGCGACGACTCGGCGTACTCCCTCATCCGCGAGGCCACGGGCTCGGCACCGGTCAGCACCTTGTCCGCCAGCAGCCGGGCCACCGCGGCCAGCAGGCGGGACGACTCCAGGACGTTGCGGGCGATCACCGGGAGCATCACGTTCAGCTGGAAGTTGCCCTGCGAGCCGGCGAAGGCGACGGTCGCGTCGTTGCCGATCACCTGGGCCACCACCATCATCGTGGCTTCGGAGATCACCGGGTTGACCTTGCCCGGCATGATCGACGAGCCCGGCTGGAGGTCGGGCAGGGCCAGTTCGCCCAGGCCGGTCCGGGGGCCCGAGCCGAGCCAGCGGAGGTCGTTGGCGATCTTGAACAGGGCCACGGCGGAGGCGCGGAGCTGGCCGGAGATCTCGACCACGCCGTCCTGGGTGGCCTGCGCCTCGAAGTGGTCTCGTGCCTCGACCAGTGGCAAGCCGGTCGCCGTCGCCAGTTCCGCGGCCACCGCGGCGCCGAAGCCTTCGGGGGCGTTCAGGCCCGAGCCGACTGCCGTGCCGCCGATCGGGAGTTCGGCGAGGCGCGGGACCGACGATGACAGGCGCTCCACGGAGTAGCGGACCTGCGACGCCCAGGCGCCCGCCTCTTGGCCGAGTGTCACGGGTACGGCGTCCATCAGGTGCGTGCGGCCCGACTTCACCAGCGACGACCACTCGGCGGCGCGGGATTCCAGTACGCCCAGCAGGTGTTCCAGGGCGGGGATCACGTCGCCGAGAACGGCTTCGGTGGTGGCCACTCGCAGGGTGGTCGGGAAGGTGTCGTTGGACGACTGCGAGGCGTTGACGTGGTCGTTCGGGTGCACGTCGCGGCCCAGGGACTTCGAGGCCAGCGAGGCGATGACCTCGTTGGCGTTCATGTTCGACGACGTACCGGAACCCGTCTGGAACACGTCGACCGGGAAGTGCGCGTCGTGCGCGCCGGCCGCCACCTCGTCGGCCGCGGTCGCGATGGCCTCGGCGACGTCCTCGGGCAGGACGCCGAGGCGGGCGTTCACCCTGGCCGCGGCTCCCTTGAGCAGGCCGAGGGCCCTGATCTGGGCTCGGTCGAGGCCTCGACCGGAAATCGGGAAGTTCTCGACCGCGCGTTGGGTCTGGGCGCGCCACAATGCGTCGACCGGCACGCGGACCTCACCCATCGTGTCGTGCTCGACGCGGTACTCCTGTTCAGACATACCTCCGAGTCTCTATCGTCGATCAGAGCACTGCCACCCACCACTGGCAGAAGGGCCCTCTCATGGAGCGTGACGTCGACCTCCTCGTCGTGGGTGCTGGTCCCACGGGGTTGTTCGCCGCTTACTACGCAGGCTTCCGGGAAATGAACGTCGCCGTCGTCGACGCCCTGCCAGAACCGGGCGGCCAGGTCACGGCGATGTACCCGGAGAAGATGATCTTCGACGTGGCCGGGTTCCCCGCGGTGCGCGGGCGCGACCTCGTCAACGGGCTGGTGGAGCAGGCCGGGCAGTTCAAGCCCGACTACCTGCTCGGGCGCCAGGCCCGCACCTGTGAGTCCATTGAGGACGGTCTGAGGATCGGGCTCGCGGACGGCACCGCCATCAACACCAAGGCAGTGCTGATCACGGCCGGCATGGGCGAGTTCAACCCGCGTCCGCTGCCCGCCGGCAACGGGTGGCTGGGGCGCGGCATGGTGCACTTCGTGCCGGTGCTGGCCGAGCACGCCGGGCAGCACGTCGTGATCGTCGGTGGTGGCGACTCGGCGTTCGACTGGGCGCTCGCGCTGCACCCGATCGCCGCCAGCGTCACGATCGTCCACCGCAGGGCCAACTTCCGCGCGCACGCCGCGACCGTGCGGCAGGTGCGGGAGCTCGGCATCGAGATCATCACGGACGCCGAGGTGCTCGCGTTGCGCGGCGAGCCGCTGTCCGAAGTGGACGTCAAGGTCAAGGGCGAGGACGTCAAGACGCTGCCGGCGCACACCGTCGTCGCGGCGCTCGGGTTCACGGCCGACCTCGGGCCGATCGAGTCGTGGGGGCTCGAGCTCGACCACCGCGCGGTCGTCGTCGACACGACCATGAAGACCAAGCTCGACCGGATCTACGCGGCGGGCGACGTCGCGCAGTACCCCGGCAAGGTCAAGCTCATCGCCACCGGGTTCGGCGAGGCGGCGACCGCGGTCAACAACATCGCGGTGCTGCTCAACCCGTCGGCGCACCTCTTTCCCGGGCACTCCAGCGACGGCAGCTAGAAGACGGTGCCGGGCGCGCGGAACTCACGCGCCCGGCAGCGGTGCCGGGTCGTGCTTAGCCAGGTGCTGGAAGATGATCGACGTGCGGAACCCGACGATCTCCTTGCGCGGGCTCAGCTTGTCGAACAGGAACGCGTGCAGCGCCTCGTTGTCCTGAGCGCCCACGTGGATCAGGAAGTCGTCGCTGCCCGCCATCACGAACACCGCCGTCACCTCGGGCAGCCCCACGGCGAACGCCTTGAAGCTGTCGATGACGGCCCGGCTGAGCGGCCGGACGTGCACGGCCACCAGTGCCTGCACGCCGCGGTTGAGCGCGGACGGGGCGATGTCGGCGTGGTAGCCGCGGATCACGCCGCGTTCGCGCAGCAGCCGGATGCGCTCCAGACAGGTCGACGGCGCCACGCCCACCTTGCGGGCGATGTCGCGGTTCGACTGGCGGGCATCGCGCTGCAGTTCCCGCACGATCGCCGAATCAAGTTCATCCATCGCGCACCTCGCACGCCCGTCGCCGAACAAAGTTCGGGCAACCACCTGAAACCCTGATTTTCACCCTAACTTCGAGGTCAAACCATGGCTGAAGTTCGGGAGGAACGCAGATGTGGGAACACGAGCGTCTGGTGGTCCGCACGGGGAAGCGGTCGGGGATGACGACGATGGTCGCCCTGCACTCGACGCAGGCGGGGCCGGCGGTGGGCGGGTGCCGGATGAAGGCCTACGGGCAGCTCACCGACGCCGTCGCGGACGTGCTCAGGCTGTCGAAGGCCATGACGCTCAAGTGCGAGGCGGCCGGGATCCCGCACGGCGGGGCCAAGAGCGTGATCGTCGTCGACCGGCCGCTCACGCCGGAGCTGCGCAGGGACGTGCTGCTCGACCACGCCGACCTGATCAACGAGTTCGCCGGCAGCTACCAGGCGGGACCGGACGTCGGCACCGGCCCTGCCGACATGGCGGTGCTGCGGGAGCTCACGCCGTGGGCCTACTGCCTGCCGGAGGAACAAGGTGGCACGGGGTCGTCCAGCGGACCGACGGCACGGGGCGTGCTGGCCGCGCTCAGGGCGGCGGCCGAACACACCTTCGGATCGAGCGACCTCACCGGTAAGAAGGTCGTCATCAGCGGGTTCGGCTCGGTGGGCGAGCTGATCGCCGAGGGCTTGGCGGGCGCCGACATCACGGTGTCCGATGTGGACGAGAGCAGGCGCAGCGACCGGTTCGGCTGGGTGCACCCGGCCGAGGCGCACCAGGTCGAGGCCGACGTGCTCGTGCCCGCCGCGGTGGGCGGGGTGCTGAGTCCCGAGACCGTGAAGGACCTGAACGTGCGGATGATCGTGGGACCGGCGAACAACCAGCTCACCGACGACGGTGTCGCGGACCTGCTGGCGGAGCGCGGGATCGTGTGGGTGCCCGACCACGTGGCCAGCGCGGGAGGCGTGATCTACACGCTGGCGCGCGAGGACGACGGGGACGACCACGAGACCGCGCTGACGAGGGTCGACGTCATCGAGACGACCGTGCGCAGGCTGCTCGCGGGCCGCTGAGCCACGACTGCTGAACCACGACTGCTGAACCACGACTGCTGCCCACCGGCGCCTCCACCGGTGGGCAGCTCGTGTCGGGCAGCGGGTTACGGCAGCACCTGCACCTGCTCGCCGACCATCAGGTTGTCGTAGAACACCTGCGAGGCGTCCCAGGACATCCGGATGCACCCGTGCGACTGGACCGCCGTGTCGCCCTGGTGGAACGCGATACCGGTCGTGGTGAAGTACACCGCGTTCGGCATCGGGCCGTTGTAGGGGACACTCCAGTCGTTCTTCACCTTGCGCAGCACCGAGAACGTGCCCACCGGGGTCTCATAACCCGGCTTTCCGTGGCTGATGGGCACCGGGCCGTAGCTCGTCGTGCCGTTGTAGACCAGCCACGCCTGGTTCGTGCTCTTCACGAGGCACGCTCCGTTGTAGACGGTGCATCCCGCCTGAGCTTGTGCGGGTACAGCGAAACCGAGGATCAGGAGCACCGTCGCGATCAGAACTCGCATCTCTCATCACCCCTCGGTAGTGGAGTAGCCACTCTGGGGTGATCTGAATCATAGATTTATGGAAACGCCGTCAGGCGACCACTTGCACCGACTCGCCGATCGCGAGGTTCGTGAAGTAGTACTGCGCCGACGCGCGGTCGAGGTGGATGCAGCCGTGCGACGGTTCGGTCAGCGAGCCCTCGTGGAACGCGATGCCGCTCTCGGTGAAGTACGTCGACCACGGCATCGGGCCGTTGTACGGCCGACTCCACTCGTCCTTCACCTTGCGCAGCACCGGGAAGTTGCCCAGCGGCGTCTCGTAGCCCCGGCGGCCGTGCGTGATCGGCACCGGGCCGTAGGCGATCTTGTCCCCGCGCAGGACCCACGTCTGGTTGGTGGAGAGCTGGATGCACGCGCCGTCGCTGATCGTGCACGGCGTCGGCTTCACGACCGGCGGCGGAGGAGGCGGCGGGGGAGGAGGAGTGGAGGTGGGCGTCGCCGAGGAAGGCGGCGCAGGAGGAGGAGCGACCGAGGAAGACGAGGCCACCGAGGACGAAACAACCGAAGACGGTGGCGCGGTGGGAGTTTCGGCTTGCACGGCCCCCTGCGTGCACCCCGCCACCGACATCAACGCGACCGCCACGAGCACCATCCGCATCGGGCACCCCCATGTTCGTCCCGTCCCTTGCCGAAGTAGACGACCGGGGGACCGCGCTGGTTGCAACGCGGAGGGCCCGCCTCCCATAACGGTTGGGAGACGGGCCCTCGCGGACTGCGGTTACCGGTTACAGGCCGCCCACGTTCGAGCTGACCCACGAGCGGTAGTACGAGACGTCCACGTAGATCGACGGAGCCTGGGCGCAGTTCGCGCCGCCACCGGACCGGCTGGTCGCGCCGATCAGCTCCCAGCGACCGGACACGGACTTCACCTGCGGGCCACCCGAGTCGCCGTAGCAGGCGCCCTTGTTGCCGTCGGTGTTGTTCGTGCAGATCTCGGACGCGGCGCTGATGCCGGAGCAGCGGTTGTCGGCCACGATCGAGGTGTTGAGCTCCTGCAGGGTCACCGGAGCACCGCAGGCACCGCGGACCGGGCAGGTCTGGCCCCAGCCGATGATGCGGGTCGCCGTGCCGACCGCGCCCGACGCCGACGAGATGGTGATCGGGGCCTGGCTGACCGAGGTGTTGAGCTGCACCAGGGCCAGGTCGGCCGACGGGTGCGTGATGATCCGCGACGCACCGGTGGTGGTGCCGCCGCTCGTGCGGTTCGTCGTGCCGATCCGGGTGCGGATCGACGACGCCGACGAGCCCTGGACGCAGTGCTTCGCCGTGACGACCCAGTTGGCCTTGATCAGCGAGGCACCGCAGAAGTGGCTGCCCGAGGTGTTCTGCAGGGACACCATGAACGGGTAGACCTGGGTGGCGTTGCCGCCGCCGACGATCATCGGCGAGACCTCGCCGTCAGCGGTGGGAGCCGGAGCCGCGGTGGCCATGGCGGCGCTGGCGAGCAGGGCGCCCGCGGCCACGGCGATTGCGGAGAACAACGAACGTGCCCTCATCGTCGAGTTTCCTTTCCTGAACCCGGCGCAGGGTTGCCGGGGTCAGGACGGAAACTAAGGACGAACTTCGCATCGTCACTAGGGTCACTCGTCTGGTCACCGAGTGTTCACAGTTCACAGAAAACGGACATTCACGGCAGCGGCTGCTGCGCGTCCTCGGGGATGTCGAAGTCGACGGACGAGTATTCGCGCAGCTTGTGGAGGCTGTGGAAGCCGTCGATCATGCGCACGGTGCCGGACTTGGACCGCATGACGATCGACTGGGTCGTGCAGCCGCCCGCGCGGTAGTGCACGCCGCGCAGCAGGTCGCCGTCGGTCACGCCGGTGGCGCAGAAGAACACGTTGTCGCCGCTGACGAGGTCGTTCGTCGTCAGCACGCGCGACAGGTCGTGGCCCGCGCCGATCGCCTTCTCGCGTTCCTCGTCGTCCTTGGGCCACAACCGGCCCTGGATGGCGCCACCGACGCACTTGAGGGCCGCCGCGGCGATGATGCCCTCCGGCGTGCCGCCGATGCCCACGAGCATGTCCACACCCGACGTGGGGCGTGCCGCGGCGATCGCACCGGCCACGTCGCCGTCGGAGATGAAGTGGATGCGGGCGCCGGCCTGGCGCACCTCCTGCACGATGCCCTCGTGCCGGGGCCGGTCGAGGATGCACACGTTCACGTCGGAGACGTCGCTGTGCTTGGCCTTCGCGACCCGGCGGATGTTCTCCGCGAGCGGCGCGGTGATGTCGATGACGTCGGCCGCCTCCGGGCCCACCGCGAGCTTCTCCATGTAGAACACGGCGGACGGGTCGAACATCGCCCCGCGCTCGGCCACGGCCAGCACGGCCAGCGCGTTCGGCATGCCCTTGGACATCAGCGTGGTGCCGTCGATCGGGTCGACCGCGACGTCGCACTCCGGGCCTTCGCCGTTGCCGACCTCCTCGCCGTTGAACAGCATGGGCGCCTCGTCCTTCTCGCCCTCGCCGATCACGACGACACCGCGCATCGAGACGGTGTGGATCAGCTTGCGCATCGCGTCGACCGCGGCGCCGTCACCGCCGTTCTTGTCGCCGCGCCCCACCCACCGGCCGGCGGCCATCGCCGCGGCCTCGGTGACGCGCACGAGCTCCAACGCCAGGTTCCGGTCCGGGGCTTCGCGACGTCGTTCCGCGGGGGTGTTCACCATTGCGCGCCTCCATGCGACTGCTCAGCGTGCCGGATTTTTGATCGGCAGCTGAATCCTTGCACGGGATCACGCGTCCGAAACGTCCTCCTCGACGACGGCGAGAGCTGCATCGATTCGCTCACGCGCACCGGCGAGATGCTGCTCACACGTCTTGGCCAAAGCCTCGCCGCGTTCCCACAGCGCGAGTGAGTCCTCGAGGGACAGTCCTCCCGCCTCGAGCTTGCGGACGACCTCCACCAGCTCGTCGCGAGCGGCTTCGTAACCGAGTGGAGTCTTCTCTTGGGTGGTTTCCGAACTCACGCGGATTGGCTCCTCAGACGGCTCAGCACGGTCGCGACGGCCAGGTCGTAGCCGACCAGCGCCTCCGCGAACTCCTCGCCGTCACCCTCTCGCACCGCCTCGTCGATGAGCGCCTCGGCCTCCGCGACGCGCCGGTACTGCACCGTTCCGGCGGTGGCCTCGCTCAGGTCGTGCAACGTGAGGATCAGCGTGCGGCGGCTCTTGGTGTCGCAGTCGCCCACCATCGCCGTCCAGCACTCCGCCGCGGCGCGGTTGGCCGCCTCCGCCTTGGTGCGCAGTCCCGAGCCGCACGAACCGGCCGCCTCCATGGTGAGGGGCAGGAACACGGCATCACGCATCATCGGTACCTCCCCCTTCCAGGCTCTGGACAGTCGCTCGCACTGCACCGTCAACGACGCGTACCCGCAGCTGTGTTCCGGCTGGTGCGTCGGTCACGGAACGCAGGACCCCGTCGGGCCCGTCAGGTGTGACGAGTTGCACAACGGCGTATCCGCGGGCCAGCGTGGCGGCTGGTCCGAGGGTCGTCAAGCGGGCTTTCGTCCCCGAGAGGTGGACGTCTTCCCGATCGAGTCGTTGCGTGACTGCCCTGCGGCCCTGGTCGCGAAACCGCTTCACTTCTTCCGAACGGCGTTCGAGCGGGCCGTACGGGTCCGAAAGCACTGGTCGGGAGCGCAGGGAGTCCAACAGCCGGCGTTCTCGATCGACCCAGCCGTGCAGCGCGCGGCGGCCGCGGTCGCGCATCTGCCGGACGCGTTCACTCTCCTCAGCGACATCGGGAACCACCCGTTTGCCTGCGTCGGTGGGCGTCGAACAACGCAGGTCGGCGACGTGGTCGATCAACGGGGTGTCCGGTTCGTGGCCGATCGCGGACAGCACCGGCGTGCGGCACGACGACACCGCGCGGCACAGCGCCTCGTCGGAGAACGGCAGCAGGTCCTCCACGCTGCCGCCGCCGCGCGCGATGATGATCACATCGCACTCCGGGTCGCGGTCCAGAGTGGACAGTGCGGTCATCACCTGGGTGACCGCCATCGGACCCTGCACCGCGACGTTGACGACGCGGAAATGCGCTCCGGGCCAACGGTTTCGCGCGTTCGTCAGCACGTCCCGCTCCGCCGCCGACGCGCGTCCGGTGATCAGCCCGATCTTGTTCGGCAGGAACGGCGGCCGGCGCTTGCGGCGCGGGTCGAAGAGCCCTTCCGCGTGCAGCAGCTTGCGCAGCCGCTCGATGCGCGCCAGCAGCTCGCCGACGCCGACCGCGCGGATGTCGTCCGCGCGCAACGACAGCGTGCCTCGGTTCGGGTAGAAGCTGATCTTCCCGTGCGCGATCACCCTGCTGCCCTCGGTGAGCTGCAGCTCGCGGATCATCGAGGCGTTGCAGGTGATCGACATGGACATGTCGACGCTCGGGTCGCGCAGCGTCAGGAACGCCGTGGAGCTGCGCGCGTTGAGCTGCGTGACCTGGCCCTCGACCCAGACGTCGCCGAGCCGGTTGATCCAGTCGAGCAGCTTGCGGGCGACCGTCCGCACCGGCCAGGGGTTCTCCGGTGTGGATTTTGCGTCAGTCACGATTGCGTTTTGACCGTCGCGATCCGCCGGTTGAGCATGCCCACGAACTCAGGCCGAGACTCGTGCGCCTTCTCGTAGCGCAGCAGTTCCTCCAGCTGCTCCACGTCGAGGTTGCGCAGCCGCGCGCGCAGCTGGGCGATCGACAGCTCGTCGTAGGACGGCAGGAACTCCGGCACCTCGGCGAGCGCGCGTTCCTCTTCCTCCCACGGGTCGCCGGCGGGAGTTTCCTGAGAAGTCGTGACGGGCGTCTCGTCCTCGTCGAACGTCGCCCACTCCGGTTCTTCCTCGGCGGGGCGCAGTCCGGAGAGGACGTCGTCGCCCTTGATGGCGAGTTCGGTCACATGCTGCTGCACGCGCATCGAGAGCTGCATCGCCTCGCTGACCACCGTCAACGGGAGTCCGGCGAGCTGCTGGGGCAGCCTGCGGGCCTGTTCGAGGGCGGTCGCCGCGAGCCCGGCGGCGACGCGGACACCCAGTGGCAGTGGCTTCATGCCGCCTAGCCTGCCGCAACCGCGTCTGAAATGCCTAGGCATCGTCCTGGGTACCCTGGGGGCATGCCCAAGCGAGTCCTGTTGGCGAAGCCGCGTGGTTACTGCGCGGGCGTTGATCGTGCCGTCGAGACGGTCGAGCTCGCCCTCGAGAAGTACGGCGCTCCCGTCTACGTGCGCAAGGAGATCGTCCACAACAAGTACGTCGTGGAGACCCTGTCCGATCGTGGCGCGATCTTCGTCAACGAGACCGACGAGGTTCCCGAGGGCGCGCTCGTCGTGTTCTCGGCGCACGGCGTGTCGCCCGCCGTCCACGCGGAGGCGGAGCAGCGTTCGTTGCGCACCATCGACGCGACGTGCCCCCTCGTGACGAAGGTCCACAAGGAAGCGGTGCGGTTCGCGAAGGAGGACTACGACATCCTCCTGATCGGCCACGAGGGCCACGAGGAGGTCGAGGGCACCGCCGGTGAGGCGCCGGACCACGTCCAGCTCGTCGACACCGCCGAGGACGCCGCCCGCGTGGAGGTCCGCGACCCGTCGAAGGTGATCTGGCTGTCGCAGACGACGCTCTCGGTCGACGAGACCATGGTGCGCGTCCGCCAGCTCAAGGACCGCTTCCCCGAGCTGCAGGACCCGCCGTCCGACGACATCTGCTACGCCACCTCGAACCGCCAGACCGCGGTGAAGACGATGGCGCCGTCGTGCGACCTCGTGCTCGTCGTGGGCTCCAAGAACTCCTCCAACTCGGTCCGGCTGGTCGAGGTGGCGCTGCAGCACGGCGCCAAGGCCGCGTACCTGATCGACTACGCCAAGGAGGTCGACCTGGCGTGGCTCGAGGGCGTCGAGACCGTCGGCGTCACGTCGGGCGCGTCGGTGCCGGACCTGCTGGTGATGGAGCTGCTCAAGCACCTCGAGTCGAACGGGTACGACGAGGTCGAGGAGATCACGACGGCGAACGAGAAGATCGCGTTCTCGCTGCCGCGCGAGCTCCGCAAGGACCTGGTCCGCTAGACCCCGCTGACACGCGAAGGGCGCTCCACCCGGCTCGGGTGGAGCGCCCTTCGTTCGTTCAGCCGTCGAGTGTCAGCGGTCGTCGCGCGGCGGCCGGGGCCTGCGCTGTCCAGCCGGGCGTTCACCACGGGCGCCGTCCGGACGCGGCCGACGAGCGGGCGCCCCCTCGGGCCGCGGGCGGCGGGCGCCTTCAGCGCGCTCGGCGCGTTCCGGACGCTCGGAGCGCTCCGCCCGGTCCGCGGCGGGGCGGGGGCGGCGTGGGCGGTCCTCGTCGGCGTCGTCCTCGCGCGGCCTGCGGGCCGGCTTCGAGCGCTCCTTGATCTCCGCCTTGGCCTCGCGGACCTCGTCCTTGGACGGGCGGTTCGGGTCCTTCTGCATCACGATCCGCACGATGCCCAGCGCCACGGTCACGGCGGTCGTCACGGCCATCACCGGGAAGCTGTCGATCAGCGGCTTGCCCAGGCCCAGCGCCATCGCGGACAGGCCGCCCTTGGCCACGCCGCCGGTCAGCAGGACCAGCGTGGGCACGGTGGCGGCCAGGATCAGCGGCGGCTGCACCATCGGCGCGAACAGGCTGCGGCGCTGCACGAGCAGGATGCCGGCGAGTGCGCCCAGGAAGAACACCGCGTTGAACGTCCAGCCGACGGTCTTGCTGGAGTTGATGTCGATGAACGCGCCGATGAACGCCGGTACCAGGGCGCACAGGATCGCGGCCCACCACGGGATGCCCTTGAACTCGCCGAAGATGGCCCGGTAGTTCCACGGGACCAGGTCGTAGTCTTCGACGTCGTCCTCGAAGGCTTCTGAACGCTCGCGCAACGCACTCACGCCGCACACGGTAGCCGTTCGGCCAATCGGTGTTCGTGGGTCCGCGGCTTTCTCACCCAGAAGCAACCTGCGGGCACTCTCCGTGCGTTTTAAGCGGACTGTTCGTCAGCCCTTCGGACCAGGGGCAGCGGAGTGGGGGTGGCCGAGGCGTCCGTCAGCGGCTCCACGCTCGCCCGGAAGCCCTCCAACGCGTCCAGCTCGCGCCGGCGTGCGGACAGGAACCGCTGCAGGTGCGTCGTGGAGAGGTTGACGGCCTCGATGGCGGTGTCGGCGGCCCGGTTGGCGCGGCCCGCCTGGAGCCTGACCTGTTCGACGTCGTCGGCCAGGGCGCGTTCGGTCACCGCGAACATCGCCGACGACGCGATCACCGCGAAGCCGGTCGGGCCGCACAGGAACACGCGGCGGTCCAGCAGCCAGCGCAGCAGTTCCGGGTCGGTGTCCAGGGCGGCGACGACCGCGCCGTCGTTGGGGACGAACATGATCGTGCCGTAGATGGCGTCGGCCCAGCGCTGGTAGCCCTTGCCCGCCAGTTCGGCGGCACGCGAACGGATGTTGCGCACGTGCACGCGCAGCGCGTCCTGGCGTTCCTGCGGGTCGTCCGTTTCGACCGCTTCCGCCCAGGTGGCCATGGACATCTTCGAGTCGACCGGGACCTGGCGGCCGCCACCGACGTTCAGCACCATGTCGGGCCGCACCGCGCCGCCGCCGGCCACGTCCGTCTGGAGCGTGTAGTGCAGGTTCTCGCGGAGACCGAGCGCGCGCGCCGTCTCGACGAGCACCTGTTCGCCCAGTTCGCCTCGTCCCGAAACGCTGGAGAACGCCACTTCGTACCGTTGGAGGGCCACCTGCTGCGCGTCGTAGCGCGCGCGTTCGGCGCCGATAGCGGCAAGCGCTTCGTCGGTGCGGCGGACGCTGTCCTGGTAGAGGCGCCAGACGAACAGCAAAGCCCCGGCGCTGACGAGCGCCAGGACGATCGAGGCGGTGATGATCACTGCGGTCACGGCACCGATGATGCTCCCCCGAAGATGGTGAACTCGATCGGGTGACACGCCGGGAACCCTCCCGGAGATTTGTCGGACCTCGTCTCTACGGTTGGTGCCATGCGGATCCTGCACACCTCCGACTGGCACGTGGGACGGACGTTCCACGGCCGCGACCTGCTCGTCGAGCAGGAGTCGGTGCTGAGCGGCCTCGCCGACCTGGTGACCACGGAGAAGGTCGACGTCGTGGTCGTCTCCGGCGACCTCTACGACCGGGCGGTGCCGTCGGCGGACGCGGTGGCGTTGTGCGCGCGGGTGCTGATGAGGATCCGCGCGGCCGGGGCGAAGATCGTGATCACGCCGGGCAACCACGACTCGGCGGCGCGGATCGGCGTGTTCGGCGAGTTCGCGGCGGCGGGCGGGCTGCACCTGCGCACGCAGATCTCGTTGCTGGACAAGCCGGTCGAGCTGGCCGACGAGCACGGACCGGTCGCGGTGTACGGGATCCCGTTCCTGGAGCCGGAACCGGCACGGCACGTGCTCGGCGTCGCGGACAAGGGCCACGCACCCGTGCTGGCGGAGGCGATGCGCCGCATTCGCGCCGACCTGGCAAACCGCGAGGCGCGGTCCGTCGTGCTGGCGCACGCGTTCGTCACCGGTGGGGCACCGTCGGAGTCGGAGCGCACCATCGCGGTCGGCGGCGTGCAGGACGTGTCGATGCAGGTGTTCTCCGGCGTCGACTACGTGGCGCTGGGGCACCTGCACGGGCCGCAGACGCTCGCGGAGAACCTGCGCTACTCGGGAAGCCCGCTCGCGTACTCGTTCTCCGAGGCGCGGCACCGCAAGTCGGTGTGGCTGGTGGAGCTGGACCAGGGCGGGCTCGTCGGCGTCGAACGGCGTGATCTGCCGGTGCCGCGCCAACTGGCCACGGTGACGGGTACCTTGGCCGACGTGCTGGAGGATCCGGCGCACACGCCGCTGGAAGACCACTTCCTGTCCGTGGTGCTCACGGACCAGGTGCGGCCGATGGACGCGTTGCGGCAGCTGCAGAAGCGCTTCGAGCACGCGGTGCACGTCGAGTGGCGGCCCGAGCAGGGCCCGCAGCACGACATGACCTACGCGGACCGGGTGCGCGGCCGCAGCGACGAGGAAGTGGCCTGCTGCTTCGTGTCGGACGCGCGCGGTTCCGAGCCGTCCGAGGCGGAGCAGGCGTTGCTGCGCGAGGCGTTCGCATCGGTGGCGAGGGAGCAGGAGCAATGAGACTGCACCGCCTGGAGCTGACGGCGTTCGGGCCCTACCCGAAGCCGGAGTCCGTCGACTTCGACGAGCTGGGCGCGGACGGGTTGTTCCTGCTGCACGGCGACACGGGCGCCGGCAAGACGACGTTGCTCGACGCGGTGGCGTTCGCGCTGTTCGGCCGGGTGCCGGGTGCGCGCGGCGACGTGAAGAAGCTGCGCTGCGAGTACGCCGACCCCGAGGTGCCGACGGAGGTGTCGCTGGAGCTCACGGTGCAGTCGCGGCGGTTCCGGATCGTGCGCTCGCCGGAGTTCGACCGGCCGAAGAAGCGCGGCGGCGGCTTCACCACGCAGCCCGCGAAGTGCTCGCTGACCTGGCTCGAGGGCTGGGACGGCGAGGGCATCACCCGCATCGACGACGTGGCGCGCGCGGTGGAAGACCTGCTGGGCATGTCGTACGAGCAGTTCTTCCAGGTCGTGTTGCTGCCGCAGGGCGAGTTCGCGAAGTTCCTGCGGTCGGACACGGCCGAGCGCGAGGTGCTGCTGGAGAAGCTCTTCGGCACCGAGCGGTTCCTCGACGTCGAGAAGTGGTTCCGCGACAAGCGGGTCGTGGCCGGTCGCGTGCTGGAGGAACGCCGTCAGGGCGCGGCGAAGCTGGTGCACCGCGTGGCCGAGGCCGCCTCCGAGGAACCGTCCGACGAGCCGGGCTGGCTGGAGTCGGTGCTGGACCGGCTCTCGCTCGCGGTGCGGGAGGCCGAGGCGCTGTCGGAGGAGACGGCGGGCGTGGCCGACGGCGCGGACGCGTTGCTGGCCCAGGCGCGCGTGCAGGCCGACCAGCTGCGCCGCGTGCGGGAGGCCCGTGAGCTGCTGGCCAGGGTCGAGGCGGCCGACTCGGCGTCGTGGTTCGCCGAACGCGACGCCGCTCGCCGCGCGATCCCGGTCGTGCCCGCTCATGCCGAGATCGCGAAGCTCCGGCAGTCCTACGAGTTCGCCGTCCGCGACGAGGCCAAGGCCGCGGACGCGTTGGCGCGCTTGGGGTACGAGGGCACGGAGCTGCGTCAGGACGCCGAGCGCTACCGCGAGGAGGCGGGCGGACTGGGGGAGCTGGCGGCGGAGGCCGAACGCCAGCAGGCCGACGTGCGCAAGCTGTCGGTGCTGAAGAACTCGTCCTACCAGGTCGAACGCCGGTTGCTGGCGCTGAACGCCGAGCTGGAGGTGCTCCCCGAGCGCCTGACCCAGTGCCGCGCCCAGCTCGACGCGGCCGTGGAGGCGTCCGGCCGGCTGGAGTCGCTGAAGGCCCGCGCCGACGCCGCCGAGGCGCTGCCGGACGCCGCGAAGGCGTTGGAGCGCACCAAGAAGGAGCTGCACGAGGCGATCGACGTCCACCAGAAGATGAAGGACGTCCTGCAACAGGTGCGGCACCAGCGCCTGGAGAACATGGCGATCGAGCTGGCGGCGGCGTTGAAGCGCGGAAAGCCCTGCGCGGTCTGCGGTTCCCCGAGCCACCCCGCTCCCGCCCAGCCGATGCTGGGCGGGGTCGACGCGACGGACGAGGAAGAGGCCGCGCACGACGAGCAGGCCGCGCTCGACCGCCGCAACGAGGCCGAACGGGCCGCCCACGCCGCCGAGCTGCGCATCCAGGCCTGCTGGGAGGCGTTGGGGTCCGAGGAGCCCGCCGTCGCGCTGGCCGAGTACCGCACGGCGCTCGACCTGGCGCGGACGCGGTCGCAGCGGCAGACCGAGTTCGTCGGGCTCGAGGCCAAGACCCGCGACCTGGGCGCGGAGAAGGGCAAGGTCGAGCAGGACCTGGTCGGGCTGCGCACCGAGCACACGTCGCTGACCGGGGTCGTGGAGGAACGCGGCGCCCGCCTCGACAAGGCCCGCGGCGAGCACGAGGACGTCCTGACCCGCCGCGACCACCTGCTCCGGCTCGCGAAGGCGTTGGTGGAGCTGGACGAGCGCCGCAACGCCCGCGCCGGTGCCCTGGCCCGCGTCGAGGAGCAGCAGGCCTCGGTCGCCGCGCTGGCCGCCGAGGCGGGCTTCGCCGACGTCGCCGAGGCCCTGGCCGCGCACCGCCCGGCGATCAAGCTGCAGGCGCTGGACGACCGCATCGCCGCGTGGGAACGCGCCCGTGCCTCGGCCCTCGCGACGCTGGAGGAGCTGGCCGAGGTCGACCCGGACGAGGAGGTCGACCTGAACGAGGTGACGGCCCAGGCCTCGTCAGCCCGTGCGGCCGCGTCCTCCGCGCAGACGAGCCTGGCGCGTGCCCGTGCCGCGTCAGAGCGGGTGAGCGAGCTCGCCCGCAAGCTGCGGGCCGAGCGGAAGTCGCTGGAACCGCTGGAAGCCACCTACGCCGAGCTCGACGCGCTGACCGACGTGATCAACGGTCGCGGCCAGAACTCGAAGAAGATGACCCTGCGGTCGTACGTGCTGGCGGCGCGGCTGGAGGAGGTCGCCGTCGCCGCGTCGGCCCGCCTGCACCGCATGAGCCAGGGCCGCTACAGCTTCGTGCACTCCGACACGGCCGGTGCCCGTGGTACCCGAGGCGGCCTGAGCCTCGACGTGCTGGACGACTACTCGGGCCGGTCGCGGCCTGCCAAGACGTTGTCCGGCGGCGAGTCGTTCCTGGCGTCGTTGTCGCTGGCCCTGGGGCTGGCGGACGTGGTGGCGAACGAGACGGGCGGCGCGCTGCTCGACACGCTGTTCGTCGACGAGGGCTTCGGCACGCTCGACTCCGACACGCTGGACATCGTGATGAACACCCTCGACGAACTGCGCGCGGGTGGCCGGGTCGTGGGGCTGGTGTCGCACGTGGAGGAGCTGCGGCAGCGGATCCCGACCCGGTTGCGGGTGCGCAAGGCGCGCACCGGTTCCACGCTGGAGATGTCGCTGGGCTGATCAGCGTCTAACCTCGGCGCGTGCTGTCCCACGTGGAAATCACCGCTCGCGTCGAGGTCGCCGAGGCCGCCCACTTCGGGTGGTCGTCGCAGGTGGAGTTCTCGCACGACTGCTTCGTGTGCCGTCGGACCGGACGGACCGTCCGCCTGCGCCACGGCGCGACGCACGGCGTGTGCCACTCGTCCCGTCAGCCGCTGGAGTGGCAGGACGAGCAGGCCGAGACGGGCGGCCACCCGGCGCCGATCCGCATCACCGGCTTCGACATCGCGGGCGACAAGACCAGCACGACGTTGAGGTGCCGGCTGTCGTTCTGGTGGTCGCCGTTCACCGACTCCGAGCGGCCGGGAGCGCAGGGCGGCGAGCTGGGCGCCGGGCCGTGGGTCCGGCTGTTCTACCGCGTCGGCTGCCACGCCTGCCGCGACGCCGGCGAGGACCAGTGGTTCAACGGGGAGCAGTCGCTGCAGACCAACACGGTCCTGCCGGTCGTCAGGCCGTGCCAGAAGTGCGGCACGGACCTGGTGACCATGGTGGGAGCCCCGGGGATCACGCTCGTCGGTTAGGCCTCGTGCGCGAGCAGCCAGCGCTTGACGTCGAGGCCCCAGCGGAAGCCGCCGAGGTTGCCGCCGATCCGGATCACCCGGTGGCACGGCACGAACAGCGCCGCCGAGTTGCGCGCGCAGGCCGAGGCGGCGGCACGGATGGCGGCGGGACGGCCGGACAGCTCGGCGTACTCGCTGTAGGTGACGGGCTCGCCGGCGCGGACCGTGCGCAGGACGTCCCACGCGTGCTGCAGGAACGGGCCGGACTTCTGCCGCACCTCGACGGTGTCGATCGAGGTCAGGTCGCCCTCGTGGTAGGCGACGACGGCCTTGGTGACGTCGCCGAGGTCCTGCTTGGGCGTGATCTCCGACGGCATCAGCGACGCGTGGATCTGCGGCGTCAGCAGGGCCAGCTCGGTGGTCCAGCCGCTCGCCAGCACCGCTCCGTCCCGCGCGACGACCGCGGTGAACGGCCCCGCCGGGGTGTCGACGGTGGACGTGTGCGCGACGCTCATGATGTTGCTGCCTTCCTCGTCAGGTGTGCTCCCGCGTAGGAGCGCCACGGCCGCCAGTCGGGGCCGTGGGAAGCCATGTCTCGCAGCGACCGGGGGAGCACCAGCACGTCCGGCGCGCCCAGCACCCGCATGGCCACCTCGTCGGCCACCGCCGAGCCCACGAGGTGTGCGAGCTCCTCGGTCAGGTCCTCGATCGAGCGGCCCACGTCGACGACGAGTCTGCCGCTCGCGAGAGCCTCGGTGACGGGGTGGTCCCCCGCCGAGTAGAGGTGGGTCAGCGCGCCGTCCGGGATCTGCAGCGGCACGCCCTCGAACGGCGCCACGAGCCGCAGCAGCGTCTCGGCGCCGTCGACGCTGCCCGCCACCCGAATCCCGGGCACCGCGCGGACCAGCGGGCCGATCACCGGGTCGGCGCCGAGGAACGAGTCCACGGCCACCGGATCGGCGTCGAGGTCCAGCAGCCGCCGCACGCGGGAGACCGCCGCGCCCAGGTCCCGCACGTCGGCGAGGCGCAGCGAGCACAGGACGTGGTCCACCGGGAACGTCAGGCGGACCGTCGCCTCGCCGTGCGGCAACGACATCGTGCGCGCGTAGGAGTCGTCGGTGACCTCCTCGACGCCGGGCAGCGCACGTGCGCGGAAGTACGCGAGCAGGCCTACGGCATCGAACGGCGGCCTATAGGGCAGTCGCAGCACGATCCGGCCCGGCGTGCCGACCGGTGCTTTGCCGCGGCCGCGCATCTCGGACGGCGTCGAGGCGAACACCATGCGGATGGTGTCGTTGAACTGCCGCACCGACGCGAACCCGGCGGCGAACGCGATGTCCGCGAACGGCAGTTCGGTGGTCTCGATCAGCAACCTCGCCGCGTGCGCGCGGTGGGCCCTGGCCAGCGCCAACGGCCCGGCGCCGAGCTCCGCGGTCAGCACGCGGGTGAGGTGGCGCTCCGAGTAGCCGAGCTTCGCCGCGAGACCGGACACGCCGTCGCGTTCGACGGCGCCGTCGCTGATCAGGCGCATCGCCCGGCCGGCGAGGTCCGCCCGCAGGTTCCACTCGGGCGAGCCGGGCGTGGCGTCCGGCAGACACCGGCGGCAGGCCCTGAACCCGGCGGACTGCGCGGCGGCCGCCGTCAGGAAGAACCGGCTGTTGCGGCGCTTCGGGGTCACCGCGGGGCACGACGGCCGGCAGTAGATGCCGGTCGTGCGGACCGCGTGGACGAAGCACCCGTCGAAGCGGGCGTCACGTGCGGAGCACACCCGGTACGCGTGTTCTTCGTCGATGACCATGCCGACGATCCTGCCAGCGGGAACAGGCAATGGCTCGCGGGAATCGGACACGACCGTCGGCTGCCGTAGACTCGTCGCTCGTGAGTTTGACCCTCGGTATCGTCGGCCTGCCCAACGTCGGCAAGTCCACCCTGTTCAATGCGCTGACGCGCAACGACGTGCTCGCCGCGAACTACCCGTTCGCGACCATCGAGCCGAACGTGGGCGTCGTGCCGCTGCCGGACGCGCGCCTCACCAAGCTGGCGGAGATCTTCAGCTCCGAGCGCGAGGTGCCCGCCGTCGTGTCGTTCGTCGACATCGCGGGCATCGTGAAGGGCGCGTCGGAGGGCGAGGGCCTCGGCAACAAGTTCCTCGCGAACATCCGCGAGGCCAACGCGATCTGCCAGGTCATCCGCGTCTTCGACGACCCGGACGTCGTGCACGTCGACGGCCGCGTGGACCCGTCGAGCGACATCGAGACGATCAACACCGAGCTGATCCTCGCCGACCTCCAGACCCTCGAGAAGGCCATCCCGAGGATCGAGAAGGAGGCGCGGATGCAGAAGGACCGCCGCGCCGCGCTCGAGAACGCCAAGAAGGCCAAGGACGTTCTCGACTCCGGCCGCACGCTGTTCTCCGCCCAGTCCGAAGTGGACGGCGAGCTGCTGCGCGAGCTCTCCCTGCTCACCACCAAGCCGTTCCTCTACGTCTTCAACGCCGACGAGGGCGTCCTGAGCGACGAGGCCCGCGTGAAGGAGCTGCGCGAGCTGGTCGCCCCCGCCGACGCCGTCTTCCTCGACGCCAAGGTCGAGTCGGAGCTGCTCGAGCTCGACGAGTCGGAGGCCCTGGAGCTGCTGGAGTCGATCGGCCAGTCCGAGCCGGGCCTGCACGCCCTGGCCAGGGCCGGCTTCCACACCCTCGGCCTGCAGACCTACCTGACCGCGGGCCCGAAGGAGGCGCGCGCCTGGACGATCCCGCAGGGCGCCACCGCCCCGCAGGCCGCCGGCGTGATCCACACGGACTTCGAGAAGGGCTTCATCAAGGCCGAGGTCGTGTCGTTCGACGACCTGGTGGCCTCGGGGTCGAAGGCCGACGCGAAGGCGGCGGGCAAGGTCCGCATGGAGGGCAAGGACTACGTGATGGCGGACGGCGACGTGGTGGAGTTCCGCTTCAACGTCTGACCAGCGCTGGTGCCGGGTCCGCGACCCGGCACCAGACGTATTGACGTAATGATTGCGTCAATCTGTCTCGACAGCCGATGCGGCGAGCCCAGCGCGATCTGAGGGATCTGGTCACGGCGGGCGTTCTGAAGCCGGTCGGTCAGACTCGTGCCCGGTTCTACGTCGCCGGCCCGGCTTTTCCGGAGGCGGCTCTGGAAGCGGCTCGGACGCCGCTGACGCTGGTCGACCCCTACAAGCGCCGGTAGATCTCCAGCCAAGCAGGGGCCTTCGTCGTTTTTGTCGCTGATGTGGCGCTTCGGCGGTCACTGCGCGCGCTCACGAGGGCACGCCGCGCAACCGTTTGCACCAATGGAGCAGAGGCGACGAAAGCATTGGGCTCCAATGATTTCCTGAATCTCGGCATCTTGAGCGGATGAGGTTTGTACCGACCTTCGTGGGGTACCTCCAGTACAGGATTCCCCACCTGGAGGTTGGAATGATCGTCCTCGGTCTGATTCTGCTCGTCGTCGGATGGCTGGCCGGTATCAGCATCCTGACGACGCTGGGCGTGGTGCTCCTGGTGATCGGCGCGATCCTCGCCGTCCTGGGTGCGGTGGGCAAGCCGGTCGGCGGGCGCGCGCACTACTTCTGATCGACCGGCACCTCAGCTCTGAACCCGAAAGGGGGAGCCTCCACAGTGGAGGCTCCCCCTTTCGCTTGTGTCGCAACGCTCACAAGCTGTTCTTGGTGCGGGCGGCGACGGCGAACACGCCGGCGGCGACGGCGAGCATGGCCAGAGCAGCGACAACGGCAACGATGACATCAGCAGACATGACTTGAAAAACTCCCCTTGAAGCGATCTCCCGACTACTTGACGCTCGGGTACCCACAAAAGTTGCCTCGGGTAACGTTTTCGGGGTGAAACTCCGTGCTGTGGAAGCGCGAGTGCTCTCCGTAGCACCGTGGTTGCTCGCGTTGTCGGTGGTCGGGCACCTGTTCATGGTCGCCTTCCAGACGAAGATGACCATGATCGACCTGCTGGTCTACCGCAACGGGTCGCCGCACCTGTTCTCCGGCGACCTCTACGAGTGGCGGCTGGACCAGTACGCGGACGTGTTCCCGCTACCGTTCACGTATCCGCCGTTCGCAGCAGCGATCTTCACGCCGATGAGCTGGATCCCGTGGGAGGCGTCGCGGTGGGTCTGGCAGATCATCTGCCTGGCGTGCCTGTACTTCATCGTGCGCACCAGCCTCAAGCTGCTGAAGCTGGACGACCCGCGCCGCGCGATGTTCTGGACCGCGCTGGTGCTGTGGATCGAGCCGGTGCGCACCACGCTCAACTACGGCCAGATCAACCTCGTGCTGTGCGCGATCCTGATCGGCACGCTGGCGAGCGCGCGCAACTGGGTCGGCGGCGCCGGGGTCGGGTTCACGGCCGGCATCAAGCTCACGCCCGCGATCTCCGGGCTGTTCTTCCTGATCCAGCGGCGGTGGATGGCCGCCGTGTGGTCGTTCGTCGCTTTTGTCGTGGTCTATGGCATCGGATGGGCGATCTCGCCGTCCCAGTCGGACAAGTTCTGGTTCCAGCTGCTCGGGGACGCCAGCCGGGTCGGGCCCGTCGGCAGCGCGATCAACCAGTCGATGCGCGGTGCGTTGAGCCGGACGGTCGGCTACGACGTCAAGACCGGGCCGATCTACCTCGTCGCCGTGCTCGTGGCCGCGGCGCTGACGTGGTTCGCCGTGAGCAAGACCAAGGACGTGCTGGCGCTGATCATCAGCGTCCAGATGCTCGGCCTGCTGGTCTCGCCGATCTCGTGGAGCCACCACTGGGTGTGGATGGTGCCCGCCCTGCTGTGGTTGGTCTACGAGGGCGGACACCTCCTCTGCAAGATCACCGCCGGTCTGTGGGTGGTGCTGACCGGCGGCTACCTGATCTCGTTCCTGCTGCTGGCCCAGCCGAACATCTGGGACTTCCCGCGGCCGTGGGTCTTCGTCGTCCTTGGCTGGGGCTATCCGGCGGCGGGCCTGCTCACGCTGGTCGCGATCGGCCTGGCAACCCGGCGCCAGCAGGGCGACCTGCTGCCCCGCGACGAGGAAGCCGCCGACGGCGAAACCAGCCGAGTCGCCGGCTGAGGCTGGTCGCCAGGAGTCGCGGGCCGCGGTCCAGCTGAGCAGGCCGGTCTGCAACGCCTCCCAGCCCTTCGACACGAGCGGCAGGTAGGTGGCGCGGTCGAGCACGCCCGAGCCTTCAGGCTGCGGTACGACCGGAGGAGTGGTCGAGCATCGCCTGGTCGTGGTCCGCCAGGGCGACGCGGGTGAACGACGGCAGCGCACGTCCTGACCGAATCAGGCCAGGGCGTCCAGGACTCCGTCGATCTCCTCGGCGAGCGTCACGTCCAGGGCGGTGATTCCTCCCTTGTAGTGCGTGCTCAGGCGGAATGTCAGTGTCTTGTAACGGATGTCGACGTCCGGGTGGTGGTTGTCGTTCTCGGCGATCTCCGCGACCCGGTTCACGACCATGATCGCCTGCGCGAAGCTCTCCAGCTCCACCGTCCGCACCAGGGACGCGTCCTGGGCGGTCCAGTCGGGCAGTTTCGGCAGCACGTCGTCCAACTGATCGTCGCTCAACAGCTCGGCCATGTCCTGATCGTCCCACCACGTCACGTAAGCTGCGCGTTTGCCACGGGAGTCCGGTGAAGCGCCGGGCTGAGAGGAGGGCTCGCAAGCCCTCGACCGTCCACCTGATCCGGGTCATACCGGCGTAGGGAGAGATTTGACGTGAGAAGGATTTTCGCTGTCCTCGTCGCGGCGGCGACGCTGACCGGGTGCTCGGCCGGGTCGTCGACCGCGCCGCAGTCGCACGAGGTCACGCTGGTGACGCACGACTCGTTCGTGGTCAAGCCCGAGGTGCTGGACGAGTTCCAGAAGTCGAGCGGGATCACCGTGAAGCAGCTCGCGAGCGGGGACGCCGGTGAGCTCACGAACAAGCTGGTGCTCACGAAGTCCAACCCGATCGGCGACATCGCGTTCGGCGTCGACTCGACGTTCGCGTCGCGGGCGCTGAGCGAGGGCGTGTTCGCCGAGTACGCCTCGCCGGAGGCGTCGAAGGGCGCGCAGCGCTACCAGGCGGACACCTCGAACAAGCTGCACGCCGTCGACGTCGGCGACGTGTGCCTGAACATCGACCCGGCCAAGCTCGGCGGCGTCGAGCCGAAGTCGTACGAGGACCTGGTCGACCCGAAGTTCAAGGACAAGCTCGTCGTCGAGAACCCGGCTACCTCGTCGCCCGGTCTCGCGTTCCTGCTCGGCACGGTCGCGAAGTTCGGCGAGAACGGCTGGCAGGACTACTGGACCAAGCTCAAGGCCAACGGCGTCAAGGTCGTGAGCGGCTGGGAAGAGGCCTACAACCAGGAGTTCTCGGCCACCAAGGGCGACCGGCCGATCGTGGTGTCGTACGCGTCGTCGCCGTCCGCGGAGGGCGGCAAGACCAAGGCCGTGCTGGACACCTGCTACCGCCAGGTCGAGTACGCGGGCGTGCTGGCGGGAGCCAAGAACCCCGAGGACGCGAAGAAGGTCCTCGACTTCCTGCTGGGCGAGAAGTTCCAGGCCCAGGTGGCCGAGCAGATGTACGTCTACCCGTCGCGCGAGGGCGTCGCGCTGCCCGAGTCGTGGACCAAGGACGCGCCGCTGCCCACCTCTCCGCAGTCGTTGCCCGCGGACAAGGTGAAGGGCAACCGCGAAGCGTGGGTCGAGCAGTGGCGCAAGCTGGTGCAGGGCTGACGTCCCGCACGGGGTGGTCGGCGGCGTCACTGCTGCCGCTGGCCTTCCTGGGGTTGTTCTTCGCGTGGCCCGTGGTGGCGATCGTGTCGCTCGGGCTGCGCGAAGGCGGCGTCCTGGAGTCGCTCGTCGAGGGCGACACGTGGGAGCTGGTCGGGTTCACGCTCGGGCAGGCACTGGCGTCGACGATCGTGGCCGTCGTCGCCGGGCTGCCCGTGGCGTTCGTCCTGGCACGCTGCCGGTTGCGCGGGCTCGGGGTGGTCAGGGCGGCCGTGATGGTGCCGTTCGTGCTGCCGACCGTGGTGGTGGGCCTGGCTTTCCGGACGTTCTGGCCCGACGGCGGGGTGCTGCCGATCGTGCTGGCCAACGCGTTCTTCAACGTCGCCGTGGTCGCGCGGACCGTCGGCGGGCTGTGGGCGCACACCGATCGACGGGCCGAGGACGCGGCCCGCGCGCTGGGGGCTTCCCGGCCACGGGCGTTCGTGTCCGTCGTGCTGCCCGCGCTGGCACCCGCGATCGGGTCGGCCGCCGCCGTCGTGTTCCTGTTCTGCGCCACCAGTTTCGGTGTCGTGCTGGTGCTCGGCGGGTCGCGGTACCGGACGCTGGAGACCGAGATCTACCTGCGGACGGTCGAGCTGTTCGACCTGTCCGGGGCGGCGGCCCTGTCGCTGCTGCAGTTCGTGGCCGTGCTCGCGGTGCTGGTGCTCGGGGCGTTGGCCCGGCGCCGGCGGGAGACCGCGTTGTCGTTGCGCGGCAGGGAAGAGCTGGCGCGGCGGCCGTCCGGCGGAGAGTGGTACGTCGTGGCCGCCGCGGTCGCCGTCGTGGTGGCGTTGCTGACGCCGGTCATCGGGCTGGTGACGCGTTCGCTGTCCACACGGGACGGTTGGAGCTTCGCCGGGTACGTCGCGTTGAACACCCGCGGCGACCGCGGCACGCTGGCGGTGACCGGGATCGACGCGGCGCTGAACTCGGTGCGGACGGCGTTCGACGCGACCCTGGTGGCGCTGGTCGTCGGGGTGTTCTCGGCGGTGGTGCTGGTCGGGCTGCGGCGGTCCGGGAGCCGCTTCGCCGAGGTCCTCGACACCGCGCTGATGCTGCCGTTGGGCGTCTCCGCGGTGACCGTCGGGTTCGGCTACCTGATCACGATGGACGCGTTGCCGGGCGATTTCCGCACGTCACCGATGCTCGTGCCGCTGGCGCAGGCGTTGGTCGTGACGCCGTTGATCGTGCGGATGGTGCTGCCGGTGCTGCGGGCCGTCGACGAACGGCTGCGGCAGGCGGCGGCGACGCTGGGCGCCTCGCCGTTCCGCGTGTGGCGCGAGGTCGACCTGCCGTTGGCCGGGCGCTCGCTGGCCGCGGCGGCCGGGTTCGGGTACGTCGTGGCGCTGGGGGAGTTCGGGGCGACGAGCTTCCTCGCGCGCCCGGACGCGCCCACGTTGCCGGTGGTGATCGCGCGGCTGATGTCGCGGCCCGGTGAGTTGAACAGCCAGATGGCCTACGCGGCGTGCGCGCTGCTGATGGTCGTGACGGTCGGGTGCGTGCTGCTGGTCGAACGGCTGCGCGTGCCGAGCAGCGGGGAGTTCTGATGGCGCTGGAGCTGGACTCGATCACCGTCCGCTATGGACGGACGGTGGCGGTGTCGGACGTGTCGTTGTCGGTGGCCGACGGCGAGGTCGTGGCGCTGCTCGGGTCGTCGGGGTGCGGCAAGTCGACGTTGCTGCGCACGGTCGCGGGGTTGGAGAAGCCTTCTTCTGGTGCGGTGCGGTGGGATTCCGCCGACCTGGCGGGCGTTCCGGTGCACCGGCGCGAGTTCGGGCTGGTGTTCCAGGACGGGCAGCTCTTCCCGCACCGGACGGTGGCGGGCAACGTCGCGTTCGGGCTGCGGATGCGCGGGGTGGAGCGGGAAGAACGCGACAAGCGGGTGCTCTCGTTGCTGGAGCTGGTCGGGCTGGAGGGGTACGCGGACCGCCGCGTGACCCAGCTGTCCGGCGGTGAGCAGCAACGGGTCGCGCTGGCGCGGGCGTTGGCGCCGTCGCCGCGGTTGGTGCTGCTGGACGAACCGCTGTCGGCGCTGGACCGGGCGTTGCGCGAGCAGCTCGCGGTCGACCTCGCGCGGTTGCTGCGGGAGGCGGCCACGACGGCGCTGGTCGTGACGCACGACCACGACGAGGCGTTCACGCTGGCCGACCGGGTCGCGATCATGTCGCGCGGCCGGATCGTGCAGGTCGGGCCGCCGGCGGAGGTGTGGTCGTCACCGGTGGACGTGGAGACGGCGAAGTTCCTGGGCTGCACCAGGTTCGTGCCCGGCTCGTTCGTGGGGCTGGACGCCGAACGGGTCGGGTTGCGCGCCACGGCGTTGCGGGTCGACCCCGACGGGGTGCTGGAGGGCACGGTGCTGGAGCGGGTGCACCGGCGCGACCACGTCAGGATGCTCGTGGAGATCGGCGGCGAGGAGTACGAGGCCGTCGGCCCGATGAGCGAGATCGGCGACCGGGTGCGGCTGGCAATCGATCTCGACGGGGTCGCGCGGATCGGCTAGAAACGATCTCCATGGGACCTCTGGCGGGACGGGTCGCGCTGGTCACGGGCGTGAGCAGGCGGCAGGGCATCGGCTACGCGATCGCGTCGCGGCTGGCATCGCTGGGCGCGGACCTGTTCGTGCAGCACCACGTGCCGCACGACGCGGCGCAGGAGTGGGGCGCCGACTCGATCGACGAGGTGATCGCGGGCCTGGGCCGCCGGGTCGAGCACGCGGGCGTCGACCTCGCCTCACCGGACGCGCCGGAACCGTTGGTGGACGCGGTCTTCGAGGCTTACCGACGCGTCGACATCCTGGTGTGCAACCACGCGCGCAGCGGGTTCGACGGCGCGCTGCGCGAGTTGGACGCGGCCATGCTCGACGCTCACTACGCGGTGAACACACGGTCGTCCATCCTGCTCGCGCAAGCGTTTGCCCGGCACTGGAAGGGCGAGAGCGGCGGGCGGATCGTGTTCATGACGTCCGGCCAGAACCTCGGTCCGATGCCGGGAGAGGTGGCGTACGCGGCGTCGAAGGGCGCGCTGCACGCGGTCGTGGAGACGTTGTCGCACCAGCTGGCGGACCGGGGGATCACCGTCAACGCCGTGAACCCCGGCCCCACCGACACGGGGTGGGCGGGGCCGGAGCTCACGTCGTTCGTGAACGAGCGGATGCCGTTGAAGCGCTGGGGTCAGCCGGACGACGCCGCCCGGCTGATCTCCTGGCTCTGCACCGACGACGCCGGGTGGATCACCGGTCAGGTGATCAACAGCGAAGGCGGCTTCCGGCGGTAGTTCTTCTCGGCGCTAGTTGTCCTTCGTGATCAGGCGCATCGCCGCGAGGCCCGTGCCGATCAGCAGGTAGCAGCCGGCGAGCAGCGTGCTGTCCCAGATCTGGTCGAACGGGATCGGGTCGCGCATCACGTCGACCAGCCCGGGGAACCCGGTCGTGATCAGGAACGGGTGCAGCCAGTCCAGCGACGAGAACTGGCCCAGCACCTGGAACACGATGATCGTCGTCATCGTCGCCGCCTGCACCACCAGCGGGTGCTCGGTCGTCGCGCTGACCGCGAGGGCCACCGCGCCTATCGACACCATCTGGAACGTCACCAGCACGATGAACAACGCGATGCGCACCAGGCCCTCCGCGGTGCCCAGCGTCGTGCCGGAGATCGTCATCATGCCGTCGGTGCCGAGGAACGCCGTGCCGGCGATGATCCCGACGACCGCCATCAGCGTGACGGCGAGCAACGACATCGCGGCGAGCCCGAACAGCTTCACGAACAGCAGCCGCACCCGTGACACCGGAGCGACCAGCAGGCCACGCAACGTGCCGTGCTGGGCCTCGCCCGCGAGCCCGTCCGCCGCCCAGATCGACGCCACCAGCGGCAGCAGCAGGTTGAGCGACAGGAACAACGTGAAGATCGGCACGACCAGGCCGTTGCCCTGCAGGATCGCCGCAAGCCCCGGCCCGCCGCCGCCCTCGTCGCCGGCCGTCCAGATGCCGAAGCTGACGATGATCGGCACCAGGGCCAGGCCGAACAACCCGATGAGCGTGCGGGGCCTGCGCAGCATCCACCGCAGCTCGGAACCGAACTGACGCGTGATCATGGTCATCGCGAGCCCCCGTCCAGGGTGTCCACGGCGGACATCCCGCGCTCGGCCTCCTCGGCCTCGGTGAGCCGCGCGAACAGCTCCTCCAGCCCCGTCTTCCACCGCGTCGCCTCGAAGACCTGGACGCCCGCCCTGACGAGCGTCTCGATCACCTGCGGCGCGCTCGTCCCCGCGAGCTCGATGCGCAGGCCCTCGCCCAGCGGACGTGCGGAGATCTTCGCCTGCCGCAACGCGCTGAGCGCGGTCTCGACGTCCGGCGTGATCACCTGCAACGCCGACCCGCCCGCCTGCAGCAGCTCGGTCAGCTCTCCCTGCGCCACCACGGTGCCGCGGTGCAGCACCGCGACGTGCGTGCAGGTCGCCTCGACCTCGCTCAGCAGGTGGCTCGACACGAGCACCGTGCTGCCGGCCGCGTGCAGCTCCGCGATGATCTTGCGGATCTCCCGCGTGCCCGCCGGGTCGAGCCCGTTGGTCGGCTCGTCGAGCACGACCAGCTTGCGCGGCACGAGCAACGCCCCGGCGAGGCCGAGACGCTGCTTCATGCCGAGCGAGTACCCCCGGTACCTGCGGTGGGCCGCCTGGGCGAGCCCGACGCGTTCGATCGCGTCCTCCACGGCCTGCTTGATCTGCTTCTTCGGCAGCAGAGGCTCGAACGCGGCACAGCGGATGAGGTTCTCCCGCCCGCTCAGGAACGGGTGGAACCCCGGACCCTCGACCAGCGCGCCCACGTGCGGCAGCGACTGCTCGGCGCCCTCCGGGAGCGGCCTGCCGAGCAGTTCGATCTCCCCCTGCGTGGGGCGGACCAGTCCGAGCAGCATCCGGATCGTGGTCGTCTTGCCGGACCCGTTCGGGCCGAGCATGCCGAGCACGGCACCTTCCGGCACTTCCAGGTCCACGCGGTCCACGGCGACCGTGCTCCCGTACTCCTTGCGCAGACCCCTGGTCCGCGCGGCGACGGCGCTCTTGGTCGGCGCTGTCACCGGCGCGCTGGTCGAGGTGGTCACTTCACCTGTCCGATCGTGTCGAACAGCACCTGCTCGGGCACGGCACCCGCGACGACCCGGCCGTCGTCGGCGATCAGCACCGTCGCGACCTTCGTCGTGAAGAGCTGACCACTGCCCCAGCTGCCGTTGACCTTCTTGGTGAACCGGTCCACCAGACCCTGTGCCTCGGCCGGGACCTGGGTCATGGCCTGGGCGGGAATCCTCGCGCCGACGACCGTGTCCCAGCCCGTGCCGAAGATCTGCGGGTTCTCACCCTGCAGAGCCTGCTCGATGCCCATCTCGGGCTTCTCGCCGCGCTGCTGGGCCTTCTCCTCCGGCGTGGTGACCTTCGCACCCGACGGCGGCGTGAACTCGAACAGCTTCGGGTCCTGCGCGCCGACGTTGATCTCGCGGAACCCGACCGTGCCGGCCGGCTCCGCCGTGCCGTTGGTCAGCACCGCGACCCGCAGCGGCATCTTGAGCTCGGCGTCGACCGCGATCCGCACCTCGCGGACCAGCGTCTTCTCACTGGCCTTGGGGGTCAGCACGAGCTCGTAGGCTGCCCGGTTCGCCACGCGGGCGGTGCCGTCGACGCTGATCTCGCTGAACTCCTTGGTCAGCCCGACGATCTCCTTGGCCGCACTGGCCGGGTCGACCGCCTTGCTCTTGTCCTCGCCCCGGGACTTGTCGCCCTTGTGCTCGGACTTCGTGACCTCGTTGTCGGCGGAGTTCCACGACCAGGTGGTCGTGCCGTCGTCGACGACGGTCTGCTCGGACTGGCCGTTGGGCAGGGCGAGCCGGAGCTTGCCGTTGCCGTCGGTCCAGATCCGCGCGCTGTGCTTGCCGTCCGCCAGCTGCGGGATCTCGGCGATCTGCGGGAGGCCGAGCTTGTTGTCGACCTCCACGGTGCCGCCGAACGCGCCCGGCTTGCTGGTCAGGACCTGCTCCACGAGGCTTTCCGCGGAGACTTGCGGAAGTGAGGGCGGCTGGCCCGCGCCCGCTGGCATGGCGAGCAGGCTGAGGCCTGCCGCACCGGTGACCACCACGGCTGCTGACGCGGCCAGGGTCACCTTTCGCTTGTTCATCTTGTGGTCCCCTCCTCCAAGGGCTTGTGGTTACAGCTTGGGGGGAGGTTGCTGAGATGGTGCTGAGACTGGGTCTAGCTGCGGGTTTGTGGGTTTTGAGTGATCGTTTTTCGTGGATTGCCGGTGACCCTTAGGGGGCGGGTGGCCGGGTGGCTGGGTTTTCGTGGCCCGTTTCTGTCGGACCCTTTGAGTAGGTTGGGTTGCGAGGGGGCCTCCTTGCGGGGGGACGCCTGCGTCAGCTTGCGGTTTTCGGGCGTGTGGGTGGTCGACTTGCGGGTGGTTGCTGTGCCGCGACCTTTGCGGGTGGTCGCCTTGCGGGCGGCGAGGCTGCGGTTGCGTGCTTTCCCTCAGGGGCTCTGCCCCCGAACCCCCGGCAATCTGATCGGGGGCTACCGCGCCCTCGGCGGGTTGATGGCACGCCGGTTTGTGCTGGGCGGCTGCCGGTTTCGTAGTTTGGTTGCGTTGCGGTGGGGTCCCCGTCACGAGTCGCACCAGGAGCTGGCCACACCTGGAGGGGGATGTCAAACGGCCGAAAAGCGTGGCCGTTTGACATCCCCCTCCAGGTGCAGCGAGAGCTGTGGTGCGACTCGTGACGGGCACCCCACCGCGGGCGCTCTTGGCTCAAAGCGAGTGCTCGGCTTCGCCTTCGCGGTGCTCGCCTTCGGCTTCGCTGAGAGTCGGCTGAGGGGTTGCGGGCGGTGTTGTGCCCTTGCGGGCATGCTGTGCGTGTGAAGCCTCGAGTGCTGGTCGTGGACGACGAAGTCGGCGTGCGCCGGGCGTTGGAGCGCGGGCTTTCTGCCGAGGGCATGGAGGTTGTGACCGCCTCTGACGGGCCCACTGCCCTGCGGGTGGCGTTGACCGGGGCGTTCGACGTGGTGTTGCTCGACATCATGCTGCCGGGGTTGTCGGGGTACCGGGTGTTGCAGCGGATGCGGGCTGACGGGGTGCGGACGCCTGTGTTGATGGTGTCGGCCAAGGACGGGGAGATCGACCAGGCCGACGGGCTCGATCTCGGGGCCGACGGGTATCTGGTCAAGCCGTTCAGCTTCGTGGTGCTGGTGGCGCAGGTTCGGGCGCTGTTGCGGCGTGGGGGTGGGGCTCGGCGGCGGTTGACGCTGGGGCATCTGGTGATCGATCGCGGGTTGCGCGAGGTCAGTTGGGGTGGGCAGGACGTGTCGTTGTCGCCGCGGGAGTACGCGGTGCTGGACGTGCTGGCTTCTCGGGCTGGGTCTGTTGTCACCAAGGACGAGTTGTTGCGGACCGTGTGGGGGGACGAGCAGGCCGCTACTCGCAATGCGGTGGAGGTGTACGTGGGGTACCTCCGGCGCAAGCTCGACGCCGTCGGGGCAGGGGAGGTCGTGCGGACCATTCGTGGGCACGGGTACATCGCGTCCACTCCGGACTTGGACAACGCGCTGGGCAACAGGTGAACCCTCGCCGCTGGTGGTTGCGGCGCACGCTGCGGTTCCGGATCACCGTGGTGGCGACCGGGGTGGCGTTGCTGTGCCTGGTGGCGTTCACCGGGCTGGCGCCGGCGTTGATCGGGCTCATCCAGATCTCGGCGGTGGACCAGGAGCTCGAGAAGGCGCCGCCTCGGGTGCTCGACGTGTCCGGGGTACCGGTGGACGGGTTGCCGCCGCTTTCGTTGACGGCTCAGGACATCCGGACGTTGAAGTCGGGTGAGCCCGTGTTGCGGGTGGACGGTGCGTCCGCGTACCGGTTCCGCGGGCGGGTGGTGTTCACCTCGGACGGGTCGCCGCGGCTGGAGGTCTACGGCAGCACGTTGCTCGGGTACGAGAAGGCCAACTCGCTCGGGACGCGGTGGCTCGCGCTGGCCGCCGTGCTGGTGGCCGGGCTGGTGGGGATCGCCACCTGGCTGGCCGTGCGGTCGTCGTTGCGGCCCGTGGAGCGGATGCGGGTGGCGGCGGGGGAGCTGCCGCACGGGGAGCGGTTGCCGGTGCCGCCGTCGCGAGACGAGCTGCAGGCGCTGGCGGAGGCGTTGAACGCGTTGCTGGCTCGGCGGGACGAGGCTTCCGACCGGTTGCGGCGGTTCACGGGGGACGCGGCGCACGAGCTGCGGTCGCCGGTCGCGTCGGTGCGGGCGCAGGCCGAGGTGGCCGTGGCGCACCCGGATCCGGACTTCTCGATCGAGGTGCTGGAGTCGGTGGTCGAGGAGTCGATCCGGCTCAGCGCCCTCGTCGACTCGCTGTTGATCCTCGCGCGGGCCGACACGGGTGCGCCGCCGCGGGCCGAAGCAGTGGACCTCGTGCTGGAGGCGGAGGCGGCGATCTCCCGGTTGGACACGGAGTTGCTGGTGCGCCTGAACGCCCCGCCGTCGGCGTGCCTGGTGTCGGCGACGCGGTCCGAGGTCGAGCTGGTGCTGGACAACCTGCTGCGCAACGCCGCCCGGTACGCGTTCTCGACGATCACGCTGACGCTGGTGCCGGTCGGGCGGGACGTGCGGCTGCTCGTGGACGACGACGGGCACGGGATTCCCGTCGAGCACCGGAGCAAGGTGTTCGACCGGTTCTACCGGGTGGAGGAGGACCGCGGGCGGCGGTCCGGCGGGTTCGGGCTCGGGCTGGCTCTCGTGGCGCACCTCGTGCGGCGGCGCGGCGGGTCCGTGCTCGCCGCCGAGTCGCCTGCCGGTGGTGCGCGTTTGGAGATCCGCTGGCCGTCCTGGTAGTCAACTCCGGTGCCAGAGTTGCGAGCGTCGGCGCTGGTCGACGCGCCTGTTGCGGCTGTCGCCGGTGCCCTGCTGGACACCGCGCTGATCAGCGGGTTCGGTGTGCGGGTCCCGGGACCGCTGCTGTGCCTGGGAGACGTGCTCACCGGGCCGTTCGGGGTGCGGCTCACCGTGACGCGCGCTGATTTGTCCGGTGTGTCGGCCGAGGGGGATTTTCTCGAGCTGCACACGGATCTCGTGGTCACCGGAGCGGGGACGATGGTGGTCGACCGGGTCGGCTGGAAGTCCGTGCGCGGCGTGCTCGGGCGGTTCGCGGACGTCACGGTGGCGCGCGGGATCGCGTTGCGGGTGCTGCAGAAGCGCTCGGCGTTGCTGGCAGCGCGGTGCCGTGAGCTGGCCCGGGCGCGGGTCGTCGTCGGGGCGGCCGTCGTCCGGGATGGACGGTTGCTCGCGCAGCAGCGGTCGTACCCGGAAAGCCATGCGGGACAGTGGGAACTGCCCGGCGGGCGGGTCGAGTCCGGCGAGAAGCCCGAGGACGCGCTGGTGCGCGAGTGCGTCGAGGAGCTCGGGGTGACCGTGGCCGTCGGCGCGCAGGTCGGGCCGGACGTGCCGCTGCGCCGCGACCTGGTGCTGCGGATCTTCGCGGCCGAGCTCGTCGACGGTGAGCCGGAGGCGTTGGAGCACAACGCCGTCCGGTGGTGCACCGCCGACGAGCTGCCCGGCGTGGACTGGCTGCCCGCCGACCGGGCGCTGGTGCCGGCCCTTCAGGCGCTCCTCAACTGAGCCCGGACAGGCGCAGCGCCGCGGTCAGCCGGTGCTGCGCCCGCTCACGGGCCCGTTCGGCGCCCGCTTGGCGGATGCGGTCCAGCTCCGCCGGGTCGGCGAGGAGCTCGAGCGTGCGGTCGCGCACCGGCCGCAGCTCCTCGATCACCGCCTCCGCCACGACGTTCTTGAGGTCGGCGAACCTGCTCGTGTGGTCCTCGGGCTCCTTGCCGGTGCAGGAGGCCAGGATCTCGGTCAGGTTCGCGATGCCCTCGGTCGACGAGACGGCCCTGCGGACCTTGCGCCGCACCAGGTCCGGCTCGTCGAGCACGAACACGACCCCGGTGGAGTTCTGCGCGGACTTGTCCATCTTGCGCGCCGGGTCCGCGAGGTCCTTGATGCGCGCGCCGACCTTCGGCACCACCGCCGTCGGCACGATGAACGCATCGCCGTACCCGTGGTTGAAGCGCCGCGCGAGCGCCCTGGCCAGTTCGACGTGCTGGAGCTGGTCCTCGCCCACCGGCACCTCCGACGTGCCCTGCAGCAGGATGTCCGCCGCCATCAGCACCGGGTAGGTGAGCAGGCTCAGCCGCACGGAGTCGCGCCCGAGCGACTTCTCCTTGAACTGGATCATGCGCGCCGCCTCGCCGTAGGTGCACGTGCACTCCAGCACCCAGTTGAGCGCCCCCAGCTCCCTGATCAGGTCGCTCTGCACGCACACGCTGGCCGGGTCGATGCCGGACGCCACGAGCACGGCGAGCTGCTCGCGCGTCATGGATCGCAGGCGTTGCGGGTTGTGCGAGGACGTCATCGCGTGCAGGTCGCTGATGAAGTACACGTCGTCCTGAGTGCCCTCCCGGGCCCACGTCCGCAGGGCGCCAAGGTAGTTGCCCAGGTGGACCTGGCCGGAGGGGGTGATGGCCGAGAGCCGGATCATGGTTGGTCCCTTCGAGGAAGGGGCCGCCCGGACGAAACGCACGAAAAGGCCGCCCGTCTCGGGCGGCCAGCGTTCGCGTCAGTGGTGACTTCTGCGCACAGCTACTCCGGCCGCCTGAAAGCGGCCCACCAGAAGGAGTTCATCGTGCGCACGATCCCGAGCATAGGGCTACCGTCAAGGCATGTTCATCGTGCTGCTGAAGTACGCCGCGCCGCTGGAACAGATCGACTACGCCCTCCCCGACCACCGCGAGTGGGTCGAGAAGCAGTACGAGCGAGGACTGTTCCTCGCCTCGGGGCGTCAGGTGCCGAGGACGGGCGGCGTGATCATCACGCGGCCCATGCCCCGGGGCAAGCTGGAGGCACTGCTCGCCACGGACCCGTGGGCCGAGCAGAAGCTGGTGAAGTACGAGATCTGCGAGTTCGAGGCGACCAGGACGGCGCCCGAGCTGTTGAAGCTGAACGAGGCCGTGCTCCAGCACTAGGCCCGCGTTCCGAGCCACTCGACCGCCTTGCCGAGCGCTTCGTCGCTGCCGACGAACACGTCCGGGGCGATCGGGGCGTTGCCGTACGTCCGGCCGGTGCGGTCGGCCATGTGCGCGGTGGTGATGGCGAGCCGCGCGCCGTCGGGCAGCGCGAACGCCTGGTTCGCCGTCGCGTAGCCGGCCGTCGGTTCGCCGAAGGTCCGGACGTCCTCCGCGCCCAGGAACGAGATCAGCACGGCCTCGCCGGAGCTCGCCGTGCGGCGGTCCGTGAGCACCGCGACCGGTCGGTTCGTCGCCGCGGGGATCCGTCGCCAGCGGAACGTCCGCCTCGTGCCGTGGTAGAGGTGTCGTCGCCTGATGCCCCACGCCGTCTCGCCGTGGGGGCCGACGAACTTGCCCCTGACGCCTTCGCCGAGCAGCGGGGCGACCACCGTGAGCATCGGGTGCATGTCGCCGCCGCGGTTGCCGCGCAGGTCGACCACCCACCCGGCCGGTCGCCCGGCGAGGAGGTCGCGGACGGCTTTCAGGCCCGCGGAGACGTAGGTGCCGCCGTTGCGGGAGTCGGTCTGGGGCAGGACCAGACATCCGGCCGTCTCGATCAACCGACCGGTTGGAACGGATGCGGTGGGTCGCGTTCCCGACCGGCGCGGCGTGATCAGGTGCGTGTGCGGGTTGCCGAGCGCGGCGATCACCTGGCGGATCGCGTCGTAGACGTCCTCAGGCCCCCGCGCGTCGGCGCCGGAAGAGTGAGCTTGAGCACGAAGAGCGGCCCAATCGGCGCCGGAACTCTCCATCGAGTGACGCTCGAGGAGGCCGAGCGCGGTGTCGAGGTAGGTGCGGACCTCGGTTCTCAAGCGGCCTTCAGGGCCTTCTTGGCGGCCTTCGCGGCCTTCTTCGCCGCCTTCTTGCGGGCCTTGTCACGCTCCTTGAGCAGGAACGGAACCGGACAGCGCTTGCACCGGGGGGTCGAACGGCAGCACTTCTTCTTGAGCTTTTTACCCACTGGTTGCTCTCCACTCCGAGACCTGTAGCTAGAGTAGGTGAGGCTCACTTCACTAGGCACTCTTGTGTGGTAATGCCGACGCGGGCGGTACTATCAAAAACGGCCCTGCGCATCGAAGTGTCCGGCGCGAGCCCCTCCAACGCCTTCGAAGCTCTAGGAGTTCTGCGTGCCCACGGCCACCGCGTCTGCCCTTCAGACGCGCACTGACCTGCGAAATGTTGCGATCGTCGCGCACGTCGACCACGGCAAGACCACGCTGGTCGACGCCATGCTGCGCCAGTCCGGCGCCTTCTCCGCCCGTGCCGAGCTCGTCGACCGGGTCATGGACTCGGGCGAGCTCGAGCGTGAGAAGGGCATCACGATCCTCGCCAAGAACACGGCGGTGCGCAGGCACACGCCGGACGGCGACGTGATCATCAACGTCGTCGACACCCCCGGCCACGCCGACTTCGGCGGTGAGGTCGAGCGCGCCCTGTCGATGGTCGACGGTGTCGTCCTGCTGGTCGACGCCTCCGAGGGGCCGCTGCCCCAGACCCGGTTCGTCCTGCGCAAGACCCTGGCCGCCGGCCTGCCGGTGATCCTGCTGGTCAACAAGGTCGACCGCCCCGACGCCCGGATCTCCGAGGTCGTCGAGGAAGCCCACGACCTGCTGCTCGACCTGGCGACCGAGGTCGGCGCCGACGAGTCCGTGCTGGACCTGCCGGTCGTCTACGCCTCGGCGCGCGCCGGTCGCGCGTCGCTCACCCAGCCCGAGGACGGCGGCCTGCCGGACGAGGAGAACCTCGACACCCTGTTCCAGGTGCTGCTCGAGCACATCCCCGCCCCCCACGTCGACGTCGACGGACCGCTCCAGGCGCTGGTCACGAACCTCGACGCCTCGACGTTCCTCGGCCGCATCGCACTCTGCCGCATCCACCAGGGAACGCTGCGCAAGGGCGAGACCGTGGCGTGGTGCCGCGAGAACGGCGAGCCCGTCAAGGTCCGCATCACCGAGCTGCTGATCACCGAGGCCCTCGACCGCCAGCCTGCCGAGATCGCCCGCGCGGGTGACCTGGTCGCCATCGCCGGCATCCCGGACATCACGATCGGCGACACCCTCGCCGACGCCGAGGCCCCGGTCGCGCTGCCCCGCATCACGGTCGACGAGCCCGCGATCTCGATGACCGTCGGCGTGAACACCTCGCCGCTCGCCGGCCGCAACGGCGGCACCAAGCTCACCGCCCGCATGCTCAAGACCCGCCTGGACTCCGAGCTGATCGGCAACGTGTCCGTGCGCGTCCTCCCGACCGAGCGCCCGGACACCTGGGAGGTGCAGGGCCGCGGCGAGCTGGCGCTGGCCATCCTGGTCGAGCAGATGCGCCGCGAGGGCTTCGAGCTGACCGTCGGCAAGCCGCAGGTGGTCACCCGCACGGTCGACGGCAAGGTCCACGAGCCGTTCGAGCGCCTGTCCGTCGACTGCCCCGAGGAGCACCTGGGCGCCGTCACGCAGCTGCTGGCCAACCGCAAGGGCCGCATGGAGAACATGTCGGGCCACGGCACCGGCCGCATCAAGCTCGACTACGTGGTCCCGTCGCGAGGCCTGATCGGCTTCCGCACGGAGTTCCTCACCGAGACCCGCGGCACCGGTATCGCCAACGCCGTCTCAGAGGGCTACGGCCCGTGGGCGGGCGAGATCCGCACCCGCCACAACGGCTCCCTGGTCGCCGACCGCAGCGGCTCGATCACCGCCTACGCGATGATCCAGCTGGCCGACCGCGGCACCTTCTTCGTGGAGCCGGGCGCCGACGCCTACGAGGGCATGGTCGTGGGCGAGAACCCGCGCGCCGAGGACCTCGACGTCAACGTCACCCGCGAGAAGAAGCTCACCAACATGCGCTCCTCCACGGCCGACGTGATGGAGACCCTGGCCCGCCCCCGCAAGCTCTCGCTGGAGGAGGCGCTGGAGTTCTGCGCCTTCGACGAGTGCGTGGAGGTCGCGCCGGAGGTCGTGCGAGTCCGCAAGGTGACGCTGGACGCCAACCTGCGAGGCCGCGAGCGCTCGCGCCTGAAGCAGCGCGGCTGACACCGACGCACGCCTGACAGGGCGGCTGGGCCAACGGCCCAGCCGCCCTTCGTCGTGTCAGGGGCCGGTGGCGTGGGCAGGGAGGCGGCCGGGGTGTCGGAACGGCGGCGTGGGGTGCGGGCCGGGGAGGCTGCGGGCCGGGAACTGGGCGGCTGCGGCTGGGCGAGGCGGGGCTGTGAGAGGCGGCGGTCGGGCGAGGCAGGGGGAAGGCAACGGCCGGGCTGGGGAGAGATCGCGGCTGAGCGAGGCCGGGAGGCGTGAGGCGGGGAAGCGTGAGGCGGGGAAGCGCTGCGGAGACAACACCTGGGCAGAGCCGACGGGCAGGCTGGCGCAAGGGTCCCCCTGGGTTCAGGCTCCCCCGCGACCCAACGTACCGATGAGGTCTGACACTCCGGCCGCACCGGAAACGCCTGAGGCGCCGAACAGCCCACACACGCCAATGGCGAAGCCGAGGCCCCAAGCGATGCCGAAGGCGAGCAGTAACAACCCCCGCACTTCCAACCGCGATGCCGAAGGCGAGCAGTAACAACCCCCCACGCACTCGCGACCGCGATGCCGAAGGCGAGCCGTGCAGACCTTGCCCAGATGGGTAGCGGTAAACCCACTCGTGGTTTGGCGATTGGGGCTTGACTTTGGGTGCGAGGTGCTACCACTAGTGGATCGGCCGGGTGCGAAGCATCCGGCCTTTTCCGGCCGACTGAGCGCCTCGCAAGGGCCCCGAAGTCAAGCCCCAATCGCAATCGTCGCGGAGCGGCGATGTACCCAGTCTTTCGTCCGAGGTGCACGCCCACGCTGGAACAGGCACCCAACCGCCCAGAGCAACCACGCTGGAACCCGACCACAATGGCCACGCTGAAACAGGCACGCCCCCCGAACCACCCGTCCAGGTGAGCCGTACTACCCACCAGGGCAAGCAACCCCACCACCGCACCACACGTCACCCACAGTGGCGCGGGTGACAAAACCTGGGTTGCCCGAACGCCACCACCATCCTTCTGGCAGTGTGAGGAACATGAGGCGACTCGGGGGAGTGCTGGCCGCGGTTCTGTGCGGTGCGGCCGCGGCGTGCACGAACGCGCCGCCTCCACCCCTGGTCCCGAAGTCCGAGGCTCCCGTCATCACCACCACGGGACCCAAGGTCACCGAGATCGTGGTCGGCGTGGACGACGTGGCCGGCGGCTACAACCCGCACGCCCTCGCGGCCCAGAGCCCGATTACCACGGCGCTCAGCTCTCTGCTGCTGCCGAGTGCGTTCCGCACCGGCCAGGACGGCGCGCCGCAGCTCGACCGGAACCTCATGGTCAGTGCCAAGGTCACCAAGGCCGAGCCGTTCACCGTCACCTACACGATCCGCAAGGACGCCAGCTGGTCGGACAGCGCGCCCATCGCCGCCGAGGACTTCTACTACCTCTGGCAGCGTATGAGGGTCGAGCCCGGTGTTGTGGATCCGTCGGGTTACAGGCTCATCAACAACATCAGCGCGCGCGAGGGCGGCAAGGTCGTCGAGGTCGCGTTCGGCAAGCCGTTCCCGGGGTGGCGGAGCCTCTTCGCGAACCTGTTGCCGGCGCACCTGCTCAAGGACGCGCCCGGCACGTGGTCCAACGTGCTGGCGACCGGGTTTCCCGCCACCGCGGGGCCGTTCCAGATGCGCAGCCTCGACGAGCCGCGCGGTGAGGTCGTGCTGGAGCGCAGCGACCGGTACTGGGAGGTGCCGACCACATTGGACCGGGTCGTCATCCGCCGTGCCACGCACAGCGCCATGGCCGAGTCGCTGTCCAAAGGCGACAACCAGGCCGCGTTGCTGCGGGCCGACGCCGCGGACGTGAACGTGCTCAAGGGGATCGGCGACCTCGTCACGAAGCCCGTGCCGCGCAACGAGGTCGTGCAGGTGCTGTTGCGGCCCGTGAGCCAGCAGCTCGCCGACGTCACCACGCGCAAGGCCGTCGTGGCCGCGCTCGACCGGGACGCGCTCATCGCCTCCGGGACGCAGAACGGGCCCAGCGCGCAGTTCCGCGCCGACTCCTACGTCGTGCCGCCCAGCCGCACCGGCTACCGGGCGACGATCACCGGCAACACGCTCGACGCCGCCGCCAGCGAGCAGCTCCTCACCGAGGCCGGCTACGCCAAGACCGGGACCGGTCAGTGGCAGAAGGCCGGCAAGGTGCTCAAGCTCCGCATCGCCGCGCCCGAGAAGGTCGAGCCGTACGCCGGCCTCGCCAACCGGGTCAAGGCGCAGCTCGCCGAGCGCGGGATCGACTCCGAGGTCGTCACACCGAACGCCGAGGAGCTGTTCAGCAAGCAGCTCACCGAGAAGGACGTCGACATCGCCGTCGTGCCGCGGGTCGACGCCGGTGACTCGGCGGCCGGGCTCGCGAGCGCCTACGGGTGCGCCGGCGACGCTCCGGACGGGGCCACGCCGAGTCCGGTCAACCCGGCCGGGTTCTGCGACCCGGCGGTGCAGGCCGACATCGACGCCGCGCTCAACGGCAAGGTGCTGCTGAGCGACGCGCTGGCCAGGGTCGAGCCGTTGATCGCCGCGCAGGCCGTCGCGGTGCCGCTCTTCCAGGTCGTCGACCTGCTCGGAGTGCTCCCGTCGGTTTCGGGAGTCGACACCGGGGCACCCCTGGCGGGCGTGCTCAGCGGGGCACCCGAATGGCGGCGGCTCGACAAGTAGCCAACGGGTGGGAAATCCGTTGCGGACAGCGACTCGGCGTTGCTACTTTCGGCCGCCGTCGTTGACAGAATTCTCCTCGCCCGGTCAACGAACATTGGCGCCCGGTAATCGGGCCATTGCGGCGCGCTACGACCTGTTTCCATTGGGTCACGATCGCCCTCTCAGGTAGTGACCGCCACCTCACCGGGTTTCTACCGTGCTGCCCACGATGTGCCGGTTCGGGGCGCGTATGGCACATCACGGTTATGGGCGTGCATTTGCCGACCTGGCCTTGGCCGCCCAGTGCTAGGAGGGCACGTGTCGATGAGGAGATCCAAAGCACTTCCGGCGATCGCGCTGGTTGCCAGCGCGTCTCTCGTGCTGGGAGCCTGCGGTGGTGGCGGCGGAACCAGCGACGCCGACGGTGGGGACGCCACCGTCGCGGAGATGGCGACCGCCCGCGGTGAGTCGGCAGACGGCTACACCGCGCCGGAGACGAAGCAGAGTGACCAGGTCGTCGTTTCGACCGACAAGCCGTTCACCTCGTACAACAACGCGACCGAGGACGCCAACCAGTCCTACAACACGTTCGCGTTGACGCTCGTGCAGCCCGGTGCGCACCTGCTGAACGGCAACAACAAGGTCATCCTGAACAAGGACGTCATGGAGTCCGTCGAGGTCACCTCGAAGTCTCCGCAGGTCGTCACCTGGAAGCTGAAGAAGGGCGTCACCTGGTCCGACGGCGAGGCCTGGGACTGCGACGACTTCTACATGGCGTGGTTCACGCAGAGCAACTCGTCCAAGAAGGCCGACGGCAGCAAGTACTTCAAGCCGGCCGGCACCACCGGGTACGACCTGATGACCGGTGAGTGCAAGGACGACCAGACGTTCGTCGGCACGTTCTCGGACCCGTACCCGGACTACGAGGACATGTTCAACAACGACGTCCTCCCGGCGCACATCCTCGAGAAGAACGCCGGCATCGCGGACATCACCAAGCTCAACAAGGACTCCGCGCCCGCCGACATCCAGAAGGCCGCTGACTTCTGGAACGAGAAGTGGAACGGCTTCACCAAGGAGCTCATGCCGGGTGCGGGCACCTACGTGCTCACCGGTTTCGAGCCGAACCAGTCGGTGACGCTGGAGCGCAACCCGAAGTGGCCCGGCAAGCCCGGCGGTCCCGCCAAGATCATCCTCAAGGCGATCCCGGACCCCGTCGCGCAGGCGCAGGCGCTGGAGAACGGTGAGCTCGCCGTCAACTCCTTCGCGCAGCCGGACGCGAACGCGGCCACCAAGCTCAAGGGCCTGAACGCCCAGGGCGTCACGTTCGGCGCGGGCCCCGGCCTGTCGTTCGAGCACCTCGACATCCAGTTCAAGAACCCGGTGCTGGCCAACGAGGAGATCCGCAAGGCGTTCTTCATGTGCGTCAAGCGCCAGGACATCATCGACAAGCTCATCAGCGAGGTGCAGTCCGACGCCAAGCCGATGGGCAGCCTGATCTTCTTCCCGAAGGACGAGGGCTACAAGGACGTCTACGGCGACAAGGCCAAGGGCGACCCGGCCGCCGCCAAGAAGATCCTGTCCGACGCGGGCTGGGCCCAGGGTGCTGACGGCGTGTTCGCGAAGGGCGGCACGCGTGCCTCCTTCCGCATCAGCCACACCGACATCCCGCGCCGCAAGCAGACCGTCGAGCTGATCCAGGGCCAGTGCAAGGAAGCCGGCATCGAGATCAAGGACGACACCGACCCGAACTTCCTCGACGAGCGCGTCTCCGCGGGTGACTACGACGTCGCGCTGTTCGCGTGGTCCGGCTCGCCGTTCAAGGGCGGCAAGAAGTCGATCTACGAGACCGGTGGTGGCCAGAACTGGCAGAACCTGACGGTCCCGGCGGCCGACGAGGCCATGAAGAAGGCCGTGTCGCAGACCGCGATCGCCGACTCCCTGAAGTACTGGTCCGAGGCGGACTCGGCGCTGGCGAACTCCTACGGTTCGCTGCCGCTGTTCCAGATGCCGAACATGTGGGCCTTCAAGGGACTCGACCGCGTGTACTTCCAGAGCTACTACGGCGCGCTGTGGAACGCCAACGAGTGGCAGACCAAGTAATCGCCATAGCTGAAGTGCGCAACGCCTGACCGGGCGGGGGCGGAACACAAAGCCCGCCCCCCCCCAACCAATTTTCCCCCCACGAACTCCTCCCTGCCCCCCCCCCCCCCCCCCCCCCCCCCGCCCCCCGCCCCACCCCCCCCCC
>NZ_JBHYGW010000020.1:143229-153773 GCF_042738015.1 Lentzea sp. NPDC059081
GTGCTGCGGGGGAGTTGGGAGGGGGGGGGGTTGGGGGCCCCCCTCGCCCCCCCCCTCCCCCCGGAGAGCGAACCCGCCCAACAGAAAAAAAAAAAAACCAACCCCCCCCCCCCCGCCCGAGCGGGTTGCCCCCTAGGGAGCTCGTCGTGATCCGCTACATCATCCGGCGCCTGCTGATCTCGGTACCCATCCTGCTGATCGGCAGCTTCGCCTGTTACGTCCTCGTCGCCACCGCCGGCAACCCCTTGGCGGAGATGCGATTCCGGCCCGGTGTCACCGAAGCCGACATCAAGGCCGCCGAGATCTCGCTCGGCCTCGACAAGCCCGTCGTCGTCCGCTACTGGAACTGGCTCACCGACTTCGTGTCCGGTGACTGGGGCCAGAGCATCGCCCTCGGCCAGGCCAAGACCGCCGTCTTCCCCGCCGTCACCGACGCGCTGTGGACCACCGGCCGCCTCGTCATCGGCGCGGAGCTCCTCGCTCTCACACTGGGCGTCTCGGTCGGCGTGCTCGCCGCCGTGCGCCAGTACTCGATCTTCGACTACCTCGCCACCAGCACCGCGTTCCTCATGTTCTCGATGCCGATCTTCTGCGTCGCGGTCATCGTGAAGAACTACGGCATCCAGTTCAACAACGTCCTGGAGTCGATGGGCCTGGACCGCTGGCTCACCACCGCGGGTCCGAGACCGGGTGGCTTCAGCGGCAGCTTCGGTGAGGTGATCTTCAAGTACACCGGCACGTTCCTGCTGCCGACGGTCGCGCTGATGCTGATCAGCTTCGCCGCCTACAGCCGGTTCGAACGCGCGTCGATGCTGGAGATCCTGCACTCGGACTTCGTGCGCACGGCGAGGGCCAAGGGCATCTCGCAGGGCCGCGTGATCTTCCGGCACGCGTTCCGCAACGCGCTCATCCCGGTCGCCACGCTGTTCTCGCTGAACTTCGGTTCGGTGCTGTCCGGCGCGATCATCACCGAGACGGTGTTCGGCTGGGCCGGCATGGGCACGCTGCTCGTCAACTCGGTGCGGCAGTTCGACCCGCCGATGCTGATGGGCTGGCTCGCAGTCACCGCGACGCTGATCGTGCTGTTCAACCTGATCGCCGACGTCGTGTACGGCGTCCTCGACCCTAGGATTCGCCTTGGCTAACATCAACTTGGCGTCCGAGGGCGGTGGCGCGGTCGGCAGCGCTCCGCAGGCCGACTCGCACGAGTTCGACGCCTCCAAGACCCGCACGCAGGGCCAGCTGGTCATGCGCCGCTTCCTGCGCCACCGGCTCGCGATGGTGAGCCTCGGCGTCTTCGTCTTCCTCGTCCTGTTCGCGTTCGTGGGCCCGTTCATCTGGACCTACGACTTCGAGGACGTGACCAGCAAGTCCTACCAGCCGATGAGCGGCGCCCACCCGCTCGGCACCACGCAGGTCGGCAAGGACATGCTCGCGCTGCTCATGCGCGGCACCGGCTACTCGCTGCAGATCGCGCTGATCGTGGCCGCACTGGCCACGGCCATCGGCGTGACCTTCGGCGCTCTCGCCGGATATCTGCGCGGCTTCGTCGACACGGCGCTGATGCGCCTGGTCGACCTGCTGCTGATCATCCCGCAGATCGCGGTCGCCGCGATCGTCGTCAAGGGGTTCTCCGGCAGCTGGTACGTCGTCGCGCTGGTGCTCGCCGCGTTCGCCTGGATGCAGATCGCCCGCATCACGCGCGGTGAGACGCTTTCGCTGGCACAGCGGGAGTTCATCGAGGCGGCGCGGGCCTGCGGCGCCTCGACCCCGCGGATCATCTTCAAGCACCTCGTGCCGAACATGATCGGCAGCATCACGGTCAACGCCACGCTGGCGATCGCCGCCGCGGTGCTCACCGAGGCCGCGCTGTCGTTCCTGGGACTGGGCGTCCAGCCCCCGGACACCTCGCTCGGCGTGATCGTGCTGGAGAACTACGGGCAGTTCCTGAACCGGCCGTGGCTGTTCTGGGGTCCGTTCATCGTGCTCGTGTCGCTCTCCCTCGCCGTCAACTTCATCGGTGACGGCCTGCGCGACGCGTTCGACCCGAGGCAGACGAAGGTGCGTGCCTGATGACTTCCGTTTCCGAACTGTCGGAGGACTTCCTGTCCTCCGGCGACACCACCGCACCGCTGCTCTCCGTGAAGGACCTGTCGGTCACGTTCCCGACCGACGACGGCGACGTCCGCGCCGTGCGCAACGTCTCGTTCGACCTCAACGCCGGCGACGTGCTCGGCATCGTCGGCGAGTCGGGCTCCGGCAAGTCGGTGTCCTCCATGGCGATCATGGGCCTGCTGCCCAAGAACGCCGTCATCGAGGGCTCCATCCGCTACCGCGGCGAGGAGCTGAACGGCCGCACCTACAAGCAGATGCAGCCGTTCCGCAGCAAGCACATCTCGATGATCTTCCAGGACCCGATGACGTCGCTGAACCCCGTCTACACCGTGGGGTGGCAGCTCGCCGAGACCTACCGCGCGCACCACGACGTCTCGAAGAAGGCGGCGTGGGCCAAGGCGGTCGAGGCGCTGGAGCTCGTCGGCATCCCGCAGCCGGACAAGCGCGCGGCCCAGTACCCGCACGAGTTCTCCGGCGGCATGCGGCAGCGCGTGGTGATCGCGATGGCGATCATCAACGACCCCAGCGTGATCATCGCCGACGAGCCGACCACCGCGCTCGACGTGACGGTGCAGGCGCAGATCCTCGACACCATGCTGCGGCTGCAGTCCGAGACCGACGCGGCGATCATCATGATCACGCACGACCTCGGCGTGGTCGCGGGCATGGTCAACCGCGTGCAGGTGATGTACGGCGGCACGGTGGTCGAGTCCGGCCCCGTCGACGACGTCTTCGAACGGCCGCGGATGCCCTACACCGTCGGGCTCCTCGGCTCCGTGCCGAACCCGGCGTCGCTGGGCAAGCGGCTCACCCCCATCAAGGGCGCACCACCGTCCCTGGTGAACCTGCCGACCGGCTGCTCGTTCTCACCGCGCTGCCCGCTCGTCGCGGACGTGTGCCACGAGTGGGAGCCGGAGCTGGAGGAGGCCGGCCCGAAGCACACCACGCGGTGCCACCGCTGGGAGCATCTGGCGACGGTCGACCAGCCGCAGAAGCTGTTCCTGCACGACGAGATCGGCACGGTGGAGAACCCGGCCGCGTTCGCCGCGGCCAACCCCGACGAGTCGCTCGAGGTGACCGCCGTGCACGGCTCGTTGATCACGGATGAGGAGGCGAAGTGACCGCTCCGCTGCTGGAGGTCACCGACCTCGTCAAGGAGTTCCCGGTGCGCGGCAAGGGGATCATCCCGCGCAACATCGGCACGGTGCAGGCCGTGTCCGGCGTGTCGTTCACGCTGCACCCCGGCGAGACGCTCGGCCTGGTCGGCGAGTCGGGCTGCGGCAAGTCGACGACCGGCCGCGCGATCCTGCAGCTGCACAAGCCGACCTCGGGCTCGGTGAAGTTCGACGGCCGCGAACTCACTTCCATGAGCAACAAGCAGCTCCGGCCGCTGCGCAAGGACATCCAGATCGTCTTCCAGGACCCGTACGCGTCGCTGAACCCCAAGTGGCAGGTCAACGACATCATCGCGGAACCCCTGCAGATCCACGGTGTCGAAGGCGGCGTGCAGCGGCGGGTCAACGAGCTGCTCGAGCTCGTCGGCCTGAACCCCGAGCACCGCAACCGCTACCCGCACGAGTTCTCCGGCGGCCAGCGGCAGCGCATCGGCATCGCCCGCGCACTGGCGCTGAACCCGCGGTTCCTGGTGCTGGACGAGCCGGTGTCCGCCTTGGACGTCTCGGTGCAGGCCGGTGTCGTGAACCTGTTGGAGGAGCTGCAGGAACGGCTCGGGCTGGCCTACCTGTTCGTCGCGCACGACCTCTCGGTGGTGCGGCACATCTCGGACCGGGTCGCGGTCATGTACCTCGGCAAGATCATCGAGATGGGCGAGCGCGAGGCCATCTACACCAAGCCGATGCACCCGTACACGCAGGCGCTGCTGTCCGCGGTGCCGATGCCGGACCCGAAGCAGGAACGGCAGCGGCAGCGGATCGTGCTGACGGGTGACGTGCCGTCGCCGGTCAACCCCCCGTCGGGGTGCCGGTTCCGCACGCGGTGCTGGAAGGCGCAGGACATCTGCGCGACCGAGGAACCCAAGCTGGAAAGGCGAGGGGGACCGGACGGAACCCTGTCCGCATGCCACTTCGCCGAAGAACGAGCAGTGGTTTAAGGGATCCGGCCGACGAGTCGGGTCTTTAGCAAAGGCCGCCTTTATCAACCGATGAGGGCGGCCTTTACTCTTTTCAAGTGACGCTCACCGCCCCGCCTCGATTGCTCTTCGTGCACGCCCACCCGGACGACGAGAGTCTCTGGACCGGCGGCACCATCGCGCGTTATGCCTCAGCAGGTGCCCACGTCACGGTCGTCACCTGCACCCTGGGAGAAGAGGGCGAGATCATCCCTCGCGGCTTGGCGCATCTCGCCGCGGACCAGGCCGACCAGCTCGGCGGGTACCGCGTCGGTGAGCTGCGGTCCGCCTGCGCCGCCCTCGGCGTGACCGAGCACCGGTTCCTCGGTGGCATCGGCCGGTGGCGCGACTCCGGCATGGTCGACGTGCCGTCCAACGCCAAGCCGCGCGCGTTCATCCAGGGCGCGCTCGAGGAGCAGACCGCCCAGCTGGCCGAGATCCTGCGCGAGGTCAAGCCCCAGGTGGTCGTGAGCTACGACGCGTTCGGCGGGTACGGGCACCCCGACCACATCCGCGCGCACGAGATCACGATGGCCGCGTGTGCCCTGGTGTCCGACGTCGAGCGGGTGTTCTACGCCGTGACGTCCCGCGACGCCACGGACGAGGGCGTCAAGACCTTGGAGAACGTGCCCGAGGCGTTCCGGTTGCCCGAACCCGGTGAGCTGCCGGTGACGCCGGATGAAGAGATCACAACGGTTGTCGACGTGTCCGAGCACCTGACCGCGAAGCGGCGGGCTTTGCGTGCACACTCGACCCAGGTGAGCGTGTGGGACGGCGGGTACGCGCTGTCGAACGACATCGCGCAGCCGTTGGTCGGCGCCGAGTACTACGTGATCGCGAAGGGCTCCGGCGCCGGGGCGGAGACAGATCTGTTCGGAGGACTGGGTGACCGGTAGCACGCGGGTACTTCTTCTGCTGCTTCTGTGCGTCGAGGCAGCGATGCTCGCCGTGCTCGAAACGATGTTCCTGCCCCTGCGCTTCGACGGCACGCTGCTGCCGGAGCTCGGGGACTTCCCGTTCCCCGTCATGATCGCGGTGGCCGCCGTCACCACACCCGTGCTGGTGTCGTGGGCGGCCTCGCTGTCCGAACGCGTCCTCACCGCCGCGTCGCCGTTGATCGTGTGGTTCCTCACGCTGATGGTGTTCGGCTACCTCGAACCGGGCGCCACGAGGGAGACCATCGTGCTGCTGCAGGACTGGCGCGGCCTGCTGATGTTCGCGGGCGGCATGCTGACCGGTGCGGTGGCCGTGGGGGCCGTGATGGCGCGCAACGCGGCCAATCGGCCCGGCCTCTACGAGACCGCCGGCACCCAGTAGCGGTAGCGGTGGTGCTCGGTGCAGCCGAGGTCCTCGTACAGCCTGATCGCCGCCTCGTTGTGCTCGGCGACCTGCAGCACGCACGTCGTGGCGCCCTGCTCCAGTCCCCAGCCCGCCAGCTCGCCCATGAGCCGCCTGGCGAGCCCCTGACGGCGGTGCGACGGCCGCACGGCCAGCCGGGCCACGTGCAGGACGTCCTCGACGACCGCGCCCCGCACGGCCGCGGTCACGGTCCCGCCCTCGGTCAGGCTCGCGAAGCAGACGTTGCCGCCGCTGCCGAGCACGTGCCGTTGGGCGGTGGTCACCTCGGATCCGGCCGTCATGTCCCACCATCCGGGAAGATCACGACTCACGGCCACGCCCGCGGCGAACTTCTCCAGCGGACCGGTCATGACCTGCGACTCCGCCCCGCCGGGGTGGTCGAGGTCGACCCGCCAGCCCGCGGCCTCGATCGCCTGCTCGTGCGGGGAGCCCTTGACCACGTGGGCGGTGGGTTTGATGCCGTGCTCGCGCGCGAACCCCTCCACGGTGATCAACGCGACAGGAATCGGCACGCCGGGATCGCCGCTGGTCAACGTGCTGTTGGCGCGGCCGGTGAAGCCGTCGGCGGCGCGCATCAACCAGTTTCCGAGCGGAACTTCTGCCAGGGCGGGCCATGCTCGCGCGCAGAGCGTTTCCAGTTGATCCACGGTGTGCACAAGTCCATCCTGGCCAAGATCGGGGAGGATTTCCGGGCAGGTGTTGTGACGTGGCACACCGTGCAGCTAAGGCAAGCCTGACCGGGTGATACTCGAACGTGCCGCGTACTCTCCGGCTTGCGCGGTGTGACCAGATGAAGTTGGAGAGCGCAGTGACTTATGTGATCGCCCAGCCGTGCGTGGATCTGCTCGACAAGGCGTGCATCGAAGAGTGCCCCGTCGACTGCATCTACGAAGGCGACCGGATGCTCTACATCCACCCCGACGAGTGTGTGGACTGTGGCGCGTGCGAACCGGTGTGCCCGGTGGAAGCCATCTACTACGAGGACGACGTCCCCGACGAGTGGAAGGACTACACCAAGGCGAACGTCGACTTCTTCAACGAGCTCGGCTCGCCCGGTGGCGCCTCGAAGGTCGGCAAGGTCAGCGCCGACCCGGAGTTCGTGAAGGCGCTCGCACCGCAGGCTGCCGAGGGGCATTGATCATCCAACGCCGAGGTCCGGCCCTGCCGGACTTCCCGTGGGACTCGCTGGCCGACCACGCCGCCAAGGCGCGCACGCACCCCGGCGGTGTGGTCGACCTGTCCGTCGGCACGCCCGTCGACCCCGTTCCCGCGGTGATCCAGGCCGCGCTGTCGTCCGTCGCGGACGTCCCCGGCTACCCGACCACCCACGGCACCCCCGAGCTGCGTGCGGCCTTCGTCGCCGCGGTGGAGCGCCGGTACGGGATCGCCGGGCTGCCGCCGGAGGCGGTGCTGCCCACCATCGGCTCCAAGGAGCTCGTGGCGTGGCTGCCCACCCTGCTCGGCGTCGGGCCGGGTGACGTCGTCGCAGTGCCGTCCGTGGCGTACCCGACCTACGAGGTCGGCGCGCTGCTGGCGGGGGCGACCGTCGTGCGCCTCGCGGACGGGGAGGAACCGCCCGCCGGCACGAAGCTGGTGTGGCTCAACTCGCCGTCGAACCCGACCGGCCGGGTGCTGTCCGCGTCGCAGCTGCGCGACGCCGTGGCCGCGGCCCGTGCGGTCGGAGCCGTGGTGGCCTCGGACGAGTGCTACCTGGCGCTGCCGTGGGACGCGGAGCCGGTGTCGGTGCTGCACCCGTCCGTCGTGGACTCCTTCGACGGCGTGCTCGCCGTGCACTCGCTGTCGAAGTCGTCGTCGCTGGCCGGGTACCGGGCCGGGTTCGTCACCGGCGACCCCGAGCTGGTCGCGGGCTTGCTGGAGCTGCGCAAGCACGCCGGCATGATCGTGCCGCGGCCGGTGCAGGAGGCCATGCGGGCCGCGCTGGAGGACGACGAGCACGTCGCCGAGCAGCGGTCGCGCTACCTGGCCCGCCGCGAGGTGCTCAAGCCCGCGCTGGAGGCGGCCGGGTTCACCGTGTCGCACTCCGAGGCGGGGCTCTACCTGTGGTCGTCGCGCGGTGAGGACGCCTGGGAGACGATCTCCTGGCTGGCCGACCGCGGGATCCTCGCCGCTCCCGGCACGTTCTACGGGCCGGAGGGCGAGAAGCACGTGCGGATCGCGCTGACGGCCACCGACGAACGGATCGCGGCGGCCGCCGAGCGCCTTAAGGCTTGAGAGCCGACCACACTCTGCGGGTGAACTGGTTGGGCGGCACCGCGTCGGTGGTGAGCCGGACCGACGTGCTGATCTCCTCGCCGCTCAGGCCGAGGCCGAGCACGAGGTGCCAGTGCAGGTCCCAGAGGTCGGAGAACGCGTCCAGCTCCACGTCGGCGTCCGCGCTGACGTGGAGCACGGCCGGTTCCGCGACCCGCACGACCCGTTCGACCGCCCGCACGTCCCGCGTGTTGGTGCGGAAGCTGAACTGCAGGTCGACCGTCTCGCTGTCGAGCCCGTACGTCGCGTACGAGTGGCAGCGGTGGTGCGGCAGCGACAGCGGCTGGTTCGTCTCCAGGTAGAGATCGCCCTCGAACCGCAGCGTCGGCGAGTGCTGGCTCAGCGTGGCGCGGGCGTTGACGAACTCCCAGCCGGGCATGTCCAGCTTGGGCACCAGCAGCTCCAGCACCTCACCGCGCCGGGCCGACCGGGTCCTCTCGCCGGAGCGCCACGGGATCTCCCTGCTGTACGGCTCCTTCTTCGTCACGAACACGTACGGCGCGTTGTCGGTCTGCAGGCTGAGGACGACGACCGTGCGGCCGCGCGCCCAGTCGAACGCGACCGTCGTGAGGCCTGGTGCGACGCCGTCGAAGTGGCTCTCCACCCTGGGCCACCAGCTCGACAGCTCCTCGGCGGGCGCGCCCTTGACGTAGCGGCCCTTCTCGTCGACGCCGACGATCCACATGGCCTCGGACCCGCGGGCGGCGTTGCACAGCGCGGCGATCTGACGAGCGGCCTTGCCGTGGTCGACCGGCCACTGCGTCTTGAACTCCACGAAGGAGTCCTCCGACTGCGCCCCCTGGAGGGCACGCTCGATCGCGGCGCGAGCGTTCAACTCGAGTCGCTGTTTCAGCACGTGCACCTCCTTGAGCCCGGCCCTCCCAGACGGTACGGGCCCAGCCTGCCTGAGCAGACCGGGCCCCGGAAACCGCGTTCTTCCTAGTCGTTCGCGTGCAGCGCGGCGTTGAGCTCGACCCCGGTGCCCGCCCGTGGCTTCACGAGGACCGCGCCGGTCACCGAGTCCCTGAGGAAGAGCAGGTTCGACTGCCCGCTCAGCGTCACGGCCTTGACGACCTCGCCACCGGGACCGGTCACCTTGGTGCCCGCCGTGATGTAGAGCCCCGCCTCGACCACGCAGTCGTCGCCCAGCGAGATGCCCAGCCCCGCGTTGGCGCCGAGCAGGCAGCGCTCGCCGATGCTGATGACCTGCTTGCCGCCACCGGACAGGGTCCCCATGATCGACGCGCCACCACCGACGTCCGAGCCGTCGCCGACCACGACACCGCCGGAGATGCGCCCCTCGACCATCGAGCTGCCGAGCGTGCCGGCGTTGAAGTTCACGAAGCCCTCGTGCATGACCGTGGTGCCGGCGGCCAGGTGCGCACCGAGCCGGACGCGGTCCGCGTCACCGATGCGCACACCGGACGGCATCACGTAGTCGACCATGCGCGGGAACTTGTCGACGCTGTAGACCGTCACCGGCCCGCGAACGCGCAGCCGGGTGCGGGTCTGCTCGAACCCGTCGACCGCGCACGGCCCGTGGTTCGTCCAGACGACGTTGGCGAGCAGCCCGAAGATGCCGTCGAGGTTGGCACCGTGCGGCTTGACGAGCCGGTGGCTCAGCAGGTGCAGCCGCAACCAGACGTCGTAGCTGTCACGCGGTGCGGTGGCGAGGTCGATGGAGACCCGGACCCCCACGACCTCCACGTCGCGCTCCGGGTCCTCACCCAGCAGCTTCGCCGCGGACTCGCCCAGCGCCTCCGCGATCTCCGCCGACGACAGACGGGTCGTCGCCAGCTCACCCGCGTCCTCGAGGAGCGGCGCGGGGTACCAGACGTCGAGGACGGTGCCGTCCGGGGTCACAGTGGCCAAGCCGATGCCGTATGCGGTGCTCACGGCACCGAGCTTAGTCCGACGGCAGGACGGCGCACCGGTGTGACCTGCCTCCGTTTCGCCACCCAGGTCAGGTGAGGCTGCCCTAAGCTGAAAGGGTGAGAGGAACCCCGATCGACAGCCTCGCCGAGCTGCGCGAACTGATCCCGGAACCCCACCCGCACCTGCGGGACAAGGCGATCACGGTCGTGGACGAGGGCTCCCGGCAGTTCCTGGAGGCCTCGACGTTCTTCCTACTGGCCACCACAGCCGCCGACGGCAGCGTCGACGTCTCCCCACGAGGCGACCCGGCCGGCACCGTCAAGGTCCTGGACGACCGCACCATCGCGTTCCCAGACCGCCCCGGCAACCGCCGGGCCGACAGCTTCCGCAATGTCCTCGAACACCCGCAGGTAGGCCTGCTCTTCCTAGTAGCCGGCCGCACCGAGGTCATGCGAGTCAACGGCCGAGCCACCCTGGTGCGAGACGCGCCCTTCCTGCTCGACTGCGGGACCCCCACCCCACTGCTGGGCGTGGTGCTGGACGTGGAGGAACTGTTCCTGCACTGCGGCCAGGCCCTGCGCCGCTCATCACTGTGGGAGCCAGAGGGCTGGCCGACTTTGGAACCGTCATTCGGCGACCTGGTCGAAAGCCAGAAACGGCATTGGAAGACGACAACGACGACGGACTAGCCACGCACCAGCGCGATGGCGAAGCCGAGCAGTGAAAGCTTGAAACAGAAGGTTCCGGTGGGGTGGTCCCGTCACGAGCCGTGGCACAGCACTCGCTGCACCTGAGG
>NZ_JBHYGW010000021.1:0-29858 GCF_042738015.1 Lentzea sp. NPDC059081
GCCACCCAGGCAGAAGGCGTCTTGGGTTGACACCCCTACCTCGTTGCAGCGAGAGCTGTGGTGCGACTCGTGACGGGGACCCCACCGCGGGAGCGCTCGTTCGTGCGGGGGAGTACTGCTCGGCTAATGAGTGCTGAGCCGGTCGTCTGGCAGGCTCGGCTTGTGGCCGCTGGTGGGTGAGCACTCTGCTCGGGTGGAGTTGTTGAGTCCTTGGCGAAGACTGTGCCCTCGCCAGTTGCCGGGAGAACGTGATCGCTGCTGGGATGTTGTGCCCGTCGAGGGTGGCGTGAGCACTGTTCATTAGCTTGCGACGAGTTCTCCCGAGGGCCGCTGACATTCGGGTGGTGGGACGGGGGAACAGGGTGTTGTTGCTGGTCGGTGATGACTGGGCCGAGGATCACCACGATGTCGAGTTGATGGACGTGGGTGGGCGGCGGCTGGTCAAGGCCCGGTTGCCTGAGGGTGTGGCGGGGATGGCGCGGTTGCATGCGTTGATCGCTGAGCACACCGGTGATGCCGATCCTGAGGATGTCGAGGTGCGGGTCGGGATCGAGACTGACCGTGGTCCGTGGGTGCAGGCGTTGATCGCGGCGGGCTACGCGGTGTTCGCGATCAATCCGATGTCGGTGGCCGGGTTCCGGGGCCGGCACCGGGTGTCGGGGGCGAAGAGCGATCCGGCGGACGCGCATGTGCTGGCTGATGTGGTCCGCACCGAGGCGCACCAGTTGCGCATGGTGGCGGGTGACACGGCCGGGGTCGAGGCGATCAAGATGCTCACGCGGACACACAAGACGCTGATCTGGGAACGGACTCGGCACGGCCTGCGGTTGCGGCACTCGTTGCGGGAGTATTTCCCGGCCGCGTTGGTGGCGTTCAAGGATCTGGACGCGCCGGACACGCTGGAGCTGCTGGGCCGGGCTGCTGACCCGGATGCCGCGAAGCGGTTGTCGTTCAAGCAGATCCGCGGCGCACTGCACCGTGCCCGGCGCCGCGACCTCGACACCAAGGCCGCCGAGGTCCAGGCCGCGTTGCGCACCGAGCATCTGGGTCAGCCGCCGGTGGTGACCGCCGCCTACGCCGCGACCACTCGCGCCACGCTCGCGGTCCTGGCCGTGCTCAATGAGCAGATCCGTGAGCTCGAAGGCGAGGTCGAGGCCTATTTTGGCCGGCACCCGGACGCTGAGATCGTCTTGTCCCAGCCGGGGATGGGACGCGTTCTCGGTGCTCGGGTGCTCGCCGAGTTCGGAGACGACCACGCCCGTTATGTCAGTGCGAAGGCCCGCAAGACGTCGCCGGCACCAGCCCGCTGACCATCCGGTCGGGCAAGAAGAAGACCGTGCGGACCCGCTACGTCCACAACGACCGGCTTGTCGACGCCCTCATGGCACAGGCGTTCGTCGCCATGCGGGTCAGCCCCGGAGCCCGCGTCTACTACCAGCGGCAACGCGCCCGCGGCCTCGGCCACAACGCGGCCTTACGCCAACTCGCCAACCGCCTCGTCGGCATCCTGCACGGCTGCCTCAAAACCCGCACCACCTACAACGAGACCACCGCCTGGGCCCACCACACCAACATCAACAACGCCGCAGCTTGACACCCCTAGCAACTGGGATGTCTTCGCCTTCGCTTGTGCTCGCCTTCGGCTTCGCGGGCGGGATCGCGGCTGTCGGTCGAGTCGTGGAGGTCATGCCTTCACGATGGCGGGGCGGTCCCGGTCGGACAGCGCGGTTGACCGTAAAGCTGGGGTGGGGTTTACCGCAGTGTCGAACCTGCGGAGTCACGCACCCGGAGGCTTGGGGCGCAGGATGCAGGTGAGGCGGGCGGTGCAGGTGCGCTTGCCCTCCTCGTCGGTCACGACGATCTCGTAGGTCGTCGTGCTGCGGCCCAGGTGGATGGGCTTGGCCACGCCGGTCACGATGCCCTCGCGGGCGGCTCGGTGGTGGGTGCAGGACAGTTCCAGTCCCAGTGCGATGGAGCCGAACTTCGCCGCGTGCAGGGCGGAGCCCAGGGAGCCGAGCTGTTCGGCGAGCACGGCGTTCGCGCCGCCGTGCAGCAGGCCGAACGGCTGGCGGTTGCCCTTCACCGGCATCGTGCCGATCATCTCGTCGACATCCCATCGGGTGATTTCGATGCCCATGCGGAGGTGCAGCTGCTCGTTCTCGAACTCCTGCGGCAGGTCGAAGGTCACACGTGCTCCAAGGCCTCAAGCGAAACTGTCAGACCCCCACCCTAGACTCGGGCTCGTGACTCCCTCAGACGTGAAGCGGCTCCTGCTCATCGACGGTCACTCGATGGCCTACCGAGCGTTCTACGCCCTGCCCGCCGAGAACTTCGTGACGAAGACGGGCCAGGTCACGAACGCCGTGTACGGCTTCACGTCCATGTTGATCAACATCCTCCGCGACGAGAAGCCGACGCACGTGGCGGTGGCGTTCGACGTGTCGCGCAAGACGTTCCGCTCCGAGCAGTACCCGGAGTACAAGGCCGGTCGCTCCTCGACGCCGGACGAGTTCCGCAGCCAGGTCTCCCTCATCAAGGACGTGCTCGCCACGCTGAGCATCCCGACGATGGAGAAGGAGAACTACGAGGCGGACGACATCATCGCGACCCTGACCACGCAGGCCGTGGCGCAGGGGGTCGAGGTGGAGATCGTCACCGGCGACCGCGACGCGTTCCAGCTGGTCAACGACAAGGTCACGGTGCTGTACCCGGTCAAGGGCGTCTCCGAGATGGGCCGGTTCACCCCGGCCTACGTCGAGGAGAAGCACGGCGTGCGGCCCGACCAGTACGCCGACTACGCGGCGGTGCGCGGCGACTCGTCGGACAACCTGCCGAACACGCCCGGCGTGGGCCCCAAGACGATCATCAAGCTGCTCAACCAGTTCGGCGGGCTCAACGAGCTGGTCGACCGCATCGACGAGGTGCCGGGCAAGGTCGGCGAGGCGCTGCGCGGCAACCTGGCGAACATCATCATGAACCGCCAGCTCACCGAGCTGGTCAAGGACGTCGAGCTGCCGTACGCGATCGACGGCCTCGAGGTGCAGCAGTGGGACCGCGACGCGGTGCACCGGCTGTTCGACGAGCTGGAGTTCCGCGTCCTGCGCGACCGCCTGTTCCAGACGCTGACGACCGCGGAGCCCGAGGCCGAGGAGGGCTTCGAGGTCTCCGGCGGCGCGATCCCGGCCGGCACGCTCGCCCAGTGGCTCGACAAGAACGCGCGCAAGACCCGCGTCGGCGTCGCGTTGCGCATCACCACCGACCTGGAGGGCGTCGCGCTCTGCACGGCCGACGGCGAGGGCGGGTACGTCGACGTCACGGAGCTGAACGAGGCCGACGAGCAGGCGCTGGCCGCGTGGCTGGCCGACGAGGGCGTCGCCAAGGCGGGCCACGACCTGAAGCTGCCGCTGCGCCGCGTGCGCGCCCGCGGGTGGAAGCTGCGCGGCCTCACCTCGGACACGGCGCTGGCCGCCTACCTGGTGCGTCCCGGCCAGCGCTCGTTCGCGCTCGACGACCTGGCGCTGCGCTACCTCAAGCGCGAGCTGCGCGCGGAGGAGTCGGGCGACGGCCAGCTGTCGCTGCTGGCCGACGAGTCCGAGGAGGCGCAGAAGATCGCCACCGGCTCGATCCTGCGCGCGCGGGCCGTCGCCGAGCTCGCCGACCGCCTCGACGAGGAACTGGTCACCATCGGCGGCGCCGACCTGCTGGCCGACCTCGAGCTGCCGCTCATGAACGTGCTCGACGAGGTCGAGGCCGTCGGCATCGCGATCGACGTCGACCACCTCTCCGAGCTGGAGGCGCACTTCGCGGCGGGCGTGAAGCAGGCGGCGCAGGACGCGTACTCGGTGATCGGCAAGGAGATCAACCTCGGCAGCCCGAAGCAGCTGCAGGCGGTCCTCTTCGACGAGCTGAACATGCCGAAGACGAAGAAGACCAAGACCGGCTACACCACGGACGCCGACGCGCTGCAGGACCTGTTCGAGAAGACCGAGCACCCGTTCCTGCAGTACCTGCTCTCGCACCGCGACGTGACGAGGCTCAAGTCCACGGTGGACGGCCTGCTGAAGTCGGTCGCCGACGACGGCCGCATCCACACGACGTTCCACCAGACCATCGCCGCCACGGGCCGGCTGTCCTCGACGGACCCGAACCTGCAGAACATCCCGATCCGCACGGACGAGGGCCGCCGCATCCGGCAGGCGTTCGTCGTCGGCGAGGGCTACGCGGAGCTGATGACCGCGGACTACAGCCAGATCGAGATGCGGATCATGGCGACGCTGTCCGGCGACGAGGGCCTGATCGCGGCGTTCAACTCCGGCGAGGACCTGCACACCTACGTGGCCTCGCAGGCGTTCTCGATCCCCACCTCCGAGGTGACGGGCGAGATGCGCCGCCGGATCAAGGCGATGTCGTACGGCCTCGCCTACGGCCTGTCGGTGTTCGGCCTGTCGCAGCAGCTGCGCATCCCGACCGAGGAGGCGCGCGAGCAGATGGAGGCGTACTTCAACCGCTTCGGCGGCGTGCGCGACTACCTCAACGAGATCGTGAAGAAGGCCGGCAAGGACGGCTACACCGAGACGGTCCTCGGCCGCCGCCGCTACCTGCCGGACCTGACGTCGGACAACCGCCAGCGCCGCGAGATGGCCGAGCGCATGGCCCTCAACGCGCCGATCCAGGGCAGTGCGGCGGACATCATCAAGGTGGCGATGCTGGGCGTGTACCGCGCGCTGGAGTCGTCCGGCCTGCGCTCGCGGATGCTGCTGCAGGTCCACGACGAACTGGTGCTCGAGATCGCCGAGGGCGAGCGCGAGGCCGTGGAGGCCCTGGTGCGTGACCAGATGGGCAACGCCTACCAGCTCCAGGTGCCGCTGGAGGTCTCGGTCGGTGTCGGCCGCTCGTGGGACGACGCCGCGCACTGACCCGCGGCCGGTAGAGCCCGAACGCGACACAGCCCGCCACCGCACGACGCGGTGGCGGGCTGAGTGCTGTCTGGCCCCCATTGGAACTTATAGCGCGTGGGGGGACTTGCCGCAAGACCGGGGGCAGCCCGCACACTTCGTGCCCTGACCAGCGGATACGAGGTGTTCGAGATGCGATTCTTGCTGTCCACGATCGGGTCGCGCGGCGAGGCCCAGCCCGTCACGGCACTGGCCGTGCGGCTCCAGGCGTCCGGCCACGACGTGCGGGTCGTGGCCCCACCCGACTTCGCCGAGCTGGTGACCGGCAACGGCATCGGTTTCACCCCGGTCGGCCCGGTGCTGCGCACCGTCACGGCCATCAAGCCGGAGGACCTGCCCCGGCTCGCCGAGGAGTCGGTCCGGGAGCAGTTCCGGGTCGTCGCCGAGGCGGCACAGAACGCGGATGTCGTCGTGGCGGGCGGCGCGCTGCAGCACGCGGCTCGTTCGGTTGCGGAAAGCATGGGCGCGCACTACGTCTATGCCAGCTTCTGCGCGAACACGCTGCCCTCACCGCACCACGCCCCGCCCGCGATGCTGGGACGGGTGCCGGTGGACGGGACGCCCGAGGAAAACCTGGCGCAGTGGGAACAACACCGCCGCTACTTCACGAGCTCACGCGACACCCTCAACGCCGAACGCGTCAAGCTCGGGCTCGAGCCCGTCGACGACGTCCGCGACCACATCTTCGGCGACTCCCCGTGGCTCGCCGCCGACCCGGTGCTCGGTCCGTGGCCCGGTCCCGGTGACCTCGTCCAGACGGGCGCGTGGCTCCTCGACGACCGGCGTCCGCTCGGCGACGAGCTGGAGGCGTTCCTCGCGCAGGGCGACCAGCCGGTCTACTTCGGACTCGGCAGCATGCGGGGTGCCCAGCAGGCGGCTGACAGCGCGGTCGAGGCCGTTCGGGCCCTGGGTAAACGTGTTGTCCTGCAACGAGGTTGGGCGGACCTGAGTCTCACGGACGACGCCGGTGACTGCATCGCGATCGGTGAGGTGAACCAGCGGGCGCTGTTCCGGAGGGTCGCCGCGGTCGTGCACCACGGCGGCGCCGGCACCACGACGACCGCCGCGGCGGCGGGCGTGCCCCAACTGGTGCTGCCCCACATGTACGACCAGTACTACTGGGGCACGCAGGTGGAACGGCTGAAGGTCGGCCGGTCCGCGGCCACCGTGACGCCCGAAGTCCTCGGCGAGGTGCTCGAACGACGGGACCAAGCCGCCGAGATGGCCGCCCGGGTCACCACGGACGGCGCGGAGAGGGCGGCACGGCTGCTGTCGGATGTGAACCGGTTCGGCTGAGACGCACGTGTCGTGGGTGTCCGCGCATGAGGGAGACCTGCGATGCCGTACCAGGTTGGGCTCGATCTCGGATCCGCAGGCACCGCGGTGGCGACCGACCGCGGTGTCACCACCACCCCGCGCCGCACCGGGTCGCCGGCGGGGGAGATCCCGCAGGTCCTCGACGACCTCGCGCGACGGCACGGGGAACCGCCGAGCCGCGTCGCGCTGGCGCACCCGCTGACCTGGCCGCACGAGCACCTCGAACAGCTGCGCCAGGACCTCATCGACACCGGTCGCCCGGACGTGCTGTTCGTGCCCGCCCCGCACGCCGCCGCCCTCGCGTTCGACGAGGACGCGCGGATGCCCGAGCACGGCACGGTCGCGGTGGTCGACTTCGGCGCCACCGGGTGCGACATCGCGGTGCTGCGCAAGCAGGGCGTGTTCCTGCTGGCGGGGCAGCCGGAACGGGTCGAGGGCGGCGGGCACCTGTTCGACGACCTGGTGGCGGAGCACGTGATCGCGAAGATCGGGACGCACAGCCGGGAGCTCCTGCGCAGCTGCGTCGAGGCGAAGGAGCTGCTCGGCAGCTATCCGGAGGTGCGGATCCCGTACGTCGCGGACAACGGCGAGATGCGCGAGGTCCGCTTCAGCAGGCTGGAGCTCGAGTCGCTCATCCGGCCGTCGGTCGGGCTCGCCGTCGACGCGCTGGAACGGCTCGCGGGGCTGTGCGTGCCCGACGTCGTCCTGCTCGTTGGCGGCTCGTCGCGGATTCCGTTGGTGGCCAAGGAGATCTCGGCGCGACTGGACATCCCGGTGCTGCGGGCACCCGACGGCGCCACGGCGACAGGTGCTCTGCTGGAGGCGAAGCAGCTGGAACCCGGACCGGCGCAGGAGACGACCGTCGAGGTGCCGGTGCCCAGAGCCGAGGACGAGAAACCGAAACGGCACCTCCAGACCACACCGTTCATCGCCACCGGGCTGCTCGCGCTCGTTCTCGGAGGAGGTTGGGCAGCGCACGAGGCGATGAACCAGCCACAGGTGCACACGGAGAACACGAGCGTGCGCCTCGAAGCACCGGGAACGGCCGAACTTCCTTGCATCACCGAGTGATCGCGCGAATCTCGTTCAACGTCGCGTCGATCTCCTCTGGTGTGTTGAGGATCGACGTACCGACGCGCGGGTCGAGCCGGAACTCACGCCGCACGGCGCCCCAGTCCAGTCCCGGCGCGGACGACGCCGCGGCCCGTGCCACGGCGAGCAGGCCGGCCCCGACGAGGAAGTCACGACGAACCATGCCTCCCATGGAACCGCCCGCCGCCGCCGTTGGACAGCGGCTCCCTCGAAGGCGCGAACGGCACGCCCGTGTTCAAGGCCTTGGCGCCGATCGCGCACAGCTCCCCGAGCATGCCGACGCCGATCGACAGCTGCGTGGGCGCGTGCCCGCCGATCAGCAGCCCCAGACCGATGCTCGCGCCGAGCGACACCGCCCACACCGCCAACGTCCACGGCGTGTACCGCTGCCACAGGTGGCCGTCCCGCTCGAACAGCTTGATCGTCATGCCCCGCAGCGCGCCGAACGCGAACCCGACGGCGAGGGGGAGCAGGTAGACGAGGTGGAACTCCTCCACGGCCCGGATGCCGAAGAACAACAGGAACGCGGGCGGCGCCAGCAGGTCGCGGGCGTTGAGCGGCTCGCCCAGGAACCGGCGCACGAGCACGTACAGCACACCGGCCGCTATCAGCGCATATGTCATCGAAATCCCCTAAGTAGCATGACCCTGCTACTTAAACTAGCAGGGTCATGCTAGAAAAGGGAGGTGTCACCGAGAGTCGTCGATCCCGTCGCTCGTCGTCAGTCCGTCGCCGAGGCGGTGTTCCGCGTGGTCGTGCGGGACGGCGTGGAGCAGGCGTCGCTGCGCAACGTCGCGGTGGAGGCGGGGCTCGCGATCGGCTCGATCCGGCACTACTTCGACAGCCACGACGACATGATCATCTTCGCGGTCGAGGCGCTGATCCGCTCGATCGACGACCGGGTCATGGCGCACGTGACGGCGATGGGGGACCGGACCGATCCGAGACGTCCCGGTGAACGCGTGCTGAGCGAGGTGCTCCCGCTCGACGAGCGCCGGCGTGACGAAGCCGTGCTGTGGCTGGCCTTCGCGACCGCCGCGCGCACACGGCCGTCGTTGCTGCCGCACGCCGAGAAGCTCTACGACGGCCTGCGCCAGCTGTGCCTGCGCGCGGTGACCGTGATGGCCGAGGCGGGGACCATCGCGTCGTCGCTCGACCTCGGGCTGGAAGCCGAACGGCTGGCGTCGCTGCTGAACGGCCTCACCGTCGACGGGGTGCTGCACCCGGACCGGATGACGCCGGATCTCACGGTGTCACTGCTGCGCAGGCACCTCGACTCGTTGCGTTAGGCCCTCGCCGTCACCTGCACGTCGCGCGCCGTCAGTTCGGCGCCGCAGCCCGTGCACTCGACCTTCGCCCGCACGCCACCACCGCAGTCGCGGTGGTGCAGGTGGAACGACTCCTCCTCGTCGGGCGCCATCCACTTCTCGCCCCACGTGCGCAATGCCATCAGCACGGGATAGAGGTCGCGGCCCTTGTCCGTGAGCCGGTATTCGTGCCGTGTGCGTCCATCGACCTGATAGGGCACACGCTTGAGCACGCCTTCCTGCAGCAGCACGTTCAGGCGGTCTGTCAGAACGCTGCGCGAGATCTCCATCGTGGACTGGAAGTCCTCGAAGCGGCGGGTGCCCAGGAAGATCTGGCGGAGCAGCAGCAGTGTCCAGCGCTCGCCCAGCAGTGCGGCGGGGCGGCTCAGGGTGCACGGCATGCTGGCGAAGCTCGCGTACGACATGAACCCAGGATATCCCTTGCGTTCGTTTTTCGAACTCAGCTACAGTTCGGATTCCGAACTCAGGGGGTCGACCTCATGCGCGTCACCGAGCTCCACCGCGAGAACGCAGGCGAAGCCGTCGACGCGGTGTTCGCGGGACTGTCCGCGCGAAGCCGCTACCTGCGGTTCCACTCGCCGACGCCGCGGCTGACCTCGTCCGCCCGGCGCGTGCTCACCGACGTCGACGGCGAACGGCACGCGGCCGTGTGCGCCCGCGTCGGCGGCGACCCGGTCGGCATCGCGCGCGTGATCAAGACCGCCGGGTGCGGTGCGGAGATCGCGGTCGCCGTGGTGGACCGGTGGCAACGGCGGGGCGTCGGCCGCCGGATGCTGGAGGAGCTGACGTCGGTCGCGGCCAGGATGGGCGTCGCGGAGCTGCACGGCGACGTCCTGCACGACAACCACGCGATGCTGGCGCTCGTGAAGAAGGTGCTGCCGGGCGTTCGACTGACGAGAGAGGTCGACACGGTGCACCTCAGCTACCCGCTCGCGTGGGTCACCGCGGAGATCACCGACGCCGACCTGGTGAACAGCGTGCTCGGGATCTGACGGAGGTCTGCCCGTCCAGGCGGAGATCACCGCCCACGAGGGCACGTTCACCGTTGACCGGCCAGGACGGGGGAAACACAGGCCGTTCGACCGGACCAAAACTTCACATCGCCTTGCTACGGTGGCCCGCATGAAGACGTGGGGGATGATGGCGGTCGCCGCGGCGGCCATCACGTTCGGGTCGACGCTGGCGATGCCCGACGTGGCGGAGGCGGCCGCCGAGGGCGGGGTCGTCTGCGGGACGTACGAGGCCAACTCCAAGATCACCCGCAGCGAGATCCTGGCGCGCTCGCGCACGTGGATCAGCGCCCGCGTCCCCTACAGCCAGAGCGACTGCTTCGGCAACAAGTACGGCGCCTACCGCACCGACTGCTCCGGCTTCGTCTCCATGGCGTGGGGCCTGCGCATCTCCTACACGACCCACATCCTCGAGCAGGTCGCGCACCGCATCGACTGGGAGGACCTGCGCCCTGGCGACGCGCTCAACGACCGCGAGAACCACGTCGCGCTGTTCATCGGCTGGGCCGACGCCGCCAAGACGCGGCCGATCGTGCGCGAGCAGGCGGGTCCCGACGGCAGCAGGCCGATCCAGCGCGTCTGGAGCACGAGCACCGCCCGCCGGTACGTGCCGCTGCGCTACAACAACCTCGTCGAGTCCGGTGGCGCGAGCACCGGCAGCGAGAGCCCGGTGACCGACAAGACGATCGTCAACGCCGGCCCGCAGATCTCCAACACCGGCCAGCAGCAGCTCGAGGTCTTCGCGCGCGCGGCCGACGGCACGATCGTCACGAACTTCCACAAGACGAGCCGCTGGAACGGCTGGCAGCAGCTCGGCCAGGAGACCTTCGCCGGCGACCCGGTCGCGCTGATGAACCCCGAGACGAAGATCGTCGAGGTGTTCGCGCGCGGCACGGACGGCAAGATCTACCGCCGCGTCGACGGCAAGTGGCTCGCGCTCGGCGACACGGTCGTCGCGGGCGACCCGGTGCTCGCGTGGAACGACAAGGCCAAGGCCGTCGAGGTCCTCGCCCGCGGTGAGGACGGCTCGCTCCTGCGCTTCACGGACAAGTGGGCCCCCCTCGGCGACCGCAAGATCCAGGGCAACCCGGCCGTCGCCGACAAGGACGTCTACGCGCGGTCCGCCGACGACAAGCTGGTCAAGTGGGACGGCACGACGTGGGCCGACCAGGGCGACACGAAGGTCCTCAGCGACCCGAGCATCGCCGTCGACCAGGTCTTCGTGCGCACCGCGTCCGGCAGCGTCGAGCAGTACGCGGCGGGCGTCTGGAAGTCGCTCGGCGGCAAGGGCACCGGCGCGCCGTCGGCGGTCTACAACTCGACGACCGGCTCGATTGACGTCGTGCAGCTCGGCGAGAACGGCATCGTCGAGCACTCGCGCGCGACCGACAACGGCTGGACCGCGTGGACCAAGCTCGGCACCACGAAGGTCGCCGAGGCGCCCAACGCGATGTACCACGCGCAGACCAAGACCGTCGAGGTCTTCGCCCGCACCGAGGACGGCAAGCTCCTCCGCCGCTTCTACAAGGAGAAGGCCGGCTGGAGCCAGTGGGCGCTGCTCAGCGACCGCGGCATCGGCTGACCCCGCGCACCTGAATGGCCCGCAGGCGGTACGCGGTCGTCGGCACGGGCGCGCGGGCCGAACGGCACGTCCGCGCCATCGCCGTCGAGCACGCCGCCACCTGCGAGCTGGTCGCGTTCGCCGACGTCAACCACACGCGGATGGCCGCCCACAACGAGCGGCTGGCCGAACCGGTCCCCGGCTACGACGCCGCCGACTTCCTGAAGATGCTGCACGAGCAACGCGTCGACGTCGTCGTCGTGACCACGGTCGACCGCTTCCACGACACGTACATCGTCGAGGCGTTGGACGCCGGGTGCGATGTCGTGACGGAGAAGCCGATGACGACCGACGTCGCGTCCGCCGACAAGATCCTCGACGCCGTGGACCGCAACGACGGCACCGTCACCGTCACGTTCAACTACCGCTACAACCCGATCCACGAAAAGGTTCGGTCGCTGCTCGCCGACGGCGCCGTCGGCGAGATCGGGTCGGTGCACTTCGAGTGGCTGCTCGACACGCGGCACGGCGCCGACTACTTCCGCCGCTGGCACCGCGACAAGGCCAACTCCGGCGGTCTGCTGGTGCACAAGGCCACACACCACTTCGACCTGCTCAACTGGTGGGTCGGCTCGGTGCCGGAGACCGTGTACGCGCAAGGCCGGTTGTTCTTCTACGGCGACGAGAACGGCGCACGCCACGGCAACACCGACGACGACCGGTTCGACATCGAGCTGGAGCGCGACGAGTGGCTCAAGAAGCTGTACGTCGACGCACGGCACGAGGACGGCTATCGGCGCGACCAAAACCCGTTCGAACCCGGCGTGTCCATTGAGGACGACATGTCGGTGCTCGTCCGCTATGCCAGCGGGGCGAACCTGACCTACCACCTCACGGCCTACTCGCCGTGGGAGGGCTACCGGCTGATGGTCAACGGCAGCCGGGGCCGCCTGGAGCTGGAGGTCGTGGAGAGCTCGTGGGTCTCCGGGCAGCACCCCGCCGTGCACGGCGCCTCCGCCAGTCCGGAGCAGGGCTGGGCGAAGCTGTCCGTCCAACGCCTCTTCGGGGAACGCGAGGACGTCCCGCTCCGGTTCGACCGCGAGGGCCACGGCGGCGCGGACCGGCGGATGGTCGACGCCCTCTACGGACCGGCCGGTCAGGAGGATCCCCTGGGGCGCAGGGCGACGCACCACGACGGCGTGCTGTCGCTGCTCACCGGGTTCGCGGCCAACCGCAGCATCGAGACGGGAGAGGCGGTCAGGGTCGCCGGCCTGATGCGCCGCCGCTGACGCTGTCACGACCCTGTCGTCGCTGGCGCGGCGGATTGATATTCCACGCACCTGGGCTGATGCTGATGACCGCGCCGTTGGTGGCGGGCGCGCGGGAAGGGTGGACACGATGCGTGTTGCGCTGGTCGGAGCTCGCGGACACGGTGCGCGGCACGTCGAGAACCTCCTGCGCCTCGGCCACGACGGGACGGCGACCTTCGTCGGTGTCGTCGACGTGGCGGACGTCGACGTCCCGGTGCCCGCCTACCCGGACCTGCCGTCGCTGGCCGCCGAGCTGCACCCCGAGGTCGTGGTGATCTCCTCACCGCCGGGGACGCACCGCGACCTCGCGCTGTCCGCGTTCGAGCTGGGCTGCGACGTGCTGGTCGAGAAGCCGGCGGCGTTGACCGTCGCGGAGTTCGACGAGATCTCCGAGGCGGCCGCGGAGCACGGGCTGGTGTGCCAGGTCGGGTTCCAGACCCAGGGCAGGGGCTCCTACCGGCGGCTCTGCTCGTTGATCGGCTCCGGTGCGCTGGGCGACATCTCCGGCATCGGCGCCGCGGGCCGGTGGGTGCGCACGGACTCCTACTACGAGCGCGCGGACTGGGCCGGGCGGCAGGGCGAGGACGGCACGCTCGTGAACCCGTTCGCACACGCCCTGCAGAACGCGCTGCTGCTCGCCGACGTCGAGGAACGGTCCGACGTCGTGGTCGAGCTGGAGCTGTTCCGCTGCCGCGACACGATCACCGCCGACGACACGGCGTGCGTCCGTGTGACGTCAGAAGGCGCACCGCCGGTCGTGGTCGCCACGACACTGTGCGCCGCGACATCGTTGCCACCGGTGGTCCTCGTGCACGGATCGCTCGGGCAGGCCGTGTGGTGGTACGACGACGACAAGCTGACGGTCAACGAGCACCGCATGGCCGTACCTCCGTCGGTGGACCTCCTGGAGAACCTGATCCGGCACCGCCAGACCGGCGAGCCGTTGGTCGCGCCGCTGGCCGCCGCGCGTGCGTTCACGACGGTCGTGGAGCAGTGCGGCAAGGCGGACGTGCCGCTTCTGCCCGCCCGCAGGACCGGCGACCGGGTGGTACTCGACGGCGTTGACGAAGTCGTTGTGAGAGCTGCGGAAAAGATCGCCACGTTCGACGAACTCGGATGCGGTTTCGGGCGGTAGTCTCCCGCGAGGTCCGCTGTGTTCGGGGGTAGTGCGTTGGACACCTACATCGACCTGAGGGACGTCCGGGTGACCGGGTACGTGGCCATGGGTCTCATCGCCCTGGTCGCCGCCGAGTCCGTCTGGGGCACCGTCAACGACTGGCAGGGCGGGTCGTCGTCGTGGAGCTTCCTCGCCATCGTGCTCGTCGTGCCCGCGGGCGTGGCGTCCTTCCTGTGGTTCCGCGGGGCCACCCACAACGCCGAGGCGATCGCGCTGCACGGCGTGCGGACCGTCCCGCAGGTATGGAAGGCGAGCGACCCGACCCAGCGCGAGGTGCCGTTCGACCAGCGCGTGGTGAGTCCGTTGATCAAGCCGTGGCAGTACGCGTTCCTCGCGATGGTCATGACCGACGTCCTCGAGTCGCTGCTGCTCGACACACCGCTCTACGTGGTGTTCTCGACGCTGTCGACGCTGTGCGCCCTGGGAGCAGGAGCCCTCGCGTGCTTCCTGATCTTCCGGATCTCGCTCATGCAGCAGCGGTTCGCCGTGCCGGTTCGCAAGCGTCGATAGGCATCCGCTACACTTCCTCGCTGGTTGCGGTTTTGTGTTCGTGTCTTGCACGCTCGCCGAACTTCAGTTGCGAGCGATTCTCCTTCTTCGCGGTGGGAGTGGTCGGCTCGAGACCAACCACCGGGACGTCCGCACAGTGCGGATCGTCCTTCAGTACAGAAGGAGCAGTACATGGCCAACGGCACCGTCAAGTGGTTCAACGCCGAAAAGGGCTTCGGCTTCATCGCCCCCGAGGACGGCGGCGCTGACGTCTTCGTCCACTACTCGGCTCTCAACGGCGGCGGCTACCGCAGCCTCGAGGAGAACCAGAAGGTCTCGTTCGACGTCACGCAGGGCCAGAAGGGCCCGCAGGCGACGAACGTCACCGCTCTCTGACGTTCGCTGTACGACGGCAGGGCCTCCGGGACTTCCCGGGGGCCCTGCCGTTTTCGTTAGCCTGGCCCGATGCCGTTGCTCGGACCAGCCGACCCGCTGCCGCACGTGCCGCGGCGGGTCCTCGTCGCCGGGAACGCGGGAGCCGGCAAGTCGACCCTCTGCCTGCGCATCGCCGAGCTGCGCGACCTGCGCCGGGTCGAGCTGGACAGCCTGCACTGGGGCCCGCGGTGGACACCGCGCCCGGAGTTCGCCGCCGAGGTCGCCGCGCTCGCCGGGGAGGAGCACTGGGTGACGGAGTACCAGTACCAGGTCGCGCGGCCGGTGCTCGTGCGGCGGGCGGACACCGTGGTGTGGCTCGACCACCGGTTCGTGACGGTGATGGCGCGGCTGGTCGGCCGCACGGTCAGACGGCGCGCGGCCAGGGCGGAGTTGTGGAACGGTAACCAGGAATCGCCGCTGTGGTCGGTGTTCACGGACTCCGGGCACATCCTGCGGTGGGGCTGGAAGTCCTACCGGCGCAACCGGGCCAGGGTGCTCGCCCTCGTCGACCAGGTGGTGGTCGTGCGGCTGCGCGGGCAGGCGCAGGTGGAACGGTGGCTGGCAGGGCCGCTGGCCTCGGTCGGGGAGGAGCGTGCTCGGTGAGAACGGCGCTGGTGCTCGGCGGGACCGGAATGCTGGCGGGCTGCGCGCGGCAGCTGCTGGGACAGGGGTGGCACGTCCTGCTGCCGTCGCGGACCCAGCCGCTGATGGCCGACGACGGTCCCGGACGGGCGGCGCGGGCGTCGATCAGCCGCGGCCACCGCCCGACGTGGGTCAGGGCCGACTGGGCCAAGCCGGACGAGCTCGCGGCCGAGGTCGCGGACGAGCTGCAGGGCAGACCGGTGAACCTGCTGGTGGCGTGGGTGCACACCAGCTACCGCGCGCCCGTCCTCACGGCCGTGCGGCATCTCCTGGCCGAGAACGCGCCGGTGGTGGAGGTGCACACGTGCGGTCCGGTGCCGGACCCCGTGCTGCCCCACCCCACGCAGCAGGTGCTGCTCGCGCACTTCACCCACGAGACGTCGCTGCGCACGAGCCGTGCGGTGCTGGAAGCGGTCGAACGGGCGTTGGAGGGACGGGCGCCCTCGCTGCACCACGAGGACGCCCGCTGAACGGCTAGTTCTTCTCGATCTTCGCCCGGCCGATCTCCGCCTGGACCTTGACGCCTCCCGCCAGGTCCACGAGCTGGCGGACGACCACGTCCTCGTCGCGGAGGTCGGCGATCTTGAGCTTGGTCTTCGTCGTGAACTCGAACTCCGCGACCCCGGCCGCCTCGATCTCGGCGACCTCCTCGAAGTCCTCGCTGAGGTCGAGCACCACCGCCGCGCCGTCGAGCACCTGCAGCCGGTAGTCCGACGGGACCTCGGAGGCGAACCCGGTGCGGAACTCGCCCGCGACCTTGATGCCGTCGGGTGTCTCCTCGAGGTCGAGGACTCCTCCGACCGGGGTGAACAGGGCCTGCTGGAAGTCGGCGGTGGCGGTCGCGGGCTCCGCGGCCGGTGCCGGGGTGGCGGCGAGCGCGGCGGAGACGAGCATCGAGGCGGCGAGGGTCAGCAGAGTCGGCATCTCTCGTTCGTACCCGCGGTCCCCGGCCGCCGCCGGGCCGGACGCGTCGCTCGATCGGGCGGCGTCAGCGGGCGGTGTCAGCGGGCGGTGTCAGCGGGCGGAGCGCATCCCGCGCACCAGCAGCATGACCGACTCGCGCACCTCCGCCCGTGACCGCTCCGGCTGGAACACCTGCCAGTCCAGCGCGATCACGAGCAGCGTGCCGAACAGCGCGGCCGAGGCCGTGCCCACCTCGACGCCCTCGGGCAGGCGACCGGCGTCGGACAGGCGCTTCATCTGGCCGCGCACGATCGACACGATGTCGTCGCGCAGCAGCGAGAGGGTGCCGTGCCACTGGCCGGGCGTGCGCCAGAGCTCCGAGACCAGCAGCTGGCCGAACGCCGGGTACTCGGCCCAGAAGCCGAGCATCTCGTCGACCAGGGCCTCCAGCGAGTCGTCGGCGTCCTCGGCGGAGCGCAGCCGGGCGGCGAGGATCTCCACGCCGTGTCGCAGCAGGGCTTCGACCAGGGCGTCCTTCGACGCGAAGTTGTAGTAGATCGTGCCCTTCGCGACGCCCGCCTCCGCGGCGATCTCGTCGACCGTCACCGAGGCCGCGCCCCGTTCGCCGACCAGTCTCAGCGCCGCGTCGAAGAGCTTCTGCTTCGTCGCCGTCGTCCGCGCGCTCACAGCACGAGCTCCGGCTTCAGCTTGGACGCTGTCCACACCCGTTGCCTGTAGGCCGCCACGGACGTCAAGGCTAGGGCCCCGACCAGCCAGGCGAGAAGGATCAATGCGTCGTGACCCACGATGCCGAGGTCACCGCCGTACATCAGGTGCCGCAGGCCGTCGACCGCGTAGCCCATCGGCAGGCCGTAGTGCAGCGGGTACAGCGGCACCGGGATCGTCTGCCACGGGAACGTGCCGCCGGCGCTGACCAGCTGCAGGATCAGCAGGATCAGGCCGAGGAACTTGCCCACGGCGCCGAACGCCGCGTTCAGCGCGTGCAGGATCGCCACGAACGTCAGTGACATCAGCACGAGGAACCCGAACGTGCCGAGGGGGTTCGAGGGCTCGATGTCGACGACGAACCGCACGACCGTGAACATCACGAGCACCTGCACGATGCCCAGCAACGCTCCGGGCAGCCATCCGCCCAACGCGACCCGGAGCGCCGACTGACCGGCGGCCAGCGCACGGCGCGATAGCGGGCGCAGCAGCAGGAACAGCACGAACGCGCCGATCCACGTCGCCAGGCCGAGGAAGAACGGGGCGAGGCCCGCGCCGTACGTGGCCGCCTTCGTCTGCGACAGCCCGCGCACCGCCACCGGGTCGCCGATGGCCTGCGCGATCGCGGCACGCGTCGGGTCGTCCGCGTTCGGGATCTTGTCGACGCCGCCGGTAAGGCCGTCGCGCAGCTGGGCCGAGCCGTCGGCGAGCTGGTTCGCGCCGTCCTTGAGCTTCGTCGTGCCGTCGACGGCCTTCTGCTCGCCGTCGCGCAGCTGCGCCGTGCCGTCCGCGAGCTTCGTGGCGCCGTCGTCGAGCTTGCTGATGCCGTCGACGAGCGCGGGCATCTTCGACGCGAGCAGCTCGGCGCCGTCGGCCACCTGGTCCGCGCCGTTCGAGAGCTTCCGCAGGTCGCCGGCGGCGCCCTGGACCTTGCCGTTGGCGTCGTCGACCGGCTTGCGGACCTGGCCGATGGTGCCGAGCACGCGCTGCACCTGCTCCTCGGTGAAACCCAGCGCCCGCAACCGCGTCGCGATGTCCCCGTCGGCCTGGTCGAGCACGCCGACCAGTGCCTGGGCCTTCTTCGCGTACTCCTCGGCCTGGGTCGCGGCGGTCTCGTTGCCGTTCGCGACCTGGCGCGCACCGCTCGCGAGCTGGCGGGTGCTGTCCGGCAGGACGGAGGTCTGCGAGCGCAGCTGGTGCGTGCCGTCGCGGAGCTGCGCGGCACCGCTGGCCGCCTGCGTCGCGCCGTCGAGCAGCTGGCGCTGGCCGCTGTCGAGGTCGTTCACGCCGGTGCGCAGCTGCGCGGCTCCGTCCGCGAGCTGCCTCGCGCCGTCCGCGGCCTTCGTCGTCTCCTGGCGGATCGTGGAGAAGCCGAGCAGCAGCTTGTCGGCGGCCTCGGTGGAGACCTTCGCCGTCACCGCGCGGCGCACCTCGGAGACGACCTGGTTCGCGATCGTGCTGCCGAGGTAGTTGTTGGCGTCGTTGGTGGTCAGCGTGAGCACGCCCTGGCGGGGCTTGTTCTGCTCGGCGGACGTGAGCGCCTCGGAGAAGTCCTCCGGCAGCGTCAGGGCGAAGACGTACTTGCCCTTGCGCACGCCCTCGTCGGCCTCGTCGACGACCTGCCAGTGGAACTTCTCGCCCTTGAGCAGCTCGTCCGCGACGTCCTTGCCGGCGTTGAGGTCCTTCGCGCCCCTGTCCTTCACGACGAGCGCCGCGGGCACGTTGTTCAGGTTCGAGTACGGGTCCTTGTTGGCGTAGAGGTAGAGCGACGCGTACAGCAGCGGCACGAGCGCCAGTGCCAGGACGGCGAGCTTGGGGAGCTTGCCGGAGGTGATCCGGCGCAGTTCGTTGAAGGCCATGCGAAGGGCGCTCATGCGGTGATCTCCATCGAGGTGGCGTTGTCCTCACCAAGGCGCGCGTGCGGGAGGTCGAGGAGGCGAGCGGAGGTGGTCGAGCACAGGACGACGACGGCCCGTCCGGGGGTCACGTGGTCCTGGGCGAGGGCGAGCCACGCGTGCGGGTCCGGGTGGTAGCGGTCGGGGCTGTCGAGGATCAGCGCCGTGACGCCGGGACGGGCGGCGGCCAGGTCGAGCAGGACCGCGCACCGGGTCTGCGCCGGGACGTGCTCGAAGCGCTTCGCGGCGTGCTCGTCGGCGGCGTGCTCGACCAACCAGTCGTGCACCGCCTTCTTGCCCGACGGCATGCCGTTCATCGCGAGCTCCTCCCCGACGACGGCGGTCAGGCTCAGCGACTCCTCCGGTTCGTTCACCTCGGGGGCGTCGACCAGCACGACCTGCTTGCGCAGCGCCTTCGGGTCCGGCGAGACCGTGCCGGTGGAGGGCTTCATGCGGCCGGAGAGCAGCAGGGCCAGCGCGGTGTGGCCGGCGCCGGGCTCGCCCGCGACCAGCGTCAGCTCGCCCGGCTTCACGGTCAGCGAGGTCGGCCGGAGCAGGGGACCATGGCCCCCGGTGACGCCTGCGCGGCTTGCGTGGATCTCCACGGCCTGTGCCCTTCATTTGAACTGACCGGTCAGTTCAAATTGTGCTCCGCGCAAGGGTGCTCTGCAACTCGGACATAGGTCACCTAAGGGCGGAGGCGGGGCGTACTTCCCAGACGGTCCACAGCGGGCGGTAGCCCTGCCGCGGCCAGAACACGCTGCTCAACGGGTTGGGCGGGTTGTAGTAGAGGTACGTGCCGACCGTGCCCATCCGGTGCAGCTCCTGGTGCACGTGGGCGATGAGCTGCTGGCCGATGCCGGTGCCGCGGGCGCCCGGCAGCACCGAGACGCAGTTCACGTACCCCCACCGGCCGCGCGGCAGCCGCACCGCCGCGGCCGTGCCCGGTTCGGACGACACGATCGCGCACTCGGCCAGCGCCACCGCGATGCCGTCGCGCTCGGCGAGCCAGATCGGGCTGGCGTTGGTGAGGCGTTCGGCGAGCGCGCGTCGTTTGACGGCGGCCGCGTCCGGTCGCACGACCGTCGAGCCGACGTACGACGAGTACTCCAGCTCCGCCAGCGACAGCTCCAGCACCGATTCCAGGTCGTGCGGGGTGGCGCGGCGGATCGTGAGCGTGCGGGGGAGTTGTTGTTGTGGGGCCCGTAGCCGGACCCCGAGCACGGACAGCGGCACCAGGCCGTGGTCGAGGAACGCGCGCGCTGCTCTCGTGTCACGGCTCGGCCAGTGCACGACACACGCGGTGTCTTCACCTATCTCTTGTGTGTCGAGGTGCTTGCGCCATCGGCTCAGAAGCGCGTCCATGCCCTGGGAGGTGCCCACGAGAGGTAAGAGCTCCCAGACCTCCGCGGCCGACCACAGCCGGGTGATCGAGTGGGGTTCGAAGCTCTGGCGGGTGATGACCCCGGCGACGCGCGCGCCGTCCGCGAGCGCCGCCGTGATGACGTGACCGTCCGTCGACGGTTCGGCAGCGGGTGGGAGCAACGGGTCGAGCGACGCGAACCGTGCCGACTGGGCCGCCACGAGTCCGCGTGCCGAGGTCATGGCCGTGAGGTTACGTCGTCAGCCGGGTCCGGAAGATCGCGGTGCCGGGGAAGAGCTTGCCGCGCAGGGGGCTCCACTGGCCCCAGTTGCGGGTGTGGCCCGCCGGCCACTCGGGCTCGACCAGGTCCTCGACGACGAAGCCGGCGGCGGTGAGCGCGCGGACGTAGTCGCCGAGCGTGCGGTGGTGCTCGACGTAGGTGGCGCGGCCCTCCTCGTCGACCTCCACGTACGGCGTGCGGTCGAAGTACGACTGGGTGACGGTGAGGCCGAGCGGACCGGGGTCGTCCGGGAAAATCCACCGCATCGGGTGATTCACCGCGAACACCCACCTCGCGCCCGGCTTGAGCACGCGGGCCAGTTCGCCGAAGACCTCGCCGACGTCCGCGACGAACGGCACGGCGCCGAAGGCGGAGCAGGCGGCGTCGAAGCTCGCGTCCCGGAACGGCAGCTGGTCGGCGCTGGCCTGGACGAGCGGGACGTCGACCCCGGTCTCGGCGTTGTGCTTGCGGGCGTGCCGGAGCATGCCCTCGGAGATGTCGAAGGCGGTCACGTCCGCGTGGTTGGCCTTGAGCCAGCGGGCGCACATGGCACTGCCGCACCCGACCTCGAGGACGCGCTGACCTGCGACGTCACCCAGGAAACGGGTGTCCTCCTCGCGCAGCCCCTCGGGGCACCAGACGAAGTCGGCCGCACCGAGGAAGTCGCCGTGCGTCTCGTGGTAGTCGTCGGCGTCCGCGTCCCACCAGATCCGGTTCGCCAGGCGGGACTCCGCGGCGTCCGCTCCGCGCTTGACGATGCCGGCCGTGCCGAGCGCCTGCTCGGCGCTCGCGTGCTGGTTGGACACACCGCTCCTTCACATGGGGGCTGGTTTGCTTGCGGGTCTCGCGGCCGCGTACGATATCGCGTGCGTAGTGGGGTTAGCGCTGCCCATGATCCAGAAACTGTTCGGAGTCAAGGTTTCCGGGTCGCTGCGCGCGCACCACCACCAGACAATCGATGCCAATCCGTACCGGAGCCACCTACCTAATGTCCACCGACACCACCACCGCCCCCGTTGCCGCTGCGCCGAAGCAGGTCGCGATCAACGACATCGGGACGGAGGAGGACTTCCTCGCAGCTATCGACAAGACGATCAAGTACTTCAACGACGGCGACATCGTTGAGGGCACGATCGTCAAGGTCGACCGGGACGAGGTCCTGCTCGACATCGGCTACAAGACCGAGGGCGTCATCCCCTCGCGCGAACTGTCGATCAAGCACGACGTCGATCCCGCCGAGGTTGTCTCCGTCGGTGACGAGGTCGAGGCTCTTGTTCTCCAGAAGGAGGACAAGGAAGGCCGCCTGATCCTCTCCAAGAAGCGCGCCCAGTACGAGCGCGCGTGGGGCACCATCGAGGCCCTCAAGGAGAAGGACGAGCCCGTCAAGGGCACCGTCATCGAGGTCGTCAAGGGTGGTCTCATCCTCGACATCGGCCTCCGCGGCTTCCTCCCCGCCTCGCTCGTCGAGATGCGTCGCGTCCGCGACCTCCAGCCGTACGTCGGCCGCGAGCTCGAGGCGAAGATCATCGAGCTGGACAAGAACCGCAACAACGTGGTCCTGTCCCGCCGCGCGTGGCTCGAGCAGACCCAGTCCGAGGTCCGCAGCGAGTTCCTCAACCAGCTGCAGAAGGGCCAGGTCCGCAAGGGCGTCGTGTCCTCGATCGTCAACTTCGGTGCCTTCGTGGACCTGGGTGGCGTCGACGGTCTCGTCCACGTCTCGGAGCTGTCCTGGAAGCACATCGACCACCCGTCCGAGGTCGTCGAGGTCGGCCAGGAGGTCACGGTCGAGGTCCTCGACGTCGACATGGAGCGCGAGCGCGTCTCCCTGTCGCTGAAGGCGACCCAGGAAGACCCGTGGCGCCAGTTCGCCCGCACCCACGCGATCGGCCAGATCGTGCCGGGCAAGGTCACGAAGCTGGTTCCGTTCGGTGCGTTCGTCCGCGTGGACGAGGGCATCGAGGGCCTGGTCCACATCTCCGAGCTGGCCGAGCGCCACGTCGAGATCCCGGAGCAGGTCGTCCAGGTCGGCGACGACGTCATGGTCAAGGTCATCGACATCGACCTCGACCGTCGCCGCATCTCGCTGTCGCTCAAGCAGGCCAACGAGGGCTTCACGGTCGACACCGAGTTCGACCCGACCCAGTACGGCATGGCCGCCGAGTACGACGACCAGGGCAACTACATCTACCCCGAGGGCTTCGACCCGGAGACCCAGGAGTGGCAGGACGGCTTCGACAAGCAGCGTGAGGAGTGGGAGCGCCAGTACGCCGAGGCGCACACTCGTTACGAGGCCCACATGAAGCAGATCCGCAAGGCCGCCGAGGCCGAGGAAGAGGCTTCGGCCGAGGGTGCGGGCAACTACACCTCCGGTGGCGACGCCCCGTCCACCTCGGTCGGCGCGCCGGCGCAGTCCGGTGGCACGCTGGCCTCCGACGAGCAGCTCGCGGCGCTCCGCGAGAAGCTGTCGGGCGGCATGTGAGTCGCTAGTTAGACCCTGAAGGCCCCCGTGCTCCGGCACGGGGGCCTTTTGCGTTGCGCGGGCTCGTCTTTCTCGTGGCGAGCAGGTCTGGTTCGTGATCGCAGATCGCCATGAGCACCTGACGTTCGTCGATTTTCGGGTCGGCCAGCGCCCAGGTGATGGGCAGCCCGGCCGGAGTGGAGTCCACGATCCAGGTGGTGCCGGTCCACAGGTCGGTGTCGGCGGCCGGCCACCGCGCCACCTGCTTGATCAGCGGTCACGAACTGATCTTGGACACCCGTCGTCCGTCTTCGGCTACCGCCTCGGCTTACGCACTCCTCGTCTAGCTGACGCCGTGTCCCCCGTCCCGGCGGTCACCCGTTCACTCTGTGGTGGAGGCCGAACCTCGTTGTGTAGGTTGACAAACCTATGCGTGGGAACAGGATCCTCGTCGCGCTCGGCGCGGTCGCGTTGTCGGTCTGCGGTTGTGCTGAAGCCCTGCCGGAGACACAGGCGCCGCCGCCCCAGATTCCCAAGATCACGCCGCCCACCACGCCGTCGCGGGTGCCGTTGATGGTGGACCGGCCGCTGCCCGACGACTGCGAGCTCGTGGTGCCGGCCGAGGTCATGAACGCGACCATCGGGCAGGAGCTGCCGGGGGAGCCGCGGATCATCATCGGCATCAAGGAGCCGGGGATCGGCAAGACCGGCAAGGTCGACTGCTACTACGGGATCCCCGAGAAGAAGGGCCTCCCGGACGCCAAGATCGTCATCGGGCTCTCGACCTACACGGACGAGGCCACGGCGAGGACGCGCGTCGCCGAGAGCGTCGAGGCCGAGCGGGGTGAGGGCGCGAAGATCACCGAGGTCGACGTCGGCAAGCAGAAGGGGACGCTGGTCGAGGGCAAGGACGAGCAGCTGCTGATCGGGTCGCTCGGCAAGTCGACGTTCGTCGTGCGGAACAAGAACAACTTCATCCCCGCCGACAAGCTCGTCGCCATCCTGCCTGTACTCGCCCAGCAGTCGATGACGCCGCCCGTCTGACCCTCTGCCTAAACGATGCCTAAACCTGTCTAACCTGGCGTGCATGCTGAGGGTGGGGTTGACCGGCGGGATCGGGTCCGGGAAGTCGACTGTCGCGAAGCTCCTCGTGGAGCGCGGTGCCGTCGTCATCGACGCGGACAAGCTCGCGCGGGAGGTGCTGGAGCCCGGCACCGAGGGGCTCGCCGAGGTCGTGCGGGCCTTCGGAGCCGACGTGCTCAACGCCGACGGGTCGCTGGACCGGGCGGCGCTGGCCGCCAAGGCGTTCGCGAGCGAGGAAGCCCGGCAGACGCTCAACGGGATCACGCACCCGCGGATCGGGGCGCTCACGGGACAACGGATGGCCGAGGCGCCCGAGGACGCGATCGTCGTGCACGACATCCCGTTGTTGGTGGAGCGGGACATGGCGGCGGTCTACCACCTGGTGATCGTCGTGTACGCGGACGCCGGGACCCGGCTGGAGCGGCTCGTGACGAGCCGGGGGATGGGACGGCAGGACGCGGAGAACCGCATCGCCGCGCAGGCCACGGACGAGCAGCGGCGGGCCGTCGCGGACGTGTGGCTCGACAACACCGGCGAGGTCCCGGACGTCTCGGCGTTGTGGGACCGGCTGGTGGGCTTCGAGAAGAACGTGCGGACGGCGTCGTACGCGTCGGGTTCGCCGGTTGTCGTGCCCTACGACGACACCTGGCCCGCGCAGGCGCAGCGGATCGCCCGGCGGATCAGCCTGGCTGCCGGGGGACGGCACGTCGAGCACATCGGGTCCACGTCCGTGCCGGGGCTGGCGGCCAAGGACGTGCTGGACTTCCAGCTCGCCGTCGACGACATGGACTCCGCCGACTCGCTGCGGGAAGCCCTGGGCCAGGCCGGTTTCCCGTACGTCGGCCCGTACGTGGACACGCCGCGCGGCGAGGGCGACTGGAGCAAGCGGCTGCACGCCGGCGCCGACCCCGGCCGGCGGGTGAACCTGCACCTGCGGGTGGAGGGAGCCGCGAACTGGCGGTGGGCGACCGGCTTCCGCGACTGGCTGCGCAGCGACGCCGCGGCTCGTGAGGAGTACGCGGCGCTGAAGCTGGAGCTGTCGGAGCGGTTCGCGGCCGACGCCGACGGGTTCGCCTACGGTGAGGCGAAGGAGCCGTGGATGGTGGCGGCCGCGGCGCGCGTCGAGGCCTACAGGGGCGGCCAGGCGTCGTAGATGCCGTGCCACGTCAGCCACGAGGTGAGGTTGTGGTTGACGTTGCTCAGCTCTTCGAGGGCGCGGTGGACCGTGCGCAGGGCCTGGTCGGCGTCACCGGGCCGCAGCACGCGTCCCGCGACCGCCGCGGCGAACTCCTCGGTGCGCACGATGCGGGGCGTCGTGCCGCCGTGGATCGCGAGACCCAGCAACAGGTCCGTGGTGCGCCAGTGGCGGTTGTCGCACTCGACCCGCACCGCGGACAGGATGCTCGGGCTGCTGCGCGAGTGGCGCGAGCGGCCGCGGTGGGTCGTGAGGCGCAGACCCAGGTCGGGCATCAGCCAGGTGAACTCGGCGTCCGAGAAGGGGTCCTCGGGGGTGGGCTGTTCGATGCGCAGACCCCAGCGTTCGACGTCGCACGCGTCCAGTGTCCGTGTGCCACCCGACGAGTACGCACGGACACCCGACCAGGTGTCGACGACATCGACGAGCTGAGGTGTAGTGACCGCTCCCACGGCGCCGAGGGTAGTCACACAAATGCTGCCAGTTACACGCTGGACTGATTTGTTACGTCACGGTCAGGTGACGACTACGCTCCGTATATCAACGCCAGGTCGTGGGGCAACCCGAATAGGCGAGCCAGCGCACCACATCGTGACCGTGCGCTGAAATTCCGGACACCGCCGAGTAAGTGGTTTCCAACGCCCACTGCGCGCGTTCCGGCGAGAGCAGCTTCTGCTGCACGGCGGCGATCAGCTCGTCGGTGTCGAGAACCGTCACGCTGTGGCCCGTCCGGACTATCAGGTCGAGGTACAGGTCCGTCGTCTTCCAGACGCTGCCGATCGCGTTGATCTCCACCACGTCGACGTAGAAGTCGAAGTCGAGCTCGTGGCCGGGGTGCCACGACTGGCGCGTGACGCGGAGGTTGAGCTTGGGCAGGAACCAGCTCTCGAAGTGGCTGATCTTCGGATGTCCCGCGAGCGGGCGGAACATGTAGAGGCCCGTCGGCGTGAGCCGGAACTCGTCGACGCTGCGCAGCTGCCCCTTCGGATCGGTGTTGCTCTTGGCGTCCAGGTCGAAGTACTCGATCTTCGGCGGATGGATGTGTGCCACGTCCGCGATACTGCCATCGTCAGGCCGTCCGGCCACTTAGGATTCCGCGCATGTTCGGGATCATCCGCCCCTGCCGCAACAGGATGGGCGCTGAGCTGCGGTCCGCGTGGCTCGCCCACCTCTGCGGGATGTGCCTGTCGTTGCGCGACGAGCACGGCCACCTCTCGCGTCTCGTCACCAACTACGACGGGCTGATGATCTCGGCGGCCGTGGAGGCGCAGTCCGAGGTGTCGCGGCGGACGGCGGGCCCGTGTGCGTTGCGCGGCATGAAGTCCGCGGACGTGGCGATCGGGTCGGGGGCGCGGCTGGCGGCGTCGGTGTCGCTGGTGCTGGCGTCGTTGAAGATCCACGACCACGTGGACGACGGCGACGGCCTCGCCGGCCGGATGGGCTGGGCGGGGCGCAAGGTGGCGCAGCGCTGGGCCTCGAAGGGGCTCGGCACGGCGTCCGACCTGGGGTTCGACGCGTCGGTGATGATCGACTCGGTGCGCCGGCAGCCCGAGGTGGAGGCGTCCGCAGGGCTCGGCAGCTCGGTGCTCGTGGTGACGGAACCGACGGAGACGGCGACCGGGTTCGCCGTGGCGCAGACGGCGTTCCTCGCGGGCCGGCCGGGCAACGCGGAGCCGTTGCGCGAGGTCGGGCGGTTGTTCGGGCGGGTCGCGCACCTGATCGACGCCGTGGAGGACCTGGAGGAGGACCGCGCGGCCGGTGCCTGGAACCCGCTGCTGGCCACCGGTACCTCGGTCGAGGAAGCACACAGGCTGTGCCAGGACGCGCTGATGGGCATCCGGCTGGCGTTGAAAGACGTCGAGTTCACCGACTCGCGGCTCGTGCACAAGCTGCTGGTGCACGAGCTGGAGGAGTCGGTGGTCCGGGCGTTCGGCCGCCGCAAGCACCGCGACCCGCACAAGCCGACGTGGTCGGATCCGGGCAGCGGCCTGTGGGCGTACCCGAAGCTGAACTGGCAGCCGCAGCCGCGCGGGTGCTTCGCCGGGTGCGGCGCGTTCCTGTACGAGTGCGGGACGTGCCAGTTCTGCTGCCGCGACCCGTTCCCCGGCCCGTGGAGCGACAAGCGGCGCGCCGGGTGCGACGGCGACTGCGGCCCGAACTGCGACTGCAACGACTGCGACTGCTGCTGTTGCCCATGCGATTGAGGCCCTGACCAGGCACAATCTGAAATTGTCAGACCCCCGGCGTACCGTGCTTCCCGTGGCATTCGCAACAGAGCTCCCGTCCGAGGAGAGCACCGTCAAGGCGCACTCCGAGCACCGTCCCGTCGGCGACATCGTGCGCACCGGCGGGCAGTTCAGCGTCGTCAGCGAGTACCAGCCGGCGGGCGACCAGCCGGCGGCCATCGCGGACCTGGAACGCCGCGTGCGCTCGGGCGAGCGCGACGTGGTGCTGCTGGGCGCCACCGGTACGGGCAAGTCGGCGACCACGGCGTGGCTGGTCGAGAAGCTGCAGCGCCCGACCCTGGTCATGGCGCCGAACAAGACGCTGGCCGCGCAGCTGGCGAACGAGCTGAAGGAACTCTTCCCGCACAACGCGGTCGAGTACTTCGTCAGCTACTACGACTACTACCAGCCCGAGGCGTACATCCCGCAGACGGACACGTACATCGAGAAGGACTCCTCGATCAACGAGGACGTCGAGCGCCTGCGCCACTCGGCCACGATGTCTCTGCTGACCCGGCGCGACGTCATCGTGGTCGCCTCGGTGTCGTGCATCTACGGCCTGGGCACGCCCCAGTCGTACCTCGACCGCTCGATCCCGCTGGAGACGGGCGTGGAGGTCGACCGCGATGCGTTCCTGCGCCTGCTGGTCGACGTGCAGTACACGCGCAACGACATGTCGTTCACCCGCGGCTCGTTCCGGGTGCGCGGCGACACGGTCGAGATCATCCCGTCCTACGAGGAGCTGGCGATCCGCGTCGAGTTCTTCGGCGACGAGATCGACAAGCTCTACTACCTGCACCCGCTGACGGGCGACGTGGTGCGCGAGGTGTCCGACCTCCGCATCTTCCCGGCGACGCACTACGTGGCGGGCCCGGAGCGGATGGAACGCGCGATCCGCGACATCGAGGCGGAGCTGGAGACCACGCTCGCCCAGATGGAACGCCAGGGCAAGCTCCTGGAGGCCCAGCGCCTGCGCATGCGCACGTCCTACGACATCGAGATGATGCGCCAGGTCGGCTTCTGCAACGGCATCGAGAACTACTCGCGCCACATCGACGGCCGCGGCGCCGGCACCGCGCCCGCCACGCTGCTCGACTACTTCCCGGACGACTTCCTGCTGGTGATCGACGAGTCGCACGTGACGGTCCCGCAGATCGGCGGCATGTACGAGGGCGACGCGTCCCGCAAGCGCAACCTGGTGGAGCACGGCTTCCGCCTGCCGTCGGCGCTGGACAACCGCCCGCTCACGTGGGAGGAGTTCGCCGACCGGATCGGCCAGGTCGTGTACCTGTCCGCGACGCCAGGCCCGTACGAGCTGGGCCAGGCCGGCGGCGAGTTCGTCGAGCAGGTGATCCGCCCGACCGGCCTGGTCGACCCCGAGGTGGTCGTCAAGCCGACCGAGGGCCAGATCGACGACCTGGTGCACTCGATCCGCGAACGGGCCGAGCGCGACGAGCGCGTCCTGGTCACCACCCTGACCAAGAAGATGGCGGAGGACCTCACCGACTACCTGCTGGAGCTCGGCATCCGGGTCCGCTACCTGCACTCGGAGGTCGACACGCTGCGCCGCGTCGAGCTGCTCCGCCAGCTGCGCCTCGGCGAGTTCGACGTGCTGATCGGCATCAACCTCCTCCGCGAGGGCCTCGACCTCCCGGAGGTGTCGCTGGTGGCGATCCTCGACGCCGACAAGGAGGGCTTCCTGCGCTCCGGCACCTCCCTGGTGCAGACGATCGGCCGCGCCGCCCGCAACGTGTCCGGCGAGGTCCACATGTACGCGGACAAGATCACCGACTCGATGCGGCACGCCATCGACGAGACGAACCGCCGCCGCGAGAAGCAGGTCGCCTACAACCTCGAGCGCGGCATCGACCCGCAGCCGCTGCGCAAGAAGATCACCGACATCCTGGAAGCCGTCTACTCCGAGGTCGAGGACGAGGTCCCGGTGGGCGGCTCGGGCCGCAACCAGTCCCGCGGCAAGCGAGCCACGGGCGAGGGCGGCCGCTCGTCCGGCGTGGTGGCCTCGCACGAGCGGGCGGGCATGGCCAGGTCCGACCTGGCCGACCTGGTGCAGTCGCTGACCGACCAGATGATGAACGCGGCCCGCGACCTGCAGTTCGAGCTGGCCGCCCGCCTGCGCGACGAGATCCAGGACCTGAAGAAGGAGCTGCGCGGCATGGACGCGGCCGGCGTGAAGTGACGCCGCCGCCGGCTCCGCCCGCACAACCCGCCTGACCACTACCGTCGGCGGTCCCGGCGCTCGCCCCGAACCCGCCCAGCACCGCTGAGGGAGAGCCGGGCCCCACGACGCCACGCGCGTCGCGTGCCCGGCTCGACCGTGCCCGGCTCGACCGTGCCCGGCTCGACCGTGCCCGGCTCGACCGTGCCCGGCTCGACCGTGCCCGGCTCGACCGTGC